>CBDFHU010000100.1:0-50771 GCA_965247375.1 Arsenicibacter sp.
CCGTTCAGCATATCCGCCGGTTTGCGCGGCAACCGCACGCCATGGGAACGGCAGAGCATGCCCGTGTGCGGGCCTATCTGCTCAGCCAGTTGCAGGCACTCGGGTTGTCGCCGATGGTGCAGGACACTACGGTTTCGCGCGGTTCCCTGATCGGACACGTTTATAACATTGCCGGGCGGCTGAAAGGCAACGGCTCCGGTAAGGCGGTGTTGCTGATGGCGCATTATGACTCGCAGCCCAACACCCCCGGAGCGGCCGATGACGGGGCCGGTGTAGCCGCTATCCTGGAAACAGTACGGGCACTAAGGCAGTCGCCCGGATTAGCCAACGACCTGATTGTTTTACTGACCGACGGGGAAGAATACGGCCTGCTGGGCGCTCAGGGATTTATGCTCCATCCGTGGGCGAAAGACGTCGGGTTTGTCATCAACCTGGAAGCCCGTGGCAACGGCGGGCCGAGTATGACGTTTGAGATCAGTCCGGAAAATGGCTGGGTGGTGCAGGAGTTTGCCAAAGCGGCACCGGTTCCGTTTGCCAGCTCGCTGATGTACGAAGTATACCGCGCGTTGCCGAACGATACCGACTTTTCTGTTTTCCGCGAAGCCGGTTATGCCGGGGTCAACTCCGCGTTTATCGACGGGTTTGTGAACTACCATAAACTGACCGATACGCCCGAGGCCCTTGATCTCCGCAGTCTCCAGCACCACGGCAGCAACATGCTGGCGCTGGCAACACACTTCGGAAACATTCCGCTGACGGCGACCAAAGCCCCCGACAAAGTCTTTTTCAATCCGGCGGGCAGCTGGCTGGTGCAGTATCCGCTGTGGATCTCACGCCTGATGCTGGCAATAGCCGGCGTGCTACTTTGTCTCGTCATCGTTACAGGTCATAAAAAACAACTGTTCAGCATTGGTCAAAGCGTCAGCAGCATCTTTATTTTTCTGCTTATACTACTGCTTACCGGAGGCTTCTTTTTAGGCTTAAACTGGCTGGTAGCAAAGCTGTTACCCTTTTCTCATTTCTACAACGGCGTTTATCAGACAGTAGCCTTTTTCGCGGGTTATACCTGCATTGCCGTGGCGCTTGTGCTGCTGCTGAGCCGGCTGGCCATCCGGTGGGTCCGGCCGTTTTCGCTGGTTATTGGTGTCGATACGTTGCTTCTGATACTGGCCATTGTACTGACAATCTTTGTACCGGCAGCCGCCTTTATTTTTCAGATACCGCTGCTTTTTGCCCTGACCGGTACGTTCATCGTGTTGCTCACCAATCAGTACCGCCCTCCGCAGGGGATCGCCTATGCCGGTATTTTTCTGGTTTGTCTGGCTCCTGCCCTGTTCTTGCTGATGCCAATGGTTTACCTCCTGTTTGTGACGTTTTCCCTCCAGCTACCATCGGCGTCTATGATGGTGTTAACGCTGGTTCTCGGCTTGCTGATGCCGGTGTTGATTGTCATTGACCGCAGTCTGCAATGGAGCCGCGTTCCTGCGCTGCCCCTCTTCTTTCTGGTTTCAGGCTTAGGCATCACTGGATTAGCTGTTTACAAGGAGCGCCCGACCAGCGAGCAGCCGCTGCATAATCATCAGTTTTACCTCATGAATGCAGATACCCGGAAAGCGGTCTGGGCCAGTGCCTTTCTGCAAACCAACGACTGGAACCGTACTTACTTTACCAATGCGCATCCGGGTAAAGTAACCGGTTTCTACCCGAATCCGGAGAATACGTACCTGCTGAATCCTGCACCGCCCATCAACGACGCACCGCCAACCGCAACAGTCCTGTCCGATGTGACCAGTCAATCCGTTCGGACGCTGACTCTGAATCTTACCTCTGTCCGGGGAGCCGCCCATATGGAAGTCTTTTTACAGACCCCCAAAGAAACTGATCTTCTGTCGGTTAACGTACGCGGCGCCTCAGTGAAACAACAGTGGTCAGGCGGAGCCGATGGCAAGTGGATGTATATGTACATTGTCGGGCTGCCAACAAACAAAACCATGCCGCTCACACTCAGCCTTGCTGCGGGTAAACCGGTAACGCTGCGGCTATACGACCACAGCATCGATCTGCCGGAATCGCTCATAAAAAGTCCGCCACCCGCTCATGTTATTCCTGAGCAGGGGCGGAACAGCAATGTGACGATTATCGGCAAAATCTACCGGTTTTAATTAAGCGGCCAGTTCGCGTAATGCCTTCACGAATGCATCCAGTTCACCGGTGGTTGTATACAGGTGAGGCGTTACGCGAACCCCTTGTACACCGGCCTTCGGGTTATCGATGGCTACGGTAAAAATGTTGTATTTCGTCATCAGCGTTTTGGCCAGATCGGCCGGAGCAATACCCTTAACCCCGACGTTGGCAATCGCACAGGAGCGGTGTGGTTCGGCGGGGGTATTCATTACCAGCTTCGGATGGTTCCGTACCTGATCAGTCCAGTACCGCTGCAGGTACCGTAAACGGGCCTCCTTGCGTTCACTACCGATTTTCTGATGGAACCGGATTGCATCCTGAATCGCCAGATCGGTCGCCACCGGATGCGTACCCGTATGGTTTAGTTTACGGATATCATCGTCGGCATATCCCATGTCGCCGAACAATTGCCACAAGGGTGCGATTTTATTTTTCCGGACATATAGCAGCCCGGCCCCGAGAGGCGCGCCCAGCCATTTATGCAGACTAGCCCCGTAGTAATCGCAGCCCCCCAGCTCGCTGATCTTAAAATTGAGATGGGCAAAGGCATGCGCGCCGTCGACCATCACCTCCACCCCATGCCGGTGCGCCATTTCTGTAATTTTCCGGATCGGCATCACATGGCCGGTGATATTGATGAGGTGGCAAACCATCAGCAGCCGCGTTTTGGGCGTAATGGCTTTTTCGTAGACCGACACGATTTCTTCATCTGAAGCCGGATGATTCGGCACCGTAATCACCTTATTAACGATACCATACCGGCGGGCCTGTAACTTAAACATGTCCAGCATCGCGCCATAATCCTGCTCTGCCATAATGGCCTCATCACCTGCTTTCCAGGTCAGACCGGCAATGACCGTATCCAGCGATTCGGTCGTGTTCCGGGTGATGATCACCTCCTCAGCCGAAGCCCCCAGCATGTCTGCCAGTTGCTTACGGGATTCAAGCTTATCGTCGAACTGCCGCGTCCGCATGTAATACGACGAAACCGCATTAATCCGGCGGATATGTTCCTGATAACTGTCCAGCACCGCCTGCGCCGCCAGCGAGTAGTACCCGTTTTCGAGCTGAATAAAATCTTTGGTTACCGGATAGGCCAGCCGGATCTGCTGCCAGAACCCCTCATCGGACGCCAGCGTACCGGCATTAATGGACGCCACATTGGCCAGTGCCTGACCGACCGGCAAACCCGCCGTAACGCACGTGGTGCCCAGCATCGTTTTCAGAAATCTGCGTTTGGAGAGCCTTGTCATCTTATTTCACAAAAAGCAGTTCGCGGTATTTAACCAGTGGCCAGTCTTCATCATCGATAATCAGCTCCAGCTTATCCACATCGTACCTGATAACGTCAAAGAAATCTTTAACCTTCGTGGCATACATTTTCGCCCGTTCGGTAGTGTCGGTCAGATTATTGGCTTCTTTGCGGGCTTCTACCATGGCCTCTACATGCGTCTTGATCGCAGAGACATACTTCGAAATTTCGCGGATCAGCTCTTTAATCGGGGCCGCTTCGTCTTCCAGCCCGATGTCAACCAGGGCTTTGGCAGTCTGGGCCAGATTGTTCTGGTATTTCAGGGCCGTTGAAATCACATGGTTCATGGCCAGATCGCCCATTACCCGCGATTCGATCTGCACCTTCTTGATGTATTTCTCCAGTTCGATTTCGTAGCGTGATTCGACTTCCAGGTGGTTCATTACCCCCATCCGCTCAAACAAGGCCAGCGATTCCTTTTTCATGTACACCGCCAGGGCATCCGGCGTACAGGCGATGTTGGACAAACCCCGGCGGGCGGCTTCCTCCACCCAGTTATCAGAATATCCGTTGCCTTCGAACAGAATCCGTTTCGAATCTGCGTAGTACTGCTTCAGAATATCAACAATAGCCAGTTCTTTCTTCTCGCCGTTTTCGAGGCGGGCGCTCAGGTCAACCCGGAATTTATTCAGCTGATCGGCCACAATAGTATTCAGGATAATCATCGTCGACGACGAGTTGGCAGAACTGCCGGCCGCGCGGAACTCAAACTTATTGCCGGTAAAAGCAAACGGCGAGGTCCGGTTGCGGTCGGTATTGTCCCGTAGCAGTGACGGTATCCGGTTGATACCCAGCTTATAATAAACGTTATCGCCTTTCTGGAGTGAAATTTCGTTTTTGGTTTCCAGATCTTCGAGGGCCTTGGTCAGTGTTTCGCCCAGGAAAATCGACACAATGGCGGGCGGTGCTTCATTCGCCCCCAACCGGTGCTCATTGCCTGCCGACGCAATGGATGCCCGCAACAGGTCGGCATTATCATGTACGGCCTTAATCACGTTTACCAGATAGGTGATAAACCGCAGGGTTTCTTTCGGTTTTGAGCTGGGCCCCAGCAGGTTAACGCCGGTATTGGTACTCATCGACCAGTTGTTATGCTTGCCGCTGCCATTGATCCCGGCAAATGGTTTTTCGTGGAAAAGCACCTTAAAATCATGTTTTTCGGCCACTTTTTCCATCAGGTCCATCAGCAGGGCATTATGGTCGATGGACAGGTTCACTTCTTCGAACGTCGGCGCTACCTCAAACTGCCCCGGTGCTACCTCATTGTGCCGGGTCCGTACCGGAATACCCAGTTTCAACGCCTCAAATTCAAAATCAACCATAAAGGCATTGACCCGCGGCGGAATCGAGCCAAAATAGTGATCTTCAAGCTGTTGCCCCCGTGCCGGCGAGTGACCGAATACGGTCCGGCCCGCCATTACCAGATCCGGACGGGCATAGAACAGCGCCCGGTCGACCAGAAAGTATTCCTGCTCCGGGCCGAGGGTTGCGGTCACTTTGGAGATGTTGCGGTCGAAAAACTGGCCAACCCCGGTAGCCGCCTTATCGAGCGCATTGAGCGCTTTCAGCAGCGGGGTTTTATAATCGAGGGCTTCGCCCGTATAGGAGATAAAAACCGACGGAATACAGAGGGTTTTGCCCCCCGCGCCGTTATCCATCAGAAAAGCCGGCGATGACGGGTCCCAGCCGGTATAGCCGCGTGCTTCGAAGGTATTCCGCAGCCCCCCGTTCGGAAACGACGACGCATCCGGCTCCTGCTGCACCAGCGCACCGCCTTTGAATTTTTCGATGGCCTTGCCTTCCACCGTAAGGTCAAAGAAGGCATCATGCTTCTCGGCGGTTTCCCCCGTCAGCGGCTGAAACCAGTGGGTATAGTGCGTGGCGCCTTTGCTGGTTGCCCACGCTTTCATGGCATTGGCCACCTCATCGGCAATCTCACGGTCAATTTTGCCGCCGGTGTCAATGGCTTCGGTAATCCGGATATACGCTTCGGGCGACAGCAGCGCCCGCATGGTTTCTTTGTTAAAGGTATACACCCCGAAAAAGTCGCTGACACGTTCGGCAGGCGGTGCTACGGGCACAGCACGGCGATTCTGGGCAATTTCAAGGGCTTTGAAGCGGTGATTTGACATCTGAAGAAGAAGTGGTTTTTAAGGGGTAAGGGGCTCAACCCGCAAGGTTGATGCAATGCGTAAAATAATAGAATGTATAAATACAAAAAAAGCTGTTTTTCAGAGAAAAACAGCTTTTGGTATATAGCAGAATTGCTTTATTCTAGTCTATCAGAGCAACTGAGGCCTAAACCGCAGCTGATTTTACCGTTGTAATGATACGGGCAGCTACTTTGTAAGGATCAGCAGCTGAGTTCGGACGGCGATCTTCCAGCCAGCCTTTCCAGCCACGCTCTACCGTAGCGATCGGGATACGGATTGACGCACCGCGGTCAGATACACCGTACGAGAACTTGTCGATTGACTGAGTTTCGTGTTTACCGGTCAGACGCAGGTGGTTATCAGCACCGTAAACATCCATGTGAGCCTTAATGATATCAGCAGGAGCGAATGCCTGGCAGATTACGTCATACGTTTCTTTGCTGCCGGCTGTACGCAGTACGCTGTTCGAGAAGTTAGCGTGCATACCTGAACCGTTCCAGTCTGTATCGCCCAGCGGCTTGCAATGCCAGTTGATTGAGACTCCGTATTTTTCACCGATACGCTCCAGTAAATACCGGGCAACCCAGATCTGATCACCGGCTTCTTTAGCACCTTTGGCGAAAATCTGGAATTCCCACTGACCGGTTGCTACTTCGGCGTTGATACCTTCTACGTTCAGGCCTGCATCCAGACATACGTCAAGGTGTTCTTCAACAATGTAACGGCCATAAGCGTTTTTCGCACCTACTGAACAGTAGTAAGGACCCTGGCCACGTGTCGGGAAACCTTCAGCCGGGAAGCCAACTGGCTTATCGATGCTTTCATCCCACAGGAAGTACTCCTGCTCAAAGCCAAACCAGAAATCGTTATCATCGTCTTCGATGGTAGCACGACCGTTTGTTTCATGCGGTGTACCATCAGCGTTCAGTACCTCACACATAACAAGGTAACCGTTTTTACGCTGTGGATCCGGGCAAATGAAAACCGGCTTCAACAAACAGTCAGACGAACCGCCCGGAGCCTGCTCAGTTGATGATCCATCGAAAGACCACATACCGCAGTCTTCTAATTTACCTGAAAAGTTGTTCTCAATTTTTGTCTTAGAACGAAGACTTTGTGTAGGCTTGTAACCGTCGAGCCAAATGTACTCAAGTTTAGCTTTTGACATGGTTTACTGAGGGAGATTAAGTACCTGGTAAAAGAATCAAACGAACATCGTTTCGCAAATGTAATAAGCATTTCACAAAATAAATATATGCTCATTATGATTTTTACCATATTTTTTGACTGTTTTTTAGAAAAATTACAATAATAATTCGTTTATTACAATAATATTAAAGATTTTGTTTCAAGTTCATGCAATTTTAATTTTAACCAGTTTTCAATCATATATCAATTCTGTAGCCTTACTCCCCGTTTTTTTAATCCTCATTTATAGATTTTATATCAAAAATCGCAGTAAAACAGTTAAAAAAGAGACTAACTATTTTACTCGTTGATAATCTGGCCGTTGCATTGCTCATTTTTCACCCTATTTCACCGGACCGGAACCCCTACCGGCAAAAATTTGTACTTTTGCATGAGCGTTAACGAACCACCGGATCTGTGGTTTGCGATATTCCATGAAAAAAGTTGCTTTCTATACACTCGGCTGTAAGCTGAACTTCTCGGAAACTTCTACCATCGCCCGTATTCTCGAAGGTGAGGGCTATCAGCGGGTAGAGTTCAATCAGCAGCCAGACATATTCATCATCAACACCTGCTCCGTGACTGACAATGCCGATAAAAAATGCCGGAAGATTGTCCGCGAAGCACAAAAAATCAATCCGGATGGTTACGTGGCCATTCTTGGCTGCTATGCCCAGCTGAAACCGCAGGAAATTGCGAGCATTCCGGGTGTGGATGTGGTGCTTGGTGCAGCCGAAAAATTCCGGCTCCATGAGCTGATTCATTCGTTCGAAAAAGAACCGGCGGGGCAGGCACGTGTGTTTAATTCGTCGATTGAAGAAGTTATCGACTACCATGCTTCGTACTCGCTCAACGACCGTACCCGTACGTTTCTGAAAGTGCAGGATGGCTGTGACTACCCTTGCTCTTATTGCACCATTCCGCTGGCGCGGGGCAAAAGCCGCTCCGACACAATTGCCAACGTGGTTAACGCCGCAGAGGAAATTGCCGCCCGCGGGGTGAAGGAAATTGTACTGACGGGGGTAAACATCGGCGATTTCGGCCTCCATAACGGCGAACGCACCGAAACGTTTTTTGATCTGGTTAAGGCACTGGACAAAGTTGACGGCATTGAGCGCTTCCGGATTTCATCCATCGAGCCCAACCTGCTCACCGACGAAATCATTGCCTTTACGGCACAGTCGAAGCGCTTTGTCCCGCATTTCCACGTACCGCTGCAATCGGGTAGCAATGCGGTTCTGGGTTATATGCGCCGCCGCTATAAGCGCGAACTATATGCCAACCGTGTGGCGAAGATCAAGGAGTTGATGCCGCACGCCTGCATTGGTGTTGACGTAATCGTGGGTCATCCGGGCGAAACCGACGAACTCTTCAAGGAAACCTATACCTTCCTGAACGAACTGCCGGTGTCGTATCTGCACGTATTTACCTATTCGGAACGCCCGAATACACACGCCCTGGCCATTAAACCAATAGTACCAGGTAATAAGCGGGCCGAACGGTCGAAAATGCTGCACATCCTGTCCGACAAAAAACGGCGGGCGTTCTACGAAACGCAGGTAGGCCGCGAAGCAACCGTATTATTCGAAGAAGACGCGGAAAACGCTGACCGCAACGAGGGACTGATGTTTGGCTTTACCGAAAACTACGTGCGCGTAATTGCGAAATACGATCCGCTGCTGATTAATGAAACCATGCGGGTGCAGATGACCGGCCTGAACGCCGGCGGGCATATGGAAGTGGAGGAAGCGGGAGTGTTAGTCTAAGCAGGAATATAATTGATAAACAGCAGGAAGCCCGGTGCAATGCACCGGGCTTCCTGCTGTTTATCAATTAGCCAATCGTAATCTGTTGCTTAGCCACGGCGGCCATATCCGCCACGATCAGGGTAGCCATAACCCCGGTCGCGGTCGTACCCACGGCGGTTGTTTTGCTGGAAACTATATAACCGGTCGCGTTGGGCAGGTGTCAGCACATCCATAACAGCCTGTTGCTTCTGCCAGCTAAGCCGTTGAAATTCGCGGGAATTCAGGCGGCTGCCCGGCATCAGCCCGAGGCGGTCATAATGGTTTTCGATCCGGCGCAGTTCACGCTCCTGGCGGCGGGTCAGCCCGACAATGGCATCGAGCCGGTCAATCCGGTACTCATCCCGCGCATCGTCGTAGTGCGGGTTCTGCATGCTTTGGTTCGGATAACGGTTACGGGCATCGTAGTTCGGGTCGTAGCTGCGTTGCGCCAGTACCGTTCCGGTAGTCAGTAGTGCTATAGTTGCGATGGACAGGATTGCCTTTTTCATGGTATTATTCCGTTTTTTTGTTGTTTGTACCGGTTAGAGGCAACTCACCCGACAACGTTTAATCAGGGGGGAAAAAAAATTAATTTTCTTCTCCCCCTTACAGAATAAACCAGTACGATCTCTTTTTACTTTTCCCTGTTTCCGGCAGAAGCGGCGGCTTGAGGCGGAAAAGACCGGATCGGACTATACCGTTTGTAGCTTTCAAAAACCTCCCCGTTATTGCCCGTCCGTGGGTCGTTAGTTGCGGCCAGGTATGTTTTCAGCTTCGTTTTCATCACTTGCAGAACCGGCTGAGCCGCTTTTTCGACCGCCAGGTTTTTCAGACAGTACGGGTCTTTCCGTATATCATACAGCTCGTCCTGTGGCCGTTTATCGACCGCCATGTGGAAATACGGTGCCACCTCAGGTTTTGCCCGCCCGCGGAAAACATACGACTCCTGAAAATCATCAATATCGAAATAGCCGCTGTCCATAGGCTCCGGATTGCCGGCGGCATCATTTGGCTGCGGGTCACCGGCCGGCCACCGGTCAGGGTGAACATTCCAGATGTACAGATACTGCTGTGTCCGGATACAACGCTGCGGGTACCCCAGGTTATTCCAGCGGGATGACGAATGACGTTCACGGGACGAGTACACGGCATCGCGGCTTTTGTCCACCATCCCCTGCCCGGTACCCTTCAGTATGGTCATCAGGCTATGCCCCTGAATGTCATCCGGGCGGTAAGCGACACCGGCCGCTTCCAGAAACGTTGGTGCCAGATCAATCAGGCTCACCAGATCCGTTACGGTCCGGTTACCTTTTACGCGGTCTCCCCAGCGAATGGCCAGCGGCATATGAATGCCGTATTCGTACGCATTCGCTTTCGCCCTGGGGAAAGGCATACCGTTATCCGATGTGACCACAATCAGCGTATTGTCCAGTTCACCGGCCTCCTGCAATTGCTGAATGATCCGTCCCAAATGCTTATCGAACCATTCAATTTCGTAAAAGTAATCCATCATATCGGCTTTGACTTCCGGATGATCGGGCAAAAACCCGGGCACTTTCACGGACCCCATGTCCATACCGCTTTTTACGCCGATACCGGTCGGATAAGGCCGGTGCGGCTCATTGGCCCCGAACCAGAAACAAAAGGGCTGATCTGCCGGTTTTTCGGCCAGGAACTGGCTGAAATTAGCCGCGTAATCATTTTTACTGATGCCTTCGGGTGCTTTCATCGTCTTCTGGTTAAAGCCACGGCCCGCCGGATTCTGCGACCGGCCCGAGACCTTGAAATCGCCGGGGCCCCAGCCTTTGCCGGTGAAGCCCACGAAATACCCCGCCTCTCCCAACCGCTCCGTATACGTTTTGAATTTAGCGGCAAACGAGCTGGCATGGGTCCCGGCTTCTTCCAGCTGCCAGCAGTTTTTCCCCGTCAGAATGGCCGCACGGGAAGGGCTGCAGCCGGGCGATGCCGAAAATGCGTTGGTAAACAGCACTCCCTCCCGGGCAATCCGGTCAAATGCGGGCGTCGTAACCCCCGTTGTTCCGTAGGCCGACGCATGTGGATACGACTGATCGTCGGCAATGACAAACAGAATATTTGTTTTTTTTCCTGCCGCCGCCGGTTTGCTCAGGTCCGTAACAGGATGGGTTGTCCGGGCTGCCAGCAGCAGAAAGCCTGCTGTTACAGTGACCGCAAGGGTTACCCATCCGCTCAATGTCAGACGATTGTGTTTCATTTTGAGTATCCGGGATTTTGTTCAAGTACGGCCCCCGTATTCCGTTCGATTTCGCTGTAGGGAATAGGCAGCAGGTTGTTATGCGGCTCAACATCCACTCCGAACCGGGCAACTGTCGGATGACCGTTACAGTACTTTCTGGTGCGCTCATACAACAGCCCCAGACGGCTCAGGGTTAACCGGCGCCGTTCCTCCACCCCGAATTCACGCATTCGCTCGTCAAGGATGTAATCGATTGTCACACTGGCCGGCAACACCGGTTTAGCCAGGGCACGGGCGCGGACAACGTTGATATCGGCAGCTGCACTGACCAGATCACCTTTATTCATATACGCTTCGGCCCGTAACAGATAGGTTTCGGCCAGCCGGATGAAGTACTGGTCGCTGTAGGTTGTTCCGGCGGCCGATGCGTTGAGGGTTTTTAATACGGGATCCACATACAGTTCAGCGGGGTGCTGGCCGGGAGTCGTCACTTTTGACTGATAGGGATAAAAATTCCGGATCGTATCATCTACCGTTTTCCGGAACGTAGCTTTGAATTCCGAGAGTTTCCGCCCGTACCAGACCGAGGCCGGGTTATTAAACTTCACATCGCGCACAAAATTATACTCTGAATTCCGCATGTCATTCCAGTCATCCTTCCAGATGCCGTAGTTTAAGTGATTGGTTCCCCGGAGCCGGCCGATTCCCCGTCCTCCCGTATAATCAGACACCCCCAGTGGTAAAAACGGGCTGACACCGGTCGGATCCTTATACGGGAAGCTGTAGGGCCTTGGCGAATGATCCCGCTCCAGCTGCGGACCGGCAATGGAGGATGAGCGCACTACACCGCCAAGCACATCCACTTCGTACTGGAATACCCAGATACCTTCGGTGTTGCCGGCACTCCGGTTCTGGTTATACCGGCGGAACAAATCCCAGTATACGTCGCCCGGTTCTTTGGCAAGCGAACCGAACCGCTGTTTCATCAGCGCCAGATTCGGATTGGCAATTACCGCCGAAGCGGCTTTTACGGCATCATCATACCACTTCAGGCAAATATAAACCTCTGCCAGCATGTGATTAGCAGCAGGCGCCGACACCTGCCCGTCTTTCACTTTATTGATATCGGGCAGATTAGCCGCTGCAAACTCCAGGTCCGCCGCGGCCTGTTGGTAGACCTGATCGCGGCTTGCCCGCGTATAGTTGGTTTTCGGCGTAGTTACTTCATCCAGTTCGATGGGTACGCCCCCGAATAAATGTGCCAGATTCCGGTAGGCCATGCCCCTGAAAAGGCGCGCCTGCGCGGTAATCATTGTCTTCTGCTCGGCGGTAAGGCCGGCCTTTTCAACCCGGTTCAGGATAATGTTTGCACTGGAAATAAGTTTGTAGTGTTGCTGCCACGGAAAAGCGGCCTGTACCGAAATAGAGGTCAGCGTCGCCGGATAACTGCCGAAGCGTTCATTCAGCTGCTGGGCGCCGTTATAACCAACATCGGTCCCGTATACGTAATCCAGCGGCCGGAACTCGCCGGACGATAACGTGCCCCGGGTCAGGTCATACAACGCATTAACGGCCGTGTTAAAGTCGCCGGCGGTGATAAACGAATTTTCAGGACTCGCAAAATCGAGCGGAACTTCCTTAAGTATTTTCTGCTCGTTGCAGCAAACCAGTATCAGCGGCAGCGTGGCCCACAGACAGATTCGGAGTATTAATTTCATGAGAATAAATTTGACGGCTTAAAAACGTACATCCAGACCAACAGAAAAACCTTTTAACACGGGGCGCCCGCTGACGGTAAGGCCGTCTCCGGTTTCGGGGTCCCAGCCCTGCCACTGCGTCAGCGTCATCAGGTTTTTGCCGCTGGCAAACACCTTGATGTCCTTCATCCCAATATGCCGGGCTGCGGCTGCACTAAGTGTATACGATAAGGTAATATCCTGCAACCGGACAAAACTCCGGTCTCCGTAATAATTGTAATCGATTGCTCCGCCCTGATCAAGGGCCCGGTACCGTGCTCCCGGATTCGAAGGTGTCCAGTAATCAAATTCCTGCCAGAAGTTATTGCGCCGGATGTTATCGCCAATACCCAGCGAAGACGGCATATTCAGTTTCCGGTAGCCGTTTTTCCCGCCCTGTATGGAGTTCACAAAGACGCGTAGTGTGAAGTTTTTGTAATTTAACTCGTTCAGTATACCAAAGTTATAGGCAGGCTCTGTCCGGCCCATAATCACCCGGTCTTTAGGATCAACGATCCCGTCACCGTTCTGATCAACAATGCGGTGCGTGCCCACAAAATACCCTTTAGGAACCTCATCACCCAGCTGGATAATACCTCCGGACTGGTAATCATAGATGGCTCCGATAGAACGGCCGATAAACAGGCCGCTGGCCGTCAGGTCATCCTCAATCCCATTCTTATCGTTGTCCTGGCCCAGCAGCGAAACAATCCGGTTGCGGTTGGCCGCCATATTAGCATTGATCGTCCAGTTGAAATTCGTACGTTTCACGGCCTTACCGGTCAGTACGAGTTCTACACCCCGATTAGCAATTTTGCCGATATTGGTGGTGATCTGATCAAACCCGGTCACGTTCGGGATATTTACGTTGAATAACAGATCGTTTGTGGTCGTATGGTAGTAGTCAATACTACCTGAAAGCCGGTTATTCAATACCCCGAAATCAATACCCATATTAAATCCGGTAGTCGTTTCCCAGGACAGGTTCGGGTTGGCCAGAGTTGATACCTGCTGGCCGAATTCCGTCGCGCCGCCGTCGCCGAAAACATAGGCCGGATAAATATCCAGACGTGCCAGAGACGAGTACCGGCTGGCCAGATTACCGTTTGCCCCGTATGAACCTCTCACCTTCAACAAATTGATCCATTGCGTTTTAAGAAAGTTTTCCTGACTTATTACCCAACCAAAGCCAAGCGACGGAAAGATACCCGTCTTTTTATTTTCAGCGAACCCCGAAAAACCATCGCGGCGCACGGTAGCCGTCAATAAATACCGCAGTTTGTAGTCGTAATTAATCCGCGCGGTCTGATACACAAACGTCTCTTTCCAGGCAGCCGACGAAATGGTCTGTATCCCGGCCTGGCTCAGGTCGTTGTATCCCAGCCGGAGGCTTTTAAAATTAGCACCGGTAGCCCTGGTTTCTTCATAGTTACGGGCCCGGCGGCCAACCACTGCCGTTACATCAATGGAATGAACGGCGTTAAACGTTTTCTTGTAGTTCAGGATGTTATCCAGCGTCCACTCATACGCATTGGTATTCAACTTATAGGCCTCTCCCGTTGCGCCGTTGCCGTAAGGATTGCTGTAATAACGCCGGTCCCAGGAATAGTTATGTCCGTAATTCAGCCGGTATGATAAACCGTCTATAAACGGGACATTGATATGCGTGTAGAAATTACCGAAGAGGTTATTACGCTTATCCAGATCATCGGCCGCCGCCACCAGAAACGGATTTGTCACATTGGTTGCCATCGGATTAAGCACATAATTACCGGCAGCATCGGTAGGCGTAACGAGCGGTGGCATAATGGTAATCCCTCCCAGACCAGGCGAAACCCCCGAATAGTCAGAAAAGGATCCGAACGTCTGGGCACCGATTTTAAACCACTTCAGGATGTTATTCTCAACATTGATTCGTGTGGTAATCCGTTTGAATTTATCATTTATTATAAACCCCTTCTGGTCAGTATACCCCGTTGATAAAAAATACGAGAAATCCTGACTTGATCCCGTAACGCTGAGGTTATGTGCGGTTATATAGGCAGGATTTGTGGTGTTTTTCCACCAGTCATAGTTGGTCCCGTTCTGTAAACCCTCCCGGATCGGGGGATCAATGATCGCGTTCCGGACATTGTAGGCAGGATTCGGTGTTGTGTAATCGGGTGCCAGAAAAGCAGTCCGCCAATCCTGATCGGCGATTTTGGCAATATAGCCTTCCGCGTCAAGCAGGTGCAGGGTTTGGGACGGCGCCTGGAGGGTATAGCTGCCCGTATAGTTGAACACCGGCTTCGACGCTTTCTTACCCCCTTTTGTCGTAATCAGAATTACGCCGTTGGCCGCCTGAGCACCGTAAATGGCCATACTGCTCGGGTCTTTCAATACGTCAACCGACTCGATATCAGCCGGATTCAGATCTCCGATACTGCCTGTATAAATAATTCCGTCTACAACCAGCAAGACATTCTGATTACCGTTAATCGTCGTACGCCCGCGGATGGAAATGGTGGGATTCTGCCCGGCGGTTGACACCTGCCCGATGTTCAGTCCGGGCACGGTGCCCTGCAGCGACTGCGCAATATTCACGTTAGGCGATTCGCGGAAAGCATCAATATCTGCCCGGACTACCGAACCGGTCAGATCGCTTTTTTTCAGGGTCCCGTACCCGACTACCACCACTTCAGCCAGTGATTTATCATCGGTTTTCAGGATAACATCCATTTGTGTTCTGTTCCCGACGGGTATTTCCCGGCTTGCATAGCCGACAAACGAAAACACCAGCACCGTTGAGGTATCTGTCACGTTAAGCTTAAACTGACCCTGTACATCCGTTGTTGTTCCCCGGGAAGTTCCTTTGATGGCGACACTGACCCCCGGTAACCCCTCGCCCTTTTCGTCCGCCACCTTTCCCTGAATAACCCTGTCGTCCTGGCTATGAGTCAACGGGTTATCGGCAGCAGCGTCAGGCACAGATACCGGCAAGGCAGAAGTGGGCTGACTTAATTTCAGAACAATCCTTCCGTTAACAACCTGATAGGTAACACGTTCCGGCTGAAATATAACGTCCAGGACTTCGGCGAGGGTCTTATTCGAAAACGACATCGATACCTTCCGGTGAACAGGCAGCGAACGGGGGCTGAAAACAAACTTTACGCGGGCTATCGATTCCAGCTCAGTCAGCACATTTCTGATGTCTTTCTGCCGGACATTAATATCAACTTTCTGCAATAATAATTCCTGTGCATTGACGTCGTACCCGTGGGCATAACTAGCCACAACAATCATTAAAACGAGCTGAAAAAAGGAAACTTTCATCAAAGCTTTTAACGGTATTAGGAATTGTATTCGTTTTTGCATTGCTTTGCTTTTGTTGAATGATCAAAAATTTAACAATAGCTCCCCGGCTTCATTTTTTAATGAAGAATTTTGTGCACACGAAACAAGGGAGCGTATCAGGCCGGATATGCTGCGAACATATCCGGCTTTTTTCTGCATTTATGCGGTTACTTCATGCGATTTTTCGGGTTTAGTTAGCGGATTTATAAGGCGCACATTCACCACCAGTCATGACAATAATGGTTCCCTGTACTTCAGTTCTGGTGTTCAGTAAAGCGTTTATTATTTCCAGTCTGGCGAACAATGAATCATCGGCCAGATTTGCCGTAACCGGACAGTCTCCGATAGCCGTATTAGTCAATTTAATATCTACACCGTAGGCTTTTTCCAGCTTTTCCAGCACATCCGTCAAGCGGGTATTTTCAAAAATAAACGCATCAGCCTTCCGGAATTCATCAGTAGAGTCGACCACCCGGGGGTTATCAACCAGGCCAGTCTGATAAGTGCCGGTTTGTTGCTGAAACGTTACTTTTTCATTCGGGAAAATCACTACACGCTGCGGCTTATTTTCTACGGTATTGGCCGGGCTGCCTACCTTTTCAACCTGTACTTTACCGGTCCGGACAGCCACCTCAATGGCACCGGATAGTTCGTTTTTCCGGATCGTAAAACTTGTTCCCAGAACTTTTGTAACGAGTTGTTCGCAATAGACAAAAAATGGTTTTTCCGGATTATGCGATACTAAAAAATACCCGTTTCCCATCAGGTAAACTACCCGCTTGTCTGGGCCAAATGGTTGGGGATAATAGAGCGTAGCATTCGGTTCCAGTTCTACCTGACTCCCGTCGGCCAGACGGATACGCTTTGAGTGGCGGGTTTCGTTAACAACACTGGTCAGTGCAGCCCGTTCTTTGGCCGACAGCATACTCAGCACAGACGGAACATCGTCTCTAATCCCTGAAAACCAGTACACAAGACCTGACATGAGCACAACAATAGCTGCCACCGCCATCTTACGTACGTTTCGGGAAAACCACCCGGTCACCGCCGTTTCTACCGGTTCCGGCTGCTCATGAATGGTTGTCTGAATCCGGCTCCACAGCTTGTTTTCCAGTCTTTGCCGGTCTGTAGCCGATTTTTCTTCCTGATCAGGTTCATCAATAGCTTCATACCAGTAATCCATCGCCCGTTTTTCGTCAGGAGATGATTGCCGGTCCATGTAGCGCTGTAAAATTTTAATAAATCCTCGTCTATACTGGTACATGGCATCAGGGTAGCGCTACCCATGAGTTATACTACTATGTACCCTGTCGACCGGATTTACCGCAAAGACATCAGTGAATTATTATAAAATTTATAGGATAAGATCATAAAGTGGCAATATTTCTTGTTTTTTTTCAATTGCCGCAAAAGCCCCGTATAATCAGAAGCGAATAGACAAAAAAGTCAGTATAAACCAGATAAAATCTTTCAGGTACGTACGCATGAGGCGGAGCGATTGAGTAATGTGATATTCGACCGTGCGTTCCGGAATTTGAAGCAGCATAGCTATCTCATTGGCAGACCTGCCTTCGAGCCGGTTTAACCGGAATATCTCCTGACTTTTTGGTGGCAAATTTTCCAGGCCCGCTAAAATAGCGGAATGTAAATCCTGCAAAGCTAGCGTTTCTTCCGTTTGCGTATCTGTCCCCGGATTATTGCACAGTGCAACATCCTGATAGGCCTGCCGGACTAGTTTTGCTTTGATGTATTTCAGGATTTGATATTTAACCGCTGTGTATAAATATTTTTCTAATTCGTCAATCAGAATTTGTTTGCGCCTTTCCCAGAGATCCACAAAAATATCCTGAATAATTTCTTCTGCATCTTCCTCCGCACGCACTTTCCGTTTAGCTATCCGAAATAACTTATACCAATAACGCTGGTATATTTCCTGAAAGGCATGTTGCTCGCCAGCTTTCAGCTGCATCAGGAGGACCTTGTCAGTTAGATGAGAAACCTCCATTCGTAACACTGAATTGATTTTAAAATTATCGCAAATATATCTACAAATATTGCAACCTTTTCAGCTATTCGGACCATGAACGGTAAAGTTTTGTTCATTGGGCCGGTATATGAAAACAGCAGTATACGCAGTATACTTTTGCATGAACCATTGTTACAGCCGTTCAGAACCCGCTACCCCTATTCTTTGTTATGAAGCTGAATACGAAAAATCATGGAAGCAAACGATAAACTGGATCGCATCATTGATGCGCGGATGAAACTAAAAAGCCGTTTTGAAGAAAAGATGGCGAATACACCGTCGCTGGCCGATGATGCTCCGCGCGGCAAAGGTCCGGCCAACCGTCACGGCATGCCACAGGTTCCGGTCGGACAAACCGTAACGACAAAATGGCCCGTACTTGATCTGGGTTACCAGCCGCATATTCCGCTTGAAAAATGGCAGTTATCAATAGACGGTGAGGTTGAAGAACCAGTCCGGCTGAAATGGGAAGATTTTATGGCCTTGCCGCAGACCGAAGATACCAGCGACTTTCACTGCGTGACGACCTGGTCACGGCTGGATGTACCGTGGGTGGGTGTCCGGTTCATGGATCTGGCCGCGCTGGTGATGCCCAAACCAACCGCAACCCACGTCATGTGTTACGGCTTCGACGGGTATTGTACCAATATTTCGCTGGAGGAAGCACTGAAACCCGATGTGTTGCTGGTTCATACGGCTGACGGTCAGCCGCTTACCCGCGAACATGGTGGCCCGCTCCGGATGATTACCCCTCAGTTGTATGCCTGGAAAGGGGCCAAATGGATCAAGCGCATTGAATTTCTAAACCGTAACCGCCTCGGTTTCTGGGAAGAACGCGGCTATTCAAACACCGCCTACCCATGGCGCAATGATCGTTATAGTTAGATTAGTAGAGACGCAACATCTTGCGTCTCATTACGCGTAAGCAGATGACGCGCAAGCCTATAATCCCGCGTAAGCAACCAGTAGATAAAAGGTTGCTTACGCGGGATTATAGGCTTGCGCGTCATCTGCTTACGCGGGATGGCTTACGCGGGATGAGACGCAAGATGTTGCGTCTCTACAGGGCGTTTTCGATGAAATAGTAGCAGAGCATGTGGCAGATCGTCATGTGGGCATCTTCCACGCGGCCATAGTGCTCCGAATCAATTACAATGACCTCGTCGGCGATCTCTGCCAGCTTTCCTTTTTTACCACCCACCAGCGCAATGGTCGTCAGGCCGTGGTCTTTTGCCCACTGAATGGCTTTTACCAGATTCGGTGAACTGCCGCTGACGCTCATCGTCAGTACCAGATCACCCGGCCGGCCGTAATTCTGCAATTGGCCGGCAAAGACGTCTTCATAGCTGTAATCATTGCCGAGTGCCGTTATCCAGGCGATGTTTTCGTTGAGCGACATACATCGGAAACGCTTGCCCAGCTTGTCGGACGAACTTTTCCCAAGATCAGTAATAAAATGTGACGTATTGGTGCCGCTGCCGCCATTGCCGAATGCGAAAAGCTGCCGGTCATCTGCCCAGCATTGTTTCAGCAGCTCCACCAGACGGGCTACCTTTTCGATCGGAATGGAATCATAAGCGGCCTTTTGCTGCGCCAGGTACTCTGAAAAATAAGACATATTACGTGTTGAGTTAAACCATACTTAACGCGCCCACCGGCACGGCATCTTCGCCCAGCTTAGCCAGTAAAATAACCGGAGCCGGCTGAAATGCTTTCATCACAAAACGGGGCAGTGCCGTCCGGACCGATGCCCGCAGCGGTTCGCCGATCAGCGACAACCCGCCGCCGATCACAATCGCGTCGGGATGGAACAGATGTACCACGTGCGACAAGCCCAGCGCCAGCACCGATCCGATCTGCGTAATGAGCATATTGGCAACGGGGTCGTTCTGCTCATACGCCGGATGCAGGAAACGGGCCTCGCCTCCTACCTGATTGCCAACCAGCTGTTTCAGCGGCGAATCGGCCGGCAACTGCGGCAACAACTCCCTGATTTGCTGATCAATAGCCCATCCGGAACACGTCTGCTCAACGGTCTGACCGGCAAAATCGTCGCCGGGCGGCACCAGCCATAAATGACCGATCTCGGCTTCACCCGGCACCGCACCGTGATAAATCTGCCCGTCGATGACCATCCCGCCACCGACCCCGCTGCCGACCGTTACGTAGAACACATTTTTGAAACCGCGTCCTCCTCCGTGTAAAGCTTCTCCGAGGGAAGCCGCATTGGCGTCATTTTCGATCCGGATGGTTGGTGCGCCGGTCAGTTCATTAAACCACTCGCCGAGGTTAAATCCCGACCAACCTTCAATCTGATGCGACGTAGCAATCTGACCGGTCTGCCAGTTCACCGGCCCGCCAAAACCTACCCCGATCGCCGATACCGGCTGACGAAGCTGGCGAATTGTTTGTTCAATATGTGCCAGGATGCCGGCAGCACCCGCTTCTTTATCTACGACAAACCGGTGACGCTGGACTATTTTACCGGTATTGTCCCCGGTAACAATCTGGAGTTTCGTACCTCCTATTTCAATACCTAATTTCATGGAATCGTACAGTTAATGAGTGGCTTACCTGTCTGCCATCCCCCCAAAAAAGCCAATCCGGCAACAGGCCGTTTTTTTATAACCGCCACCTCTCCGGGCGGTCGCGGGGTCAAAGGAAATGCCGGTAAACCTCAGAAAGTAGAATAACTGTCAGGCTCCGGCAATGATTGCGATCATCATTGGCGCCGTCAGTTGGGTAAAATCGTCGATTATCAGGGAGGCTCCCGTTTGGGCAAGTTCGTCGCGTGTGTGCGTTGTTGCCAGCGCAATGACCTTCATTCCGGCGTGAAGGCCGGCCTCAATCCCCGAAAAGGCGTCTTCGAACACAACACAGTGCTCCGGTGCAACACCGATCCGGGCCGCCGCCGTCAGGTAAATTTCGGGATCGGGCTTGCCGTTTTTAATCATCGACGCATCAACTACCGTATCAAAATACGGCCGGACACCAACGCCATCGAGGGTAAAGCTAATGTTACTCACGGGTGCAGACGTACCCACGGCCATCCGCACACCGTTTGCTTTCAGATCTTCCAGAAAAGCAAAAAGGCCCGTAGTCGGCACCTGATGAGGGGCATAGATTGACCGGTAGATTTCCTCTTTTTCCTCCGTGAGGACAACGATTTCGTCGGGGGTAAGCTCCCGTTTAAACACGAAAGGCAGAGATTCTTTAGCCACGCGTCCGTTGATGTAGCGGGCATAATCTTCGGGCGTGATGGTATGCCCGTAGCGGGCTGCAAACGCAAACCAGGAATCGGTATGGTATTGGTGATTATGAACAATAACGCCGTCCATATCGAACAGCGCACCAAAAGGCAAAGCACTCATTTGTCAGTGATCAGTAAGGATTAAAACCGTGCTGCAAAGTAACACGGTTTTAATCATAAAGGCATTTCCGGGTCCTAATCTCCTGATGGCCGTTATTCAAAAAACAGCTGGTTGAAGTTCATCAGGAACAATTCACTGGTCGACCGGGTGATAGCCGTGTAGAGCCAGCGGATAAACTCCTGATTCACCTGCCCGTCGGGCAAAAAGCCCTGATCAACAAAAACGGCGTTCCACTGCCCGCCCTGCGCTTTATGGCAGGTCAGGGCGTAGGCAAATTTCACCTGCAACGCGTTCAGATAAGGGTCTTTCCGGATGGCTTCGGCCCGCTCCTTTTTTGATTTGATGTAGAAATAATCCCTGGACACGCTGTCGTAGAGTTCACGTTGTTCCTCCCGCGTCAGCGTCGGGGCCGCCGAGTGGAGCGTGTTCAGAATGATCTTGGCTTCGAAATCGTTCTGCTCCTCAAAATCAACGAGCCGCATCGTTACATTGGCAAACCGCAGGCCGTGGATCTCTTCGGTTTTCCGGATCCGCATGATTTCCACAAACTCTCCGTTCGCCAGAAAGCCGGCCGGAGAATCTTCTTCCAGGGTTGTGTAATTGTTCCGCGCAATCATAAGCATATCCCCCGCGTCCAGTTCGTCTTCGCACTGGTTAATTACGCGGCGCACAAACTGATTAAACTGCCCGGCCACCTTGTTGGAGCGGCAGACGATGGCCGTATTTTCGCGGCCGTATTTGCCATAGGCATACCGGATACCGTCTTCCAGTTTCGCCAAGGGCATTTTGTATATATCGCGGAACGGCTTAGTTGCCAGCCGGATCGCCAGCGGGTCACCGCTGCCGCGGGTCAGTAGCTGCCGCAGTTCGGTTGCGTTGTGCAGAATCCCCGATGCTTCGTCCTGCCGCATGACCTCGGTCAGTTCCAGGTCTGTCACCACCATGTCAAACGTCCGGCGCAGAAACTCATGGTCCAGAGCCGGACTGATTTCTTTGCCTACCGGTGGCAGCTGGGCCGTGTCGCCGACGATCATCAGCTTGTTGCCGTCGTTTTCAAAAACATACTCGATCAGATCAGTCAGCAGCCCTTTCCCGCCGAATTCGGCTTCGTCGGAAATCATCGAGGCTTCATCCACGATGAAGAGGGTATTTTCGTGGTAGTTTTTCTGCCGCTGAAAACTCAGGTTCCCCGACGAAGGGTCGGCAACCTGCCGGTAGATTTTCCGGTGAATGGTCTGGGCCGGCTTTTTCGCATACCCCGACATCACCTTGGCCGCGCGGCCGGTAGGCGCTAACAGAATGGATTTCAGGCCGAAACGGGGTAGTACTTTGATGAGTGTACCGATCAGTGTGGTTTTACCGGTACCGGCATATCCGCGCAGGAGAAAGCAGTCGCGGTAGTTCTCAAACTCTTCGGGGGTGATAAACTGACCAATCTGTTCGAAGAACTGTAACTGGCCTGCGGTAGGCGTAAACGGAAAACGTTTGGCCAGTAACGCGGCCGCCGTTTGGGTATCATTCATACCCCTAAATTACAAAAAAAGAGGGAAGCGAGGAAGTGTAAGACCCGGAAAAAGCCGCCCTTCCTCCTTCCGCAAGGCTGTTTTTCTACCGCTGCTGATACACCCGCACGTAATCATACACGACCTCATCGGGCAGCGTCGCTTTAGCCGGATCACCGCCCCAGCCGGTCAGTTCCAGACTCAGAATAATGTATTCATCTACGTTCGAAACGGCGGTAGTGGTCCGCCATGTCTCCTTACCGTCTACATAAAACACGTACTCCTTTTCCGTCCAGAGTAAGCCGAACGTATGGAAGCCGGTTTCAATCGACGGCGTAGTCACTTTCTGCCCCGTAGTTTTGTGATCCGTTCCGTAGCCATCCCAGTGCAGGTTGTGATGTACCGTGGTCGGCTCCTTCCGGTGATATTCAAAAATATCGATCTCCGTCCCCGACCGCACCGGATCGTTCAGGTACTTGCCCAGCGTCGGCGACTGAAGCCAGAACGCGACATGCGGCCCTGGTTCATGATTCATCCGGGCGCGGCATTCGTAGTAGCCGTATTTGGTTTTATACGTTTTTTCGGTACCGATCTGCCCGATTTTATATTCGCCGTCGGTTTTCAGCAACTGAATGACCAGATTACCTCTCCCGTCGAGCGAAACGGTTTCCCTGGCCACCCGGCCCAGATTCCGGACAACCCCGGCCTGCCGGTATTCCCATTTGGTCAGGTCAAGGGCGGTGCCGTTAAATTCATCCTGCCAGACGCGGGTATATCCGTTTTTGATAAAACTCTGTGCCAGCGGGCTGTCGTCGGAATCGGGCAGTGATACCGGTTTTGTTTCATCACTTTTCGCGCATGACCAGCAGAACGCGAGTAAAAAGAAAAGCTTTTTCATGTTATCTGTAAAGCAAAGCTAAAGAATCAGCATATACGGCGTTTATTCCGTGCATTTTCTTTTACCACATAAGACACATAGAGCACATAAGTGATAAAAATCCTTGTTTTTCTATGTGGCTATGTAGTAAAATCAATCATCTCTTTTTCAGATAATTCTGATACCGGTTCAGGGCCTCCAGAAAGTAATAATCGGCGTAGACAAGCGGAACGTCTTTTTCGACACCGTGCGGAATGCTGCCTACACAGTGTTTGATCAGGAAATTGGCATTTTCACCCGGATTGGCGCGGTATTCCGGCCCCGCCAGCGCGTGCAGCATCGTAATGGCCGGCTGTCGGTAGCGATCACCCGGCTTGCCGAGGTAATCGCTCAACTCAAACAGGGCTGACGCCGTAATGGCTGCCGCCGAGGCATCCCGCAACGGCGCGGTCACCTCCCGGGTATGAGACTTAACGCCCGGTTCATAGCCTGCCTGCGCTACATTAAAATCCCAGAGCGGAATTTTGTCGGCCGGCAGCGTTGGGTTATTCAGGTAGTAATCCGCCATTTTGCGGGCCGTTTCGAGGTATTTCTTATCCTTCGTTTCGCGGTACATGACCGTGTAGCCGTAAATGCCCCACGCCTGCCCCCGCGACCAGGTCGAGTTGTCGGCGTAGCCCTGCGCGGTCTCACGGCCCTGCACCTTACCGGTTTCCGGATCATAACAAACCACATGGTAGCAGCTGTAATCGTCGCGGATCTGGTTTTTCAACGCCGTATCGGCGTGTTTGACGGCTATCTCGCGGAACGACGGATCGCCGGTAACTTTGGAGGCAAAAAACAGCAGCTCCAGATTCATCATGTTATCAATGATGACCGGAAAGGTATACGTCGGCTCACCGTGCCACGACACAAACTTATTCCAGGACTTGATGCTGCCCGTTTTCGGGCTGAACCGTGTGCTGAGCGACCGCGCCGACCGGACCAGAATGTCTTTATAGGCCGGATTATTGGTCAGCCGGTACGCATTGCCATAACTGCAATACATCATAAACCCGAGGTCATGGTGCTCGGTAAACGTCTTCAGCGGTTCGAGCTTTTCGGTCCACGCGACGGCATTTTTCTTTAGATTTTCGTCCTTTGTGGCTTCATACAGATACCACAAGGAGCCGGGGAAGAAGCCCGACGTCCAGTCATACATGTTGGTCGACCGCAGCGAGCCGTCCGGCTTCGACGACCGGGGAAAGGCCAGGCCGCCCGCTTCCTTCAGCATGCCGTTGACCATCTGACCGGCATGGGTAATATTTTCCTGAATAAAGGTTTGTTCCGTTACCGGTGGTGGTGGTGCCGGCAACAGACAGCCGATTATCAGCGGTAAACTCATTACGAGTGCTTTCATGTGGAGTTTTTCGGGTATTATGTGTTAATAAACGGACAAACTAGCGGCGGATGCGCTTAAAAAAAGGCCGGCAAGTAAGCCCCGCCAGCCTTTCCATCGCTTAACATCCTATGAGGGAATTCTTCGTGGTTACCAACCCGGATTCTGGGTCAGTTTCGGGTTCATTTCAATTTCAGTCTGCGGAATCGGCCACGTAGTGATATTATCTTTCCAGGTGTACGGGACGACTACACTGCCCCAGATCTGATTGATACCGCTGCCCTGCGCAAAGACCTTTTCCTTGAGCGTTCCCCAGCGCAGTTCGTCAAAATAGCTGATGCCTTCGTTGACAAATTCAACCCGGCGTTCGTTCCGGATACGCTCCCGCAGATCGCTCTGTCCCGATACCGTTGTCGCCGCCGATGAGTTCAGGAGCGCAATACCCGCACGGGCACGCACCTCGTTCACCAGCGCTACGGCTTCGGTCGTTTTTCCCTGTTCGTTCAGCGCTTCGGCCCACATCAGCAGCACGTCGGCGTACCGGATCAGCGGGAAATCAATCGGACCATACTGGCGGTTCAGCAGTTCGGTGGAACCTTCGTAGACAAACTTCCGGTGCAGGTAAAACAGCTGGCTCCGCGAATCGGTGAATAAATCGAGCGTCGGCGGGGTTTCACTACGCGACGGCCACCGGTTGGTGTACACCTGATCAGCGCCGTTTTGCGGCCGGCCCAGGTACGTAGCATAGGGTACAATGACGTTGGCCAGTAAACGTGGATCACGATTCTGATACGCTTTGGCAATCCGCTCTTCGTTGCCGGTTGGCAGATACAGGTTCATATCCAGGCCTTTCGAGCGTCCGGTACTGATCTCTGCCGCCGTCAGGTTATTGCGGTAGAAGTACACCTCCCGCTTATCGACCGGCATGCTGCTGTAGCCCGGAATAACGGCATCCCAGCTGAACTTGCTGCCATCCTTATTTTCGTAAAGATCAACGACCTGATTCGATACGTAGTAATTGTTCCAGCACGAACCGAACGACGACCGCGATCCGCAATACCACTGCGTCGTTGACCCATAGGTATCGATACCCGTATTCTGGATGGAAAAAATCATCTCGTCGCTCTGCTCGTTTGCCTCCTTGAACAGTTTCGAGTAGTCGGCAAACAGCTTGTAGCCGGCATCTTTTACCTTCGCAAAGTCAGCGGCCGCTTCGGCATATTTCTTCTGGTACAGATAGGCTTTCCCACGCAGGGCGTAGGCTGCCCCTTTCGTAATCCGTCCGTAACCCGTTGCTTTTGCCGCATATTTAGCCGGCAGGTTCGGCTCGTTGATGGCATCCGTCAGGTCTTTCACCACCACATCCCACACAGCGGCTTCCGTTTCGCGGGCACGGTTCATTTCCGTTACCGTAACCGGCTCCAGGTATACCGGAACGCCTTTGTAAAGCTGATTCAGCCGCAGGTAAAAATAAGCCCGCAGAAATTTGCACTCCGCGATAAGCCGCGCTTTCTTGTCGGCCGTTGACGGCGATTTCGACGTGATATTGGCAATGGCATCATTGGCACGGTGGACGCCTTCGTACAGCTCCCGCCATGTATTGCTGAAACGGCCACCCGAGGTGTTTGAGGTACCATTGATGAGGTCGTTGCCCCCCCGTGTGTAGGAGGTAAACCCGAGGCCGTCCATCTGGTACAGTTCGCGGTCCGAAGCCCCGCCGTTCTGGATACCCAGCCGCAGGGCGTTGTATACACCTGACACACCCAGATCGGTCAGGTTGTCGCTGGTCCACATATTTCCGGAGCTGATGGAGCCGTAAGGCGTGGTATCCAGCAGGTCGTTCCGGCAGCCTCCCAGACTCAGGGCTGCCAGGAGGCAGACCGCCGTTTTCCGGATGCTTTTTTTGTTAAGCGTTGCTATATAAGGTTGCACTGTCATGATTCGTCGTCTGTTCGGTTAAAAAGTTACATTGATCCCGGCGGCGTACTGTTTCATGGTCGGATAGCCCAACCCGGCACCAACTTCCGGATCAAGGCCCGGGAAGCGGGTGATTGTCAGCACATTTTCGCCCGAGAAGAATACCCGCGCCCGGCTCATGCCGATCCGGTTGGTCAGCCCCGCCGGAATGGTATATCCGATCTGAATGTTTTTCAGCTTGATATACGACGCGTCGTACAGCCAGAATGAGCTGGAAATGTTCGTCTGGCTATCCGATCCGTTTTTCAGGCGTGGAAACGACGCATTGACATTATTAGCCGGATCAGACGGATTGCCTTCGTTGTAATAGTAGTGATCGTCGGCGATCCGCGTCCCGATTGAGTTGGTCAGCGTAGTACGGGTATTGTTTACCCCGGCCGAGTTGTAGAGATACTGCATCCCCAGCGCACCGGCCCACAACATCGAGAAATCAAAGCCTTTCCAGTTGGCACTCAGGTTCAGCCCAACGATGTAGCGCGGTGTCGAGCTGACGTTGGTAAAGCGTTTGTCGAAGTTATTGCCGTAGGTTCCGTCTCCGTTCAGATCGGCATAAATCAGATCTCCATAGTAGAGCTGGCCTTTGCCAACAGTCCCCACCGGCTGGAATTTATACCCGGCGGCCAGCATCGCCCGTACCCACGCAAGGTCTTCCGGCGTCCGGATCATCCCGTCTTTCGGACCACCATTGATATTCACAGTGCCATCGGAGTTGGCGTACGTACCGTTCCCCCGATACACATCAAGCAGGTAGTATTCGTTGATCATGTGGCTTTGCAGAATCCGCGTATCCCCCCCACTCGATACCTGTCCGATGTTGGAACTATACACCTTGTTGCCGTTCGCGTCGGTGGTGTATCCCTCTGCCAAAGCGCCGCGATAATTCGTAACGCGGTTGATGTTATATGCCACGTTGCCGCTGACCGAGAAGTCTACCTGCCCGATTTTTTCGCGCCAGCCGAGTGTCAGTTCAATCCCTTTGTTCAGAACGGCTGCCGTGTTCTGAGTCGGTGCGGCTTTAGTGCCCGACGTCAGGTAAATCGGCGGCGTGGTGAGGATACCGTCGGTCAGCTTGTGATACAGGTCGATTTCGACGTTCATCCGGTTTTTGAACAGCGCCCCTTCCAGACCAATGTCGGTCACCGCCGTTGACTCCCAGCGCAGCAGCGGATTGGCGTATTTAGCCTGTACCAGACCGGTCACGGCAATGCTGTTGAACGAGTAAGGCACCTTGCTGTAGGTCGCCTGGTAGTCATAATCACCGGAAGCGTTGTTACCCAGCATACCCCACGAAGCCCGGAGCTTCAGATTCTGTACCTTATCAGTCAGGTTCCGCATAAAGGCTTCTTCGGAAATCCGCCAGCCCGCCGAAAACGACGGGAATACCCCCCACCGGCTTTCCGACGCAAACCGGGACGACCCGTCGTACCGCAGGTTAGCCTCTACCAGGTATTTCGACTGGAAGGCATAGTTCACCCGCCCGAAAAACGACCGCATCGCCCGGTCATATTCCTGCCCGCCAGCCGTATTCGACGTTTCTCCCGCCGACCCTAATGTCGTGGTAGTGTAGTCGATCAGGCCGAGTTTGGAGGCGCTGAAATCGTAATACCGGAAATAAAACTGGTTGTAGCCGACCAGCGCCCCGAAGTCGTGATCGCGGCCAAAGGTGGTATTATAGCGCAGGACATTATCCAGCGTCAGCAGGTAATCGCGGTTAAAGCCGTAGCTGGTACGCAACTGATCGGTCGGCGTCAGCTGTACTTTCTGGGTGTTGGTCGAGAAATCCCAGCGTTCGCCCGGTCCCGTTAACGCAAATGAATTCGACTCATTGAACCGCGTCTGGTAGTTGATTTTCGGTTCAAGGGTCAGGCCCTTCGCCAGTGTCAGCACACCATACAAGGTCGTGTTGAAGCGCGAGGTGCGGTCAAGGCCGCCGGTGCCGTCGAGATAACCGAGGATATTGTTGACCGTGGTCGGTTCTTCAACTGCCGCGGGGAAACCGTACTTGCCCTGATAATACGGATAAATACCCGGATTGGTCTGCCACAGGTAGGTAAAGGCGTTATCGGTATTGGCCTTACCTGCCGATTGCGTTGAGGCAAATGTCTGCGTACCCAGTGTCAGAAACCTGTTGATTTTCGACTCAATGTTCGCCCGCAGCTGGTAGCGTTTAATGCCGGTATTCTGCATTACCCCGCGGTTATCGAGGTAACCCAGCGACACGTTATACAGTGCCTTGTCGCTGCCGCCGTTTACCGAAATGTTATGGTTCTGCACTACTTCATTGCGGAACACCCACTTCGCCCAGTCGGTATTCGGGTAAGCTACGTAGTTCGGAAAACCGCTCGCGGCGATGCCGTTCGGATCTTTCTGTGCGGCTTCCCACAGTGAAATCGTATTGGCCGAATACGTTTCTGCCACCCCGACATTCCGGTTACTTTCGTTGAACAAGCGCATATACCGCACATAGTCCGACACAAAATCGGGCAGGTTGCTCGGCCGCGCCGACGACAACAGACCGGTATAGGTAACGGTCGTTTTTTTCGGAGAGCCTTTTTTCGTCGTAATCAGGATAACCCCGTTGGCCGCCAGTGAGCCGTAGATCGACGCCGAAGCGGCATCTTTCAGGATCGAAATACTTTCAATATCGTTCGGGTTAACGGCATCCATTGACCCCTGTACCCCGTCGATGATCACGAGCGCATCGCTGTTGTTGAGTGTTCCCGTCCCCCGGATCCGGATCGTTGCCCCGTCGGAACCCGGTTTACCGGAGCCTTGCCGGACAAATACCCCCGGCGCCAGACCCGCCAGCGACGACGATACGTTGGTCACCGGACGCGCCTCAATATTTTTGGCCGTTACGGTGGCGACCGAACCCGTCAGGTTTACTTTTTTCTGGGTGCCGTACCCGACCACAACCACCTCGTTGAGCGACTGGGCATCCGGTGCCATCGTAATATTCAGCGTGGTCTGGTCGCCCAGAACAATCTCCTGCCGCACATAACCGATAAAGGAAAATACGAGTGTCGTCCCCTTATCGGCGGAGATTTTGTAATTCCCGTCGGCGTCGGAGGTCGTTCCCCGCGACGTGCCTTTAATCTGAACACTTACACCCGGGAGACCTTTCCCGTTTTCGTCGGTAATCACACCCGTAACAGCCGTTTCAGCTACCTGAACAGTTTTAGGTTTCGGGGGCGCAGCTGCCAGAAGCTCCTGACAACTGCCTGTTCCCGCTACCGGAATCAGCAGCCACAGCCACAGTCCATGCTGATAAAATGGGGTTCGTACAATTTGTTTCATGCGTCTCAGTTTGGTTTTTCGTCACGTAGACACTGCCGGTTTGCGTTTGCCGGCCGAAAGCAGGGCAATCCGGCAGTTTTACGGCAAAATTGACTGAACGCGGCAGAAACAGGGGGGTAAAATCGTACCGGAATAGGGTTGTTTTTGTATTTTCTTTAACTTTAGTCTGCTTTTCTTGTCTTAATTCTGGCTTTTCGGCTGTTATGCTCAACGTTTACTGTAATTGGATCAGACCAACAAGTTTTTGGCTTGTAGTAAGTCTGTTGATTTTGCCCGTCTGTGCAGGGTACGCACAAAAAGCCGCGTTTGAGCATCTGACGGCAGAGAACGGCCTGTCCCAAAACTCGGTTCTGTCGGTCACGCAGGATTACCGGGGCTTTATGTGGTTCGGCACCCGCCTCGGGCTCAACCGCTATGACGGCTTTACGTTCAGAACCTACCGCACCATTCCCGGCGACACCACTTCCCTCACCGGTAATTACATTCTCTGCCTGCTGTCTGACCGGCATAAAACGCTCTGGGTCGGCACCCAGAACGGCCTGAACCGCTACAACCCGCTGACGGATTCATTTACCCGCATCGTCGCACGGAATCAGCCGGGCAGCCTCACCGGCAACCTGATCAACTGTCTGGCGGAAGACCGGGAAGGAAGGCTCTGGATAGGCACAGCCAGCGGGTTGCATGTCCTGGACAAGCCGGATAAGCTGCATTTCAGTGTATACACTACCGCCGACGGCCTGCCCGACAATAACATCCGGACCGTTTTCCAGGACCACACCGGCACAATCTGGGTTGGCACAACGAAAGGGCTGGTGCAAATGACTACCGTCCGGGGCCGGTCAGTCTTCCGTACCTTTTTCCATCAAAACGCCGTTCCGGAAAGCCTGTCCGACAATTATGTCACCTCAATCGCGGAAGACAACCGGCATACACTCTGGATCGGCACCATCAGCGGCGGCCTGAACCGCTACAATCCCGCCAGTCAGACCTTTACGCGGTTTACCCATTCGGTCAGCCAGCCGGACGGGCTCGTTCACAATAACATCCGGCAGATTCGCCCTGATTCCAGAGGCCGGCTCTGGATCGGCACTCAGGAAGGGCTGAGCCTGTTCGAACCGGGAGCCGGTCGCTTTGATAACTACCAGCATGACCCGCTCAACCGGAAAAGCCTGAACAAAAACTCAGTATACAGCATTTTTGAAGACAATCAGGGGTCAGTCTGGATTGGTACGTACTACGGCGGCGTCAACATTTCGTATGCGCATCACACGGATTTCACCACCATTCAGAATACCAGTAAACCGGGGGCGCTGAGCGATGATGTGGTGAGTTCATTTGTTGAAGACCGGCACACGCCCGGCCCGGTTCCTAACCTCTGGATCGGTACCGAAGGCGGCGGGCTAAATTACCTGAACCGGCAAACCGGCCGGTTTACGGTCTACAAACACAATCCCTCACAGCCCGCATCGCTGGGCTCTAATCTGGTCAAAACCGTTTATCAGGACCGGCGGGGCTGTGTCTGGATCGGTACGCACGGAGGCGGCCTGAACCGGCTGGCACCCAGATCGCCGACGTTTGAACACTTCCTCCAGAATGAAAACGACCCGCAAACGCCCAATGCCGAGGTACTGGCCGTTCTGGAAGATAGCCAGGGGCTGTTTCTGGTCGGCCTGAATCAGCGGCTGCTCGTGTTCCGGAATGCCGTTCCTCCGCTGGTACCGGTTGACCTTATACCTGATCAGGAACAGACCATCGGCCGGTCAAGTGTGAAAATGCTGCTTGAAAGCAAAAACCGCACAATCTGGATCGGTACATCGTGGGGGCTTTTTTACATTGGTCAGGACCGGAAAAGAATAGTTAAAATTACGCTGCAACCCCTACAGCATCTCATTGTCAATACACTGAAGGAGGACCGGTACGGGCGCATCTGGATCGGCACCTCCCACGAAGGTGTTTTCTGCTATGACCCCGCGCGGCAAACGGTGAAGGGCTATACTACGCACGACGGACTGCCTAACAATGACATTGCGGCCATTCAGGAAGACAACCGGGGCCTGATCTGGATCAGTACCGGCAACGGGCTGTCGCGCCTGGACCCGGCCCGCGAAACCTTTATTAACTATACGACCAGCGACGGTCTGGCAGGCAACGACTTCAACTACAACGCCTCACTGAAAACCACCGCCGGCGACCTGTTTTTCGGCGGTTATCAGGGCATTACCGCCTTCAATCCGGATCAGTTGAGTGTTGTCCGGCGCGCCACCCCGATTGTACTTACCGGCCTGCGGCTGTTTACTGACCCGGTGCGGCCCAACGACCGGCATACCCTGCTCGGTCAGGACATCAGCCTGACCCGGCAGCTGACATTCCGGCATGATCAGAATGTATTCACGGTTGATTTTGCCCTGCTGAATTTCATCAAGCCCAACAAAAACAAGTATGCGTATAAACTGGATGGTTTCGACAATGACTGGCGGCAGGCAACCATTCCGTCGGCCACCTACACCAATCTGCCGGCCGGCCAGTACACATTTTGGGTGAAGGGCGCCAATAACGACGGATTGTGGAGTGCCCCGATTCAGCTGCGTATCGAGGTATTGCCGCCGTTCTGGAAAACGTGGTGGGCTTACCTGATCTATGCGCTGGCAATTGCCGGAATTATTGCCCTGATTATCCGCTTTTTCGTTCTCCGGGCCCTGCTGAAACGTGACCACGAACTAAACCAGATCAAGCTCAACTTTTTCACCAACGTGTCGCACGAAATCCGGACCCACCTGACACTCATTGCCGGTCCTATTGAGCGGATCATGCTTGCCCGGAAACAGGATCCGCTGGTTCAGCAACAGCTTGGCTATGTACAGCATGACGCCGACCGCCTGTTAAAACTGGTCAACGAACTGATGGATTTCCGGAAAGCCGAGACCAACCACCTGAAACTATACATCACTAAGGTTGATCTTGTGCCGTTTCTACAGGACATTTATGCATTTTTCAGGGAGGTTTCCCTGTCCAAAAACATCACGGCCACCTTCCGCTACAGTGAGGAGTCGGTGAAAGTCTACGCCGACCGCGAACAGTTGGAAAAGGTATTTTTCAATCTGCTGTCGAACGCCTATAAATTTACGCCCGACAACGGCGCCATTGAACTGGCCATACAGGCTGACCATGACCAGGTGCAGATCCGGGTTACCGACAACGGGCGCGGTATTGCCCCTGAGTTTCTGGACAAACTGTTCGAAAACTTTTTTCAGGTTGACGATCATGGTATTCAGAATACGGGCTACGGCATCGGACTGGCCCTATCTAAAACCATTATTGAACTACACAGGGGGCAGCTTGCCGTCGAAAGTTACCTGGCACCGGAGCCGCACCAGAACCGGACCTGTTTTACCGTAACCCTCAAAACCGGCATGGCTCATCTGGCCGGTCAGTTTCCGGTTATGCCTGATACCCCGCCGGCGCCACATTCCGACGGGCCTGACCAGTCGCCGGTGCAGGAGCATGTTACCGGTCAGGCGCCGGAAGCCGTCGATTTTGATGCGCTGCTGACCGATACCGGCACGGAAGCCTTTACGCCAAAGCACTACACAATTTTATACGTCGAAGACAATCAGGCAGTCCGGGCGTTTGTAACCGATGCCCTCGCGCCGGCTTATCAAGTCGTTGAAGCGGGAAACGGACTGGCGGGCTGGGAAACCGCCGTTGACCTGATCCCCGACCTGATTATCAGCGATGTGATGATGCCGGAGATGGATGGTTTTACGCTCTGCAACAAGCTGAAAGCCGATGAACGCACCAGCCACATACCGGTCATTCTGCTGACCGCCAAAAGCGCCGTAGCCAATCAGGTAAACGGGCTGGCGATGGGTGCCGATGTCTATCTGACCAAGCCATTCAGTCTACAGGTGCTCGGCCTGCATGTGCGCAACCTGCTGGCTACCCGCGAAAAAATGCGGCAACGTTTCAGCCGTGAGGTTACCCTGCTGCCGCAGGAACTGCCCATCAGCACAGTCGATGAGCAATTCCTGAAGAGAGTGATGCACGTAGTCGAGCAAAACCTCGACAACCCGGTATTTGACGTAGACATGCTGTCCAATGAGGTCGGCATGAGCCGTACCGTGCTCTACAAGAAAATAAAAGCCCTGACCGATCTGTCGGTCAATGATTTTGTGAAATCAATACGACTCCAGAAAGCGACCCAGCTGCTCCGGCAAAAGCAGCTTACGATCTACGAAGTCGCCTATGCCGTCGGATTCAGTGACCGGAAATACTTCAGCAAAGAGTTTAAAAAACAGTACGGAATGACGCCGAGTGACTATATTAATCCGGAAGAATCATCAACGTAGAGCAGAATCCCCTTATTGAGCGTAGTGTACACCACGCTCGTACGTTAGCCGTTCTCTGACAGGCATATAGCCAACTAATTTACAAATTTCAATTTCGCGCAACAGCGAGGTCATGTTGCCCGGCGGCTGACCTGGTAGTTGCCCCGCGTGGATTCGCCTACAGGCTTTCCGGTGGCATCCTGAACCGGAATACGGAACGCCAGCTCGCGGTTGTAATCAAATTTCACCGGCTCATCGCGCAGCAGGTTCCCGGCCTCATCGACGCTGATCACCGGAGCGCCGGCCGGGTCGTAGTTGCGGTACTGAACTTTTTTGTCCTGATCATCGAACCGGTAGGTGATGCCTTCGAACCGGTTGCGGTCATTGCCGACGGCAATGGTGGCCGGGTAGCGTTGTGGCACAATATAACGAGTCCACGCCGGGCGTACCATTTTCTGCAGGTTTTCCCAGGCATTGGGTTTTACGTTCTCACCCGGCGTGGATTCGCCCCGCTACACGATTCGTCCGGCGTGGATTCACCCTGGGGTCAATCATGGTATGCAGGTAGGTGTAGGCCACGCCGGTGCGGTAGTTGGCGTAATTAAGGCCCGCGTAGATTCGCCCGGACCCTGTGCTGTAAAGGCTTGGGGTAGCAGTCCAGCGCTCGGGCAGGGCCACCTGCGGATAGCGGACCGGCACCTGGCTCATGTCTCCGCCGAAGGGAATACGCTGGGGCCATCGGTGGGAATGGTGCCGGGCCGCGCTAGGCCAAACACAGCAAAATCTGCATTGGCCGTTTCGGTTTTCTGCTGGCAGAACACCTCACTTTGCTGCGCCGTCAGCTGACCGGTGGCGTCGTAGGTCTGGGTGCTGAAGCAGGCTGCGTTGGACGGAAACTCGGCTCCTTTCGGCTGTGGGGTCTCGCTTTTGGGCAGTACGCGGCCGGCGACAGGCATATAGCTGGTGAAGGTAACGCCCCCGCCGGGCTGCGTCCTGACATGCAGCACCTCCACCGGCCTTTAGATTTGAGCCGTTGTACGATTCCAATAAAAGTCGTGTAACTTGAACCTACTCACAAACCGTGAGTGACCAGCCCCGGCAGGGATACCTTAACGCATCGGCAAGGTTTACAACCTATGGACCGATTAAAGACCCTGCCGGGTTATTTAGACTTCGACTTCAAATAGGAATGCGGGTTCGTGGCCCATTAGCAAGGTATTGAAGGTGTCTAAGTGTTGGTCAACCCCTTTACTTTTAGTCTGTAAAGTTATGCAATTCGAGTTCTTCATTGGTATTGATGTGTCAAAAGCGACACTTGATTTTGCTGTCCTCAAGGCAAATCAACTTTTGTTTCACCAACAAGTTAGTAACGATAAAAAAGGCATTGCTGAATTTCTCAAACAGCTTCGCCAACAGACTAAAGCAGGTATTGGACAATGTCTGTTTTGTATGGAGTTCACGGGCATCTATAATAACCCACTTCTCAAAGCCCTTCATGAGCTATCTGCTCCGGTCTGGGTTGAGCGGGCTGCCCATATTCAAGAGAGTATGGGCCTCACTCGGGGCAAAACCGACCAAGTCGATGCCAAACGAATAGCCCTGTTTGCCCACAAAAACCGTGAAGAAGTCCGTCTTTGGAAGCCTAAAAGGCCAGTTATGACCCAATTAGACAGGTTAACCGCACAACGTGCCCGCTTAGTCAAAGTCATCAAAATGCTCCAAACTCCCCTAACCGATACTGAAGGCTTCATTGATAAGGCAGATCGTAAAGCAGACCTACAGGCCTGTAAAGCATCGCTAAAAGCCCTCAAAACGGACTTGAAAGCGGCCGATAAAGCCATCAAGGAACTTGCCCAGCAAGACCCTGAACTCAAACGGCTTTTTGAGCGCGTAACTTCTGTGGTTGGTATCAGTCAGACCACAGCCGCCGAGATCATTCTGGCAACGAACGAATTTCAAGATATCACTGACCCTAAAAAATTTGCCTGTTACGCGGGTGTGGTTCCCTTCGAGCGTAGTTCTGGCCAGAAAAAAGGTCGCCCCCAAGTAAGTCATATGGCTAATAAAAAAGTCAAGTCCCTTTTGCATTTGGGAGCCATGTCTGCCATTCAGCACTGTACTCAACTCGAGGCCTATTATCAAAGGAAAGTCAAAGAGGGAAAGAATAAAATGCTGGTCTTGAATAACGTTCGTAATAAGTTGGTGTTGCGTGTTTTTGCCTGCGTTCGAGAAGATCGAAATTATGACAAAAAGTATGTGCATTCGCTTGCATAGATCATAGAAATCGGTCCGACGTCTCGGTAGGGCGGGAGCTTATAGGCATTCAGCGTAATATCGGTACTGACGGCCGGTTTCATCGGCTGGGCCCATAGCGGACCCGCCAACAAGCTCAGGGCTGCGGTGAGGACGACGGTGGTAGTTGGGTAATGGTGGTGCATTGATTTATGGGTAAAAAGTTTGATGGGTTGTTTAACTTTCGCGTTCGAAAATGTGTAGGGTGCCGCCAGTATCTAAAATGTAAAGTCTATCACCATCAATTACTGGTTTATTGCTTAATCCAAAGAATGCTTCGTTTTGCAGTTCCACCTCCTGCCACCAGAGTAATTCTAAATTATCATAAGCTAAGACACCGATAATGGTGGCATCTGTTGTGCCTAGTTTGTTGGCTGTGAAGTAGATAGAATTTTCGTGAAGTGTATAATTGAACACACTAAAACCGTGCTTTTTTAAATTTGGAACTTCGCCATAGCGTATTAAACTTACAGTTGCAATATCTGCTTCTAAATAATAACTATCACTTGAAAAACCACCTTTAAGACTAAAAATTTTACCGTCTTTCATGGTAGTATGATGCCCTTGTAGCAACCCCCAATCATCACGATTCCAAAGAATTTTACCAGTATAAATATCAAGGCCCATCAAACCGTAAGCATTCCCCAATTGTAAACAAACCACTAAAACATTTTCATGTACGCCTAAGAAATTCAATATTTTACCGTTGCGCATGATTTGAGTTTGCCATAATTTAACTCCTTTATTATTAAATGCAAGTATTTTAAAATTATCCTGTTGATGATTACAAAATATAATATCCTTATATTGATAATTTACTAAGCCAATATTCTCCTCAACACTCCATATAAGATTAAATTCTTCTAAGTCAAATAATCCTAATAAACGAATATTTAATTGGTTTCTTAATAAAGTTACTATTTTAGCATTATTAATGTTGGATGACAGATTAAAGCTTAAATTATTCTCTAATTGACAAAAATCCAGATTAGAATCAAATTGAATTATTTGACTAAACATATTGACAAATATAAGCCTTTCATCAGAAGAGTAGATACAAGGACCTAGTTCAATATCTTTAGGAGCGATTTTTGAGAATAGGTGACCTAAGGTAAGTCTATTGTATTTTCTTAAATACGTTTCACCCTCTACATGCTGTATTCCGAATGTAAAATTTTTCGCAAAACACATTTGGCTGTGCTTAATTAGCTTTATTACTTCAGCGTATCTTAACATCTTTACTATTTTATTTTGATGAAAGCATAAATTGAGCTTGACGTATTTGAGACTTTAGTTAAAAAGTCGCAGATTCAGATTTGAAATGCAACTTTAAGTGGCATCCACTTGATATGTAAACAAAAAGAGCCAACTGCTACGTGCTAAATCCATAGTTTTGTGGTGTCTAATCATAAAACAAATGGCTAACTACAAGCAATTGACCCTGGAGCAAAGATACCAAATTCAGACACTACTACAACAAGAATATAAACAGTGTGAAATTGCTGCTTTTGTAAACGTGAGCAGTTCTACCATAAGCAGAGAACTTAAAAGGAATAGTTCATTATCAGGGTCTTACATTGCCAGCGAAGCACATAATCTACGTGCAGACCGCGCTCAGCGAGGACCTTATAAAATGAAATCGGAGCTTGAAAAGCAAGTAATGGATTTGTTACAAGAGCGCTATTCCCCGGAACAAATAAGTGGCGTTCTGGCTTTAGAAGCGGGTTCAAACCAGATAAGCCATGAGACGATCTATAAATATATATACTCAACGGGTACTACTGAAAATGAGTCACTTATTTCTTATTTGCGAATCCGGCACAAGAAAAGATATACTAAGCGGGGCAGTGTAGGCAAACGGGGATCAATTCCCAACAGGGTCGGTATCGAAAAGCGGCCTGCCGTAGTTGATCTGAATACAGAAATTGGTCATTGGGAAGGTGATACTGTAATTGGTGCCAATCATGAGGGGGCGCTACTGACACTGGTCGAACGAGTAACCAAGTATACTATTGTGGCAAAACTGCAATCAAAAAATGCTGAAGAGTTGGCTAAAGTGCTGATTTATAGGGCAAAAAAGTGTAATATACCAATAAAGACGATTACATTTGACAATGGAAAGGAGTTTTCAAAACATGAAAAAATGAGTGCTGCCTTGAAGGCAGACATTTATTTTGCTAATCCGTATCATAGTTGGGAGCGCGGGCTAAATGAAAATACAAACGGATTAATCCGGCAGTATATTCCTAAGACCTGTCCAATCACTATTGTAAAAAAAAGTGACGTACACTGGATTGAAGACCAATTAAACAACAGACCCCGCAAGGCACTTGGATACTTATCACCTATTCAGTTCGCTCTTATGAATAATATTGCACTTCAAACTTGAATTCAAGAGTCAGAAATATCTATAATCTGAAAAAGTTGTTGACATTTCGCTAATCCAATGCCACCATTAATTGGTTCTTTGAAAATTTCGCTTGCCTTGTTTTGAAACAAAGTTTGAAACTTCAATCTAGCTGTCATGAGTTTATCTGCGTTTGTGGCTCCTGTTAGCTTCCTGCCATCTAACCAATAGTCTAATTTCGTCAAATCAGGTACTACCTGCAAATAGGCTAAGAACTGTTGGTATGAGTTACTGGTTCCTGCCACAAAGTCCGCAAATGTGTCGGCATTATCGTCCCAACTTTTACATTCTACAATAGTGCCGTTATGTTTTTGAATATCCATTCTACGCCTGCCAACGCCTGTCAATATTTCAAAACCACTTACCTGGCTTTCAAACTCTACTGGGTTTTCATGCAAAACTCTCAGCATAAATGCCGTAGCTTCTACTTGGTCTATACCTCCATTCTTTATTCCCTGTGAGCCAACTACTGTAGTCCAACCGCCTATTCCCTGATAATTTTCCACAAAATACTCGACATCTTTCAAATAAACATCCATCTTATTCAGATACGATGCGCCACCGATACCACAGGTATTGCAAGGAGTGCGTTCATTTTTCTGTATTATTTCCACTAACCCCGCTCTATTGCCTAAAGCTGTAAGCACGGCATTATCCTGGAGCATACTTTTTACTTGTGTTAGAACTGCCCAATCTGCTTTTATATTCTCATTACAATTGGCAACACCAGCGCACCGGGCATCATAAACGACTTTCCAGGCATCAATATAAGCCAGGTCGGATAGCTTGTTTAAATTCCCGTCGAGCCCAGCCGCACCAAAGGTTTTATTCACATCCCCTAAAAACGCACTCACTTCAGTAGGAGAAAAACCATTTAACTTATCGGCAATCGCTTCCAGTCGCGAATTATCAGGTATCGAGCTACACAGTTTTTCTACGCCAGATCTACCATTAGTGCCGCCCCGACTGCTCAGAGTACTCAACTTCGTGCAAAGGCTGGTCGGCATGGCCCGACCGGTACAGATGCTACAGTTATTCGTCGATGGGTCAGAACTTACATAGGACGTTACGATTCCACCAACAACTGAGAAGAACGCCAGTGCCGAGAATGTTTTTTGCTGGGCCTGATTAATGATTTCAACACCCATCACCAGTTTATCGGCCGATTGAAAGATGATTAAATCTTCTGCCCCTGCTAGTGTTTTCGTCAGCCCTTCTACGGCTAACTCACTCGCTCCCAGTACGCCCCGGTTGCCCGTCGCGGCAAGTCCATTGGCTACTGCTGCCACCTCATCGGTTAACTGCTCGACCTTACCCGTTATCTGAACGGCCGACTTTACGGTGGAGGTAATGGCTTTCAAGCTAACGGGTATATTCTTGAAGGCCCCCGCCGATGTAGTCATGCCAAGTACTAACGTACCGGCTAGGGCTCCTTTCCGGATACCTACCCCAACTGCCGGCAGTTTGCGGGCCATAGATGCCAGGGTGGAAATGGCCGATTTAGCTTTACCAAGCAGGTTCAGTTCGCCGATTCCAACAAAAAGAGAGAAAACAGTCGGGATGGCAAACCCTCTGTTATACGCTGTTGCACACTTCTGAGCCGGATTATAGACAAGCTCAAAGACTTTGGTAACGGTTTGGTCACTGACTTCTATATCTTTCAATAGTTTCAGGTCGCTCCATAGCTGAGCACGCTGCTGATCATCGATCAACATGTCTAAGAAAAGAGGCAGACCGCCAATAACATTTACCGTTCCATTGTACAGCCCGCAATAATAAGCCCAGTCCTCCTGAGTGATGAAATATGTTGGAGCACCTGATGCATCTGCAATCCAGGGTAATTGCTCATATTTTTGTGTTCCTGTCAGGTTACAATCCCAGTACTTCCGTGGCATCTGAATCGAGTCCACGATAGTGGCTATCCCGGCAATTACCTGCGCAATCGGGTTTTCCGCAGTCATGCTGGGTACCGGTTTTTATTTTTTGCAGCCAGGCTTTAAAGAAACGCTCAAACCTGTCCGGATTCTTCGCCTTTATTTTACTGCCATAGAAATATTCATACCGGATCACCCCATTAGCGCCATGGTCAATCCATAAATTGATATCGACCGATCCCGGTTTATTGGCGGCTTTGGCAATCGCGGCCCGATTCTGAGGGGTTGTGGTTTGATCTGTTACAAACAGCTTTAAACTGTACCCGTTCTCCGTACCAGTCCATACGGGATCTTTTCCTGAGCTGCGCTGAGTCATCAAAGCTAACGCTGATCCGGTTATCGTAAAGGTCGGATATACAGCATATATCTCCTCATACGCCGACGGGTCTGTATGATGTAAATAGCCTTCCTCACAGGCTGTTGCGCCCTTTTTATTTTCATACCCGATTTTCTTGTCAGCAATGGTACAAGGAGACGGATTCCCCTGCAGGTAGTCAACCCGGTAAAAGCCTTTAAAGATGCCGGTTACTTTTTCAATCGCAATGCCATACTCAACCGATGGTTTGCCGGGAGCGGTAACGGAGACCGTCCGGGCGGTTGGGTTATAGGTAAACGAGTACCCTTTTCTGAACACTATTTTAAGCTCATCAATAATCAGGGTATCATTTTTTTGCCAGTATCGTTATTTTTTTCCCGACTAAAATATCATTTGAGTCCCTGGATGCCGGAGGGGCTATTCCGGATAACGTAGTATTCCAGTCGCTCAGCTGTTCGACAGGAGACGTACAGACCTGTTGATTGGCCGGTACCGATCCGGCGGCAACGCGTCCGCTTCCGCCGGTAGCCGTTCCCGTTTTCGGGGTGATTAGCCGCATAACAGGCGGTAAATGCTGCCGATGCTGTTTGATACGACTGACAATCAGCCGCAAATATTGCTTTCTGCTCTGCCGTTAACTGATTATTACCTGAAAGACGGGCGCAAAGTGCGGCATTCAGGGTGCCTATTTTTTCCCGTTCCGCCGGTGTACCGGTATAATTGGCATAGATGTCAATTAACTGCGTTATGGCATCCTGCACTAAATTCACCACCTGAGTAACATCCTGCAAACCGCCCCAATTGGGGTCATAGGCCGAGACGACCGTCCCCCCTACCAGTTCATAACAGTCATTCACCACGGCGCCTTTCAGCTCCACAGCAATACGGGTGTTCTTCAGGTAGGGAATTTCGGTATAGCCCGTACCGGTCCAGCCACCGGAGCCGCCGGAAACCGTCATCACTACCACGTCAAAGTCGCCGGTGCGGATGGTGTCGCCGGGAGCCAGGTTGGTCAGCAGCGGGTCATTCACGTTACCCACCGGTGTGGCTGGGGTAGTCCCACAGTTATAGGTGTGAGCCACCTGCCGGCATGGTTTGCTGCGCAGGGTGATGAAGGCCGTACAGGTGCTGCCTTCCGGTGAGGTCAGCACTACGCTGTACTCACCTATCGCGGTGGCCGAGAACATCGGGCTACTACCTACCGGCAAGGACGCAGCCGTGCCCGCCTGTCGGCTCCACTGGTAGCTGTAGCCGGTGAGGGATAAGCCGTCCAGGTGTGCGACACTCAGTGTCAGTGAGCTGGCTCCGGCGGTGGCGGTGGTGCTTCTCGGAATCAGATCGGTTTCGGTACCGGTTGCATCTTTGGCTACAATCCTGATGTTGCAATCGGTCGCACTCACTACCGGACTAACGATTACCGTCACATTGGTGCTGGCGGTAGCGGTGCAACCCGTTGGCAAGGTTACTTTCAGGCTATAGGTGCCGCTATGGGCCGTAGTCGTGGCCGGTATGGTTGGAGCGGTGGCCGTGCTGGTAAGTCCGGGCCCCGTCCAGGCGTAGAGCGCACTGGCGCTGCCCGGATTCACCACCGCGCTCAGGCTCAGCGTCTGTCCGGCGGTGATGCTGGTTGGGGCCACAATACTGGCCGAAACCCCGCTACACGAGGTGGTGCTGGCCGGCAGGACCGTTACCGTGGTCGTGGCCGTCGCCGTGCAGCCATTCAATCCAGACCATGTTACCGTCACACTGTAAGTACCGCTGTTGGCCGTCGTGGTGACCGGGATACTGGCCGACGCGGTGGTAGCCGTAAAACTATTCGCCCCTTTCCAGCTGTAAACGGCACTGGTACTGGCCGGACTCACCACCGCACTCAGGCTCAGGAGCTGCCCTGCCGTGATGCTGGCCGGGGCCACAATGCTTACCGATACACCTGTGCAGGAGGTAACGCTCGACGGCGTCACCGTCACCACCACTGAGGCTGTGCCGGCACAGCCGGTTGTCGGGCTGGCCGTCACGCTGTAGGTGCCGCTGTAGACGGTCGTTGCGCCGATCCGTTGAAGTGTGGCACCTGTCGCCGTAAAGCCGTTGGGGCCGCTCCATTGATAGCTCACACCAGCCGTCTGAGAAGCAGTAGCCGTCAGCAGAATCGTTTCATTTTCGGCATATGCTGTCCGGCCGGTAACCGACAGCGGGTTAGAAACTGTGATCTGGATACTGTTGGAGGCCTCGCTGACCAGTTGGCCGGCTTCGCAGACGGCATAGAACGTGGTCGTCTGAGCCGGATTCACCAGCAGCGGATTACCCGTCTGCCCGTTGCTCCAGCGCGTAGCCGCCGGTGATGCACAGCCGATGGCCGTCAGCGTCACCGACTCTCCGGCGCAGATTAACCGCGAATTGACCTGAATGATCGGCGCCTGCGGGTTGACTTTTGAAACGGGAATGGTTACCGTCTGGCTGCTGCATCCGGTCGCGGGCTGGCACCAGACGGCGAATGTGGCGCTGTAGGTGGCGATTAATGTCTGACTGACGGGCATGAACTATATCAATCCGGAAGAATCATCAACTTAGTGCAGAATCTTATCCAATTAATCTAATTCCGGACCGGATATGCTTGGATATGTTTTCTCATATGAGTAAATTGAGAACCTATCTAAACCCCTCTGAGCCATGAACATAAAACAAATCTTACAGCGTAAGCCAATCAACACAATTTACTCGGTTAGTCCTGATGAGTCGGTTTATCACGCCCTGGAGCTTATGGCCGAGAAAAACATTGGTGCCGTACTGGTCATAGCCGACGGGAATCTGGCGGGGATTTTTTCCGAACGGGATTATGCCCGCAAAGGGATTCTGATGGGCCGTGCCTCGAAAGAAACACATATTCATGAGGTGATGACCAGCAAACTGATTACCGTCAGCTCAACCGATAAACTGGAAGACGCGATGCGGATCATGGCCGACAAGCACATCCGCCACCTGCCGGTCGTCGACGAAGGCGAACTGATCGGCATCATATCGATTAATGACGTCGTTTCAACGATTATTAATGACCAGAAGGCACGAATTAATTCCCTTGAGAGTTATATAACCGGTAGTATGTATTAAAAGAAGGAAAGCAGGTTACGGATTATGCAGCTGTCAACTCTACGGAATTCATAATTCGTAACTATATTTGTTTTTCTCTTTTTTAACCACCGGAATCATTTTGACTGAAATACTCGATAAACCCCGGCAAGAGGTTTTGAAATTATATGGCAACCGGCTCCGTCTTCGCGTATGCGGCCTCTATCGCGAAGGAGATCGTCTGTTAATGGTTCGCCATCGTGGCATTGGCCCGACCGATACGTTCTGGTGCCCTCCCGGGGGAGGCCCGCAGTTCGGAGAGGCAGCGCATGAGGCCCTGGTCCGTGAGTTTGCGGAAGAAACCGGCCTGAATATTGCCGTTGGTGACTTGTTGTTCGTCAACGAGTTTATGCAACCACCCTTACATGCGCTCGAATTATTCTTTGACGTTAAAAACCTGGGCGGCAGCATTCATCAGGGATTTGATCCGGAAATGGGTGCCGATGAACAGATTATCGAAGATGTGCAGATGATGCACTTCGAGGAAATAAAGGCTTATCCGCCCGAAGAAGTGCATACACTCTTTCAGCGGTGTGAGTCGCTGGATGATGTCTTCCGCCTGAGGGGATATTTACACTGATTCACTGCCGGCAGTCCGGTCTTAGCCAGACTGCCGGCATTACTTTTGCCTGAATTATTTTGATCGCTGCTGTGTCTACTTCACCAACCGTTGCCATTCGTCAGGAATCCTTTGATCCGATTCAGGCCGAACAGGCGACGCTATGCCTTGAAGTAGCCAAAGACCGGTTCCGGTTTGCGATGCTGGATCCTGAAGGTCAATGCGTCTGGCTGGAAGAATTTATGTTTCCTTCCCTCCTCAATGATCGCCCGCTCCACGATATACTACCGCGTATCTTTGAGCAGCATCAGGTATTGTCCCACGGTTCATGGCGGCAGGTGCTGGTAGCGGTCAATTCGCCGTCCTTTACGCTGATACCGAAACCGCTTTTCAGGAAAGAGTACGCGGGCAGTTATCTGGCGTTCATGCGCGGCAGTGAGCTGATGCCGCACGAGTTTGCCACGGCCCGTCTGCACGCTCATGACCAATGTTATGTGGTCTTTAACATGGATCACCAACTGAGCGACTTTTTTTCGGCGCAGTATCCGTTGCAGCAGCTGTCGTTTGTGCATCAGACCAGTACCATACTTGAGTCTTCGCGGTATTCAGACCGGGGTAAAACCGGTTTGCGGCCTGTACTGACGCTCTATTTTGAGAATGAATTTGTCACGGCCGTTGTCCGGCAGAGTGGTTCACTGAAGTACGGCAACCGGTTTGGCTACAAAAACCCGGACGATCTGGTGTATTACCTGCTTTACCTGATTGCCGAGCTTCAGCTTACGACTGACGTGCTCACTGCCGTTTTATTTGGCGAAATAACCCCCTTTTCGGAGACGTATTCGCGGTTAGCCGCGTTCTTTCCGAACCTTCGCTTCGGGCAGTCGCCTGCCCCGCTCCGGCTCGCCCCCGATTTTGATGAGTTGCCCGACCACCGCTACCTGAGCCTTTACGGCCTCTGCCTGCTCAGCGAATAAGACAGCTAATAGCCAGTATTTCTGCGCGTTATCCGCTCTTTCGCTTTTTCACTCTTTCACTCTTTGCGCGGGCTTTAGGTTTGTAGTTTTTTTCTTCGCTAATTCGCCGACACATTCATGTGAGTCAATGAAGCGAATCGCACTTTTCCCGGGCTCTTTCGACCCGTTCACCAAAGGGCACGAAGACATCGTTCTGCGCGGCCTGAATCTGTTCGACGAAGTCGTTATCGGTATCGGCCGTAATGCTAATAAGCAACGCTATTTCGGGCTGGAGCTCATGCAGCAACTGATTGAAGAAACGTTCCGGGAGTACCCTGCGGTCAGGGTGGTATCGTATGATGACCTGACGGCCAATGTCGCCCGTGAACTGGGGGCCCGTTTTTTATTGCGCGGTTTACGCAATACCACGGATTTCGAATACGAAAACGGAATTTCGCAGGTAAACCGGTATGTCTATGAAGACGTGGAAACGGTTTTTCTGATCACGTCACCTCATCTGGCCCCGATCAGTTCGAGCATTATCCGCGATCTGCACCGGTACCACAAAAACATCGACAATTTTCTGCCGTACAACATTGATCAAAAAAAGTAAGCGGTGTTTCCACCGCTTACTTTACCAACGACTCAATCACGTACCGGATGGAGCTGAACGAGTTGGTGAGCGCCATCTGCGTTTGTTTAGTATCCATCCAGGCCAGTTTTTCAATATCTTCATCTTCCTGCGGCGCCATCTTCCGGTCGTCAACGCAGACCATCCGGTACCACTTGGTCCGTTTCAGAATCCGGTTGCCATTCAGCGTATAGGTATGCCACGTGGTACAGATTTTTTCCTCAATATCGACCCGGACACCGGTTTCTTCTTCGACTTCCCGCACGGCTCCCTCCTGTGACGATTCGCCGTCGTCGAGTTTACCTTTTGGCAGGTCCCATACGCCGCGGCGGAACATCAGGAGCATTTTCGTCCCTTTAAATACCACGCCCCCTGCGGCTTTTACCACCTTATACAGCCCCTTGAAGCGGTCTTCAACCGCTTCTTTATCCAGGCAAACCAGCGTTACCGACAGCAGATGGGCTGCATCGCCGTTCTGGAGCAGGCTGTTCAGCTTTTCAGCCGTCGCCGGCGTGGCGTTCAGCAGGAGTAAGTGGCCGTGCAGGGCACTTTCTTTCAGGACTCCCAACCGGGCATCGATTACCTTGTCGAAATAATCGTGGCTTTCGAGCCGGTCAGTTGCATTACGCCCAATAATTCGAATGGGCCGGTCGTCAATAAAGACAATCATGTAGCGTACGATTACAGCCTCGTTTGTTTTCAAGTGGAAGGATAGCTCGCTAAACAACAAACTTATCTTTACAAAAAGCTAAACAGGCGGCAGAAAACTAGTTTTTGGGCAAATTTAGCAAAACCAACATTGTTGCATAGTTAGAACTTATGCTATTTTTGCGTCAGGTCAATTCTCTCCCTTTGTGGAAATACTCATAATACTCTTACTTACGATACTCAACGGCGTTTTTTCCATGTCTGAAATCGCTCTGGTATCGTCCCGACGATCCAAGCTGGAAATAGCAGCCAAAAACGGCGACCGGCGCGCACAGGTAGCGCTTGATCTGGCAAACGCACCAAACCGCTTTCTATCCACCGTACAAATCGGTATCACCCTGATCGGCATCTTATTAGGTATTTTCAGTGGTGACCAGCTCACCACCGACGTACAGAACTTCATCGCGCAGATTGACATTCTCCAGCCGTACTCCCGCTCTGTTGCCGTTGTGCTGGTATTATTAATGCTGACATACACCTCACTGGTGCTGGGCGAGCTCGTGCCGAAACGAATCGGTCTGTCAAATCCGGAAGGCATTGCCAAAACCATGGCTGCCCCGATGATCCTGCTGTCTAAAATTACGTCGCCGTTTATCAGCCTCCTCAGCGTGTCGAGCGACCTGCTCATTAAACTGCTTCAGATTAAGCCGAATGAGAGCGCCGTAACGGAAGAAGAAATCAAGAGCCTGATTCAGGAAGGCACCACCGGCGGTGCCATTGAGGAAATTGAACAGGAAATTGTACAAAATGTTTTCCAGCTGGGCGACCGGCGTATTACCTCCCTGATGACCAACCGCCAGGAGATTGTCTACCTCGATCTGGAAGAGTCAGCGGAAGAAAATATTGAAAAAGTCATTCAGTATAAACATTCGACGTATCCGCTCTGTAACGGCGGTGTGGATGAGGTGGTAGGGCTGGTTTACTCGAAAGACCTGCTCGGCAAAGATTTATCGATCGAGATCCTGCGGCTGGATTCCATCAAACGCGAGGTATTGTACATTCCGGAAAACAACCGGGCGTATCAGGTGCTGGAACGTTTTCGCGAACGCCGGCAATACGTGGGCATTATCGTTGACGAATATGGCGGTGTACTGGGTATTGTGACCCTGAACGATATTCTGGACGCGCTGGTGGGTGATATTTCGGAAACCAGCGAGTTTAATTACGAAATCCGCGAACGTGAAGACGGCAGTTTCCTGATCGATGCCCAATTGCCGTTCGACGAGTTTATTGAACACTTCGAAATTACGCTCTCGGCCCAGAACCGCCGCGATTTAACCGGATTCGATACGCTGGGTGGATTTGCCCTGCACATCCTGAAGGACATTCCGCAAACCGGTGAAACCTTTACCTGGCATAATTACCAGTTTGAAATTATCGACATGGACAAGAGCCGGATCGACAAAATGCTGGTAAAGAAACTCTCTGACGAATAAGCTAGTAGTGATGAGTATGGATTCTATAAAAAGTGAAGTTGCCCGTGCGCTCCTCGACGTGAAAGCGGTCCGGTTACGGCCGCAGGAACCGTTTACGTGGAGTTCGGGCTGGAAGTCGCCGATTTACTGCGACAACCGCATTACCCTGTCTTACCCGCCGGCCCGCACGCTGATCAAGCACGCGCTCGCACAGGCCGTTCAGGAGCAGTTTCCGGAGGCGGATATCATTGCCGGCGTGGCCACTGCCGGTATCCCGCAGGGGGTGCTTGTTGCCGATGCCCTGGCCCTTCCGTATTGCTACGTCCGTCCGGAGCCTAAAAAACACGGCATGGGCAATCAGATCGAAGGCCGGATTGAAGCCGGTCAGAAAGTCGTTGTGGTGGAAGACCTGATTTCTACGGGCGGCAGTTCGCTTAAAGTTGTTGACGTGCTGCGTCAGGCAGGTGCCGAGGTGCTGGGTATGGTGGCCATCTTTACCTATGGCTTCCCGGTTGCCGACCAGAACTTTGCGGAAAAAGACGTGAAGCTCGTCTGCCTGAGTGATTACACGGCACTGCTGACCGAAGCCGCTTCGCTCGACTATATTTCTGAATCAGACATGGCATCCCTGAATGCCTGGCGCGAGAACCCGGCCGTCTGGCAGGGTTAAGCAACTGAATATCATTGCCAAAAAAGAGGTATTCCCCGGCGGGAATGCCTCTTTTTGTTTGTAGCCTGCTTAACAGAAATTTCACGGTAACCGATAGCCTTACCCGTTTTTTTTCACGTAAGTTAGTAGCCTGAATTCCAACTTTTACCCGACATGCAAACGCAGCAAACAATAGCCGGTATCACGGCACTTTTCGACCGTAGCGGACAGGAAGCCTACTACGGCGAAGACGTTACCCAACTCCAGCACGCCCTGCAATGTGCTCACCTGGCCGAACGGGCCAACCTTGACGATGAGTTTATCATTGCCGCCCTGCTGCACGACATCGGGCACCTGCTGCCGTCGGATATTGCCGAAGAGCACATGGACGGTTACGGCCGCGTCGATCATGAAAAACTGGCTGCCGACTACCTTCGGGAACGCGGGTTTTCCGAAAAAACGGCTCAGTTGATTGAACACCACGTAAATGCCAAGCGGTATCTCGTAGCCCGCAACCCCGACTATCTGGCCAATCTGTCGGAAGCCAGTCTGCAAACACTGACGTTTCAGGGCGGTCCGATGAGTCAGGAAGAGGCCGCTGCATTCGAGCAAAACCCGCATTTCCACGGCATTCTGCAAATGCGTCGCTGGGACGAACTGGCGAAGGATACTGACGCACAGACCCCGTCACTTACGCATTATCTGCAGATTTGCGAACGCTACCTCAATCAGGTATGAAACGACTTCTGTGGGCAATGGCCCTTTGCAGCGCAACACCGGCCATAGCTCAGAAAACGTATCAGACCCTACAGGTTCCGGGGCGTACTCAGTTCTGTCAGATCGATACCACCGGGCGCAGAGCCATTTTACCGAGCGGCCGCCTGGTCACCCCTGCCGGCAAGGTCGTCCGCATCACTAATGATCCGTTCGGCCTCGCCGTTTCGCCTGATGGGCGCAACGCCCTAACGCTTCACGACGGTGTGGTAACGGTGGTTGATCTGCCATCGCTGAACGCGATGCGTGTACCTGACTACGGGCAGCCAACCAACAGCTCACCGGTTCGCGGGGGATCATTTCTGGGTGTTGCTTTTTCAGCCGACAGCCGGACTGCCTACCTGAGCAA
>CBDFHU010000101.1:0-10016 GCA_965247375.1 Arsenicibacter sp.
GCGCAGCTTTCAGCAGTCGCGCGTTCATCGTGCTTTGATCCGGAGACAACGCTGTGCTTTGCATTAACTCGGCCATACCGATCACGGTCGTCATAGGCGTGCGCAATTCGTGGCTCATGCGGGCCAAGAATTCACCACGGGCATTGGCGGCGGCATCGGCGCGGGCCCGCTCGGCCTCTAACGCTTGCGTGACTGTATAAAGCGCGAACATGGCCCCGCAGGCGCACAGCACCACGGTGGCCGCAATGCCCAGCCAACTGGTGAAGTTGTATTTATACGTGTTGGGGTCCACCACATCGGGCAGCACGCCGTAAACATGGCCAGCCCAGAACAGCATGATGACGACGCTGCTCAGGATCAACGCGACAATGCTGGCGCGTATCGAGAAGAATGCCGCTGCAAACAGGCAACCGGTCACGAAGTACGTGGTTGAACCCATGTTAAAGCCATAGGTCAGCATACCCGAAACGCCCAACACAAACAGCAAGCCCACCAAAAAACCGCCGCGCAAGCTGATGGGCAGACGGTTACGAAACACAGTCATGCCGATCATCAACACGTACAGCAGTGTGTGTGCCGTCAGCAGGGGCCGCCAGCCCTGTTCAAATGCACGCGATAAACTGATCAGTAACAGCGGGGCTGAGATGACGGTGAAAGCAACCAGCGTTTTGTTGCACGCTTCTGAGCGAATTTCTCCCAAGCTGAAATGACGCGACATTAACGATTTGCTCTACACGTGGTTTAGCCCCGCGCAGATCATGTATGTGCGCATGCGGGTGTGTAAAGGCCGCTTTGGGGAAAAGCGATCCGCCAATGCCCGCGTATTCTATATAGCGAGCACATGAAGCGCGTTTTTAGGTGCGATGTGACAGTTCGCACACGTTTTTCAAGGCTTTCTCGCCACTAAGTTTTTAAGGCGCGATTGATTTCAGTCTGGAGTTGGGCCCACATAATTGGCTTCGACACCACCGCAATGGCACCAGCAGCCAATACATCTTTTTTACCGTTGCTGATGATATCGGCGGTCAGCGCGATGATCGGGGTTTGAGCTGCGCGTTCCATGCTGCGAATGTGGCGTGTCGCGGCAATGCCATCCATCTCGGGCATGTGCATGTCGATCAAGATCAAATCAAAGGCGGGGTTTGCGGTTACGGCGCTTACGGCTTCCGCACCATTTTTCACCGATGTGATCTGGGCCTGGGCATCCTCTAGCACGGCCTTAATCAACGTGTGCACCATCGGGTCATCATCAGCCAACAAGATGCGCAAATGGGGCGGAATGCTGAGTAATGATGTTGAGCGTGATGATGATGGGGTTGGTGCCACTGCTGTGGTGACCACGGGTTTCGCGTCATCGGCTTTTGTTTGAACGGGCTGCAAGGGCAGGGTGAAGGTGAACGTGGCCCCCTTGTTGGGTGTCGAGGCCACGGTAATTTCACCACCCATGGCTTGCACCAGACTTTGGCTGATCACTAACCCCAGGCCTGAGCCACCGTATTTACGCGTGGTGGATGAGTCTGCTTGCACAAAAGGCTGAAATAGTAGCGCCAATGCAGATGGCGTAATGCCAATGCCGGTATCGGAGATAGAGAATGTGGTAAAGATCAGGCCGTCATCGCGCGGAATTTGTGTAACATCCACGCTGACTGTGCCGTGTTCAGTGAACTTCACCGCGTTGCTAATCAGGTTCGACAGCACTTGGGCAAGCCGGAACGAGTCACCCAGCATGTTGTCTTTGTAAGTGGTGGGCAGGCGCGTGATCAGCGACAGGCTGCGTTCTGCCGCAGCGCTGGCATACATCTCGGTTGTTTCGCCAATCACCTTCGCCAAGCTGAAGGGTGCGGTTTCAATAATAATACGCCCGGCATCAACCTTGGAAAAATCCAACACATCGTTCAGCAGGCTGAGAAGATTGCGCGCGGCTTTCAGTAACCGCGAAGTCATGGTGGTTTGTTCAGGTGTCAGTTGCGTGCTTTGCAACAGGTCGCCCATGCCGATGACAGTTGTCATGGGCGCGCGCAGTTCGTGGCTCATGCGCGCTAAGAATTGCGACCGTGCGTTGGCAGCATCGTCCGCGCGTTTACGTTCCGCCTCCAATCCGCGGCTGATGGCGGACAACGCAAAGATCGGCCCCGAAGATGCGACGATCAGCGCCAGGCACGCCAACAGCCATGTGCTCATATCATTTGCAAAGACGCGCGGGTTAATGGACTGCGGTATGATCCCGTTTGCGCGCAGCGTATATACCGTGATGAGGCACAAGCACCCTAAGCCCATCACGACAAATGTGGCGCGTAATGAAAAGAAGCACCCGGCAAAAATACAGCCCGCGACAAAGAAAATAACTGCGCCCGAGCCAACCCCAAATCGTACAACCGATGTCACTCCGATTGTGAACAGCAGCAACGACAGAAACCCAGCGCGGATATTCAAGCTGAGGTGATGTCGCCGCAGCATCACAAACAGCATGGCGCTGTACTGTAAAAGATGAGCGGTCATCTGCCATTCCCAGCCGGTTTGGAAGGCGCGGCCGATGCTCAGAAAACTGGCTAAGGTGCCGACGGCAAAGAACGCCACTAATGTTTGATTGCAGGCATCCGACTGGATTTCAGCCAGCGATAGACTACGCATATGAACGCAAATTTCCCAAATAAACGCGCAGCTTTTATTGGTTCGTATTACGGGCTACGCGTCTTTACCCATAGTTGGATATTGTACCTGTCGCCGCATGGAAAAGCGATCAACGAAACATAACCGCCCGGTAGAATTTGTCTCCGTTCGCCCTGCGTTTTGTGCTGTAAGGTAGATTTTCTCGACGCTTTTGAACGCCAAGACCGCAAGGCATTGTTTCTGCTTTATTGCAGAAACAAAACCGCCGCCGGTTTTACCCGGCGGCGCTGGAGTATTAGTTGCGTTGACACTTCTCCAAAACTTGTTTCGGGCGGAGGCGTACACACATCTGGATTTAAAGACGTTAAGAGTGTGATTTCGATATATCTAAGGTTGTTTGATTATTTTTCTCAAAATAAGATGGCGCTGCAATAATTGTTTGCTGTTGTGGCGATTTAGTCGCCATAGCAGAGGGCTTAATGATGTGAGGCGTGATGACCGATAAGCTTCCACCGCTGCTTTATCTCTCAAAGAAGTTTTCCGGATTACCTACGCTTCAAGAAAGACTCTCGCGCTTATTTCCAAATGTAAATGGCGCGATTGAAATTCAAGACTTGCTAAATTTAATGTCGAACGCCAATAGCCGCGCTCGCCCACATGATAACGTTATTCTCTCGCTATGTGCTGCGTTCTGGGCAGATCACCCAAGTCATTTGAGCCAAATTGCAACCATCGCATTGAGCGCGCTGGCTCGTGCGAATGACCCCAAAATTGAAACGGCGAATGCTCTGAAGGAATATATTGCGGACTTTGCAGATAACCCTGGGGCCCAAAAAGACTACAAAAGAATTCAAGCCATAAAGCGCGCGAAACAAAGTTATTATTTTCATACTAAGTATCAAGCGCTGGATATCGAGCGTCTTGAAGCGCAATTCTTGAAAAACAGAACAATTGTTCCAGTTCATCAAGCCGCCGCTTTCACGTGTATCGGAAGCTGTTTTGCATCTAACTTGGGGGGGCAGCTTAAAGCCCGTGGCATCGAAGACATTATAGCGTACCGATACCAAGACAACACTGATCCTGTGAACGTTCTCGTTGCAATGGTTCATACGACTCTTTTTAAAGAGCGCATTAAGAATGCGGAGCATAATGTAGTCATAATGACGGCAGGTTTTGCTGAAACGGGTCGCGATGACGATGATGTTGGTCCGGGCGCGTTAAAGAGATTCCTGACACCTGAAGCTGTCGCCGACGCCATTGTACGGGTGCGTGTTGCGCTAAATACTTACAAGCCTTCCACACGTTTATTCGTCTCAGTTTCGCCGGTTCCTTTAGAGGCAACTGCGAGTGAATTTAGCCCTTATGAAGCCAATGCCATTTCAAAATCGATTATGAGATTAGGTGTTGCGCAAGCTTGCAACCAAATTGAGGGCATAGAGTACTTCCCGGCATATGAACTTATAACCCAGCACTTTCCCTTTATTGGGGAACCTCCCACTCAGGACGATCCGTTTCACCACCGTGAGCAAATCATCTTGGCTGCAACGAACATGTTTATGCAATGGTATACGCCCTGGATTGATCTAACGCAGCGGCCAGCGCTTCGCCGCATAGAGATCATCAATATGAATCCGGACGATTTGGTCACGGTTTCCAACCTAGGTTAATCTGTGAATGCACAAACAAAAACGCCGCCGGTATAACCCGGCGGCGCTGTTGTATTCGTTTGGCTATAGCTTAGTTCGGTCGGCCAACAGTCGCGTTGGTCGTGCCGGTGCCCGAAGAGGTGGCGTTCACGCCTGACTTCGAGGCATCGATTGTCGTGCTGGTTGTGCCAGCACCCGAAACGCTGGTGCGTTGCGTATTCACTGCACCCGACGTGGTGTTGGCGGTCGAAGCGCTGACGCCAGATTTCGACGCACCAACGGCCGTGCTGCCCGTGCTGTTCAGTGAGCCGGAAGCTGCACCACGGGCGCTATTCATAGCACCTGCCGCCGTGCCTTGAGCCGCACCTTGGGCTCCGAGGGCAGTCCCGGTGGCGGTGTTACGTGCACCAGCGGTTGCAGCTTCTGCGGCGCCTTGAGCGCCGACCGCGGTACCGGTTGCGGTGTTGGCCGCACCCGACGCCGTGGTTTTGCCAGCGCTGACGGCACTATTAGCCGCACCTTCAGCTTTGGCTTTCGCGTCCGCTGCCGTGCCAGCCGCAGTCCCTTGCGCCGAAGCAGCGGTGTTCGTAGCCGCAGTTTTACCAGCGGTGGCCGCGTTCGTCGCAGCACTGGTGGCGCGTTGGGTATTTACAGTTGCACTACCAGCCAAGTTGCCGGTTGCGTTAGTCATCGCCCCGCCGGTGACTGAAGGGCCCGCTAATGCAGCGCCAGTTGCGCCGTTCAGCGCACCTGTTGCTGCTGTGCCAGCGCCGACTTGAGCTAATGCAGGCAAGGCTGCAAAGCTTAAGAAGGTGGTCGCAAGCACTGTTTTTTTGATTGTTGAACGAACCATATGCAGTTCTCCTATCGTGTGGATTATTCGCTATAGCCCTGGACCAGGGCTGGGAAGGTCGGTCCACTCATCAACAACACGCGGCTTTTGAACAACCGCTGCAAGGGCTTCAAGCGCTGCATGCGAAAATATTCCAAACGCGTATTGATTGATTTTTACATTTCTCATTTTCAGAACGGATGCCGTATCTGCGGTATCCATGGACGACTAAACGCGTCGAGTTTTTCAAGAGTTCCGAAAGATATTTCGTTGTCGTCACGCAAGGAGAATCAACCATGATTGCGGCTTAAATCCGCAATCAATGCGGGCAAATTGAAGGCGGGTGTGGCAATGGTGTGAATGTCGCAGCGCAATAAATGTTTTAAATTCCCAAACTAAATGCGCAGATGAAAATGCACGCAAGCTATGTAGGCTGATGGGCGTGATATCTTCGCAAAGATAACCGAGAGCGCGTCATAGAACAGAGTGCGCTGAGGTGAAAAATCTGAAACTATTTTCGGGCTGATGCGTTCTGTGGGGGCTTAAGCAAAACTGTGCTTCAAGCAGAATAATAAGAAGGGGTTTTCCAACTATGAGCTTCAAATCATCGCTGCTGCTGTCGGCCCTGGCCGCCGGCGGTTTGTTGAGTGGCATCCAAACCGCTGCGGCGCAGCAAGCGCCAACGCTGCCAACGCCAGAAACAGTGCGCGGCTGGTTCACACCGCAACCGCAAACCGTCAGCTTCGGCACGGGCAGCACGGCCAATGTTACCTTTAACCCCATTGCTGCCAATGGTACGGGCACCATGGTGGGCTCGGCGGTTATTAACGGCGTCAACACGCCGTTGTCGTGCACCTACAATATCGTCACCAACGCCGTCACGGGTGGTGCGGCCTGTAACACGGTCTTGTCGGGCTCGAACCTCACCAACTTCGCACGCACGATGGTGGCGCAGCGTTTAAGCTATGCGGCACAAGTGATGTCGCAAGCCAATTCAACTTTCTCCGGCAATCTGCTGGAACATCACCTGACCAACGATTTAATTATTCGCGTGCAGGGTGATCAACAAGGCGGCCCGCAAAGCTCGTCCAATGCGGCCAGCTTTGGCGGCGGTTATGGCTCTTACGGTTTGGGTGGTGCGGGCTGGTACGATGACGACCGCCTGGGCCAAGACAAAGACGGCGACAGCCTGATTTTAACGGCGGGCTTCGACAAAGCCGCAGGTAAAGTGCTGTTCGGCGGCACCATTGGCTATATCGACCAGAACGTCGATTTGAAAAGTCTGAACGGGGATTTGGATTCACAAGGCTACTTAGGTGGCTTGTATGTGGGTTACCTGTTCAACAATGTTTGGTCCATGACGGCCTCGGGCACCTATGTAAGTTCTGACGTTGATGTGGCGCGCACGTCTGGTACTACGTTGATTACATCTAACTACGATCAGAACGAATGGAATGCGTCGTTGATGGCCAATGCTTTCAACCGCGTGGGTGATTTGGGTTTAACCTTCACATTTGGCGTGGGCTACGACCGTTGGAAAACTGATTCCTATGTGGATAGCACCGCAGTGGCTTATGCCGCAGCGAAAGACAGCAACTGGACGGGCCGTGCGGGTGGTGTGATCTCGCTGCTCTCGACCCAAGGTGTGACCCCGTATGCCACGGTGATGTACAACCACATTCTGTCAGATCGTAACTTCGGCCAAGACCGCAGCACTATGGATGCCGGGGCTGGTGTGTCGTTCCGCTTTGCCACAGGTTTCCTGGGTAGCGTGGAAGTGACCAAGACATTCATGGACCGCGATCAGGATAACGTGACGGCGGGCTTGCACTTTAGATTTATTATGTAAACGCCAGACTTTAGACGAATACAAAAGGCCCGGATCACTCCGGGCCTTTTTCTTTGGCCCCGGGTCCGGGCCTTTTTTTAGTTATCATCTCGGCTGATTATCGTCGGTATCGAAAGGGCGCTGTCGCAGTTGTGCTGTACGGCGCGGTTTGGTTGCGCTGTCTTCCTTCACGCCATTGGTACGGACACCACTTAGCGTAATACCGGGCACACCGAGTTTACGCGCGATAATGTTTGAGGCGGCGTTGCTGTCTTGTTGCGTAACAGGCGCGGGGCCATCGTAATCCACCACTTCGGCCAAGTAGGCTTTGGCGCGGAACAATCGGCTTTTCAGTGTGCCCAGCGCTGTGCCCTGCACCTTAGCGGCTTCTTCATAACTTAAGCCGCCCGCGCACACCAAAATCAAAGCTTCAGCTTGTTCCGACGGCAGGTCATTCAGGGCCTTTGACAGTTCGTGCAGCAAAATCACGTCTTCGGCGCTGGCATTGGTGCCATGCAGTTCCACTGTCATGGCATCGACCGACACAGGTGTGCGTTGCTTTACACGCCACTCGTTGATGAAACAGTTGCGTACAATCCGGTGCATCCACGCGCTGAAGTTAGTGCCTTCTTGGAACTGCGCTTGGTTTTTAAGCGCGCGCATGGCGGCATCTTGCACGATGTCATCAGCCAGCGCGCGATCACGCGTTAGTAAAATCGCATAAGCGCGCAAGCGCGGCAAAATAGCGATCAGGTTATCGTTGAATGAGGTTGCGGTTTTGATGTTCGACATGGGCGGGTCCTGTAACAAGGAAAGGGAAGACCGCACGACTAGCGACATTTTCCGAATGCGGTGACTTGTCGCTCACAATCATCGAAGGCAGAGAGAGAAGATAAATAAAGCGTGCGCTTCATACATAGTTTTGACAAGCAATCAATTATGGCGCGTTTGCGGCATTAGCATTCAGTGATTGCATCTGCTGAGTGCATAGCTTGCGCTTGCTAATCGCGTAACAGGTTGACGCGCAACACACAGAACAAACCTGCATCTGAATCGTTAACGCATACACGTCATCTGCGCGCACGCAGATGTCATGTCGGTTTTGTGAAAAAATATCAGGAATATTCTCATGTCTGATTCAAAAACAACGCACCCCACACATACAAGGACACAAACACGCACACCATCACATGCGCCCGTGCCATATAAGAACGTGCCACATAAGAATGAGATGCCACATGAGAATGAGAGTGGATTTACAAACATTCCGACACGTCGCTTCCAATCAGGCGATTTGGGCAGCTATCGTCAACGCAGCTTGAAAAAGCCCGATCTTAAGAAAGAGCAGGGAACGGGTGGACGTGATGTGGATGATAATTCGCCTTTCAGCGAACCTTCTGGAAAGCAATAAACCATTGCTGGTCTCATTCATCGCCAGCTTAATTCATTGCAAGCTTAATTCATTGCAAGGGGGCCAGCGTTGAGCACCGCGGCATTGCGTAATTGTTGTTGTGCATTGGGCAGCGCGGTTTCGGCGTAGGCTTTCAAGTTTTCGTGCGCACCTAAGCGGCTGTAGCTACTCAAATTCGCAACCGTCACGCTTTGCACTTCCATTTGTTGGGTCAAGAACTCGCGGTCAAAATCAACACCCTTCAACGTGCGAAGGCGCTCGATCTTTTGTTGGTGGTGAGCATCCAGCGCGCCCGGCAAATTGATACGCGGCCATGTGCCACGCACGGCCAGCAGTAATTTACGATCATCGTTAGCAGCATCGCGCACGATGACGGCGCCCATTTTCTGCACGTCTGCTGATGATGCCCGCTGAGCCGCCAGAACACCGGCTTCGATATCGTACAAGTGATCTAGCGCCATGTTTTGTGCAAACGCTGCCGCACCAGCCCCCATCGGATCAGGATCGCTTTGGCCAACCACAGTAGAGGTGAGGGCCGAAGCCATGAGGGTAAAACCAGCGAGAACGGCAATACGTGTATGCATGGCATGAATCCCTGGTGAAGGTCGTTCAACAGTGAAACGCCGGGATGTGCCGCAAGTTCCTCAATTTCATTTGTGTGTGGCTTCATTTGTGTTTGGCAATGCGTGCCACAGGAATGCCTGAAACTATTGGCTCCTGCAGATCGTTTATTTTTAACAACTGCCCGCAACAGAGGAGTCAGCAATGTCTTTTATGTCGCACTTAAAAAAGATTTGGGCCGATGTGTCGTATATGGAGCAGCCCGATCATTTAAGCGATCTACCACCCGAAGCGCCTGTCGCGTTAAGGAACGCCGAGCCCGTGGGCGAAGCCGTTCACCAGATCCGCGCCGCAGGGCCCGATGCTATGCGTGATCCGCCGCACCGCTGGGATAAGATCGACCAGGCTATTGATGAATCGTTCCCGGCGAGTGATCCGCCATCGCGGTAGGGCCGTCTTGATAGGGGTCGTGGTGATAGGCGCCGCTGTTGCCAAATTTTCTCCACTTTTTTTGTAACAAAATCGCAAGGGCCGCGTTGTTTTAGGGTGTACCGGCTTCTACACCGTGGCCCCAACGTGCGAGTTCGCGCCGATGTCTGTCTTTGCCATTCGCCAAGTCCGTGTTTACGACACCATCAGCATTCACGACCATCAGCCGCTGTCCCCCAGGCCGCTGTCACAGTATGGCGCGCAACGGAGGTCACTCCACAGTTTGGCGGTGCCGTTTCCAATTATGGGGCTAGTCGGCGCGTTTCTGACTGACTTGGCGTTTATTTTAACGGGCCAAACCTACTGGGCGGTCGCCTCGCATTGGCTGCTCGGCATGGGCATTGGAACCGGAATTGCAGCCGCCGTTTTTGGTGTTATCGACTATGCGAATCTCGACCGCGTCCGCACGCGCACGGGCTGGGTTCACGCCTTAGGCAACGTCGTGGCTTTGGCTTTAAGTTTGCTGAATTTGGTCGTGCGTTTAGAGGTCGCCGTACCCACCGTCACCATTGGCCAATTCGCGCTATCCGCCATTGTGGTGCTGGTGGTGGCCGTATCCGGCTGGATGGGTGTCGAAATGGCCTTCCGCCGTCAGATGCGCATCATGCAAGGCATGGGCCTGATGTACCCAGATCATCT
>CBDFHU010000102.1:0-50694 GCA_965247375.1 Arsenicibacter sp.
CGAAGTCGGAGCGGGACATTAAGGAACTGTTGCCCTACGTAGAAAAGGTAAATGCCGAATTTGCCCGGTTAAAAGAACTTTCCAATGACGAGCTGCGCGGTATTACAGCCAGCCTGAAAGAACACATCGCGCAGGAGTTACTGGAAATTGATACGCAGGTGGCTGAGCTCCAGGAGCAGATTGCCAGCCAGCCGGAAATGGATGTCAATGACAAAGAGCAGATTTTCAACCAGATTGATAAGCTCGAAACCGAGCGCAACAAAGAGCTGGAACGGGTGCTGCTCGATATCCTGCCTCAGGCATTCGCTGTTGTTAAGGAAACAGCCCGCCGGTTTACTGAAAATAGTCAGCTCGAAGTAACAGCGACAGAATTTGACCGTCAGCTTTCGTTCCTGAAGAGTAATGTTCAGATTGAAGGTGATAAAGCGTACTGGGCTAACGAATGGAGCGCGGCAGGTGCACTTATTAAGTGGGAAATGATCCACTACGATGTGCAGATTATCGGTGGCGTCGTTTTACATCAGGGCAAAATTTCTGAGATGGCAACCGGCGAAGGTAAAACGCTGGTATCTACATTCCCTTCATTCCTGAACGCGCTGGGTGGCCGTGGTGTCCACCTGGTAACGGTGAACGACTATCTGGCTAAACGTGACTCCGAGTGGATGGCTCCGCTGTTCGAGTTCCACGGCCTTAGTGTTGATTGTATTGATAAGCACCAGCCAAACTCGGAAGCCCGTAAAAACGCTTACCGTGCCGACATTACATACGGAACCAACAACGAATTCGGGTTTGACTATCTGCGCGATAATATGGCCCGGACACCGGACGAACTCGTGCAGCGTAAGCACCACTTCGCCATGGTCGATGAGGTTGACTCCGTACTGGTCGATGACGCCCGGACACCGCTGATCATTTCCGGTCCGGTACCGCGCGGCGATGAGCAGGATTATACCGAACTGAAACCACGTGTTTCGCGGGTAGTTGAAGCCCAGCGTAAACTGGTGTATGATCTGTTGAATGAAGCAAAGAAAAAAATCGCGGCCGGCGACGAAAAAGAGGGCGGTCTGGCCCTGTTCCGGGCTCACCGTGGTTTGCCGAAACATAAACCACTCATTAAGTTTCTGAGTGAAACGGGGATGAAGGCGCTGTTGCAGAAAACAGAGTCAATCTACCTCGCCGAAAACCAGAAGTTGATGCCGGAAGCGGACAAGCCGCTTTATTTCACCATCGACGAACGGCACAACAGCATTGATCTTACCGAAAAAGGTATTGATTTCATTACCGGAACTGGCGAAGATCCGAACTTCTTTATCCTTCCGGATTTGTCGGTTGACCTGAACGTCCTTGACAAAAGCGCCGAATATACCGATCAGGAAAAACTGCTCCGTAAGGAAGCCGTTATCCGCGACTACTCCGTAAAAACCCAGCGTATCAACACCGTCAATCAGTTGCTGAAGGCCTATAGCCTCTTCGAGCGCGACGTTGACTATGTGATCATGGACGGAAAGATCAAAATCGTTGATGAGCAGACCGGCCGTATCATGGAAGGCCGTCGCTGGTCAGACGGTTTACACCAGGCGGTCGAAGCAAAGGAAGGGGTAAAAGTAGAAGATGCTACGCAAACCTACGCCACTGTTACCCTCCAGAATTATTTCCGGATGTACCACAAACTGGCGGGTATGACCGGTACGGCCGAAACAGAAGCGGCCGAGCTCTGGCAGATCTACAAACTGGATGTAGTGGCTATTCCAACGAATAAGTCAATCGTTCGTAAAGACCAGGAGGATAAGGTATACCGGTCGGTACGTGAAAAATATAACGCGGTTGTAGAGGAAATTTCGAGCCTGGTGAGCATTGGCCGCCCGGTATTGGTGGGTACAACCTCTGTCGAAAACTCGGAATTACTGAGCCGTCTGCTGACCCTGCGTAAGATTCCTCATCAGGTACTGAACGCCAAGCAGCACCAGCGCGAAGCCGAAATCGTTGCCGAAGCCGGTAAACCGGGCACCGTAACGATTGCGACCAACATGGCTGGCCGTGGTACGGATATTAAACTGACGGCCGAATCGAAAGCGGCCGGTGGTCTGGCCATCATCGGTACTGAGCGTCACGAGTCGCGCCGCGTTGACCGCCAGTTGCGGGGTCGTGCCGGCCGTCAGGGGGATCCTGGAACTTCCCAGTTCTTTGTATCGCTGGAAGACAGCCTGATGCGTCTGTTCGGTTCAGACCGGATTGCCCGCGTTATGGACCGGATGGGCCTTGAAGAAGGCGAAGTAATCCAGCACTCGATGATTACAAAATCAATCGAGCGCGCCCAGAAGAAAGTAGAAGAAAACAACTTTGGTATCCGGAAGCGCCTGCTGGAATATGATGATGTCATGAACTATCAGCGGGAAGCGATTTACAAACGTCGCCGGAACGCTTTGTTCGGCGAGCGTCTGCCGCTTGATATTGCCAATACCATGTATGACGTGGTAGAGGAAATTGTTAATAACGCCGAAGGTAATTTCGATGAAGTACAGCTGCAGTTGCTGACAACGCTTGGTCTGGTAACGACCATGACGCAGGAGCAGTTCATGAAGCTGAAGAAACAAGACCAGACCCGCCGCCTGTACGACGAAGCCGAAGCCAACTACCAGGCCAAAAATCACGCGATTGCCGATAAGGCACTGCCGGTTCTGACACAGGTATTGGAACAGCAAGGTCAGTTCATCCGGAACATCGTCGTGCCGTTTACCGACGGTATGCACGAGTTGCAGGTGGTCAGCGATCTGCGCGAAGCCGTAGCATCGGATGGCCGTCTTCTGGTAACAGAGATGGAAAAATCGGTTACGCTGGCGATTATTGATCAGGAGTGGAAAGAACACCTGCGCGAAATGGACGACCTGAAACAGTCCGTGCAGAACGCCGTATTCGAACAGAAAGACCCGTTACTGGTCTATAAATTCGAATCCATCGAGCTGTTTAAGCGCTTCATCAATAAGGTGAATTTTGATACCATCAGCTTCCTGTCGAAAGCCGATATTCCGGCTCAGGAAGCACAGGAAGTGGAGCAGGAAATCCGTCAGGCACCAGCCCGGCCGTTCCCTGAACCACAACCGGAACTCCATACCAACATGGAGGACTTCGACGACGACCACCTTGCCAGCGGACCGGAAGAATACGCCCGCATGATGGCTGAGCAACAGGCTGCACCGAAGCAGGCCCCTGTGCGTTCGCAGAAAATTGCGAACCGCAACGAGCGGGTAAATGTGCAGTATCAGGATGGCCGTGTAAAGCGTGATGTGAAGTACAAACTCGTTGAAAATGACTTACTGAGCGGCAAAGCGGTCCTGATCGACTAAGCCGAACTTAGCGTCTGTTTTCTTTGTATATTAGTGGTGGCACAGCTCCCTTCCGGAGTAGGCCACCACTTTTTTTTAACACCGTTTTTCCAGCGCTATTGTCTCCTATGCCTATCCGATTACTGCTTTATGTTGTGGTATTGACGGGTCTGCTCCTGCCTTCGGCCACGCAACAGGCAAATACGATTTCATTAAAACCAGAACCGGTTTCGTTTACCCCGACCGAGTATTACATTGCCGAGGTAATTGACCAGCGTACGGTTAAATCAACCATTGGCCGGTGGGCAACAGCTCCAAATCAGCCCACGACAGCCGTCAGCCTTGCCGGCGGGACTGCCGGTGGTATACAGCAGTTCATCCAGAAAAGTGTACGTACAAATACGAAGCTCCGGCCGATTGCCATTCACCTGACCGATTTGCAGCTAGCAGAAGGTGCGCCGCAAAACCGGCCTTTTACTGAGGGACAGCTGAGTTTCGGCGTTGTATTCTATTACAAACGGAATGAAGATCAGTACAGCACACCGGCTAAATTAACTGAGTTCCGGACATCGGCCCGTTACTCCCGCCCGCTTTCCCAGCCGGGTATTGTCGAACAAACGTTGCGGCAGAGCATTATCGCCTCGCTCAAGTATTTCAATGAGTTTATGAACCGTGAAGCCAAACGGGACGAGCGGCTGGCCAGCGCTATCAAGGTTACGTTTACAGAATATGTGCAGAACCGCGCCGGTAGCGATACTGTGTTTTATACGCCGGAACGCCCTGTCGTCTGGACTGATTTCCAGGCACCCCCACGGGCAATGAGCCGGTTTGCGGCCGAGATCAATCCAAATTTTGCTTATGCAGGCCGCAGCAGCGTCGAAAACGGGGTAGTTACGGTCAATCTGCTGATGAAGGTCTACATGCTCAAAAGTGGCTCCTGGGCACGCGAAGTAGCCAAAAACGCGTATGCCCTCAACCATGAACAACGGCATTTTGACATAGCTAAAATTGTTGCAGAGAAGTTCAAGCGCAAAATTATTCCCGACAGCCTTACGGTTGAAGACTACAACAGCATCATCCAGTATCAGTTTATCGAATCATACCGTGAGATGAGTAAACTTCAGGAACAGTATGACGGCGAAACGAACCACGGTCTGAATCAGGGTGCTCAGGAGCGCTGGAATCAGTGGGTTGAGGGCGAGCTAAAAAAGTATGGCATCCGGAAATAGGATTTTGCTGGTGAGTCCGGCCCATGCAGCGACTGATCCGCGGATTATGTACAAATATGTGCCGGTGCTTTCGCAGCATGCTACTGTCCGTTGCCTGCTGACGGGTGCGCCGCCGGAAACGCTTCCGGATAACTGTTCAGTAGTCTGTCTGCGGCGTTTTGCGTGGCTGGGTTGGCGGCTTCTGCTCATTCATCCGGTTATTGCCTGGCATATCCTCCGGTTCCGGCCGCAAACCCTGCACATCTTCATGCCTGAATTACTGCCACTGGCACTGTGCTGCCGGCTCTTCGGCGTTCGGATACTGTATGATGTGCAGGAAAACCTGCGCCTGAAATTTCATCTGAAACCACGTAACAACCATTGGCTGCTCCGGAAGGCCTTTGAGGCTTTTGATCTGATGGCGCGGCACTACTGTCATTGTATTTTTACCGAAGACAGCTACCTGACTGAATACAGGTCTTTGCGCCATCCACCGGCTGTCATTCACAACTACCCGGTATTATCGTATACACGTCCGTTTTCAGCCCACCCGCCGGACCCGTCGTATGCGGGTGACTTCGCCTATATCGGGCTGATTTCTCCGGAACGTGGTCTGGATACCATGATCGAAGCGCTGGCACTGCTGAAGCCCTGGTTTCCCTCCGTACGTCTGCACCTCTTCGGCCGGCTAACTATCTCCCGAACACAGTTAGAAAGCCTGACCGGTTATGCTGATGTGGCAGAGCAGCTGATCTTTTACGGACCAACCAGTCATCTACAGGCTATGCCAGTCATAGCTTCCTGCTGCGCCGGCCTGGCCCTGCTGAAACCTATCGGCGATTATGCGTACTCGTATCCCTGCAAACTTTTTGAGTACATGGCGCTGGGAGTTCCGGTGCTTACGTCTGACTTTCCGCTCTACCGGTCGGTAGTCGAAACGGCTGATTGCGGATACTGCCTCCCGCCCGATAATGCTCCGGTGCTTGCAGAACATATGCAGTACCTGCTGGAGCAACGTTCTAACGCAATTTTATTCGGAAAAAATGGGCTAAAGGCGACTCAGGAGCAATATAATTGGGAATCTGAGCAAGGAAAACTTTTCCAATTATATTTTAATTATACTAAACCATGATTTTTTATCATTGTTCTTATTTTCAATACCATACCGTCTGTGAAATATTTAACTTTCGGCATTAAACGGTTTCGCCCTTATTAATTGGCGTATGTACATTCATGCAGTTAGCCACTATCTGCCTACGCAGGTAGTTGGTAACGAACACTTTACAAATTTAAACGGGCTGTCGAACGAGTGGATTATCGAGCGCACCGGTATCGGGGAACGGCGTAAGGCAGCACCCGACGAAAACACGAATACAATGGCGGTCGATGTGGTCCGCCTTTTACAGGATAAAGTTGATCTTTCCGGCGTTGACTTAATCGTTGGGGCTACCTATACCCCTCACGACACGATTGTTACGCTGGCCCATGTGGTACAAAACCATCTGGCCATTCCGGAAATTCCGGTTGTTTCGATTTCGTCAGCCTGTTCTTCGCTGCTGAATGCGATAGAAATTGTCGAAGGCTACTTTGCGATGAACAAAGCCACCCGCGCGCTGGTGGTAGTGTCGGAGCATAATACGGCCTACAACAATGAGCAGGATACCATCTCAGGGCACTTGTGGGGCGACGGAGCAGCGGCACTGCTGATCACCAAAACCCGCCAGAGCGAAAGCGATTTATACATCCGTTATCTGCTGACCGGCGGCGCTGCCCATACCGGTAAAGCCACCATGGCGGTAGTACTGAAGCCGCTGGAAAAAGGGGTAATCATGCCGGCCGGCCGCGATGTATTCATCAACGCCTGTCTGTACATGCCAAAAGCCACCCAGCAAGTGCTGTATAAATGCGGTATGACGCTGGCCGATGTCGACTATGTTCTGCCGCATCAGGCCAACCTGCGGATTTCGCGGAACGTGATGCAGACCCTTGGGTTGCCCGAAGAAAAGCTGATTTCAAATATCGAACGGCTGGGTAATACCGGCTGTGCGGGTTGTGCCATCGCCATGTCTGAGCGCTGGGACACCTTTAAAAAAGGGGAGCGTATTGTTGTAACGGTCTTCGGCGGCGGCTACTCATACGGGGCTATGCTGGTCGAAGTCTAGACCGTACTGCTCTTAAACGTAAAAAGGAGAAACAGGGATGTCCGTTTCTCCTTTTTACGTTTATACGCTGCCGTAGCGGTTACTGTGCTTCGGCTTTCCAGACATTGTTTTTCGGATTAATATCCGGCAGTTTTTCATCCGGATCAATCGTTACTGTCCGGATCGTTGAGGTGGTGTTAGCTTTAAACGTCCATGTACCGCCGCGCTGCCATACTTCTACCGGCAGACTTACCCGCTGTTTCTTCCCGTTCGATTCCTGAATTTCGATCTGCACCGGCATCGCCATCTTCTCCAGATTTTCGATGCTGATAAACGAGCCTTTTTCGGCCGCTCCTTCCACATACCGAACGTCTTTCACCGCCTGATCAAGCTTCCAGGTTTCGTAGTAATACCCTTTCCAGAACCAGCCCAGGTCCTCACCGGCAGCATCTTCAATTGTCCGGAAGAAGTCATATGGTGTCGGGTGTTTAAAGGCCCAGCGCTGCATGTAGGTCCGGAACGCATAATCAAAGCGGTCGGGGCCCAGCACAACATCACGCAATAGTTTCAGGCCCATACCCGGCTTGTAATACGCCAGAATACCCAGGCTACGCGCTTGCTGCACGTCCGGAATGGTCATAATCGGCTCAACAGGGCTGAACAGAGCCGGCGCAATGTCGTGCATACTTCCCCGCTCCCGGTAATATTCGCCATTGTTGAAATTAGCCGTCGACAACACGTTAATGAAGGTATTGAAGCCTTCGTCCATCCACGGGAACTTACGTTCGTTGTTGCCGATAATCATCGGGAACCAGTTATGACCGAACTCGTGGTCGGTTACCCCCCAGAGTGCGTCTTTCTTATCGCGGTGATCACAGAAAATGATACCCGGATATTCCATACCGCCGACAATACCGGCTACATTCGTGGCAACCGGATAGCTGAACTCGAACAGGTATTTTGAATAAAACTCAACACAGCCTTTGACATATTCGGTTGACCGGTTCCAGGAATCCTGGGTTGCGCTTTCGGCCGGGTAAACCGACTGCCCTAGGATTGTTTTCCCGCTTGGCAGGTTAATTTTAGCCGCATCCCAGACAAACGCCTTCGACGAAGCCCAGGCCACGTCGCGGGTGTTAATACACCGGAAACGCCAGGTAAGCATACCGGATGTCTTCGGGCGGGTGTTTTGATTAGTTACCTCTTCCTTGCTACGGATTATTACCGTTTTATCGCTTTTCCGGGCCTGCTCCAGCCGCTTCATTTGCTCGGCGGTCAGTACTTCCGACGGGTTAAGCAACTCACCTGATCCGACTACGATATGATCCCACGGTACGGTAACGGCATATTCAAAGTCGCCGTATTCCAAATAAAACTCACCGGCACCAAGGTATGGCAACACGTTCCAGCCTTCGATGTCGTCATAAACGCACATGCGCGGGTACCACTGGGCGACTTCATAAATGATACCGTCGCGGCGGGTCAGCTTACCCATCCGGTCCGAGCCATATTCCGGAATCGGAAACGAGTAGGTAATTTTCAGCTTCACGGTTTCACCGGCTTTGACCGGTTCCGCCAGCCGTACCTGCATCCGCGTATCGGTAATAATGTGCGGTGTAGTATTGAATCTTCCTTTTTGCTCAACAGAGACACCCGTTACGGCAACCCCACCTTTAAAATCGCCATTTCCGAAACGACCACCGGTGACAGGCGTTGTTTTAGTAGCCCTTGATGTATCGGCAAAGGCATTCTGATCGAGTTGCAGCCACAGGAACGGCAATGACTCAGGGGAGTTGTTTTTGTAGATAATTTCAACTTCACCCTTGATGGTATTCTGTGGCTCGTCGAGCGTCACATTAATTTTATAGTCGGCCTTGTTCTGCCAGTAACGGGGTCCCGGTGCACCGCTACCCGTCCGGTAATCGTTACCAGGCTGCATGTTAAACAACGGGTGAAACAGTTCCTTAGGGTCATACTTCGACCCGCTGCCCGTTGCGGTCGATTGGGCAACAGCCTCTAAGCCGCTACTCGTTAAGCTCATGGCCAGGAGTCCTATCCAGATGCTTTGTTTGTTCATGAAATCAGTGTTACAATTAATAAATATGCTCTTTTATGAATGAATAATAGATAATGAACGATGACAATGACCGGCAGCCCATTATTCATTTTACATTATCCATTATTCATTCTCAGTTAGTCTCTCCTCACACCAGCGCCTCAAACAGAATTTCGGCCGGGTGTTTTGCCTTGCGGCTGGTTCCGTCTTTGATCTGATGCCGGCAGCTGGTTCCGGGTGCGGCAATAATTACGTTTTCCGGTTGCTGGCGAACGGTCGGGAACAGGACCAGCTCCCCGATTTTCATCGAAATCTCGTAGTGCTCAGCCTCATATCCGAATGAACCGGCCATCCCGCAGCACCCTGACGGAATCAGCTGGACAGTATAGTTTTTCGGCAGCGAAAGCGCTTTTTTGCCAGGTACTAATGACGATACTGCTTTTTGCTGGCAGTGGCCATGTAACTTTATTAACCGGTTTTCGGTCGTAAACTGTTCAGGCCGAATCCGTTTGGCATCCAGCTCACGGGCGACAAACTCCTCAAAGGTCAGGGCCAGTTTGGCCAGACGGCGCGTTGCTTCAACCAGTGACTCATCAACCAGATCCGGATATTCGTCGCGGAAGGTCAGAATCGTTGATGGCTCCAAACCTACTAACGGTGTTTCTTCCGAAACTATATCTTTCAGCACATTTACGTTGTACTCAGCCAGTTTTTTAGCCTGCTTCAATAAGCCTTTCGACAACGCCGCGCGGCCGCTTTCGCCATGCTCCGGAATCACCACTTCATAGCCCAGCCGCTCAAACAGGCTAATGGCTTTTTCGCCCACCTCGGGATCATTAAAATTGGTAAACTCATCGCAGAACAGGTAAATTTTACCGGCCGGCTTGCCGCTCAGCGATTTGCCTTTGTGCTTCTGCCACCAGCGTTTTACCGTTGTTGTCGCCATCGACGGCATGGTACGATCCGGATGGAATCCGACCACGCGGTTAGCCACCCGACGCAAGGCCGGTGTTCCCATAACACCATTCCATGCCCACGGCACCAGCGAGGCAATGTTCGACAGCGAAGCAAAGTTGGCAATCAGGCGCGAACGCACCGGCACGCCATTGGTATCGTAATAATGTTGCAGGAACTCTGCCTTCAGCTTAGCCACATCGACATTCGACGGGCATTCGGCCTTACAGCCTTTACAGGACAGACACAGGTCATACACTTCCTTAATTTCTTCGTGGTCGAAGCGGTTATCCTTGTCCGAGCGCGTCAGCATCTCACGGAGAATATTGGCCCGTGCCCGTGTCGTATCTTTTTCGTTACGGGTAGCCATGTAGCTCGGACACATGGTTCCGCCCGACACGTGGGTTTTCCGGCAGTCGCCCGAGCCGTTACATTGCTCGGCGTGTTGCAGCACATCCTGGTTATAGTACCGGAAATACGTCTGGAAAACCGGTGTCTGTTGCCCGGCCTCATACCGCAGGAAGGTATCCATCGGCGGTGTTTCTACGATCTTGCCCGGATTGAAAATACCGTCAGGGTCCCACGTATGCTTTAGCCGGCGCATCAGCTCGTAGTTTTTCTGGCCGACCATCTGCGGAATAAACTCGCCGCGCAACCGGCCATCACCGTGCTCACCCGACAATGAACCGTCGTATTTTTTCACCAGCGTGGCAATCTCTTCGGCGATCAGCCGGTATTGCCGGTGCCCTTCTTCGGTTTTCAGGTTAATGATCGGGCGCAGGTGAATTTCTCCCGACCCGGCATGCGCATAATGCACCGACGCCATACCGTGCTTCTTCAGAATCTCGTTGAAGTCGCGGATATAATCCGGCAAGTCGCGGACATCAACGGCTGTATCTTCGATAACGGCCACCGCTTTTTCGTCGCCCGGCAGGTTGCCCAGCAGCCCCAGACCCGCTTTACGAAGCGTCCAGATTTTCTTACTGTCTTCGCCAAACAGTAGCGGAAAGTGGTAGCCCATGTGTTCGGCACGCATCTCGGCTTCCATCTCAGCCGCCAGCCGCTGGATTTCGGCACGGTCATTGCGCGAGAGGTCAACAACCAGAATAATCGGGAACTGTCCTGTCGGCGTCCGCTGCACAAAGAAGCTGTTTTTGCGTTGCTCAGCGTTCGTATCAGCTTGTGCCAGGATAATATCGTCGATCAGTTCGACGGCAAAGGGTTTATATTTCAGCGCAATCAGCGTAGCCCGCAGCGCCTCATCCACCGAATGGCAATGCACACATACCAGCCCCGATTCTTTCGGCGGCAGCGGAATCACGTTCAGTTTTATTTCGGTCAGGAAGCAGAGTGTTCCCTCCGAGCCGGCAATAAGCTTACAGAAGTTGAGCGGCTCACCGCCTTCCGTAAACGGCTCACAATCGAGCAGCATATCCAGGGCATAGCCCGTATTCCGGCGCTCAATCGACTTTTTCGGGAAATTCCGCCGGATTTCTTCCTGATTATCAGGTGATGACAGGATTTCATTCGTAGTCAGATAAATCCGGTCGAGGAGTGTCGCGCTGCCATTTTTCTGAGCAGCCTGTTTTACCAGGCCGGTAAATACAGGAGTCTCCATTGTGCTGAACTCTACCTCCGATCCGTCTGCCAGAATGGCCTTAACCGACAGCAGATGCTCTCGGGTAGACCCGTATACCACCGAGTTGGAACCGCAGGAGTTATTGCCTACCATGCCCCCGATCATCGCCCGGTTCGCCGTCGACGTTTCGGGACCAAAGTACAATCCATGCGGCTTGAGGAACATATTCAGCTCATCGCGCACCACGCCCGGCTGTACGCGGACCCATCGTTCCTCCGCATTAAAATCAAGAATTTTGTTAAAACTGCGGGAGACATCGACCACAATACCATTACCAACCACCTGTCCCGCCAGTGAGGTCCCGGCGGTCCGTGGAATGAGTGACGTTTTGTGCTCACGCGCAAACGAAATCAGTTTTTTGAGGTCATTGACCGTTTTGGGTACAGCCACAGCCAGTGGCATTTCGCGGTAGGCAGACGCGTCGGTTGCGTAGAGGGTCCGCATGGTGTTATCGGTAAACACTTCGCCCTCTAGTTGTCCGGCAAACTGCCGTAACGTTTCGACATTAATCATGCGATGGGAGCTACCATACTGCAAAAGCTTACAGGGTAGCTTTCACAGGTTGCGGTAATTGATTTTAGGATGCGAAAGTTACAACTATTTTTCGGCGCTTGGGAGCAGAACGGCGCATAGATTGGCGGCCGGCCCCGTGAAAACCGCCCGAAACAGATTACATACCAGCAAAAATATGAAGTAGGTCAAGGACCTACCCCTATTTCACCTAACCTTAACAACTTAATAAAAGACCACAAAACGGATTGTCTTATTTGGCGGACGTACCGGATCCGGACAATACCGGCTGATCCGGACCATTGAACGGCCCATCCGGTTCACGGTCTGCCGCTTCTTTAACCGGCACCGGCAGACCGGTACCCCCCTGGCGTGCCTGATCCGGAATCGTGAACAGCGATAGCATCAATCCTAAAGCGGCCAGTGCTTCTACACCGGGGATCCAGCGCCAGTTAGCGGTGTAAACCGGCACGAGCATATAAGTCAGCTGAATACTCACCACGGACGCCAGGGAAAACAATATAATCGTCCGGGATTTAAAGGACGATGGTACGACTGCCATGACATATAAAGGCAGCGTCACGATAGTTCCGCCAAGACAAACGCCGCCCGCCCCAATAAAAAACATCAGCAAATAAAGATCCGGCGACAAACTGCTTCCAATGGCCGTAATCAGATATAGTGTGGTTACCCAGACCAGGCTTTTCCATTTGCCTGACCGCCGGGCAAGCTGCCAGCTGACGGCAACACCCGTCAGAACGCCGGCTATTGTTAATAGACCCGGCATGTATTCACTGACACTGTCCATGGTAAAAGGCAACCGGAACCAGCGGTTTATCCCGCACAGGATCGCTAGTTTGTAGCCAAATAATGTACCACCCCAGGAAATAATAAACGCCCTGAACAACATCTCCTTCCTAATTCATATGACCTGATACAAAGGTAGGCCGGCTAATTCTTCCTATAATTTAACGGCGTCTCAAAATAATTTAATTTTATTGCATTTCTCTTCACTTCCCTAGCGTTAATAGTGAGATGAATAATCCGTAAATCATATACTATCAGCCAGGTTGTGGTCTCTCTAAATACATCTGAACTTAGCCTTACACATACTTATAACTATACAAGATTCCGGAAATAAAGACTTTAAGTGCCGGATAGCTTAAGTTTTCTTGCACGTTATTTAATTTTTTTTGCACAACTCCGTATAAATATTTACACTTTTTATAGATTCGATTTTATCTTACAGTCTTTTCTTAACCTGACATCTTATCTGTATTCCGTCTTACAAGCATATGTTTTCATCCGCTTGCTATCTTATACGTAAGAGTATAGCTTCCACACAGACTTTATCCGTACTACTTACGTTGTCACTGTTTTTTGTCAGCACCGGTTGTAAGGAAAATACAACAGAAGAACCGGAATACATTATAGGCTTTTCGCAATGTACTGCCGGAGATACCTGGCGCAAATCCATGGAGGCGGGTATGGAGCGTGAAGTCAGTTTTTACCCGAACGTCACGCTGATCCGGAAAAATGCCCGCGAAGACAGCCAGCTTCAGGTTCAGCAAATCCGCGATCTGGTAAGTGCGGGAGCAGATCTGCTCATTATTTCACCCAATCAGGCTGTACCGGTAACCCCTATTGTTGAGGAGCTTTATGCCAAAGGCATACCTGTAGTTATTCTTGACCGTCAAACGACTTCGAAGAAATATACAGCTTATGTGGGGTCGAATAACCTGGAAATCGGGCGGGCAGCCGGCCAGTATATTAATACGTTACTAAAAGGTCACGGCAATGTACTGGAAATTTTGGGCACGAGCGGGGCATCACCAACACGGGACCGGCACGCCGGCTTCTTAGAATCCATTGCTGAGTCACCTGATATCCATTTGGTTGATCAATTTCATGGTGACTGGGAACAAGAGTATGTGCTGAAGCAACTTCCGGCTATGCTGGCTAAACACCCCGATATTGATCTGATCTACGCCCACAATGACCGCATGGCACTGGGAGCGTATAAGGTTTGTAAACAGGCCGGTCTTATTGAGAAGGTAAAATTAGTGGGTGTTGATGGGCTGGCTGGCCCGGACGGCGGCATTGACCTGGTTGAAAAGGGCATTATTAATGCGACTATGCTGTATCCAACCGGCGGCGAAGAAGCCATCCGGACAGCCCTCAAAATTTTGCGTAAGCAGCCTTTCAGCAAGGAAAATATACTGGAAACCATGGTAATAACCCCTGCCAACGTGCATATGCTGAAGGTCCAGTCAGATAAAATCCTCAGCCAGCAGGAAGATATTACCCGCCAGCAGCAACGGCTTCAGGAACAAACGCATTTATATCGCAATCAACGGATTGTATTGTATATTCTGGTATTTCTGCTGATCGGTGCTATTATTCTGGCCACCATTGTTTTCATTAGTCTTCGGGAAAACAGGGCAATTAATGCGCGGCTGGAAACACAGAACGAAGAGATTCTGTCGCAGCGTAATCAGATCCTGGACATGGCCGAACGGCTGCGGGAAAGTACAGAGGCCAAGCTCAAATTCTTCACGAACTTCTCTCACGAGCTCCGGACTCCGCTAACGCTCATCCTGGGTCCGGTTGAAGACCTGCTTACTAATAAAAATGTGGCGCCGAACACCCAGCGCAAAGATCTGGAACTTGTCCGCAAAAATGCGCAGCAACTGCTGCACCTGGTGAATCTGTTGATGGATTTCCGGAAAATCGAAGTCGGCAAGATGCCCCTCCGGGTAGCCCGGTACGACATTGTCTGGTTTATTCAGGAGATTATGAATGTTTTCCGGAACATTGCCCGCCAGCGCCGGATTACCTACCGGCTAACCAGCTCATCGCCGGACATAACCGTTTGGTTCGACGCAAATCTGCTGGATAAAGTATTTTACAACCTGCTGGCGAATGCCTTTAAGTACACGCCGGACAATGGCAACATCCTGATACATGTTGCGCAGGACGATACCAGCGAATCAGTGCTGATTACGGTTGAAGACGACGGGCATGGCATCAGTGAAGACGAACAGCAGCATATTTTCGAATGGTTTTATCAGGGTAAATCATCGGTGGGTGGCACTGGCATCGGCCTTGCCCTCTCGCATGAACTGGTACAGATGCACCATGGTAATCTGAGTGTCCGCAGTGAAGCCGGTAACGGTTGCACCTTTACCGTAAGGCTCCCGCTAACGCAACCGGACAAAACCGCTGACAGTCTGCCGGTTGAACCAAGCTGGACACCTTCGGCGTTTTCCCCGCCGACCTTTGATCAGGCTCCCTTATTTGAATACAGCACTGGCGTCCCCTCCTTATCAGCGGCCAATGCAGAAGCAACGGTACTGGTTATTGAAGATAACGCCGACCTGCGGGCTTTCCTGGTTGGTAAACTACAGCCGCATTTTCAGGTGCTGGAGGCCGCTGACGGTAACACCGGCCTCAAAATGGCTTTCGACAACCTGCCGGATTTGTTGATCTGTGACGTCGTTATTCCGGGGCAATCCGGTATTCAGGTGGTCAGTCAGTTAAAAAATGACTGGCGGACATCGCACATTCCGGCCGTTATGCTAACTGCCCGTAATACGCCCGAACAGATTATTGAAGGGGTTCAGTCAGGCGCCGATTTATATATCATGAAGCCATTCAATCCGATTTACCTGATTGAAAGTATGAAAACACTCCTGCGGAGCCGGGAACGGATCCGTGATCACTTCCGGAGAGAACTGTCACTGGATACCGCAACTTTGGCTCCACAGCGGACAGACCGGAAGTTTATTGACGAGCTGACTGTTGTGATTGAACAGAATATTGCCAACTCCGAACTGACTGTTGATGGCATTGCACAGGCAATCGGCTTATCGAGAATGCAGCTTTACCGCAAGTCAAAAGCCTTGCTAGGATGCGGCGTAATGGATTACCTCCAGAATATCCGGCTTACAAAAGCCCGTCAGCTCCTGCTGAAGCCTAATACAACGATTTCGGAAGTAGCCTACGATGTCGGCTTCTCCTCATCGACTTACTTTGCAACAGCCTTCAAGCAGAAGTACAACATCTCACCTTCGGAATTTAAAAATTTACACACGCCAACTCAGAATTAAGAGTAAAAACATCCTTGTTTTGACTTTGCCAGATCTTACAAAATCAATATATAAGTCAACAAAGCAGGTATTTTAGCCATACCCCTAATGCCTGATTGATGAATAGTAAGCCTGAATTGACCAATTGTAATTATCCAAAATGCTCCCCTAAAATTGTATTATTCAAGTAATATACTGTTACAAAACTGAAGCAGCCGCAATTTTTTTGAATGCTTCTCCGGAGAAATAAAATCCATAAATAGTACAAATAGGGCCTGTTTTGTCCATCTCTGCTTTTTTTCAGGCCCGAAACAAACTTTAATTATTTTGGGATAAGTTTTAACAAATTGAGGAGCAATTCGGCTACCTTTGCAGCATGATCAATGTTGTTTTTTGATCATTTTATGTAACAATTTGTATTTAACAGTCTAATCATTCTTTTAACCTATGGTGAACATTTTCTCTTTAGTGGGATGGAGAGCCGCAGTCCGGAGCCAAACGGCAATAGGCACCACGCTGCTAACGGCTTTCATGATGATGATGTCGCTGGGTGTCTGGGCTCAGGACAAACAGATAACTGGTAAGGTAAAAGACGCTAAGGGGGTGGCCATGCCTGGTGTCAGCATTGCCGTTAAAGGTTCCAGCAAGGGTACAAATTCCGACGCTGACGGTAACTACAAACTCAGCGTTCCGGACAAAGCCGTTATCGTATTCAGCTTCGTGGGTTATGAAACACAGGAAGTACAGGTTGGTAACCGCAGCGTTGTAGACGTAGCTCTGACAGAAAGCAGCCAGTCACTGAACGAAGTCGTTGTAATTGGTTACGGTACCGTGAAGAAAAAAGATCTTACTGGTGCCGTTAATGCAATCGGTTCCAAAGATTTCAACAAAGGGGTGATCATCTCACCTGAGCAGCTGATGCAGGGTCGTGTACCAGGTGTTGCCATTACGCAAGGTAACGGTGAGCCGGGCGGTCCGATCAACATCCGTATCCGTGGTACGTCTTCAGTACGTAACGGTAACAATCCGCTGTTCGTTGTTGATGGTGTTCCGCTGAGCGGCGACGAAACCTCATCAGGTGGTGATAACTCAGGTATCGGTTCGTCTTCAGCCCGTAACCCGCTGAACTTCCTGAACCCGAACGACATCGAGTCAATGGACATCCTGAAAGATGCGTCGGCGACAGCAATCTACGGTGCACGGGGTGCAAACGGTGTCGTCCTGATTACCACAAAAAAAGGAAAAGGCGGTAAAGGTTCACTGGAGTATTCACCATCAATCGGTATCAGCAACATCACTAAAAAGTATGACCTGCTGAGTCCTGATGAGTATGCTAAACTGCAACCAGCTAACGACCGCGGTTCTCGTACCGACTGGCAGAAAATTCTGTTCCGCACCGGTATCACGAACCAGCAGAACCTGTCATACGGTGCCGGTGACGCCAGCGGTAACTACCGCTTCTCACTGGGCTACCTTGATCAGCAGGGTATCATGGAGAAAAGCTCTTTGAACCGGATCAGCATCGGCGTAAACGGCAATAAGAAGTTTATCAATGACAAACTGAATATTGGTGTACAGGCGACTGTATCGCAGACGAAAGACGGCAACATTCCGGTAACGGATAACGCCGGTTATCAGGGTGACCTCCTTGCCGGTATCCTGAAGTCAAACCCGACACTGCCGGTATCCTGAAGTCAAACCCGACACTGCCGGTTTACAACGCTAACGGTACATTGTATCAGTCAACTAACGTGGCTGAGCCAAACCCACAAGCCCTCCTTGATCTGTCAAAAGATAACACAAAAACCCTGCGTGCGGTTGGTAATATTAACCTGGAATACGAAATCATCAACGGTCTGAAATTCAAGACAGTGTATGGTTTTGATAAGTCAATGTCTTCACGGAAGGCAGCGTTCTCAAAAGACCTGGGCTATCAGGACATTCAGAACCAGGGCCGTCTGTATCTGACTGATATTCAGATTGACAACAGCCTGTGGGAAAACTACTTTACCTACAACAAGCAGTTAGGCAAAGTTGAGCTGAACGCCCTGTTGGGGTATTCGTACCAGAGCTTCGAGTACTTCTACCAGAAAGCTTCTGCGACAAACTTCCGGACCGGTGATCTGGATCTGATGATTCAGAACGCGGCATCAGCCAACTTCGATCCGAGCAAAAACCTGATCGGTAGCGTGCTGAGCAACACAAACTATACGAAAGACGAATTACAGTCATTCTTTGGCCGTGTTAACCTGAGCATGGGCGATCTGATCGTAACCGGTACGCTGCGTGCTGACGGGTCAACCCGTTTCGGTACTAACAACAAGTATGGTTACTTCCCGTCGGCAGCAGTTGCCTACAAACTGATCAACCAGGACTTCATTCCTAAAAATATCTTCCAGGATCTGAAAATCCGGTTCGGTTATGGTGTAACAGGTAACCAGTCGATTCCGCACAACCTGTTCGTACAGCGTCAGCGCTATGATGATTACAGCATCCAGACCGGCGGTACCAACATCAGCGGTGGTGGTCTGAACTCAGTTGCGTTCCCGAATGCTGACCTGAAATGGGAATCAGCTACGCAGATTAACGGTGGTATCGACTTCGCCATTGCGGGCAACCGGATTTCAGGTAGCATCGACGTGTACAACAAGAGTACAGAAAACCTGCTGATTCAGGTAGCTTCTGCACAGCCGGCACTTACTCCGTTCGTATGGAAAAATATCGATGGTAATGTAATTAACAGCGGTGTTGAATTAGCCCTGAATTTTGTTGCGGTTGACAAAGCGAAGTTCGGCTTAGATATCAGCGCCAACGGTGCCTTCAACAAAAACATCCTGAAAAACTACGGCGGTATCATCAACACAGGTGGTATCAGTGGTCAGGGTCTGACAGGGGCCTACGCACAGCGTATTGCCAACAACCAGCCGCTGTTCGCTTACTTCCTGCGGGAGTTCGGCGGATACGATGATCAGGGTAACTCGATTTACATCGGCGGTGACGTTCAGAAGTTCATCGGTAAGTCACCGATTCCTAAGTTTACCGGTGGTTTAACGGCTAACCTGCGCTACGGAAACTGGACTGCCAGCATGTTCTTTAACGCTGTTGCCGGTAACTACATCTACAACAACACGGCTAACGCTTATTTTACAAAAGGTTCATACAACAACGGCCGTAACGTAACCCGTAACGTGCCGGGTCTGGCAGAAGGTCCTTACAACGCACCGGATGTATCAACCCGCTTCCTGGAAAACGGTTCATTCGTTCGCTTCCAGAACCTGAACATTGGCTATAAGTTCAACACCGGTAACTCGGCACTGTCGAACCTGCGTGTGTACCTGACTGGCCAGAACCTGTTCGTAATCACGAAATATACAGGTCAGGATCCGGAGGTGAATACGAATAAGTCACTGAACGGCGTTCCGTCTTTAGGCATTGATTACACTGCCTATCCGCGTGCCCGCACATGGACATTAGGTGCAACCTTTACTTTCTGATCCTGATTGACTTTTTTTAATAAAATCAATATGAGCAAGAGCAACTCATTAGCAATACTTAGTGTCGGGGTGGTGGCAGCAGTTGTAACCGCTTGTACCGACCTGAATGTGAAGGAAACTTCTTCAATCGTAGTACCGGCATCAACTTCGGGTTCCTTTGCGGGTCTGCCAAACGTTACTGACGCCCTTCAGGCATCATACAATAACCTGGGCAACAACTTTTCGGATCAGGCCAACATCTACTCACTGGGTGTGCACGTAACCGCCGAAATGATTCCGCCAACCCGCGGTGTAGACTGGGGTGACAACGGGGTATGGCGTACGCTTGACCAGCACACGTGGGATGCGACCCACTCAGGCATTCTGACATCATGGAATAACCTGAACTCCGAAGTGTTTAAAACGACGCAGATCATTGCCACAACCAGCTCAACCAAAGCACAGGTTGCCGAGGCTAAGTTTCTGCGTGCCTGGAACATGTTCCATGTAATGGACTACTGGGGTCAGGTTCCGGTTCGGGAAGTGAACCAGGGGGTAAATGATAACCCGAAAGTATTGTCCCGTTCGGATGCGTTTGATTTCATCGTAAAGGATTTGACAGAAGCGCTGCCTGACCTGTCAGAAGCGAAGACAGCAACCTCAGAAAACCCGACTGCTACCAAAGCGGCAGCGAACTATCTGCTGGCAAAACTGTATCTGAACAAAGCCGTTTACAAGTCAACAAAGCCGGAAGGTCCGTATACCTTCGATAAGGCTGACATGGATAACGTGGTGAAATATGTGGATGCCATTACAGCAGCCGGTTTCAGTCTGAACCCGAACTACTTCGACAATTTCACGAAAAAAGCAACCGGCGAAATCATCCTGACCGGTGCTCAGGGCTCACCACAAAACCGGTGGATGATGACCCTGCATTACGATCAGAACCCGTCGGGCTGGAACGGCTTTACAACCCTGGCCGATTTCTATGACAAATTCGAGACAAGCGATATCCGCAAAGGTATTCCTGCGAAAAAGGATGGTACGGAGTTCTCTGGTATCGGTCGTGGCTTCCTGATTGGTCAGCAGTACACTGACAAAGGAGCAGCGATCACCGACAGCCGTCTGAACAAGCCGTTGCAGTTCACCCGCGACGTTGTGTTGTCAGGTTGCCCGACAGACAAAGGTATCCGCGCGATCAAGTATCACCCGGCTGATGCGAACAAGTATATCCTGATCCGTTACGGTGATGCATTCCTGATGAAAGCCGAAGCTTTACTGCGCAGCGGCAATGCAGCAGGTGCATTAACGCAAATGAACGCAATCCGCAAAGTACGTGGTGCGTCTGCCCTGACGGCGGTTAAAGAAGATGATGTATTCGACGAAATCGGCCGCGAAACCTACTGGGAAGGTGGTAAGCGTACGGTTGAAGTGCGGTTCGGTAAATTCACAACCGGTACAGGTGTTGATAACAAGAATGCCTATACTGTGCTTTACCCGGTTCCGTCTGATGCAATTGCGTCTAACCCGAACTTAAAACAGAACACTGGTTACTAATACAGTTTTCTTCCTTTTATTTGTTTAACAAAAATGCTCGACTAGTCGAGCATTTTTGTTAACTTAAGTTTCTGTTTAGTATGGTTATTATCCGATTCACTCCTGCTGTATTTATTTTCTTCCTGCTGATTCTGCTGGCAGGCTGTACATCTGATCCCAATATTGATACCATTTATGATTCGTTGAAACCGGATCAGGCTCAGATTCTGCTGAGCATCGACGGCAAGCCGTTTTATGACGGGCAAACTACATTCACCGGTGGCTTCACGGTAAACCCAACCGGATTCCGCGCGAATCTGACGGATGAAAAGCAAAGCAACACGATTATCACATTCAATAGTACAACCTGGTACAAATCACATCCGGCTCACATACCGGTTACCATTGAGAATCAGGGCGCAAGTGTCCTGATCGGCAAGCTGGTTGACCCTGTCAATCAAATCGGCGAAGGGTATATGATGACTGACGGGCAGATTTATATAGAGTCCTTTAATAAGGATCGCGCCGTTATCCGGCTGGAGGGCAAAGTAGCCCGCTACGGCAATCAAAACCAGCGCTCAGCCTGGAACACCATGAAAGGCCTCATTGTGTACCGCCAACCTAAAATCAGCAGCGTTGGTATCCCTGATAAGGCATTATATTACTAAAACCGCTTGTTTTTAGCCTACCGAACGAACCTATGAAACGAATGACCATTGCAAGTCTGGCTTTTACTGCCGTAGCCATATACTTGTGTGTAGCCTGCTCAAAACGAAAAACAGACACGCTCTTTGAGCGGATGGACAACGAGGCAATCGGGGTTACTTTTCAGAATAAGGTTGAAAACCATGAAGACTTTAACATTTTCAGCTACCGCAATTTCTACAACGGCGGCGGGGTAGCGGTAGGTGACATCAACAACGACGGCTGGACGGATATTTTCTTTACGTCCAATATGGGGTCCAATAAACTGTACCTCAACAAAGGGGCCAGTGCCGACGGCAAATGGCAATTTGACGACATTACGGAAAAAGCCGGCCTGACCGGCAAAGGCAAGTGGGCTACGGGTGTGGTCATGGTTGACATCAACAACGATAAGCTGCTGGATATCTATGTTTGTAATGCCGGCTACCAGAAAGGCATCGGACAGGAGAATGACCTGTACATCAACAACGGCAATAAGACGTTTACCGAATCAGCAAAAAAATACGGTCTTGACGAAAGCGGTTATACAACCCACGCCGCTTTTTTGGACTACGACCTCGACGGCGATCTGGATTGCTACATCCTCAACAACAGTTTTATTCCGGTTAATACCTTAGACTTTGCTAACAACCGGACTATGCGGGCCGAAGACTGGCCGGTTAAGGATTTTCTGAAAGGCGGCGGCGACAAGCTGATGCGTAACGACAACGGCGTTTTCCACGATGTCAGTAAGGAGGCCGGTGTTTACAGTAGCCTGATCGGATTTGGTCTGGGCGTCACGGTGGGCGACGTTAACGGCGATATGTACCCTGACATTTATGTGTCCAACGACTTTTTCGAGAAAGACTACCTGTACATTAACCAGCGCGACGGCACATTCAAGGAGGAAATCGAGCAGCGTATGAAGCACCTGAGCATCGCGTCGATGGGTGCCGACATGGCCGACATCAACAACGACGGCTATCAGGAAATTTTCACGACCGAGATGCTGCCCCGCGACGAAAAGCGGCTGAAAACGACTACATCGTTCGAGACCTTTTACCTGGCTAAACTCAAGCGTGACCGCGGGTTCTACAACCAGTTGCAGCAAAATTGCCTCCAGCTCAATAATCAGGACGGAACGTTCAGCGAAATCGCCAACTATGCCGATGTGGCGGCCAGTGACTGGAGCTGGGGAGCGCTCATGTTCGACGCCGACAATGACGGCTACAACGATATTTACGTCTGCAACGGCATTTATCACGACGTGATTGACCAGGACTTTATCGACTTCTTTGCCAATGACCTTGCCCAGACCATGGCGATGTCAGGTGAAAAAAAGCAATTTGATGAAATTGTTAAAAACATGCCGTCAAGGCCGATTCCGAACAACTTTTTCCATAACGGCAAAAATCTGCGGTTTACGGAAGAAGGCGAGAACTTTGGTTTTACCGATCCGTCATTCTCCAACGGAGCCGCCTATGCGGATCTGGATAATGACGGCGACCTCGACTTAGTAGTCAATAATGTCAATCAGCCGTGTTTTGTTTACCAGAACCACTCAGAGCGCCATGCTGAAACCAATCATTTTATTAAGGTCAACCTGAAAGGCGACGGGCAGAATACCTACGCCATCGGCTCTAAAATCGAACTGTTTGCACCAAAGCAGGTTTTCAGTCGCTACATTGCCCCGGCCCGCGGTTTTCAATCGAGTACTGAATACATACAAACCGTTGGATTAGGTGCTTTGACACAGCTCGATTCGGTCCGGGTTACCTGGTATGACGGCCGGGTTACCGTCGTGAAACACCCCAAAGCGGGAACCACCCTTACACTCTCGGTAAAAGACGGAAAATCAGGCATTAAACCCGCCACTGACCCATCGGTTAAGCCGCTGCTCATGGCCGTCAGCAGCCCGTTTGCGCCCCACGTTGAAAATAGCTACGAAGACTTTTTCAACGAGCGGAATGTGCCGGTGAAGCTATCAAACGAAGGACCCAAAGCCGCTATCGGGGACGTTAACGGCGACGGCCGGCCGGATATCTACATCTGCGGGGCCAAAATGCAGCCCAAGCAACTGTATATCCAGACGGCCAATGGCTTTAAGGTCTCGGAGCAGGAGGTGTTCAGAAATTTTGTTGGTTTTGAAGATACAGCCACCGAGTTTTTCGATGCTGACAAAGACGGCGATCTCGACCTGTATGTGGGTAGCGGCGGCAATGAAGCCGCTATGGGCTCACGCGAACTGATGGACCGCCTGTATACCAACGACGGCAAAGGCAACTTCTCCATCAACGCCCGGGCCCTGCCGCCAAATACTATGAATACCTCGGTGGTGCGCCCGTATGATTACGACAACGACGGCGACCTTGACCTGTTTGTCGGCAGCCGCAGCTATCCGGGGCAGTATGGACTGAGCCCGCAAAACTTCCTGTATGAAAACAACGGTACCGGCGAATTCCGCGACATAACCAAACAACTGGCTCCTGCTCTGTTGGAAGCCGGAATGCTGCGCGACGCCGCCTGGGCCGACCTGAACGGTGATCAGAAAAAAGAACTTATTGTCGTAGGCGACTGGATGGCACCGCAGGTATACCGCTTCGAAAACCGGCAACTGACAAAAACCGACGATAAACTCGGCGACCTGAACGGGTTCTGGGGTAGTGTCGGTGTGCTGGATGTCGATGGAGACAAGGACCTTGACCTCGTTCTGGGTAACATCGGCGACAATTTTTCTCTGAAAGCCACGGCTGAATCACCATTAAAGCTGTGGATCAACGACTTTGAGAAGAACGGCACGCTCGATAAGGTAATGACCAAAACCCTTAACGGTAAAGACGTGCCGGTGTTCCTGAAGCGCGAAATGGCCGAGCAGTTTCCGTTCCTGAAAACGAAAATCCTGAAACACACGGACTACGCGACGAAAACCCTGCAAGACCTCTTCCCGTCTGACGTGCTGAATGCCTGTCAGATCAAAACGGTAAACTATAAAAAATCGGTCATCGCCATTAATGATGGAAAGGGACAGTTTACTGTACAGGAACTCCCTGATGCCGTACAGTTATCATGCATCAATGCCATTGCCTGCGAAGACTTGAACGCCGATGGCCGGAAAGACCTGATCATGGGCGGAAACTTTTCGGAGTTTCTGCCGCAACTGGGTATGATTGACGCCTGCCGTGGTCTTGTGTTACTCAGTCAGCCGAAGGGCGGTTTTACGGTGGTACCGAACCGCCGGAGCGGCTATGTGGCCGACGGCGAAGTCAAGCAGATCAGCCCGATCACGATCAATCAACAAAAGTATCTCATTACGCTGGTAAACAACGCTGCCCCGAGGCTGTCAAAACTGGCCAATTAATATGCAACAAATCAGTAAAATTCTGGTATCCATACTGCTGCTGTCCGGTATTTTCAGCTGCCGGCAGGCCGATGATAAAGCGGTGATGTTCCGGCGACTCGATGCGGAGCAAACGGGGCTGGCCTTTTCGAACGACCTGAAACCAACCAAAGAACTCAACATCTTCAGCTACATGTATTTCTACAATGGCAGCGGGGTTGGCGCGGGAGATCTGAACAACGACGGACTGATTGATCTGGTCTTCACGGCCAACCTGCAGGAAAACCGGCTTTATCTCAATCGCGGTAAACTGAAATTTGACGATGTAACGCCGAAAACCAACATCAATCAGGGCAAAGGCTGGGCCAACGGCGTGTCGGTGGTGGATATTAATCAGGACGGTAAGCTGGATTTATACATCAGCCAGGTTGGTGGTTTTGCGGATTTCAAAGGGCATAACCTCCTGTTTATCTGTAAGGAAATCACTAAAGAAGGGGTACCGGTTTACGAAGAGCAGTCAAAGGCCTATGGCCTCGATCTGGTCGGACTGGGTACACAGGCTGCTTTTCTGGACTATGATCTGGATGGTGATCTGGATATGTTCCAGCTGAATCATTCGGTGCACCAGAACGGCACGTTCGGCTTCCGGCAAGCATTCCAGGGGAAAACCCATCCGACAGCCGGTGACCGCTTTTTCCGGAATGATAACGGTAAGTTTACCGAAATCACCGCTAAGGCCGGTATCATTAGCGATGTGCTGGGCTATGGCCTCGGCGTTGGCGTCGGTGATGTCAATTTCGACGGCTACCCTGATATGTACATCGGTAATGATTTTCACGAGAACGATTACCTGTACATCAACCAGCCCGGTGCCGGCGGACGGATCTTCAAGGAAGACCTGACGAACGAAATGGCCCATACCAGCCAGTTTTCGATGGGTATCGATATTGCTGACCTTAATAATGACCTCTATCCTGAAATTATCTCGCTTGATATGTTACCCGCCGACCGCGAGATTCTGAAAAGGTCGGAAGGCGAAGACTCGTACAACATCTTCAAATACAAAATCCGGCAAGGGTATAATTATCAGTTTGCCCGGAATAACCTTCAGCTCAACAACGGCGATAATACGTTTTCGGAGATCGGGATGTACGCGGGGGTGCATGCAACCGACTGGTCATGGTCGCCGCTACTGATGGATTTTGACAACGACGGCCGTAAAGACCTCTTTATTTCCAACGGCATTCCGAAGCGGATGAACGACATTGACTACATTCAGTTTATCTCCAACGAAGACATTCAGCAACGGCTCGAACGCAAGGAAATGGACGAGAATGATGCTTCGCTGATCGACAAACTACCGGAAATCAAGCTGCCGAACAAGTTTTTCCATAACCAGGCCGACCTGCATTTTCAGGATTTGCAGGATGCCATTGAAAATGACAAACCCTCCTATTCCAACGGAGCTGTTTATGCCGACCTCGACAATGATGGTGATCTTGATGTGGTGACCAACAACATCAATGATAAGGCATTTTTGTACGAAAATCTGGCCAACGTCTATGCCCCGCAACAGGCATCGCTTACCATCAAACTGAAAGGTCCGGCTCAGAACCGGAATGCCATTGGCGCGAAATGCATCGTCTATAAAGGTGCAGAACGCCTGGTGTATGAAAAATTCCCGGTCCGGGGTTTTCAGTCAAGCATGGAAGTACCACTGAGCATCGGGCTTGGCAATAAAGCCGCTATTGACTCGGTACTGCTGATCTGGCCCGACCGGCGTTATCAGAAGATTGTATTCGACAAACCAACGATTACGGTTTCTTATCAGCCAACACTGCCGCTGTTCGACTACGCCGCGCACCGGCCTACGGCGAACAGCCCGCTAACGTTCTCTGACATTACGCAGCAAACCGCACTCAACTACCGCCATGTCGAGAATAACTATACCGAGTTTGACCGCGAAGCCCTGATCCCGAACATGGTCTCGATGGAAGGCCCGGCACTGGCCATCGGCGACGTCAACCACGATGGCCGTCAGGATGTGTTTGTAGGTGCCGCCCGCGATCAGGTCAATGCCCTGTTCCTGCAAAATGCCAACGGCACCTTCAGCCGGAGCCGGCAGACTGCCCTGGCCGCCGATAGTGTTTACGAAGACGTTGACGCCGTTTTTGTTGACGTTAATCAGGACACCCATCCGGATCTGGTCATCGCCAGTGGTGGTAACGAATACGCAGGCACTTCAGAATATCGGCAACCGCGCCTGTATCTGAACGATGGCAAAGGCAATTTTACCCGCAAAACGGATGCATTCCCGAACGTTTACCTGACAGCCTCGGCTGTGCGGGCCGTTGACCTTAACCAGGACGGGAAGCAGGATTTATTTATCGGCGGCCGTACAATCCCGTTCGAATATGGTAAAGCACCGGAATCCTATCTTTTGCAAAACGATGGTAGCGGCCGGTTTACCGACGTAACCACGCAGATTGCACCGGAACTGAAAACAGTCGGGCTGGTAAAAAACGCTGAATGGGTTGATCTTGACAAAGACAATGACCAGGACTTGTTGCTTACGCTGGAGTGGGATGGCATCTGCGTATTCGACAACAACGGCGGCCGGTTTACCAAACGCATGCTGGTTGCCAACAAAGGCTGGTGGAACTTTACACTGCCCGCTGATTTTGATAACGATGGCGATATTGATATTCTGGCCGGCAATATCGGGCTCAACAGCCGCCTGAAAGCTTCGTCCGAACAACCGGTCCGGCTCTACGTCAGCGACTTCGACAATAATCAGAAAATGGATCAGATACTGAGCTATTACCTCAACAACGAGGAGGTGATTTTCGCGAACAAGGCGGAGACGGAAAAGCAGTTTCCGTTTATCAAGAAGAAGTTCATCTACGCCAAAGACTTCGCGAAGGCGAGTATGAGCGATCTGATCGGCGAAGAGGTGTTAGCGAATGCCACCGTGCTGGAAGCAAACTACTTCGAAAATGCGGTCCTGCTTAATGATGGCAAAGGAAAATTCACCGTCAAGGCACTCCCCTACAGCGCTCAGCTGGCACCCTACTACACGGCGCAGGTCATTGATGCCAACGGCGATAAGCTGCCGGACGTAGTCATGGGCGGCAACTTCTATGGCTGTAACATTCAGATGGGACGATACGATGCCGACTACGGCAAGCTGCTGATCAACAAAGGGAAAGGAGAATTTGCTGTTACATCACTTGGCAAGCTGCCGGTAACAGGCCAGATCAAGCGCATGGCCACGTTACAGCTGAACGGCAAACCGGTGCTGGTAATTGCCCGGAACGACGATACCGTTATGGTGATTGATCCGGAAAAAATAAGCCGTGCCACCGGAGCATCAACGCAACAGTGACACGGCAATAGGGTTACAAAAATTACTTTTTGAAATAGCCGATAAACGCTTTCCGGATGTCGCCCCGCAGATCGTTCAGATTGGATTTATTGGCTTTTTCTATACCCTTTACCCCCGGATTCTCCGGCGTCAGAAAGCTCATACCGAACTCTTTGCCGGTCATCAGGAAATCCGTAAGAGCTACTTTATAGGTTTTGGCAGGGTCAATCGGCTGGCCTTTTACAGACCAGGTCTGGCTGGCTTCGGTATATTGTGCGCCGTCGTAATGCAGGAAACCACCACGGCCTTTGTTTTGCCGGCCGGTAGTCAGCACCTGCGTCAAGAGTTCACCGGTCATGGAAACGGTCTGGATTTCACCGCCGAACGGCAGAATCCGGACAATGTCATACTGGGTGATGTTGCCCTTCAGCACATCATCTACCCGGATTGATCCGCCGTTGTAGAGCGACAGATCAGCATCAGGGGCCGCCGCATGGATCGCTTTGGCAATCAGGTCCGTCAATACTGTTGTCTGATTCCGGACCGCAGCCTCGCGGCCGTCCCACGGCTCGGTTGCCACCGTCACCACTTCAGTCTGGTTGAAGCCCATATCGCGGAAGCTCTTATCGGCAATCTGCTGCCATTTCTGCACTACTTGCGCCGTTGCCGGTTCGTCGGGAATGCTGCGGTCAATGGTTTTCAGCTCCGAAACCACCTTTACCTTCTTAGTCCGTTTATTGATCATCAGCCGGTGAATATAAGCCGTTTTGGCATTGGCATCTGCCTTACAGACAGTCAGATCGCCTACCGGAATCCGCATATTGTCGTGATCATGGCCACCCATGATTAGTTTCAGATCCGGCAGGGCTTCGGCCAGCCGCTTATCATCCACCGCGTTGATGTGCGTCAGCGCCACCACAAAATCGCAGTTCGGTTTCAGGCGGGCATACTCCTGCTTTGCGGCTTCAATCGGGTCTGTAATCTGCACATACGGCTTATTGACCGGGATCGTTACGGCCAGCACACCAATTTTTGCTGCGGGTGTATTCAGAATAACGGACGTCGGAAATAACTCCTGTTTTCCGTCATGGTCTTTATGGAATGCCACATAGTCGGCACCCTGCTTTTGCCTGGCGTTCGACACAAACCACTGAAAAGCCGACTCATTAATGCGTTCCTGTAAGTTGGCCGGCTGGTTATCGTCCAGATCAAACTCATGATTGCCGAAGGTCGCATATTGTAAGCCCGACACATTCATGACCTCCACCATTTGCTTGCCACGGATCGTTTTGCCGTTTTCTTTAAGCGTACCAATTACCGAAGGGCTCAGGAAATCTCCTGCGTGAAAAAAGTACGTTTGCGGATTCTGCTTCTTCAGTTGCTGATTGACCGTTGCTACCCGCGCCATCCCGCCGATGGCCCCGTTATCAAGCGGCGTAATTTCATACACATCGTTGATATGCAGAAAAGTAACCGGCTGACTAGTACGGCATCCTGTCAGCCATAAGATAGTAAGCAGGAGAATAAGGCTGTATTTATGCTTCATGAGCAAAAGATTTCGTATGATAATGATACTGCCCGCAAATTAGATTTATCTATGCATTAAGTTATGGTTTACTGACTAATATCACTTGATTAATCCTGATTTTTCTACGAAAAATGCGGTAGAAACCCTTATTTTTGTTACCACATTAGTCCACTAGACATAAGGTCAAATGCTGCTGTAACTTTCTTTTCTTATTATGAAAAAACAATTCCTTTGTGGCTGGCTCATAATGCTGTTGTTGGGTGTAGCCGGCTGTCAGCCAAAAGCATCTTCTGACGAATATAATGCCAAAGCCGCTGATCCGGCGCGTTATGCACAGGCGCTGGACAAACTGACCCAGGTTGTTGTACATGATATTTTTTCGCCACCGGTTGCCAGCCGTATCTACGGGTATGCCAACATGGCCGGTTATGAAGCCCTGATACCGTTTGATGCAAAATACGAATCTCTGTCCGGAAAGGTTAAAACCCTCGCGCCGGCTCCTAAACCGGAAGCCGGTCAGGATTACTGCTTTCCGCTGGCTAGTGCTAAAGCCTTCCTGACCGTTGCCCGTGCCCTGACGTTTTCGGCTAACTTTTATGATGAATTTGAACCGGCCTTTTTTGAGCAATACAAAAAAGATGGCATTCCGGACGAAGTATATGAGCGCTCGATCGCCTATGGCGAGTCGGTTGCCAAGCATATCCTCGACTTTGCCTCAAAAGACCATTATAAGCAGACACGGGGTTTCAAGCATACAGTTACCAACGAAGAGGGCACCTGGGTTCCTACACCTCCTGCGTATATGGATGCCGCTGAGCCGCAATGGAATAAAATCCGCTGCTGGGTTATGGACACCTGTAGCCAGTTTATGCCGGAGCGGCCGATTGCTTACAATGTTTCTAAAGGTACCCCTTACTTCAAAGAAGTGATGGATGTGTATGAAACCGGTAAAAACCTGACTAAAGACCAGCATGATATTGCTTACTTCTGGGACGACAACGCGTTTGTCATGAACGTAGCAGGCCACGTGATGTATGCTTCAAAGAAAATGACTCCGGGAGGTCACTGGCTGCACATAGCGTCAACGGCAGCCAAAATGAAAAAGCTCAATCTCATGCAGGCGGTTGAGTTGTATACACTAACCTCATTTGCACTGGCCGATGGTTTTATTTCGTGCTGGGATGAAAAATACCGCAGCAAAATGGTGCGCCCCGAAACGGTCATCAACAAATACGTTGATCCGAAATGGGCGCCGTTCCTGCAAACACCGCCTTTCCCGGAATATACCAGTGGTCACAGCGTAATCTCATCGGCCGCTGCTACGGTGATGACCGGCCTGCTGGGGGACAACATCGCCTTTGTGGACTCAACGGAATTTAAGTATGGTCACGGTGTCCGGTCGTTTAAATCCTTCAAGGATGCAGCCCGTGAAGCGTCAGTAAGCCGCTTTTATGGTGGCATTCACTATATGTCGTCGCTGAACCGTGGTCTTGTGCAAGGTGAAAAAATAGGCAACTGGATTCTTCAGCGAGTAAAAAGTTCCAAAACGGCAGTAGCGCAACGCTGAGCCTACCTGTTTTCAACCTCCTGAAAATTCGGTAAGTCTATCAATAACAGATTACCACTCATTGGTCTAAAGCTCCGGTTGTCCTGAACACCGGAGCTTTTTTCACGTGTTTTGGTACCTTCGCAGCGCATTCCTCACACAACGATGCTGACACTCACCCGCTTTGCGAAATCGTATCATAACCGGCTGATTCTTCAGATTGCTGACTGGCAACTACCTGCCGGTATTCATTGGGTTAAAGGCACCAACGGTTCCGGAAAAACCACCTTGTTCCGGTCAATAGCCGGTATGCTGCCGTTCGACGGCCGGATTATCCTCAACGACCAGTGGGATTGTCAGCAGACCCCGGTCCCCTACCGGCTCAAGGTTAATTACAGCGAGGCTGAGCCCGCCTTCCCCGGCTTCCTGACGGCATGGGAGCTTATCCAGTGGGTAGGTACCGCCAAACAAGCATCCGCCAGTCAACGCGACGAGCTGATCGATGCCTTTGGTATCCGTGAGTTCATGAAAACGCCCGTCGGCACCTATTCCAGTGGCATGCTCAAAAAAACGTCGCTGATTCTTGGTTTTTTGGGTAATCCGGTGTTGATTTTGCTGGATGAGCCCCTTGTCACACTCGATCAACAGGCGACGGAAACGGTCAGCCGCCTGATCCGCCGCTATCAGGAACAGGGTGTGAGTTTTCTGCTTTCGTCACATCAGGATTTTAACCTGAGCAGCTTGCCGGTTCAGTCTGTCTGGCGGGTACAGGACCAAACGCTGACGCGGGAACCCTTAGCCGGCCTGCCGCTATGATGGCAATTCTCACCAATGTTCTGACCAAAACCATCGTCAAGCCGTTTTACCGGCAGAATGCAGGTCTGCTGACCGTGGTTTTTCTGATTGCGGGCAGTTTTTTACGGGCCATTGAGCACATCACACTGGCCGAAGTTGCCGTACATACGCATTTTGTGCTGGCTATCTACGTCGGTATCTGGACCATGTACAGTTTCCATTGTACACGGTTTGCTGCCCGTGTGCTGAATGACGAACCGATTTTACACCACCTGCGGCTGATCCCACGCCCCACACAATGGTTTGTACTGGCTTTCAGCCAGTTACAGTTATTGCTACCGGTGCTGGTTTATGCCGGCTTTGTCGCAGTTATAGCCGTTCGTGCGCCTGTATGGATATCCGTGGCGGCTATTTTCATGGCTATAGTGGTGCTGGCTACGTGGCCATTACTCTGGTACACCCGCATTCTCCGCAATCCGGATACGGCCCGCTTGTCCGGCACACTCGGCAACTGGTTCAATCAGCGGTTTACCACGCCTTACCTCTTTTTCTTCCTGCGCTATCTGCTGAGCCGTCAGCCGGTTTTGCTCTTCCTGACCAAAACCGGAACGCTGATGGTCCTGCTCGGCCTTGCGGCCCTGTATCCGACCGACGACTACGACCTGCGGCTTTTCAGCCTTGGCGGATTAGTAACCGCCCTGGCCCACACCGCCATCGTGTACCAACTCTATCAGTTTGAACACGAAGCGCTGCTACTCTACCGCAACCTGCCCATACCAATGTTCCGGCGACTGCTCAGTTACATGATCCAGTTTGCCCTTTTACTGATTCCCGAGGCTATCCTGCTGATCCGGTATGCCCCGGCCGACCAGCCTTTAACGGCCATGTTGAGTGTCTGGACATTCACACATAGTCTGGTTATGGTACAGTTCGGGCTGTTGTTCAGGCGCCACCGCCTGCCCGACGAGCTATTGCCCGTTCTGTTCTGGCTCCTCATCGGCGGGTTCTTTGCGATCATGTACCAACTTCCCGTCTGGCTCCTCAGCATCCCGGGGTGGCTGACAGCCAGCGGGTTGTTTATCCGGTTCTATCCACGGTCAGTTTGGGAAACGCGCACCTGATCACTCCATACAGGATTGGCTAATATCCATGTCAATTAGTATTTTTTAAATTATTATGCTTGCATACTATTATTAAACTTTTGTAGTTTTGTACAGACAGCAATATGTACAAACGCAAAGGCATGAAGAAGGAGAAAACCGTTGATTTTCACATAAAATGGGGATGGCATGCCATATCAAGAATGTACAACGCCTATGCCGCGGGGTATGATATGACCATGGCCATCGGCTATGTGCTGCTCAATATTGATCTGGATACCGGTACACCGGCCACTAAGATCGGCCCGATGCTGGGCATGGAGCCACGGAGCCTGGTCCGGATGCTCAAAAACCTCGAAGAACGGGGCTGGATACGACGCGAAGTTGATGAAAACGACAAACGGTTTGTACGCATCCTGCTTACTGATATTGGTAAAGAAAAACGGGAAATAGCCCGCCAGGGGGTTATTCAGTTTAATAATATGATCCGGGAGCGTATCCCGCTCGATAAACTGGTCACGTTTTTTGATGTCATTAAAGACATTAACCGCATCGTCGAAGAAGAAAACCAGAAAGTTAAATCCAGCGAAGCCGAAGAGCTCCCGCTGGACTAATTACGATTTCTAATACCTGACATATGGAGGCAACCCTTTCAAAACCACAGACACAAACTAAAAACCGTACCATCCGGCGCGTAGCCGTTTTGGGTTCAGGCATCATGGGATCGCGGATTGCGGCTCATTTTGCCAACATTGGTGTTGAAGTACTCCTGCTCGACATTGTACCGTCGGCATTAAACGCTGCTGAAGAGGCTAAAAAATTAACTCTTCAGAGTCCGGCCGTTCGTAACCGCATCGTGAATGATGCCTGGCAGGCGATGTTAAAGGCCTCTCCTGCTTCATTGTACAGCGTTAAGTTTGCCGAGCGTGTGAAGCTGGGGAACTTCGATGATAATTTAAAGGACATTGCTACCTACGACTGGGTGATTGAGGCCGTTGTGGAGCGACTGGATATTAAACGGTCGGTGTATGAGCGTGTGGAGCAATTCCGTAAGCCGGGTACATTGATTACGACCAATACTTCGGGGATTCCAATGCACTTACTGGCAGAAGGCCGTTCGGAGGATTTCCGGAAGCACTTCTGCGGTACCCACTTCTTTAATCCGCCGCGCTACCTGCGGTTGCTGGAAATTATCCCGGGACCAGACACCGACCAGGTCGTAATCGACTTTCTGATGAAATACGGTGATCTGTTTCTGGGCAAAACCACGGTACTCTGCAAAGATACACCGGGCTTCATTGCCAATCGTCTCGGTATTCAGGCCCTGATTCAGACCATCCGGATTGCCGAAGAAATGGGACTGACCGTTGAGGAAGTTGATAAGCTGACGGGACCAGTTGTCGGCCGGCCAAAATCAGGGACCTTCCGGTTGTCGGACGTCGTTGGTCTGGACACAACCGTCAATGTCGCCAATAATCTGGTGAAAATGCCGCACGACGAATCGCGCGACAATTTCCAATTGCCGAACGCGGTGCAGAAACTGATGGAAAACAAATGGCTGGGCGACAAAACCGGTCAGGGTTTCTATAAAAAGACAAAAGACGAAGCCGGGAAAACGCTGATTCTGGCGCTTGACCTGAAAACCTTCGAATACCAGCCATCGCAGAAGGTAAAATTTGCGACGCTGGAAAGCACCAAGGCAATCGACAGTCTGAAAAAGCGTTTTCCGGTATTGCTGGCCGGTAAAGACAAGGCCGGTGAGTTTTACCGGCGCACGTTTGCGGATGGTTTCCGGTATGCGACCTACCGGATTCCGGAAGTGTCGGACGAGCTATACCGCATTGATGCGGCCATTACAACCGGCTTCGGCTGGCAGATGGGCCTGTTCGAAACCTGGGATGCCATCGGTGTCCGCAAGGGCGTTGAACTGATCGAAGCACAGGGTCAGAAACCGGCCCAATGGGTGTACGATATGCTCGAAGCCGGTTTCGACAGTTTCTATAAGGTAGAAAACGGCGTCCGTAAATACTACGACATCCCGACGAAAAGCTACAAGACCATCCCGGGTACCGAGTCGTTCATCATTCTGGAGAACCTGAGCAACAACGTGGTCTGGAAAAATGCGGGCTCAACCCTGTATGATCTGGGCGACGGCATTCTGAACCTCGAATTCCATACGAAGATGAACACCTTCGGCGCGGAAGTGATCGAAGGCATCAATAAATCGATTGCCATTGCCGAAAAAGACTTCCGTGGTCTGGTCATCGGCAACGAATCAACCGAAGCCTTCTCGGCCGGCGCCAACCTGGCGATGTTGTTTATGTTTGCCATTGAGCAGGAATTTGACGAAATCAACCTGATGATTTCGCAGTTCCAGCAAACGATGATGCGGGCGCGCTATTCGTCGATTCCGGTGGTCGGTGCGCCGCACTCCCTGGCGCTCGGCGGCGGTTGCGAACTGAACCTGCACGTGGATCGCGTTGTGGCTCATTCAGAAACCTATATGGGTTTGGTTGAAGTAGGTGTGGGGCTCATTCCGGCCGGTGGCGGCACAAAGGAAATGGCCGCCCGCGCCAGCGATCTGTACCAAACCGGTGATCCCGAGCTGAATATTCTGCAAAATGCGTTCATGAACATCGCTACAGCGAAAGTATCGACCTCGGCGCAGGAAGCCCGTGAGATGAACTACCTGCTACCGTCGGCACAGATTGTTCTGAACCGCAGCCGACTGATTGCCGAAGCAAAACAAGTGGCTCTTGAACTGGCAGACAACGGCTATGTTCAGCCGAAGCAGCGCAATGACATTAAGGTACAAGGTAAAACGGGTATTGCCTTGTTCAAGGCAGGTGTGGCGGCAATGCGCATGGGACGCTACATTTCGGACCACGACGTGAAAATTGCGGATAAGCTGGCTTACGTTATTTGCGGCGGTGACCTCAGCAGCCCGCAGACCGTTACCGAGCAATACCTCCTCGATCTGGAGCGCGAAGCTTTCCTGTCGCTCACCGGCGAGAAGAAAACGCTGGAGCGGATACAGAGCCTGCTGTCAGGCGGCAAGCCACTCCGGAATTAAGGAATTTGATTAATTTTAAGGGCTTTCGGACGAAAGCCCTTTTTTGTTAAGAGCGCTTTGTATGACAACGACAATCCACTTAAACGAAGCAGAACTAGACAGTCAGTTTTTACTGGCAGTCAAAACGTTATTTAAGGATCGTAATATTAAGGTAACGATTGAGGCTGACGATACGGATACGACCGACTATCTGATGAGCACAGAAGCCAATCGCTCCCGTTTATTACAGGCAATACAACGGGTAGAGGAAGGACAACTTCTGGCAGAGGTTGATTTAACCCAATTAAAAGCATTATTACCTGATGCGTAAAGCAATATTTGAGCAAACTGCACAGGAAGATCTTTTCTATTGGGCTAAAACAGATCTCAAAATCCTAAAAAGGTAATTGACTTAATCGAAGATACCCAAAGAACGCCTTTCAGTGGTCTTGGTAAACCTGAACCTTTAAAACATGAACTTAAAGGTTACTGGTCAAAACGAATAACCGACGAGCACAGGCTCGTCTATAAAGTAACTGACGACTCATTATTTATCATTCAGTGCAGGTGGCACTACTAATTTGTTTTCAGCTAAAGCCAAAGGTTCAAACCTTTGGCTTTTTTCGTTAAAAAAATCCTGTTTTTCTTGCACAATCAAAAAAGGATTATTTCCTTTACAGTGTGATTACACCACCAGCGAAATTTCACTAACAGTATAAAATAAATGTTTTCATCAACCGTCATCGTCATTATTGAGCTAGTCACCTGGTAAACCAGCGTGAGATCGGGACGTTACGATAACGGTTGAGCCCCTTCTCACGGCGAGAAGGGGCTTTTTTACACGCGAATACAACAAAAACCTGGCTATTGCTAACCCTTAACAAAGCCATTTACTGATAAGACCATGTCACAAACCGGAACAACTAAACTAAACCGCTACAGCAGTACATTAACACAGGAGGTAAGTAACCCGGCCGCTCAAGCCATGCTCTATGGCATTGGCCTGACCGAAAGCGATCTCGATAAACCGCAGATCGGCATTGCCAGCACCGGCTACGAAGGTAACCCATGCAACATGCACCTTAATGGCCTGTCTGTTTATGTGAAGCAAGGCGTACAGGCGAATGACATGGTCGGCCTGATTTTCAATACGATCGGGGTTTCTGACGGGATGACGAACGGGAATGCAGGGATGAAATATTCGCTGCCAAGCCGTGACATGATTGCCGACTCCATCGAAACTGTTGTAAATGCACAGTGGTACGACGGTGTGATTACGGTGGTGGGTTGCGACAAAAACATGCCGGGTGCCGTTATGGCCATGGCCCGCATCGACCGTCCGGGTATCATGGTATACGGGGGTACCATCCGCTCCGGCCACTACAAAGGCCAGAAGCTCGACATCGTTTCGGCGTTTGAAGCATACGGCAAAAAACTGGCCGGCAACATCTCAGACGAAGATTACAAAGGCGTTATCCAGAACTCAATTCCAGGTCCGGGGGCCTGCGGCGGTATGTATACGGCCAACACCATGGCCTCAAGTATCGAAGCGATGGGACTGAGCCTGCCGTTTAGCAGCAGCTATCCGGCTACGCACGAAGGCAAGCAGGATGAATGCCGCAAAATCGGCGCTGCGATGAAACGCCTCCTCGAATTAGGTGTTACCCCGAAAGATATTATTACCCGCGAATCCCTCGAAAACGCCCTGACGATCGTTATGGCGCTAGGTGGATCAACCAATGCGGTATTGCACTACCTGGCGATTTCACGGGCAGCCGGCCTGCCAATGACCCTGAACGATATTCAGGCGATCAGCGACCGGACACCGTTACTGGCGGACCTGAAGCCAAGCGGTAAGTATTATATGGAAGATGTACTGACCATCGGCGGTGTGCCGGCCATCATGAAATATCTCCATAGTCAGGGGATGATTCATGGTAACTGCATGACTGTTACGGGTAAAACCGTTGCCGAAAACCTGGCCGAAGCACCGGATCTCGAATTCGAATCGCAGAAAATTATCTTCCCCGCTGTCGCAGCCGCTGAAAGCAACCGGCCACATTCAGGTATTATACGGTAACCTGGCGCCACGGGGCGGGGTCGCTAAAATTACCGGCAAAGAAGGGCTTCGGTTTGAAGGCGTTGCCAAGGTATGTGAGCACGAAGGCGAAATCCTCGACTTCCTGGCTAAAGGCGAAATCAAGCCGGGTCAGGTAATCGTTATCCGGAACGAAGGCCCGAAAGGCGGTCCGGGTATGGCCGAAATGCTGAAGCCAACATCGGCGATTATGGGGGCAGGTCTGGGCGATAAAGTAGCCCTGATTACCGATGGCCGTTTCTCGGGTGGTACCCACGGCTTTGTCGTTGGCCACATTACGCCTGAAGCCTGCGAAGGCGGCCCGATTGCATTCGTTAAAGACGGCGACCGTATTACACTCGACGCCGAAGGCCGTGAAATGACACTACACATTTCTGACGAAGAAATGGAACTCCGCCGCAGCCAGTGGGTAAAACCGGCACCGAAGTTTACCAAAGGAGCGCTTGGCAAATTCATCCGCTCAGTAAAACCGGCAGACGAAGGCTGCGTTACCGACGAAGAATAACAGACAGTACCAGCGAAAGACAACAACTAAAACACCAGTAACCGTCATGGAAGCAACGGTTTTATTATCCGAAACGGAAGCCCAACAACCGAATGGGGCCACAACGGTGCCGGCGGCAGCGCCAGCCAAAATCATCTCGGGAGCAGAAGCCCTGATGAAAGCACTCGTTGCCGAAGGTGTCGAAACTATTTTTGGTTATCCGGGAGGTGCCATCATGCCCGTCTACGACGCGCTGTACGACTACCAGGATCGCCTGAACCATATTCTCGTCCGTCACGAGCAGGGAGCCGGCCACGCTGCCGAAGGTTATGCCCGCGTGACCGGCCGCGCCGGGGTCTGCCTGGTTACCTCGGGGCCGGGCGCGACGAACCTGGTCACGGCAATTGCCGACGCCCTGATTGACTCAACGCCGATGGTATGCCTCATTGGTCAGGTAGGCCGGAAGCTGCTCGGTACGGATGCATTCCAGGAAACCGACGTGATTGGTGTTACCATGCCGATTTCGAAGTGGAACTATCAGATTACCAGCGCCGACGAAATCCCTGAGATTATTTCAAAGGCGTTCTATATCGCGCAGTCGGGCCGTCCGGGTCCGGTAGTAATTGATATTACCAAAAATGCACAGGTCGAACTGATGTCGGAGCCGTTCGTATACGAACGCTGCCAGTCGATCATCAGCTACCGTCCGCGGGTGGTACCGAAACAGGAGCAAATCGAAAAGGCCGCCGAGCTGATCAACAAGGCACAGCGTCCGTACATTTTTGCCGGTCACGGCATTCTGATCTCAAAGGCCGAAGAAGAACTAAAAGCCTTCGTCGAGAAAACCGGTATTCCAGTGGCTACCACCCTATTGGGTCAGTCTTCGATTTCAACCGATCACCCGAACTATGTCGGCTGGCTGGGCATGCACGGCAACTATGGTGCCAACGTGCAGACCGATAAGTGTGACCTCGTTATTGCCATTGGTATGCGCTTCGACGACCGGGTAACCGGCGATGTCAGCGCCTTCGTGAAGCAGGCAAAAGTTGTTCACATCGAAATTGATCCGGCCGAAATCGACAAAATCATTAAGGCCGACGCCCCGGTTGTGGGCGATGCTAAAGAAGCGCTGAACGCCCTGATGCCACTGGTGCAGCCGAACAACCACGCGGTATGGCTGAATGAGTTCAAAAAATTCGATACAATCGAACACGCCAAGATTACCGTTCCGTCGCTGGCGCCAACGACGGAAAAGATCAAAATGGGTGAAGTACTGGATTTATTATCGACGAAAACAAACGGCGAATCGATTCTGGTAACCGATGTAGGGCAGCACCAGATGATGGCCTCGCGTTACTATAAATTCCGCCGGCCAAACAGTCTCGTTACGTCAGGAGGTCTGGGCACGATGGGTTTTGCCCTGCCGGGCCGCGTTCGGTGCCCAGGTTGGTGCGCCGGATCGTCAGGTTGTGGCCATCATCGGTGACGGGTGTTTCCAGATGACCTTACAGGAACTGGGAACCATTGCCCAGAACAAAGTACCGGTCAAAGCGATCATTCTGAACAACAACTTCCTCGGGATGGTACGCCAGTGGCAGCAGTTATTCTTCGAGCGCCGCTATTCGTTCGTGGAGCTTCAGAATCCGGATTTCATTACGATTGCCAGAGGCTTCGGCGTAGACGGCCATACCTGTAACCAACGCGAAGATCTGGATGCATCACTGGAGAAAATGCTTGCCCACGACGGCCCGTATCTGCTCGAAGTGGTGGTCGAAAAAGAAGAAAACGTTTTCCCGATGGTTCCGGCAGGAGCGCCTATTTCACACATTCGCCTGGAGTAATCATGACAACCTACACGCTCTGTATCTTTACCGGCAACACGATCGGATTACTGAACCGGATCACGATCATCTTTACCCGTCGCCGTATCAATATTGAAAGCCTGACCGTTTCGGAAACCGAGCGCAAAGGCGTTTCGCGCTTCACGATTGTCATCAAGCATGACTCCCGCGAAGACGTGGAAAAGCTGGTGCGCCAGATCCGGAAAATCGTTGAGGTCATGGCCGTTTTTGGTTATCTGAACGACGAAATTGTCTTCAACGAAATCGCGCTTTTCAAAATTTCGACTCCGCTGGGCGCCAAAACACTCGACATCGAAACCATCAACAAGCAGTATAAATCCTGGGTTGTTTACTGGGGGTTAGACTACGTGGTGATCGAAAAAACCGGCACGGAAAAAGAAATTTTCGAATTTTTCGAATATCTCAAACAGCACGAAATTCTTGAGTTTGTGCGTTCAGGACGGGTAGCTGTCGGCAAGACCGAAAAAGGTCTGGTCGAGTATCTCCCTGAAGCTGAGTGGGAATACTATTTGTAATATTACCTTTACAGTTCATTTTTACCATAATTTTTTCATAAAACCAGTCCAATCATGGCAAAGCTCAACTTCGGCGGTGTAGAAGAAGAAGTAGTAACCCGCGAAGAATTTCCTCTTGAAAAAGCCAGAGAAGTCCTCCAGAACGAAACAATCGCTGTTATTGGTTATGGCGTACAAGGCCCGGGCCAATCGTTGAATATGCGCGACAACGGCTTCAACGTAATCGTTGGTCAGCGTAAAGGTAAAACCTACGACAAAGCCGTTGCGGATGGCTGGGTACCGGGCGAAACGCTGTTCGAAATCGAAGAAGCACTGGAGCGTGGTACAATCATCTGCTTCCTGCTGTCGGATGCCGCTCAGATTGAACTTTGGCCAACGGTACAGAAATACTTAACGGCCGGTAAGGCCCTGTATTTCTCACACGGTTTCGGCGTAACATACAAAGACCAGACAGGCATCATTCCTCCTGCCGACGTTGACGTATTCCTGGTAGCCCCTAAAGGTTCAGGCACCTCACTGCGTCGCCTGTTCGTAGAAGGCAAAGGTCTGAACTCAAGCTTCGCTATCTATCAGGACGCTACAGGCCAGGCCCGTACAAAAGCCATTGCTATGGGTATCGGTGTCGGTTCAGGTTACCTGTTCGAAACCGACTTCTACAAAGAAGTTACCTCTGACCTTACCGGCGAACGCGGTACACTGATGGGTGCCATCCAGGGTATCTTCGCCGCTCAGTACGAAGTATTGCGCTCAAACGGTCACTCACCGTCAGAAGCCTTCAACGAAACAGTAGAAGAGCTGACACAGTCACTGATGCCACTCGTTGCCGAGAACGGTATGGACTGGATGTACGCTAACTGTTCGACAACAGCTCAGCGCGGCGCCCTTGACTGGTGGAAGCCTTTCCGTGATGCAACGAAGCCGGTATTCGAGCAACTGTACAACTCGGTTAAATCAGGCGAGCAGGCGCGTGTATCCATCACACGTAACTCACAGCCGGACTACCGCGAGAAACTGGAAGAAGAACTGAAAGAGCTGCGTGAGTCAGAAATGTGGCGTTCAGGGGCTACCGTACGTAGCCTGCGTCCTGAGCGTAACTAATCCCGGACTTCCGGCAACGTTTTCATTGCCACAAAGCCACAAAGTCAATAAGGTACACGAAGTTTCTTTGTGCTTCTTATTGCCTTGTGTCTTTGTGGCATACCACTTATTGGGCCTTTGTCCTTTCGAACTGCTTTTGCCATGGCCTCCTCAACAAACCCGGTCGATGCGTTTAACGCCTTTCCCGACCTCGACAATATCTTTCAGGCTGCCGACCGGTTGCGCGGTGTAGCCACTCATACGCCTCTTCAGGAAAACATCAATCTTTCGGATCGCTATCAGGCCAATATTTTCCTGAAACGCGAAGATTTGCAGGTCGTCCGCTCCTACAAAATACGGGGAGCGTACAACAAAATGGCCAGCCTATCGCCCGAAGCGCTTGCCAAAGGGGTGGTTTTGTGCCAGTGCCGGTAACCACGCCCAGGGACTGGCGTATGCCTGCCGGAAAATGGCGGTAACGGGCATTATTTTCATGCCCACCACCACGCCCGCCCAAAAGGTGAAACAGGTGCGGATGTTCGGGAAAGAGTTTGTCGAGATTGTCCTGACCGGCGATACCTACGACGATGCCTATCATGCGGCTGTTGAGTATGTCAATACGCACGACAGCACGTTTGTGCACCCGTTTGATGACTTACAGGTCATGGAAGGGCAGGGTACCGTAGGGCTTGAAATCTTTAAGGATGCCAATTTCCGGATTGATTACATCCTGATGGCCATTGGCGGGGGCGGACTGGCCTCGGGCGTTTCCACTGTCTTTAAGCAACTCAGCCCCAAAACCAAACTTATTGGTGTTGAGCCGCTGGGGTCGCCGACGATGAAAGCGTCTGTGGATGCGGGACACGTGATTACTTTGGACGAGATTGACAAGTTTTGTCGACGGAGCGGCCGTAAAGCGGGCCGGCGACATGACCTTTGAGGTCTGCCGCCGGAATCTGGACCGGATTGTGCTGGTACCGGAAGGCAAAGTCTGTACCACCATTCTACAGCTTTACAACGAAGAGGCAATTGTCGCCGAACCCGCCGGTGCGCTGAGCATTGCGGCCCTGGATTTCCTGAAAGACGAAATCAAAGGCAAAAATGTGGTATGTCTGGTCGGCGGCGGCAACAATGACATCATCCGGACCGAAGAAATCAAGGAGCGTTCGCTGCTCTACGAAGGCCTGAAGCACTACTTTATCATCCGGTTCCCGCAGCGTTCCGGCGCTTTCCGGGAGTTCCTGAGCAATGTACTCGGGCCAACGGATGACATTTCGCTGTTTGAATACTCGAAAAAGACAAACCGTGAGCGTGGCCCGGCTCTGGTGGGTATCGAGCTAAAGTCGAAAGCCGACTTTGAACCACTGCTCACCCGCATGCGCGACGCCCGTATCGCCTTTGAATACCTGAACGACAAGCCAGACCTGTTTGAGTTTCTGATTTAATTCCAAACCACAGAGTTACACAGAGTAATGGCACAGAGCTACACGGAATATAATGAGCTGACCAGCCTGATTCTGAAACAAGCTTTTCTTGTTCATACCGGATTAGGTCCTGGATTATTGGAGAGCGCGTATAAGGAATGTTTGTATTACAAGCTACAGCAGGCTGGATTGCAGGTTGAAAAAGAGAAACCAATGCCGCTGATTTTTGAGGAAGTACGGCTGGATTGCGGCTACAGAATTGACCTGCTTGTCAATGATGTCATTGTATTAGAGCTAAAATCTGTTGAAGCTTTTACAGATGTACATACCGCCCAACTGCTAACTTACATGCGCCTAGGTAAATATAAAATTGGTTACCTGCTGAACTTCAATGTCACAAGTATGAAGAATGGCATAAAACGTTATGTCATGTAATACTCAGTGAAACTCAGTGCAAAACTCAGTGAAACTCCGTGGTTAATAAACCATAACAAAATGAAAAAACACATAGTAGTGATCGCCGGAGACGGCATTGGCCAGGAAGTAACGGCCGTTGGCAAACAAGTACTCGATAAAATCGCCGCAACCTACGGCCACGAGTTTACCTACGATGAAGCCCTGATCGGCCACGCCGCCATCGAAGCCACCGGCTCACCCCTGCCCGAAGAAACAATCACCAAATCATTAGCCTCTGACGCCATCCTGTTTGGTGCCGTCGGCCACCCGAAATACGATAACGACCCGACGGCAAAAGTTCGTCCGGAACAAGGCCTGCTGGGTATCCGGAAAGCCCTCGGACTGTATGCCAACCTACGGCCAATTAAGCTGTTCGACGAGCTACTGAGCGCATCAAGCATCAAACCGGAAATCCTGAAAGGTGCCGATATCCTGTTCTTCCGTGAACTGACCGGCGACGTATACTTCGGGGAACGCGGCCGTAAAGACGACGGCGACACGGCCTACGATACCATGATCTACAGCCGCTACGAAGTAGAGCGCATCGCCGTCAAGGCATTCGACGCTGCCATGACACGCCGCAAGAAGCTGTGCTCGGTCGACAAGGCCAACGTACTGGAGTCATCACGGCTGTGGCGGGAAGTGATTCAGGAAGTGGCGAAGCGCTATCCGGAAGTAGAGGTAGAACACCAGTTTATCGACGCTGCGGCCATGCTGCTCATTAAAGATCCGAAACGCTTCGATGTAGTTGTAACGGGTAACATCTTCGGCGACATCCTGACCGACGAAGCATCGCAGATCGCCGGTTCGATGGGTATGCTGGCCTCGGCATCGGTAGGTGATACGACCGGCCTGTATGAACCGATCCACGGTTCAGCCCACGACATTACGGGCATGGGCGTGGCCAACCCGCTGGCCTCAATCCTGTCGGCAGCGCTGATGCTTGACATTTCGTTCGGTATGAAAGAAGAAGCCGACGCGGTTGTTAACGCAGTTGACAAGGTACTGAAAGCCGGTTACCGGACGCGCGACATCGCCGATGCATCGACTCCGGCCGACAAAATTCTGAACACGGCTGGCATGGGTGAACAAGTGCTGGCTGCTCTGTAAGCTCACCCAAAAGCCTCTGCTACACTATGTAACAGAGGCTTTTTCACAAGTCACCGGTCCGGTCTTTAGTCTACTTTTTATTCTGATTATAAAACAGTTAGCCTGACAAGTAAAATAATTCCGTTTTACCTGACCAATCAAAATATTGACTTTTTCCGGTTCAGAGACAATTTATTTGGAGTAGATTATACATTAAAATAGTTCATAATATTTTTTCATCTATACGCCAAATCGTTACAAGTCAGCCACATAACCTGTATTAACAACTTGTTAACTTTTTTCCCTGGCCAGACTTGACGGATTTCGTTTTTTTAATATTTTTGTGGTGTAATTACGCAACCAGCGAAATTTCGCAATGGACTTTACACAATCCCAACCCCTCAAGAGTATTCTACTACGTTGTAGTCAGCAACGTTGAAGGAAGGGATATGTCTGTATAACATCAGCGGCCCTTTCTCCGGAAGAAGGGCTTTTTTTGTGCCATCGTCAAACCAATCAAACCTAATTAATCAGGCAACATGAGCCAGCGAGTTTACATTTTCGACACAACCCTGCGAGACGGCGAACAAGTGCCGGGCTGCCAGTTAACAACCGAGGAAAAAGTTGTAGTCGCTAAAGAACTGGAAAGGCTGGGCGTTGATATTATCGAGGCCGGTTTCCCGATTTCGAGCCCCGGCGATTTCCGGTCGGTGGTCGAGATTTCAAAAGCAGTGACCAACCCACGGGTCTGCGCCCTGTCCCGCGCCGTTCAGGGTGATATCGATGCTGCAGCAGAGGCCCTGAAAAGCGCCAAACTAGGCCGTATCCATACCGGTATTGGTTCATCAGACATTCACATCCGGAACAAGTTCAACAGCACCCGCGACAAAGTACTGGAACAGGGTGTAGCCGCTGTTAAATACGCACGGAACCTGATCGACGATGTAGAGTTCTATGCCGAAGACGCCGGCCGTGCCGACCTAGAGTTCCTGGCTCGTTTAACGGAAGCCGTTATTGCGGCCGGTGCTACCGTAGTCAACATTCCGGACACAACAGGCTACTGCCTGCCGGAACAATACGGGGCAAAAATCCAGTACCTGTTCAATAACGTGCCGAACATTGACAAAGCCGTTATTTCAATCCACTGCCATAACGACCTTGGTCTGGCAACGGCGAACTCACTGGCCGGTATTACCAATGGTGCCCGCCAGGTCGAAGTAACGATCAACGGCATCGGCGAGCGCGCCGGTAACACGTCACTCGAAGAGGTAGTGATGGCGCTGAAAGTGCACAAAGATTTAGGGCTGGAAACAGGGATCGATACAACACGCCTCTTCCCGGTCAGTAACCTGGTATCGCAGATGATGCGGATGCCGGTACAGGCCAATAAAGCTATTGTTGGCCGCAATGCCTTTGCTCATTCATCGGGTATTCATCAGGACGGCTTCCTGAAACACGCTGAGAACTACGAAATCATGAACCCGCACGATGTCGGCGTTCCTGAATCGTCAATCGTACTGACGGCCCGCAGCGGTCGCCACGCGCTGAAACACCGCCTTGAACTCCTGGGCTTCCGGTATGACAAACCAACCCTCGACGGCATCTATAAGCGTTTCCTCGACATGGCTGATGTCCGTAAGCAGGTAAACGATAAAGACCTGATGGAACTGGTCCGCTAGTCCTTCAGTATACCGATACGACAAAAAATCCCGGTCTGTACAGATCGGGATTTTTTGTATATTAGGGTAAACAAAACGGTTATACACACGGTTTTTCCCGAAAAACGAACTTGTATGGCACGGCCAAATCTTGACTTAATCGACGCCCTTCGCCGGACGGCCCGGAAGTTAAAAGAGGGTGCCCCCTATCAGTGGGGACATATGGGCGGCTGCAACTGCGGCAACCTGGCTCAGGAACTCACAAAACTCAACAAAGACCAGATTCACGCCTATGCGATGCAACGGTATGGCGACTGGAACGAGCAGGTCGATGACTATTGCACCAGCAGTCTGATGCCGATTGACCTGGTCATCAGCGAAATGCTCGGCGCGGGCCTGATGCTGGAAGATTTAAAGCACCTGGAAAAACTCTCGGACCGGGAAATTCTGAAGCGGTTGCCTGCCGAACGGCGCTATCTGAAGCACAACCTCCGCGATGATGTCGTGCTCTACATGACGGAATGGGCCAATCTGCTGGAAGAACAGTTGCTTGCCGGTATTAAACTGCCGCTAATTATTACTAAACCACTGGCTGTTACGGTATAAACCTCAGCAAAACGCGTCTTCGATATGCTTTACTTCGACGTTGTTGCCGTTGATTGTGACGGCAATAATGTCGAACCGGACATCGTATTGCCAGTTTTTGGCGAAAATGTAATGTTCGGCCACGCGCATGATCAGTTTGGCTTTGGTATAGGACACAAACTCTTCCGGTAAGCCATAGCTCAGGTTCGTGCGCGTCTTTACCTCCGCAAAAATCAGCAGCTTCCCCTTTCGGGCGATCAGGTCAATTTCGGCGTGATGATGCCGGTAATTACGCTCCAGAATCAGGTAGTCTCCGCGTTCGAGGTAACTGGCGGCAATAGTCTCCCCTTCGCGGCCCGTGTTGTTGTGTTCAGCCATAAAAAGAAAAAGCCCTCTCTATACCTGCCGGGCACAGAGAGGGCCGGTCGGTTTTGGGTTACGAATCAGATTTCTGACTCGCCCGGAAGCTCAGCAACATTCCCCCGGCAAATACAAGAAATACAATGCCGGTGTACAGGTTGATTTTGCTGCCGTCAGGTACTTTGCTCTCGCCAAACGATGCGATAACGACAATCAGTCCAACGATCAGGAAGAAAAGACCAATGACAAAGCGGAGGTCGAATAAACTCGGTTTCATGTCTTAACTGGTTTTAAGTAAGATGATTGACGGTTATATAAAGATCAGGTTCAGGGCCAGCGTCAGCGCGATAACGATAGCGGCCAGGAACATCGGGTTTTCCAGTACCGTTTTGTACTTACCTTCCGGCTTCGGCGTCAGGCTGTATACTAACCCAACCAGTTCTTTTTCATCTTTCTTCTCGGTGAACAGACTGATGACATACGTTGCAACAAAGCAGACGATCCAGGCGATACTGGCAATCATAAAGTTCTGACTCATAGACGAAGAAAACTCGTGCAGGTTACCCATCCACGCACCTTTTCCTTCGGCCAGTGTCAGGCCGTGGGTAGCTGCGGCAGCCAGCGTCCCCAGCAATAAGCCCCAGAATGCGCCGTTTGCCGTTGTTTTCCGCCAGAACATCCCCAGGGCGAACGTAGCAAACAACGGTGCATTGACGAAGCCGAATACCAGCTGCAGGTAATCCATGATGTTGTTGAACGCCGTTGCCAGGTAGGCCGCCCCGATTGACGCCACAATCCCGAAGATGGTCGCCATCTTGCCCATGCGCAGGTAGTGTTCGTCGCTGGCATTCTTATTGATGTAGGCCTGATAAATATCAAACGTCCATACGGTGTTAAAGGCCGTTACGTTACCCGCCATTCCGGACATAAACGAAGCGATCAGTGCTGTCAGACCTACACCCAGCAAGCCCGTCGGATAGAAGCTCGACAGCATCGACGGAATCACCAGGTCATAGTTCAGTGAGCTGCCGTCCGGCTTCATCGGAATCTGATAATCGCCGCCGGCGGTTTGCAGCGCAATGGCAATAACGCCCGGCAGAATCACAACAAACGGGATAAACATCTTCGGAATAGCCGCAATCAATGGCGTCCGCTGTGCCTCTGACATATTTTTCGCGATCATTGCCCGCTGTACGACGAGGAAGTCAGTACACCAGTAACCAAATGAAAGAACAAAGCCCAACCCGAACAGCATACTGCCTAAATCGACGCCCATCGGGTTCTCTTCCGGCGAACCCATGTACTTCCACGTACTGGTCATTTTAGGGCTCAGGTTCTGCACAACGCCTTCCCAGCCGCCAATTTTATCGAGACCGATAAAGACAACCGGCGCAATCCCCAGAACAATCAGGAAGAACTGAAGTACTTCATTATACACCGCACTCGTCAGCCCGCCGAGCAGGGTATACACCATGACAATGGCTGCCGCCAGGAAGATCGACGCGTTAAAATCCCAGCCCAGAATCGACTCCAGCAGCAGGGCCAGTGCATACAGCGAGATACCCGACGAGAAAATGGTCATAGCCGCAAAACTGATGGCGTTCAGACCACGCGTTTTTTCGTCGAAGCGCAGCGCCAGGTACTCAGGTACCGAACGGGCGCGGCTGCCGTAATAGAACGGCATCATAAATACGCCCAGAAATACCATGGCCGGAATCGCGCCCACCCAGTAGAAGTGGCTGGTCATGATGCCGTATTTGGCACCGGAAGCCCCCATGCCAATCAACTCCTGCGCCCCTAAGTTGGCCGATACGAAGGCCAGCGACGTAATCCAGAGCGGAATCGAGCGGTCGCTCATCAGGAAGTCGTTACTCGTTTTTACGGTACGTTTGATCAAAAAGCCAATCCCCAGTACGAACACGAAGTAGATGAGGATGATCAGATAGTCAAGAAGTCCAAGGTCAATATGCATGAAAAACAAAGGGTTAAAGTGATAAAGGTTTATGTTTCATCAAGGTAATGCTGATTAAGGGTTCACCTGGCCAACGACGGCGCTGATTGCTGTGGCATCAGCCTCGACGCGTTCGTACTCGCCGAGGGCGGCCGAGGCCATCGACACATTTGGTTGCCGGAACGTCATCGGACTTTCGTCAATGCGTTTGCCGCTCAGGTGTAAGGCATGGACACCGGCTTCTTTTAACTGAGTCGCATTTTGAGCGTTTACCCCTGCACCGGCCATAATTTCAATGCGGCCGGCAGCCCGCGCGGCCAGCTGCTCCAGCAACGGCAAACCAGTTTGCACCGACGGTTGCTGGCCGGATGTCAAAATTCGTTCGGCACCGGTCCGGATCACGGCTTCCAGGGCCTCAAACGGATCATTGGCCATGTCAAAAGCGCGGTGAAAGGTGACGCCCATTGGTTTGGCCTGGTCGACCAGTGCACGTGTGTTTTCTTCATCAACGGTTCCGTCAGGATTGAGCAGGCCCAGCACAATCCCATCGGCACCCAACTGCTTCGCCACGTCAATGTCGGCTTTCATTACGTCAATTTCAGTGGCTGAATACAAAAAATCGCCCCCGCGCGGACGAATCATCACATAGATCGGAATCCGAAGCTGTTGCCGGGCTTGCTGAATCAACCCTGCACTCGGGGTTGTGCCGCCTTCGCTGAAGCCACCGCACAGTTCAATACGCCCCGCCCCTGCTTCCTGAGCAGTCAGGCAAGCCGAAAGCGAAAAAGCACAAACTTCAAT
>CBDFHU010000103.1:0-27677 GCA_965247375.1 Arsenicibacter sp.
TCCGGCCACCGGCCGCTACAGCCGTAGTTTTCCAATTCGCGGTTATGCCGCAGGCGAAGGCAGTGCGCTGACTGCAAGGAATGACGAGCGTGATCTGCCGGGCCGGAAGCCTGTAGCGAAGAAGCTGGGCACCGGATCTGCCGTAGTGCCGGTCTCCCGTCAGCGACTCCCGGCCCTGGCCCTCCACCGTGAGCGGACGCTGGCGTGGAAATCACCGGGCCGTCACTGAGCGGTTGCGCATTTAACCCTTTGTTAAGCCGGTTATGTATTCCAACCCGGCGGCCGGAATCGGGGTCTATCCGTAAACGACACGCCTATGACAACGTCTCCGTTGATAAAACCGCTATCGGTTCTGGTATTTACCACACTGCTTCTGCTGACCGGTTGCCGTACCAAAGACCTGTTACCGGCTGATACATGGTCCGGCAATTGTATTCAGCTGAGTCCGGTGCCGGATGGCTATAAACTGAACGGTCTGTGCTGCGCTTACCTGACGCTGCCGGTGATCAAGGTGAGTAAAGGAGGGAAATTTACCGTTAATGGCACCTACTTTACCTTTACCGGTGCTGGTTTTGCGCCGGTGCCGACTGTTGTCAACGGGGAGTTAAGCGGAGACAGCAACCAACTGACACTTTCGTACACGGTGAATCAACAGACCGAAAAGCACATGCTCAAACCCGGCCCCGCCACTGCCACCTGCGATCTCTGCTATTGTGACTGAGACCGCAGCCTACATTTTTAGGTGAATCATGCGGCGATGCCCGACGTAAGCGCGTATGTTTGCAGGAAGAGCAACGAACGAACTATGACGATCATACCTTTACGCGAAGGCACGTTTTCGGTTGACTTTTCCAAAGTCTTCCTGCCGTTTGATCCGGAAAAAGACCGGCTGGCCGACCGGCCGTCCAAAAGTGTGGCCGTGGCGATACAGCCTTTTCTGGTTATTCTGCCGACGATGTCGTACTGCTGGATACCGGGCTGGGAACCACGCAAGAGGGCGAACCGGTGCTGGTCAGGCTGTTGCGGGAGGCGGGCTTCGGGCCGGAGCAGGTGACAAAAGTCGTGCTCTCTCACCTGCATAAAGACCATTCGAACGGGGTAGGGTTTTTCGGGGATAATGACCGGTTTACGATGACGTTCCCGCAGGCTACCTGCTATATTCAGGCGCAGGAGATGGCCTTTGCGCGGCAGCAAACCGATAATCCGTCCTACAATCAGCGCCTGCTGGCCGCACTCAGCGACCATCCGCAGGTAACTTGGCTGGATGCCGGTGAAGGTTCCCTGAGCGAACACATTACCTGGCTGGTCACGAAAGGGCATACGCCGTTTCATCAGGTAATCTGGATACGGGACGGTGAGCAGACCGCCTTCTTCGGCGCCGACGAAGTACCGCAACTGGGGTACCTGAAACGCAACCTGGCCTATAAAAACGACTTCGATGGTAAGCAGGGCATGGAACTGCGTAAACACTGGGCCGTTGAAGCCGCCGCGCAACAATGGCAATTGCTGCTGTACCACGATATCAAACGGGCAACAACGGTGTTTATCGCCTGACCTGCTAAAACACGCGGATGTCCAGACTGGCGGTATCGTCTTCGCCGTTGAACGAGCCGTTTGCGGGTTTACTGTCCGGATCGGGCTGGCCGGCGGTCATGATCTGCACCTTGTAAATCTGCGTACCGCCACCGGTCACAAGCGTGCTCAGCGAAAAAGATGCACGCTGACCGGCCGGAATCGCGGGTAAGGAGGCCGAAAGCAGTCCGTTCTGAAACGTCAGAATAGACGGCGACGAGTAGAACTGGAGTCCGGACGGAAATTCACTGCCGACGCTCACATTGGTGGCCGTTGCCCCCCCCGCATTCATGACGGTAACCGTAAATGACACAAGCTGCCCCAACTGGGTAATGCGCTTGTCAGATACGACCTGCACACTTAAATCGGCGACATCGGGGCCGTTGACCGGCTGGTTCGACAGGACGGCCGGTAGCGGCACCTGATTGGGATTTGGCGAGACAAACACATCTGAACTTACGTTAACACGCGTCCGGAAATCAGCCGAGGCCGCATCGTCCTGGCCATCGCCGGTGCCGGAGCGGGGCTGGCTGTTCGGGTCGGGATTTGACGAGGCCATGATTTCGGCGGCATTCTGGTAAATACCGGCTGCCGTTGGCTGTACCTGAAACGTCCGGACAGCCGTGGCTCCGGCGGCCAGATTGCTCAGTGTTCCGCTCACAATACCATTTGCGTAGGTAAGGGAAGGGGATGACACAAAACTGAGGTTGGGCGGTAACCGGTCTTCGAAGCTGACCGTCGTGGCACTGCCGGGTCCTGAATTCCGGATACTGATTGTGTACGTGAGGACATCGCCAACCTGCGGGGTCCGGTTACTGACGGCCATATTCAGCGACAGGTCGGCATACGCGAGCGTATTACTCACCGGTACAAAAACGGTGGTCGCTGCCGACGATGTACAGGCACCGACGCTGCAACTGACAGCATATCCCGTGGTAACGGCCGGGCTGACGGCAATCGCGGCGGCGGTGGAGCCGGTTGACCAGCGGATTTGCCCGCTGTTACAGCCCACTGCGTTCAGAATCAGGCTTTGTCCGCTCGTCAGTGTGGCATTGGCCGGTGAAATGGCAACGGCCGGCGCGCTGCCTCCCGAAATGGTGGCAGTAGCCGGTGCTGACAGGCAGCCATAGACCGGGTTGACAGCCTGTACGCTGTAGGTACCTGCGGTTGTGACGACAATGCTCTGGGTTGCCGCACCGGTGCTCCAGGCGTTGTTGGTGGGGTTACCCGAGGTTAACGTTACACTCGGGGTGGCACAAAGGGTGGCACTGGCCGGTGAAATAGTTGGCGGGGAGACGGCGACGTTGGGCGGTACCACGACTGCCGGCGGGAAAAAATACCTGTTCTGCGCGTTCTGAATGCGGGCGCTGTACGTGCCCTGACCAGCCGTAATGTTCTGGACGGTCGGACCGTTATCCCATAAATAGCGGGTATAACCGGTCGGCTGGCTGAGGGTCAGCTGGTTACCGGTTGCGCAGAAGATTGAGGTGAGCGGTTGCTGCTGCGCCGCATACGGTGTTGAGGTGGTAAAGAAATTACTGGATAACAAAGCACTTGCCCAGGCCGCCGCTACCTTTTGCTGTCCTGTCGGCGAATAGTGAATACCGTCCGGCCGGTCCTGCTGGCTATTGATCGCTCCCAGATCGGGGCCACGGTAGGCATTGTAACCCGGTGTCTGGATAACACTCAGCTGAGCATCCCGGATGTAGGGATAAAAACCGGCCGCAAAATCCGAAATGGAAACACTCCACGCCAGCGACGGCATATTAAATTCAGACCGGACTTTATCGATAACGCCCTTGTAATACGTCTGAAGAATCTGTGACGTTACACCATCACCCCGGTCGTTCTCTCCGTGCAGGAGCAGGACTCCCCGGATGCCGGTCGATGGCGTATAGAGGTTCATGATGCTGCGCATATTGGCATATGGCATCCGCAGATCATAGCGTACAAAACCATGTCTAAACGGAATGTCATACGCAGCCATATAATTCTGCTCCATATTCGAGCCGCCGAAGCCACCATTAAAAAACAGGACAGGGACGCCCAGCTGCTGCACTAGCAAATCACCCAGATAGCCCCAGAACCACGCAAACCGCGCAAAGGGCGCAATGCCGACATACGTATCGAGGTGGGCAAAATTGCTCAGTCCGGGCAGATAAGCCGGATCGGCCGTACTTTCGTAATTAGAGAGACTGACCGACGAAAAAGCGGGGTTGTTGTTATTGTCATTCAGCCGGATGCAGCTTACCCGGTCATCGGAGGCGCCGTTAAGGGTAGGGCAGGCATTGGCGGTGCTGCCGCTGGTATTATCAATACAGGTAGACCCCTGTGCATCAGAATGGCCCATAATGGCCAGCACTTCGCCGACGCCGAAGCGCTGGAGGGTATCGCGGGCAACGACGGTGTTGTTGCGGAGGCCTTTGACAATAATCTGCCACCAGCCACCGGCAAGCGTCATGGTGCTGGTAAACTGACCGTTAGCCGGATTGTTGAGCAGCAACACATTTGTGCTGGTGGCACCCGACATCCGGTTAATGACATCAAACGTAATCTGATCCAGCTGCTGATTGAAACTGCCCGCCACCTGTACCGTGGCCTGGTTGCTGTTATTCCGCTGCACTACCATCCGTTCTGTCGGATACGTAATATGAATCTGCGCGAGGAGGGGCAGAGGGAAGACCAGTACTACTAAAAATAACCAGGTAAAGGTAATGCGCTGCATTCGGGAAGTCAGAAACGTAAGGATGATAAATGGTTTTGACAAAAGTAATCTATCACCTGACTTATCAAGCAGGTAAGACCGGAAAAAAGACCGTAATGCTGATGTCCTTTGACCCTGGCGGTGTTGTATTTTAATAGTTTAATGTGAATACATGTAGCTGACTGTCAGTTTGGTATGCATATCCGAGCTGCATGCCATACCGGCGGGCCACCTGTCCGGCAATGGCCAGGCCAAGGCCGGTAGAATCGGGGCGGGCCGGATTTTTTACGAACCGGCCGAAGAGCTGATCGTCCGGAAACGGTAGCGGCTGGCCGGTATTTCTGGTTGTAAAGGAGCTGGTTGTCAGGGTAATCTGTACCGTGGCGTGGGCTGTTGCATGTACCATGGCATTTTTGAGCAGATTGCTGAACATCACATCGGCAAGGTAGGGATTAAGAGACCGGGTCACGTCCGGAGCAATCGTAAACTGCCAGTCGAGGCCCCGGTGAGCCGCATAGGGGGCAAACAGACGGCACTGCTGTTCGGCCAGACTGCTCAGATTAACCGTTTCCAGATCGGCAAACTGCCGGTTCTCTACTTTGGTCAGGAGGAGCAGGCTTTTGTTGATGTGGACCAGCCGCCGGACCGAACTTTGGGCCGATTCCATAAGGGTAACCTGCTCTTCGGTCAGGGGTTCGGTCGCCAAGAGCTGGTCCAGCTCGGTAGTGATGATGGCCAGCGGTGACTGCAACTCGTGGGCGGCGTGTTCGGTGAAGGCTTTCTGCAACTGGTATTGCTGTTGCAGGTTGTGGCCCATGTCGTTCAGGGTAGCACTCAGGTGGTCAAATTCGGCCACGCTGCTACCCGAAAACCGGACTGGTTCAGGCGCATCCAGCCGGAAAGCGCGCAACTGCTCAATCAACGTGAAAAAGGGAGTCCAGAGCCGTCTGGATACCCAGCCGTTTAACAAAACCAGCAAGCCGAGCAGCAGGATAAAGCCACCACTGACGACCACCGACAGCAGCCGGGCAATTTCGTCGAATTCGCCCATGGCCTGTTTGACCACGATCAGATAGTTTCTGCCATTCGCAGCAACGGTTGCCCTGAGCTGCCGGACCGGCACCGGATTGTGTTCACGCCAGTCATATCCGGTGGTATCGGAGTAAACGGGAGCCATCACCCGTCTGGCGGCAATGGGCTCGATATACGGATTGTTGAGCAGGTGCCGATCTTTGCCGATGGCTACCTGCTGCCGGATCAGCTGCCGGCGGATGTAGGCAAGGTCGCTGCTCAGCTGCTCGTCGATTTCGTAGTAAATCCCGCGCCGGATGAGTGTATCGAACAGCCAGCCGCCGCCGAGGGCTACGGGAAGCATCACAAGCAGGAGGTACAGCAGGGTTTTCCGGAGCAGGCTCATGCAGTTTTACTGAATAAATAGCCTGCGCCGTAGCGCGTCCGGATGTAGTCGGGACAGCCGCCATCGATGAGCTTCCGGCGCAGGTTTTTGATGTGTGTATACAGAAAGTCGTGCGAATCCGCCCCATCCATGTAGTCGCCCCAGACATACTCGGCAATGGCGGCTCTGGTCAGCAGGCGGTTGGAGTTAGCCATGAAAAAGACCAGCAACTGGTATTCTTTCTCGGTCAGGTCGATGGTCTGGTCCCGTACCCTGACCTGATGTGACAGTAAATCTACGGTAATGTCGCCGAAGATGATCAGGTTATTCCCCCCCGAAAAAGCGGCGGCGCAGGACTGATTTAATCCGTGCGTTCAGTTCGGGCAGGTGAAAGGGTTTGGTGATGTAGTCGTCGGAGCCCAGTTCCAGACCCAGTAATTTATCGTCCAGCGAATCTTTGGCCGAGATGATAATGAGTCCGGATGTTGTCCCTTCTGAGCGGGCAGATTTGGCATTCAGCTGCCGGATCAGGTCCAGGCCGTTGCCGTCGGGCAGGCCAATGTCGAGCACAATGCAGTCATAGTCGTAATCGTGCAGGGCGGTGGCTGCTCTGGCGTATGTCGTTGCCGTTGTGACCACGTAGTGTTCTTCGTCCAGAAACCGGCGGATGGCACTTACCAGTGCGGGTTCATCCTCAACAAGCAGAATTTTCATCTGAAAACCTCACTCCAATCCCACTCCTTAGTACAGAGCGGGGCTTTCCATGCTCCGGAGTGTTTTGATAATGCATGACGTTTAGCAAAGAACAAGTTACCAAATCTGGTAATAAAATCTGAAGTGATTCTGTAGTGCTGCTTCAGAATTGCTTCAAAAAGCAGCCTTAGTTTTGGGCCGTTACTCTTGATGAATGTCTATGCGCCGTTTATATCTCCTTAGTTTGCTGTGGCTGCCGGCTGGTACGCTTCTGGCCCAGTCAACCAGTGTCACGCTTTCCGGACTGGTGCGGGAAAGTAAAACCAAAGCTGCATTACCTTATGCCAGCGTTACGGTCATGAATGCCCGTGACAGTGTCTTTGTGACGGGCTCAATCACGAAGGAAGATGGCTTGTTTTCGGTCGGACCGGTTAAACCGGGGGATTACCGCCTCCGCATTTCGCTGGTCGGCTATCAGACACAATACCAGGCCGTACTGGTCGGCAAAGCCAGTGATTTTCTGAATATTGGAGTGGTGGAGCTGCCGGAGGTGGTCAGCCAGCTCTCTGAGGTCGTAGTATCGGCGAAGGCCGATGCGGTGGCGGAGGCTATGGATAAAAAGACGTTTACCCTGGCCGACAACCTGAGTCAGGCGGGTGGTTCGGCGCTCGAAGCGATGAAAAACCTGCCGGGCATTACCGTCAGCGACGGGCAGGTGCTGTTGCGGGGCAGTGACCGGGTAATGGTGCTGGTAGACGGCCGTCAAACCGCCCTGACGGGCTTCGGCAATCAGTCGGGACTGGCCAATATCCCGGCGTCGGCCATTGAAAAAATTGAGATCATCAACAATCCGTCGGCCAGGTTTGATGCGAACGGCAATGCGGGTATCATCAACATTATTTTCAAAAAAGAACGGAAAGACGGCTTTAACGGAAAAGTTGGCATGGCAGCCGGTCTGGGGGCACTGTGGATAAAACGGGAGAATTACCCGACGATCCGGCCGCAGTATCAGGCTACGCCGAAAATCAACCCGTCGGTGTCGCTGAATTACCGGAAAAATAAGGTCAACCTCTTTTTACAGGCCGATAATCTGTACACGCAGACGCTCAACAAAAACGAATTTACGGACCGCTATTACGACGACGGGCAGGTGGTGCGCCAGCAACTGAAACGCAACCGGAATACCAATATCGTGACGGCAAAGGGCGGGCTCGACTGGTTTGTGAACGAACAGAATACTGTGACGGTTTCGGGGCTTTTCAGCAGTGAACGGATTATTGACCGGGGCGATGAACCATTTTTTGACAAAACCCTGACGGAGCGTCTGCGCTTGTGGCAGTTTCTGGAGGATGAAATCAAAACCACGGCTACCGCGACGGCGAACTGGCAGCATAAATACCGGCAGCCGGGCCGGTTGCTGAACCTCGGACTGAATTATACCTTCCACCGCGAAGACGAAAAATACTTTTTCGACAACATTTACCCGACGTTTCAGGGGCGGGACTCCTTTAAGCTGCTGTCCGACGAAAACGTAACGGATCTGACCCTCGATTATGTGCAGCCGCTGCGCTACGGACGGTTCGAAACCGGGGCTAAACTGCGCCGCCGGACCATTCCGACCAACATGCAGTTTTTCCAGGGACAGAACTCGCCGCTTGATGCGAATGCCGGTGGCCGGGCCACGTACCGCGAAGTGATTCCGGCGCTGTACGGAAACTACCTGATCGAAACCCGTAAGCTTGACGTGGAGGCTGGTTTGCGACTCGAATATGTAGATCTGAACTATGAAGTAAACCCGAACCACAACACCTACAAAAGCGATGGCTACCACTATGCGCAGCCGTTCCCGAATGTCCGGCTGGCCTGGAAACTGAACAGTAATAACCGGCTTTCGTTGTTCCTCAACCGCCGGGTTGACCGCCCGAACGAGGTCGATATCCGGATATTTCCGAAATACGACGATGCGGAAATTATCAAAGTCGGCAATCCGGGGCTGCGGCCGCAGTTTACGACTTCGCTGGAGCTGGGCTACAAAACCAACTGGACAGGCGGATACCTCTACGGGGCGTTATACCATAAGGAAATGCAAGCCACCATTACGCGGATTGGCACCATCGTGCCCGGCAGTACACTGATCTACAATGTGTTCCAGAATGCAGGCCGGAGCCGGAGCTCGGGTGTGGAGGTGATGGTGTCGCAGTCGGTTGATACATGGGGAACCCTTAGCCTGAATATGAACGGCTATCAGAATACGATTGATGCGTTCAGTGTTATCAACAAATACCCGGTAGTTAGCCCGTACACGGCACCGCGTCAGCAATTGTTTTCCGGGAGTGTAAAACTGAACGGTCAGTTTAAACTGCCTAATAAGCTTGACGCCCAGTTTACGGCCTTGTATCAGGCCCCTGATCTGGTACCCCAAGGCAAAGTCTATGCCCGTTTTTCGGTCGATGCAGGGGTCAAGAAAGCAATTCAGGAGGGGAAAGGAGAGGTGTTCCTGAATGCCACGGACTTGTTTAATACGTTAAAAATCCGTCGTGAGGTGCTGGGCAACGGCTTCCATTACACCAGCACCGACTATTACGAAACGCAGGTGATCCGCGTCGGCTACGCCCGCAAATTCTGAGCCTGTCTCCGTACGGGCCTTTAGATTTACATCGTTGTGCGATTCAAAGATTAGTCGTGTAATTTTAAGCCACTCACAAATGTGAGTACCCAACCCCGGTGGGACACCTTAGCGCACGGGCCAGGTAAAACCTATGGGTCGATTGAAGCCCCACCGGATTTTTAACTTTTTACCTCAAATAGAAATGCGGGTTCGTGGCCCATTAGCAAGGTAATGAGGAAAGTTAAGGGTTGGCTCTCACTTTTAAGCAAGTCAAAGTTATGAATTTCACTCATTTTATTGGGATTGATGTATCCAAAGACACCTTAGATTTCGCTGTTGTCGCCACTAACAAAGTCTTGTTTCATCAGCAGGTGAGCAACGATAAAAAAGGCATTACTCAGTTCCTGAAAGAGCTTCGTAAACAAACCAAAGCCAAACTCGTCGATTGCCTGTTTTGCCTGGAGTTTACCGGTATCTATAACAACCCTTTATTAAATGCACTCCATGAGAAAACGTCGATTTGGGTCGAACGAGCGGCTCACATTAAAGATAGCCCGGGACTTTGCCGGGGTAAAACGGACAAACTCGATTCGAAGCGTATTGCTTTGTTTGCTTATAAAAACCGGGAAGATGCCCGCCTATGGACGCCACCGCGTCAGGTTATCAGCCAGTTAGATCGACTCACCGCACAACGTGCCCGATTGACCAAAGTCATAAAACTGTTAAAAGCGCCACTTGCGAACACCGAAAGATTCCTTTCTAAAGAAGATCGAAACGCTAATGAGCAAGCTTGCCAGCAGTCCTTGAAAGCACTCAAAGCCGATTTAAAAGCCACAGACAAATTAATTGCTGAGGTGATCGAAGGTGACCCCGAACTCAGGCACCTGTTCCAACGAGTGACTTCCATTCAAGGCATTAGCCAGACAACGGCAGTCGAAGTGATTATAACAACGAACGAGTTCAAAAGCATTTCTGATCCCAAAAAGTATGCCTGTTACGCTGGCGTTGTTCCTTTCGAACATAGTTTCAGGCCAACGGAAAGGAAAAGCTAAAGTAAGTCAGCTGGCTAATAAGAAAGTTAAATCCTTACTACATTTAGCGGCCTTATCGGCCATCCAACATTGTCAGGAACTAAAGGCGTATTACGAACGGAAAGTAGCCGCAGGTAAGAACAAAATGCTCGTTATCAACAACGTACGCAACAAGTTAGTGCTTCGTATTTTCGCCTGTGTCCGAGAGGATCGGAATTATGACGAAAACTATAAACATGCGCTTGCATAGATCATAGAAATCGACCCCACGTGGTCGCCCTTTTTTTTAGCCATTGTTGCTTTTTTAGCCATGGTCGTTTTTTTAGCCGTGGTCACTTTTTTTATAAAGCCCTCCGTGTTGTTGCACCTGCATCAATTATTTTTGGACAGATGCTTGTACATACAAATAAAGATACTACTTTTGTATCGACAGAAATTTATAGCCATGAAAGCCGACGTTGAAAAGCCCGTGACCCGTTTCAGTGCATGCCTGATGTTTTCGGCAAATGCACTGGCCCGCGCCATTACGGCAATCGGAGAGGAGGAGTTCGGGCGGTTTGGCTTGTCATATTCACATGCGTATTTGCTGATAGAGGTGATCGACAGCCCGGGTATTACACCTTCGCAGTTGAGTAACTCGCTGTATCTGACACCATCAACCATTACGCGGCTGATCGAAAAGCTGGAGCAGAAACGCCTGGTAAAACGGGAGGCAGAAGGAAAAAATACGTTTGTGTATCCGACTGAACAGGGGTTGGCTATGACCGATGACATCCGGACGGCTTGGGATCGCACCGGCGAACGATATATGACGGCGATCGGCGAAGAACAGACCCACGCGCTGGCGAAGCAGGTATTCCGCGCGGTCCGTGCGCTGGAAGGCGAATAATTTTTTTGATATTATTATTGTATGTGCAAACAAATTTAAGTTATGAAAAACAACAAACCATGTGTGGGCTTGCTGGCAGGAAAAGGAAGTGCCATAACCAAAGAAGTTTGCCAGCAACTGGCAGAAGAAGGAATCACGGCCATTGTCCGTGAGAAAAAACCGGTAATTGATGAACCAACCACCGAAGTAAATGACGTGTTGCGTCAGCTGCGCGGCGAACCGGGCAAAGACTTATTTTTTAACGGGTGGAAACTACTGTTTTAGCATGTAACAAAGCTATTTACTCATAACAACATACTAACCTTTCGGGTTATACAGGCAGAGACGCAATCCATTGCGTCTCTGTTGGTTTATATGGACCGGAACTCACTATGAAAACTGCATTGATAACAGGTGCCAATGTCGGCATCGGACTGGCAACGGCCAAAGCACTGGCGCAACGGGGCTTTAATCTCGTACTCGTTTGCCGTAACGAACAAAAAGGAGCCAAAGCACTGGACGACATCAAAAAAGCAAATCCGAAGATTAAGGCTGAACTGCTACAGGCAGATTTATCGGATCTGGATTCGGTCCGGAAGGCGGCCGGCTACGTTATTGATCATTATGACCGGCTGGATGTGCTGATCAACAACGCAGGCTATACACCTGATAGAATCGAGTTTATAACAGGCGGTAAAGCTGGTCAGGGGATTGAAAAGTCGTTTTTTGCCAATCACATCGGGCATTTCGTCCTGACTCATCACCTGATGCCGCTGTTGAAACGGACAGCTGCTGAAACCAAGGATGTACGGGTGATTAGTCTGTCGTCGGCCGCCTATCAAATGGGGCGTAAGGCACGGTTATTCCGTCGCAATGAGGGTATTTCTACCTTACAGGCATACTGTGATGGCAAGCTGGCGAACCTGCTGTTTGCGAAAGGGCTGGCCAAAGAGACTGCCGGAACCGGTATCACGGCCTATTCAGTACACCCCGGCGTGGTGAAAACCAACTTTGCCAATACCTCAACCGGGGTATTTAAAGTGGCCCTGGCACTCGCCCAGCCCTTTATGCGGACGCCGGAAAAAGGCGCCGAAACATCCATCTGGCTGGCTGCGGCCCCGCTGAAAGCCATCGGTGAAGCCAACAACGGCGGTTATTTTCAGGACTGCAAACCCAAAACAACCCGTAATCCGGACATTACCCCGCAAAACGTTGACTGGTTGTGGAACAATTCATTACCCTTCGTGTAGAGACGCAACATCTTGCGTCTCAGAAGCGTCGGAAAGAGGATCAATCTGTTTGATGGGCAAGATGCAAAAACGTAGAGACGCAACGTCTTGCGTCTCAGAAGCGTCGGAAAGAGGATCAATCTGTTTGATGGGCAAGATGCAAAAACGTAGAGACGCAACATCTTGCGTCTCTAAAGCGCCGGAAACAAGGTGGTTGCGTCGCAAAATCGCCGACAGGTTTTGTATCCCTGCCAGATTCGGGCGTAAAAAAAGAGACGCAATATTTTGCGTCTCTACGGGTTATTGCCGAAATAATTACCGGCCGCCAATCGGGATCATGTACCCGATAGTGCCCTGCAACAGCGCCCGCTTGATAGTAGACGGGTCTTCGGTAGGGGATGTAGGCGTTGTACTTTTCGGCGTATTATCGCCGATGTGATACAAAGCCCGGGCTTCTACCGTTAAGTGACCCGGACCCAGCGGCAGGGCAATACCCAGGCCACCGGCCGCACCGTAGGAAATCCGGCCTTCCGAGCCATTAAAGGTTACTTTGTCACTGTATGGTACACCAAGTAATGTCCCCTTAGTTTGTCCGCTTAATGTATACGCACCGTATGGACCGACGTTGACGAAGAACCGGGTTGCTGACGGTTCGCCGAACGAGAATTTCAGCAGGAGCGGGACTTCAATCCGGTTTTCAATCCCTGTGACGGATATATTGACGGTTGTACTGCTAGCCTTGATTTTCTGCTGGCTATAATTGATTTCCGGCTGGAAGGAGAAAAGGCCACGGCCGAAATTCAGGACCAGACCGCCGACATAACCCACTTCGCTGCCGAGCTTCGCACCCGTAACCGTTTCGAGTGGCAGCAGGTAGGACGCACCGGCCCGTAAACCAATGTGGAAGCCCGGCTCATCGTCTGACATCGCAACGGCAGATGGGGCCGGAGCCGGTGTCGTTGTCGCCGACCGGCTGCCCGGAGCCGGTTTGCCGGTTGTGCCCGGTTTTGCCGGTGTAGCTGCGCCGGGTTTCGACTGATTCACACCGTGGTATTCATCATACATTTTCTGAAGCCGGTTTTCCGATCCTTCGCCGGTTGTGTTGGTAGCGGCAGGGGTTGCCGCCGGAGCCGTAGAGGCCGGTTTGGTAACACTGCCTGCCGGTTTGGTGCCGGTTGCCGAGGTTGGCTTAGTCGTCGTTGTCGTTGGTTTTTTGGCCGGCGTCGTCTGCGCAAACAGGAGTGAACCGGACAAACATATCATAACTGCTGAAAGACAAATCTTTTTCATACTAGATAGAACGGGAGTTGAATGGTAACAATGTTACAAGATATCAGCGTAAGGTGAATAGACGACCGAGTGAAAGGTGACCGCTTTTGAGTATTCGGTAGAGAGTTAAAAACATCTGGTTGCTAAAACGGATTTATGATAATGAATCCTGACGGGTTAGATCAGGAGCATATTAACGAAAAGCGTCATGAAAACCCAACATTCAAAAATAGCCTTGGTAACGGGGGCCAACCGTGGCATCGGTCATGAAGTGGCCCGACAACTCTGTAAACGCGGATTTGCCGTTTTTATTGGTTCCCGTGATTTTGTAAAAGGGCGTTCTGCCTGTGAAGAGTTGTGCTCGGAAGGCTACGAAGCCATCTGTCTGCCGCTCGACGTAACCGATCCGGTCAGTATCCGGCAGGCTGTCGGGACGTTTTCGCAAAAGGCAGATCACCTGGATGTACTGATTAATAACGCCGGCATTCTGGAAGATCACGGCGAAGATATTCTGTGCCTGAACGCCGAAATGCTGGAACGTTCGCTGAAAACAAACACCATCGGCCCCATTCTGGTAACGCAGGACTTTCTGCCCTTTTTACAGAAAAGTCCCGGAGGCGGCCGGATCATTAACGTGTCGAGCGGGGTGGCGTCGCTGGAGAACATGGAAACCTATGCACCGGCCTACAGTATTTCAAAGGCTGCGCTGAATGCCGTAACCCGGCAGCTGGCATCGTCGCTGAAGCAGCACAATATCGCGGTCAATTCCGTCAGCCCGGGCTGGACGCGTACCGACATGGGCGGCACATCGGCCCCGCGCCCGGTCGAAAAAGGAGCAGAGGCTATTGTCTGGATGGCTACTGATGTCCCGCTGTCAGAAACGGGTGGATTCTGGCAGGATAACAGGCGGATGCCCTGGTAAATGTGTAATTTGCCGGTGCTATGGAAAACCACCGGACAACACTCTATACAACGCTGGCACCGGCATCGGTCATGATCTGGCGACCTTGCGGGCCTTCCTGCCGGCCGAAATGCAGCTGCTGTTGAAAGAGGCTGGCTTTTCGGTCGAAAACTGTCTTATGCGTTCGATACGCATGTAGTTATCACAAAACTGTAGCGCTGCAGGATCTTGCGGTAATACAGTTTCTATCAGAATTTCAGATTAAACTGCGCATTGAAAATAGTACCCGGCTGGCTGAAATGTGACCCGTCGTAGGTTACATTCGAGTAGCGGCCGTTGAAGGTAATCAGGTTATACTGACTGACGTATTTCTGGCCCGGTACATTGTCATTTGCGTTGTAATGTGTTTTGAGGCCGGTTTTCAGATCAATGAAATTCTACTTCGGCATCACGTTGAACAGGTTTGACGCGGTCAGCGTGGCTTTCGGCGAGAACGGAATCGAAACGCTCAAATCCGTCACGACGTGGGGCACAAACAAGGAAGGCAAGCGGTATTGCAGGGCCTTATCGAAGGTGGGCTGGCCCGTAGCCAGAGGGGTTGATTTCTCATCTATTTTTAAGTATACATGTATTTTTTTGTTACTTATTAAGTGCTTGTAAGTGTCATTGAGACATAAAAAAATGTCATTATTTGCAGGTAGCTCTTTACCGATACCGGCAACGCATAAAACTTTACAGGAGGAATTGTGAGCACGGGGAACCAATACGCTTTTTGGTAAAGTTGTACTGGACGGGTATCTTCCGATGCCGTTTTTTAGTATTCCGGCGCTGCCAACGGCGTTAATCTTATACTTACATGACCACGTTAGAAATCGTACAACAGTATTACACCTATTTTAATCAGAAAAACTGGCAAGGCATGCTGTCGCTGCTGCACCCTGAAATCCGGCATGAAGCTAATCAGGGTGACGTGCGTATCGGGATTGAGAAGTTTACGGAGTTTCTGCAACTGATGGACACTGCCTACGACGAAACGCTGACCGATATGGTATTCTTTACCGAAGCTACAGACTCGCGGGTGGCCGTTGAGTTTGTTGTCAACGGAATCTATAAGCAGGGTGAGGAAGGGTTACCGCCTGCACACGGACAAACCTATGTGCTGCCGGCAGCCGCATTTGTTGCCGTCATTGATGGGAAAATCTCGCGTGTAACGACCTATTACAATCTGCCGCTCTGGATTAAGCTGGTTTCTGAATAGTGATTGCCATGGAGACACTGTCGTTTATCCGGAAACAGGGGGCTGACATCGGGGCGGTATTTGATGACCTGGCTTCGTTGCGGATTACTGTTTTCCGCGATTTTCCGTATCTCTACGAAGGCTCTAAAGACTACGAAAAAGCGTATCTGCGGACCTATGCCAACGCTGAACGGTCGTTTCTGTTTGCGGTATACGACGGGACCACGATGGTGGGAGCAACCACCTGTATTCCGTTGACTGACGAAACCGCTGATGTCCGGAAACCGTTTGAAGACGCGGGCATGGACCTTGACCGCATTTTTTATTTCGGTGAAAGTATACTGCTGAAACCCTACCGTGGCCTTGGACTGGGCCATCGCTTTTTCGACGAACGGGAAGCGCATGCCCGCAGTTTTGGTAGCTACGATACGACCTGTTTCTGCGCGGTAGACCGCGGCGTCAGCCATCCGGCCCAACCGGCAGACTACCGCCCGAATGACGCCTTCTGGCTGAAACGCGGCTACCGGAAGGTACCGGCCCTGCAAAGTACCTTTGACTGGCCCGATATCGGCGAAACCCACTCAACGCCCAAGCCAATGATCTATTGGATGCGGCCGTTAACCCCCTAAAATCCCCCTTTCTGATCATGAATGTAACCGTGGCTGCGGCCCAGTACCCCATTACTAGCCATGCATCGTTTGAAGCCTGGCAATCGCACGTTAGCCATTGGGTTAACGACGCGGCTTCGCAGCAGGCGGAGCTCCTGCTTTTTCCGGAATACGGCTCTATGGAGCTGGTCAGCATTTTTCCGGAAGCCGTCAGGAGCGACATCCGGCAGCAGGTGGAGGAAATGGATTCGCTGAAGGATGCTTTTTGTGAGGTATTTGCTGAACTGTCTCTGATGCATCAGGTAGTGATTGTGGCGCCAAGCCTGCCGGTGATCGACAACGGCAAACGGGTAAACCGCGTATTTGTCTTTTCACCGAAAGGGCTCGTGGGGTACCAGGACAAGTTTTTCATGACTCGTTTCGAGGATGAAGAATGGGGAATCGAAACGGCGGAAAAGCAGCTGACCCTGTTTGAGGCCGACTGGGGAAGTTTCGGGATTCAGATTTGTTACGACGTTGAGTTTGCCCTTGGATCGCACTGGCTGGGTGGTGCCGGTGCTTCGCTGATTCTGGCCCCGAGCTGCACCGAAACCATTCGCGGAGCGACACGCGTACACGTGGGTGCGCGGGCACGGGCGCTTGAAAATCAGGCGTATACCATTGTGTCGCAGACCATCGGTGAAGCTCCGTGGTCGCCGGCTGTTGACCTGAACTATGGCTTTGCCGCTATTTACGCCGCTCCCGACAAGAAACTGCCGGAAGAAGGCATCGTGAAAACCATGCCGCCGCAACAACCCGGCTGGCTGGTACAGTCCCTGAATTTATCGCTGCTTGACCATGTCCGTGAAGACGGGCAGGTTTTCAACTACAAGGACCACCAGCGCCTGCACACCGGCTTCTATCTGGAAGACATCAAGGTAGTGACGGTACAGATATAAGTTTTTTAAACCACAAAGGCGGGAGAAACCGAAGGGGCACGAAGTTTTTATACACTTTGTGCTTCTTTCATTCTTCCCGTCTTCGTGGCAAAAAAAACTACCACACAAACGTTCCCGCCGAGTTCGCCGGCAGTGAAGCCGTCATCGTTTTGCCTTTGAACGAAACCGAAAAGGTTTGGGAGCTTGCTTGCTCATTCAGCACAATCAGCACATAGCCGCCGTTGGGTGTGCGGAACGCTACGTTAGGTAATTTGTCCGCCGCCGTCGACGCAATCCGGACAGACCCGGGACGGACGAACTTGCTTGCAATAGCCACAATGTAATACGCCGGATTGCGGGTGACGGTGTTACCATCAATCGTCAGGGCACCCAGACATTCCGTACAACCGCCGATGGTATGCGGCTGCTGCTTCGGGTCGGCGGCCAGATTCCACTCCAGTACCGTCCGGCTCCAGTTGCGGGTTGCGCCGATAATCAGGTTTTTGACGTGCCAGTTCATGTCGCCCTTCAGGTTGCCGGGGGCGCCGATCCACTGCTCGGTGAAATAGATATGTTTGTCAGGGTGAGCATTGTGTACCTCGCTCAACGCCTCAACCTTGCCGCCATAGAGGTGAAATGCCGAGCCATCAACATATTTTTTTGCTTCCGGATCGTTCAGAATTGAGATCGGATAGTCAATCCGGTCGGCGTTGTGATCATACAGCAGAATACGGGTCCGGATACCGGCTGCCTTGAACGCCGGACCGAGGTGATTTTTGATGAATGCTGCCTGCTCTTCCGGTAACATCAGCAGGCTTGGGTTATTGCCCGGATGCAGCGGTTCGTTCTGAATCGTCATCACATCAATCCGGATGCCTTCGCGCTTCATCGCCTGAATGTATTTGACAAGATATTGCGCATAAACGGCATAATACTCCGGTTTCAGGCTGCCGCCTTTGGTTTCACCGTTGGTTTTCATCCATGTCGGCGGCGACCAGGGTGTACTCATGAACTTAATTGCCGGATTGATGGCCAGAATCTGCTTCAGGACGGGAATAAGGTACATTTTATCAGGTGTCAGACTGAATCCGGTTAATTTAGGGTCGGTCTGACCGGCAGGCAGGTCGTCGTACGAAAACGTCCGGTCATCAAGGTCAGAGGCTCCGATGCTGATCCGGAGGAAACTGACGCCGATGTTGTTGCCGTCGGTGGCAAACAGTTCCTTTAATATTGCTGTCCGTTGTACCATCCCCATTTTTTGCAGCAGCATGGCGCTCCCGCCCGTCAGCGTATACCCGAATCCGTCCATAGATTGATACGTTTGCGCAGGATCGAGGTGTATGGTTGGTTTATCAGCGGTTGCCGGCTGAAACGTCAGCGGGGCGGTTTGTTTCCGGAACAAGGCTGATCTATCGGGGTTGGTCAGCCACAGGGCAACGGGCTGGGCCATGGCCGCGAAACCGGTAAGCGCCAGCAAGCCGGCGCAGGTGAGAGCGGTAAGGGTTTGCTTCATTATGGTCATAGGGTAGGGTGCCACAAAGGCACGGAGACAATAAGAAGCACAAAGATGTGATTAATTTTAAAATAGTGGTGTCCCCGACTGGGTGTCCCGACTGGGCGTCCCCGACCGCCAGGCGGCCCTGTCAATGGGGCATCCCTCCGCTCGTACCACCACTGGTTATTTCTTCAGGTATTGATTCAGGGGGCAGGCGGGTTGCTGCTGAAGGCCTTCTACGACAGCCGCCGCGTTGAATTTTGCGCCAGCCAGGTTGGTATGGGTATGGTCGCCGGGGAAGAACTCTGCTTTCAGCTTAGCCTCGTCATAGCCGGCTTCGTATTTCCGGGCGATGTTCTCGTTCAGGTCGATAAACGTGGCCCCTTCGGCGGAGGCGACCTGAGCGGCCCAGGTAGCGTAGCTGTTTACACTGCGTTGTACCTTGCTGTCCTTCCAGACATTGCGGGGCACCAGTGAACAGACAACTGGTGTAGCGCCCTTAATTTTCGTATCGCGGATATACTTTTTCATGTACCAGCCATAGGAGTGCACGATTTCGTGCTTTTTTGTCAGCAGGTTGTCAATTTCTTCCGTTTCGTCGCCAATACCCTTGATTGAGCCGCGGGCACGGGTGGTGTCGTTGATGGCTCCTCCATCGTTGTGGCCGAACTGCATGAGGACAAAATCGCCTGGTTTAAGCGCTGCCATAATTTTGTCCCAGCGGCCTTCGGTCAGAAACGTGCGGCTGCTGCGTCCGCCAATGGCATGGTTTTCAATGTGAATGCGGGTTGTATCGAAATACGGACTGATAACACTACCCCAGCCCCAAAGGCCATCGGAACCTTTGCCCGATCCGTTACGGACCGTCGAATCACCGATGATGTAAAGCGTCGGGCGTTGCTGAAACTGGCTGAACGCAAAGCAGATCAAGCAAAATAATAAGAGCTTTTTCATATACAGAACAGGTTATAATCAATAGGTTAGTTGATGCAATAACGGCTATCGGATTAACGTGATAAAAGGCTTCGGCGGTGTTTTCATACCGTGGCCCAGAAAAAAGCCGGTATGCGGCGGCTGGTTGTAGGCCACGTTCTGCCACGCAATGCTCAGCCGGTATTGCGGATCGTGCATGAGGGTATAAAACCGGTGATTGGTAGGAATTGTCGTCGAAAAAATGCGCAGGCTCTTGTTGTCATTCGTCCGCAGAATAACCTCCTCCCGCCAGTCGCCGAAGAGGTCTGCACTCAGCGCCGGGGTTGATTTAGAGCCGTTATTCGATGAGCAACCCTCAGCCGTAAACAACCGGCCTGCCCGGTATTTGTCGATGTGATTGCCATCGAGCAGTTCGCGGGTCAGGTCACCGTCCCACCAGACAAGGAAGTTGGTCGAAGAAGGGGCATCGCCGATGCGTTCGCCTTTGGTGTTATACAGCCCGTTCGACCCCGACCACCAGATCTCGGCCCCGGCGTTGGTTGAGTCAATGTCTTCGGCCACGCCCCGGCCAACGTCTTCGCCCGGCATCTTCCCCCAGAGAATTTCGCCCGTGCGGGCATCAAACATGGCCGCGCCAAACCCGTTTTCATAGCCTGGAATCCGCGCTTCGTTTTCGTGAATGCCAAATGCTTCGAGCCCCGGCCGCGACGGATCAAGGTCCGATACATGCAGGGCGTCGCCGTGGCGGAGGTTGGTCGTAAAAAGGGGTTTGCCGGTGTCGTCAACGGCCATAGACCCATACATGATTTCGTCTTTGCCGTCGTTGTCCACGTCCGTAACGGTCAGGTTATGATTGCCCATGCCCGAATAGCCGGGAATATCCTTTGAGTCGAATACCCAGCGGGAGGTAAGTTTGCCGTCGCGCCAGTCCCAGGCGGCGAGCACCGTACGGCCATAATACCCCCGGCACATGATTACGCTTGGGCGTTTGCCGTCGAGATAAGCCACACAGGCCAGAAACCGGTCTACGCGGTTGCCGTTGTTGTCGTTGCCGCCAATGCCCCCGACGCCGCCCCAGCCGTTGGTCGGGTTCCGCGACGGAATGTACTCTGTCGTGGCCAGCGCCGCGCCGGTTTTGCCGTCGAAAATGGTGAAATACTCCGGCCCGTCCATGATTTTGCCGAAACGGGGGCTGTTTTCGTCTCCGTCGACCCAGTGTTTGCTTGAGTCGCCGATGACTTTGCCCAGACCGTCGATGGTGCCGTCGGCCGTTTTGCAAGCCACTTCGGCCCGGCCGTCGCCGTCGAGGTCATAGACCATAAATTGGGTGTAATGGGCGCCTTCGCGGATGTTGCTACCGAGGTTAATGCGCCAGAGCAGGGTGCCATCGAGTTTATAGCCTTCGAGGATGGGCGCGCCGGTGAGTCCCTTCTGCGAGTTGTCGCGGCCGTTTTTAGTCTGATGCACCACCAGGTCATATTCGCCGTCGCCGTCGAGGTCAGCGGCTGAGACATCATTTGGGACATAGCCGTCGGGTGTTTGCAGCGGCAGGGTCAGATACGACTGCACAGGGGCGTTGGCGGCCAGAGTAAACGGTTTGCTGTCTAACTGTTCTCTCCCCTTCAGCACGGCCCGGACCGTATATTGCGTTGGTTTGCTGACATCAACTTCCTGATCGACAAAGTTGGTACTTTGCCGGAGGGGTGCTGAATTCAGCTTCATGGGTTTGCTGTTCCCTGATTTCCGGTACAGGTTAAAGGCAATGTCATCGGGCTCGGTACCTAGCAGCCGCCAGCCGACATAGACGGTATTTCCCGGCTGCGGGAACGCAATCAGGCCACGGCCCAGATTCTCCATTTGCCGCTGGGCAATACTACCTGTGGCAGTCAGCAGCCAGCAGCCGATCATTGTGGATACGTAGCGCATTCTATAGTAATTTATGTTATCGTTTTTCAAGCAGCTGCACCGAGCTGTCGTTCATTTCAAACGACCGCTTTTTCAGCAGGTTAATTACTTCGGCACCGGCCAGCAGCACCGGTCCGTAGCCATGAGCAGCGTATACATTGATCGGACGGTAATAGTAAAACGCCGGATCGAACGCCATGCCTGTCCCCACACAGGTGCCTTCGACCTGTCCCTGCTGGTTGACCTTGGTCGCCACGGCATTCCAGGCGAGCAGTGTCATGGGGCCGTAAGCCAGCGGGTCGAGCCAGCCGCGGTTGATGGCGCGGGCAATCGAATAGGCATAAATGGCGGTGGCTGAGGTTTCGAGGTATGAATCGGTCCGGTCGATCAGCTGATGCCAGAACCCCATACCCGACTGATGAGCTGCCAGTCCTTTGGCGTGTGCTTTCAGCTGCTCCAGAATGGCGGGACGGCCGGGGTGGTTTTCCGGTAACGCGTCAAGCAATTCCACTTTGGTCATAATGGCCCAGCCGTTGGCGCGGGCCCAGTGAAATTCCGGATGCGTATCCATGCCCTCGACCCAGCCGTGCATGTACAGACCTTTCTCTTTATTGAACATGCGCTTCGAAAACAGGAGAACCTGTTTCACCGCTTCGTCGTAATATTTCGTTTCGCCGGTCAGCTTGCCCATCTGCGCCAGTGCCGGTACACTCATGAAGAGGTCATCGAGCCAGAGCGTATTTTTCTGTGGGCGGTTCCGGGCCAGGGTGCCATCGGCCAGACGGTGTTCTTTAGTCTGGATATAATTTATATAGGTATCAATCTGCGGACGCGGATCGACTTTGAGGCCACCCGCCAGCGAGGCTTTCACCATGGCGGCACAGACTGCTCCACAGTCGTCGAGGGCATGGGGCGCCAGTAACTGCCGAAGCGACGTATTGGCGGTCGGGTTAGCCGCTACCTGATCGTTGAAATAAGGCCGGACACTGTTCAGGAAATCGATCCGCTTGTTGGTATACGTGGCATAGCGCGGGTCGCCGGTAGCTTCGGTTGCCAGCAGCATACCGGCATAGGTCACGCCCCATTCGTAGCTCGTCAGCCGGAAATCGCCTGGCTTTATCACCGCATTCGGGTTAAAACTGCTTTTATCCGTAATGGTCTTTCCTGTTGCCTTATCCATGATTTCGGTCGGGGTTACGGCATCCAGGTAGGTATAGACCCGGTTCAGTACTTTGGTCACGCCGTCAATGCCCGGATTGCCGTACGGGACAACATAATCAGGCTGCAAGGCATGCAGAGGGGTGGTTGAATCATTGGCTTTAGCAGGAGCCTTCTGGGCAAAGGCGACTCCCGAAGTCAGAGCAATGGAAAGTAATGTACTGGTAGTCAGTATTTTCATGTCGATTCTGATAAGAAAGAGCAGGTATATTATCTGGCAGAAAAGCGCCGCTGCCGACAGCTTTACTTTGCTGCGGTAAAGTTTGGGCAAAACGGATGGTTACCCATCATGTACTTTCCTGCATTCTGCCATTTTTTTATTAGATTAAAAAAAGAAGTAGGCTTTGCCACATCCGGTCTTGTAGAAGCGTACAGACATCAGATAACGTTTCAACGCAGCGGTAAGTCTCGCTACCCGGTTACTCCATACAGTATGCGCCCTAAATTTTTGTCAAACAGCTGGTTAGTGATTGTCTGCGCGTTCTGGGCAGGGGCGTGTGTTAAGCAGTATTCACCCGACATGCCATCGATCGGAAAGCGACTGATTGTAGAAGGGATGATTACAGACCAGCCGGGTCCGTATGTTGTAAAACTCAGCTACACAACGGATTACTCCTTTGCAAGCCTGAACTATCTGGTTTACAATGCCAATGTCGTGATTTCAGATGATGCCGGGACCAGCGAAGTGCTCCAGCAACTCAGCCCCGGTGTGTACCAGACGCGCAGTAACGGCATACGCGGCGTAGCCGGCCGGACCTACAAACTAACGGTCAACACGACCGACGGCCACGCGTATGAATCGGCGCCCGAACTGCTTAAAGCCTCTCCGCCGATTCAGGCGATTTATTATGAATACACCTACCACCCGACCGAACCGACCAACGACAAACGTAATCAGTGGGATGTGTACATCGACACGAAAGACCCCGAAACCACCGGCGATTATTACCGCTGGCAATGGAAAAACTACGAAGCCCTGTCGTCGTGCCGGGTAAGCCCCGATGCGGCAGAAGATGGCTATTACACTGGTGTGGCCTGCTGTTCACCTTGCTGGGATATCAATCAATGCTACACAAACTGCCTTTCCCTGCGCTCCGATACCCGCGTTAACGGTAAGTTGATCAGCCGGCAGTACATGATGAGTGCGCCGTTTACTTCCCTGACCACGTATTATGTTGAAGTCGAGCAGCAGCGCATCAGTAAGGGGGGCGTTTCAGTTTTTCAATACCGCCGATAAGCTGGTCAGCAATGCAGGCGGGATTTTTGATGCCGCACCGGTATCGCTGGGCGGGAATATCCGTTGCACAAGTCACCCCCGACGAGCAGGCATATGGCTACTTCGGGGCGGCGGGTGTAGCGCTCAGGGCGCTTAAAATCGACCGTATTAAAGATGCCGTCGGTGATCCGGTGGGCAAAAAAATCCGGATTGACGCCCTGGCCGGATGCGCGGCCTGTGTGGGAAAGTGCCTACCGAACGGGCATCAAGCCCCGCTGGTGGGACAATTAGCAGATCAGTTCAGATGCGTTACAATCCGATACAGCGGGGGTCTCTGCCAGACGGGAGGCAATCACCAGTTCCGTGTTGCCCATGTGTGGTGCGAAAAGCTCCGTCGTCAGTTGCGGGCAGTTATTGTCTTTCGACATGTGGGCCAGCAGCAGGTGACTCATGTAATCAGGCTTGTGTTCCTGTAACAGGGCCAGTGCCTGCTGGTTAGATAAGTGGCCGTTTCCGCCCCGGATGCGTCGTTTCAGAAATACCGGATAGCGCCCGTTTTCCCAGCATGTCTTCGTCATAATTTGCTTCCAGAAAGGCGGCATGACACTGTTTGAAGTGCGTGACCACGTTTTCACAAACCGCCCCGATGTCGGTAAAGACGCCGATATTAACGCCAATTCCCCGAGACCATAAAGCTATGCGGATCGGCCGCGTCGTGAAATTTAGGAAAGCCTGTAATCGTAAGCGAACCGATCTGAACAGGGGTGTAGGGTTGGAATGTCCGTAAGGCCAGTCCGGTCAGCGATACCCGCGAACTGTCCGTCGTGGGGCGGGTGATGTAAACCGGCAGCTGGTATTTCTGTGCCAGTTTCGGCAGACCCAGCATGTGGTCGCTGTGTTCATGGGAAATAAAAACGGCTTTCACATGCCTGAGCGACAATCCCAGACGATGCATCCGGCGTTCGGTTTCGCGGCACGAAATCCCGGCATCGATCAGCACTGCTTCCTGCCCGTTGCCGATGTAGTAGCAGTTGCCGTTGCTGCCTGAATTCAGCGAGGTAATAAATAATTGCATAGCTACAAAGAAACGGCATTTCCGGCATGGTTGTTCCCCGGGAAAAAATTAGACCTTTGTAGTTCACAACAAACAACCTCAGGTGGTGAGGACCCTGCTTTTTCTATGCTGATCGATTTACGAAGCGATACCATTACAAAACCGACTCCGGCGATGCTGGAGGCAATGTTTACGGCTGAAGTCGGCGATGATGTCTTAGGCGATGACCCGACCGTATTGGCCCTTGAAGCCAAAGCTGCCGCGATGTTCGGGCATGGAAGCGGCCTTGTTCTGTACATCAGGAACGATGACGAACCAGCTCGCTATCCGCACGCATGTCCGGCCGGGCGATGAGGTTATCTGCGACCAGCTTTCGCCTATTTATCTGTATGAAAGGCGGCGGCATTGCGGTCAATGCCTTTGCTTCGGTGGCACTGCTGCCGGGCGAGCGCGGTAAACTGACACCGGCGCTGGTCCGTGATGCCGTCAATAACCCGGCTGATCCGCATCGCCCGCTGTCACGGCTCGTTAGCCTTGGAAAACACCATGAACAAAGGCGGTGGTTGTTACTATACCATCCCCGAAATTGCGGCGATCAAACAGGTTTGCGACGAGCACGGACTGGCCTTGCACCTCGATGGGGCGGCGGCTGTTTAATGCCCTGATTGAAACCGGTGAAAGCACGCTGGCGTATGGTCAGTTGTTCGATTCCATCAGCATTTGCCTGTCGAAGGGTCTGGGCTGCCCCGTGGGGTCGCTGTTGCTGGGCAACAAGGCGTTTATTGCCCGGGCACGTCGGTTCCGGAAGATGATGGGCGGTGGCTGGCGGCAGGCCGGTTACCTGGCCGCAGCCGGTATTTACGCACTCGACCATAACATCGAACGGCTGAAACTCGACCATGCCCGCGCCCGGAAAATCGGAGCGATCATGGCGCAGCGGCCGGAGATTGTTGATGTGATGCCCGTCGATACCAATATCGTCATCGTGCAGTTACCGGAGACGATACTGGCAACGGACTACGTGCAGGAGCTGGCCGGAAAAGACATCCGCGCCGTTACGTTCGGCAAACATCTCGTCCGGTTCGTAACCCACCTCGATTTTACGGATGAGCATCTGGCTGCTTTTGCGCAGCAGATCAACGCTTAAAATTCTTCGGGTTCTTCAAAGTCAGGGGATACCAGCCGGTACCAGGCCGGATGACGACGCAGGTAAGTGACCACAAACGGGCAATACGGAAAAATGGTCCAGTGCTGCTGGTCGATGTATTCAAAAGCACTTTTTACCAGATACGAGCCGACGCCCTTGCCTTCCAGTGCCGGGTCAACCTCGGTATGGGTCAATGCCAGTGCGTTGTTTTTCAGCTGGCGGAATTCAAGAATTGATAAGTGGCCATCGAGTCGTCAGCTCAAACCGGCGGCGGTCAGCATGGTACTCTACAGGGTAGTCGGTCAGGTTCATTGACTTGTGAATCGTGTTTGATTGATAAACCGTAAAAGCCCTGGCAGAACAAACCGGCCAGGGCTTTTTACTTACATAACCCGTCGGGTTCGTCAAGGCCGCGCAGGGCCAGGTAAAAGGCAATCAGATAAATGACCTGTGTACCGGCGGTCTGCCAGTCCTGTTTCAGGGTGGTGCCGAACAGCAGCGATACAATGATCAGCCCGCCCAGGGCATAGCCCCACTTCAGCATCCGGCCACCGGTCAGAATCAGCAAGCCACTGGCCAGCTCCAGAAAAGGGAGTACATATAAAAACGCAGCCGTAACCGGTTGCGGCAATATGGTTTCACTAAATCCCGGCGCCATTTTACCGACAAAACCGGACAGGTTGGGGATACGTGTCAGGCCATGCATGAGCATGTTGACGCCCATCCCGAGGCGGATAACAAGCTGAGCGAGCTGACTGGCAGAAAGATTAAGCATAAAAACGTTGTTTGCTAAACACCGCCCGACCGGGTTACGTGGTCCACCCAGCGAATAATTATCGTCCTGATGGTGGTCATGGTCGGTCAGTCTGTTTCTTCTTCAACATCCGTGAGGTCTTCGTATTCTTCGTCCTCACTGTTACCGGTTGTCGTTTCGGCGTCTTCGTCGACGGTAATGTCTTCGTATTCTTCTTCGCCGTCCTCCATAGCTGCCCCGCTCTGATTGGTCACTATATTCGGATCCATCCGCGGAATACGCGTGCTAACCAGTTCAGTGTCGTGCGTTTCGTTATTTTTCGCCATGGTACTGATAACGCCCTGATTCTGATCATCGGCGGCATCATACTGTGTTTGTTTCGGGTTCATAACGTTGTCTCTGTTGGTTTTACTAGAACCCCGGACAACGCAGAAAGTTTTGAACCCGGAACCGGCAGGCATCAGATGGTCAGTTTACGGGCCCCGTGCCGTTACTTCCCATGTACCGATCACCTCGCCGTTTTCGACCACGAATACAGAATTGTACAGCGCTACCGTCGGACAAATGTGAATCGGGATGCCATACCAGACATCGCCCGGGGTAAATTTACCGGTATCGGCGACCCGAACCACCATGTGCTCTTCGCTCTGGCCGACCGGTTGGGCATCGGGTTCATTCAGGAATACAACGCGGGGCAACGGGTTTTCGGCGGCGATAGCTTTATGGCCCAGATCCAGACAAAGCGTCTGCTCATCAATGATCGAAATGATGCGGGTCATCAGAACCGCAGCCCAGTCGAACGGCTGATCCGGGTGATGGCAGCATAACCGGCATCCCAGAACACAAACGTTCCCGGACTCGTGATCACATCCGGGACGACGGGTATGACAGGGGAAGGTAGGTGTACCGCCTGCGACCACCA
>CBDFHU010000104.1:0-17603 GCA_965247375.1 Arsenicibacter sp.
TTAGTAATATGAAAGAAAATGAGCCTAATATTTTAGAGATCTCTACTGAGCCAAAATAAATATTGAAAGCAAAATCAGTTGAAATACTAAAAGATTATTATGACATATCAGAATAATAAAAGGATTTGGACTACGGCAAATCGACTGAGGGGAAATCATCTTCCCCACCACGCCACCCGACACGTTGGCGCCGACCGTCACGACGGGATCAACGCCGATGGTCCGGGCTGTTGCGAACTGTAGTTTACTGAACAGGGCGTTGGCCGAGGTATCCGATCCGGTGATAAAAACGCCCAGCCACCCAGCACCGGCGCAAAAACGGAAACAGCAGGTCGGTGTTGGCCAGCACATCCGCCAGAGTAAGGGTCATGCCCGAATCGTTCAGGACATAGGCGAACGCCAGCACCGAAGCGACGGTCAGAATTGGGAAACGGAGCTGTTTCAGCGTACCGGCAAACACCTGTACGCCTTCGCGCGGACTGAGACCTGTGAGTGGAACGGACAATATACCGGCCAGCAGGATGGCCGTACCGGCTGCCGACAGATAGTTAAATTTGAAAATTTTCGCGATGGGCGCCCCGCTCTGGTTCAGGATGGCATTGTGCAGCCCGGGAAAACCGAACTGGATCATACCGGCGGCATTCAGTGCCTCTTTAACCGGTTGCAGACCCCAGGCGATGATCAGGAGGGTAAGTACCAGAAACGGCGACCAGGCCCGGACAAATCTGCCCCGTCGAATAGAGGCCGGCCGGCTGAGCCACCGCCGCCGGTTCATTGGCAAACCGCCAGACCTGCTTCGGCTTCCAGAAGCGCAGCAGCCCCATCAGGCAGACAATCGACCCCAGTCCGCCGATGACATCGGGCAGGGATGGCCCCAGAAAATTCGACGACAGGTATTGCAGCAGGGCAAACGAAACGCCGGAGACCACAAGCGCCGGCATTATGTCCCGTGCTTTGCTGACCCCGGCAATGATCGACACGAGGTAGAACGGCAGGAAGACAGAAAGCAGCGGCAGGTGCGCCCGACCATCTGCGAAATGGCCAGTTCGGAATGCCCGACACCTGCCGAGGCTACCGTAATGGGGATGCCGATTGACCCGAAGGCTACCGGTGCGGTATTGGCGATCAGACAAATGCCTGAGGCATAGAGCGGATTAAATCCGAGACCCACCAGCATAGCGGCTGTAATGGCGACCGGCGCACCAAAACCGGCCGTTCCTTCCAGAAATGAACCGAATGAAACGCAATGGAGCAGCGCCTGTAAGCGCCGGTCGTCGGTGATGGTGCCCATCACATATTTAATAATCTCAAACTGCCCGCTTCTGACGGTAATGTTAAACAGAAAAGGCCATGATGACGAGCCAGCAAATCGGGAAGAGGCCGTAAAGCGCTCCGTGGCTGACCGATAGCAACGCGAGTTTCACCGGCATGCCGTAGACCGTTAAGGCGATGATCAGGGCAATGGCGGTGGCAATGAGACTGGCCTGATAGCCCTTCATTTTCCGGATAATCAGCGCCCAGAAAATAAACAGAATCGGGATGGAGGCCACGAGCCAATGACAGGCCGATAGAATTGAGGGGTCAAGGATTGTTGCCAGGTCATAGAGGTCAGGATCAGGCTGTAGCCCGTTTGACAGGAAAAAGGCAATCACCGCCCCGATTTACCGTTACCCGTAGGGGCAACCCCACGTGGTTGCCCTTTTACCCACGTGGTTGCCAGGGATTATTCATGTAATCATGGTAATCCTGTCAGCAAACATTCCGGCTGTAGCAGCGGAATAAATCCGTAATTTTGCGGCTTACTCAACAAATTTGGGTGGATTGATGATAAAAAATGCAACGATTGCCGTACTAGTCAGCGCTTTGTGGACTGTTCTATCGCCTGTAGAGGCACAAACCGTTAAGCAGGTACGTGTGAATGGAAGCAGCTACAATGCAGGGACCGGGGCCGATCTGCCGTCAAGTTATCGTTTATTGAAGAAAAAAACGTGCGAAACTGGGCGAAAGTAATGAAAGGGCCGGTTCGATGTCAGGGTTCCCTCCAGCGCGAATACGCTTATTTTTGAAGCAAAGGGGTTTCACACCATGACTGTGCCGGTGCATTTTGTCGGCGTGATCGACCCGGAATATGTCTTCAGCATGACCATACCCATGCGGTCGAAAGACACGACGGCTGTCAGACCGGCCAGTCAGCTGTACATGGGATTTAACCGGAAAGATACCACTACTATCACCTATGAACTACAGTATGGTAAGGAACTGTCCCCACGTGACGAAATTTACCTCGAAGCAGTTCAAGGGAGCATCCAGCTTTTTGCTGCGTGATGCCCGGCCCGGCGAATATACCATTGCTGCCTGCACCGCAGACGGGTTTCTGCTCTTTCAGGAACGATTGTGATTGAGTCGGGTGTGAACTTTAAAGCCCTGGCGGTGAAAGGCATGGTCTACCGGAAGCCGGAAATCGAGGAAAAAACAGTCCCGCCGGGCGATGTTCAGGTGATCTATTTTGACCAGAGCAGCTACGATCTTCGTAACGACAATAAGCCGCCGCTGGACGTTATTGCCGGTTCCCTGCAAAAACACCCTGACTGGAAAATCCGGATTACGGGCTATACAGACAATGTCGGCCCGCGCCAGCCAAATATGGTTTATCGGAATACCGGGCCCGGATTGTGGCCGGTTACCTGCGTATGCGGGGATTCCGGAGCAGCAGATGGAGGTCATCTGGAAAGGACCCGACAAAGCCGCTGCGCCCAATGACGATGAAAAAAACAAGGAAAAAAACCGGCGTGTTGAGGTGCAGTTGCTGAGTATGTAGCAGCCGCTTCGTGTATCTTCCTGTCTTAGCGCCTTCGTGGTTTAAATGCCTTCCATACCGCTAAAAAATACCGGGCTACGGAACTGAGCGAACGCAGAATTGTTGACTAAATAGCCCCTGACGATCCAGGTGCTCTGGTTTATCTGCAATTTACTGCCGGATTTCCGGCCTATCTGGAATGGCTGACCCTACGCTGCGTTACGAATACCCGATTTCCGCTTTTTTGTGGCCAACAGTTTTCTGATCACAGCTACCTTACTGATGCAAGAGGTGATTCTGGGCTACGAACTCTATAAACTTACCCATGAACCTCTTGCTCTTGGTCTCGTCGGTCTGGCCGAAGCGGTGCCGTTTATTGCCATTTCGCTGTTTGGCGGACACCTTGCCGACCGGCGCAACAAACGCCGGATTCTCCAGCAAAGCCTGCTGGTGATCATGCTGGGGTCGGTTATTCTGTACCTGGTATTTCAGCCGTCGGTCGTAAGCCAGATCAGTCAGACGGCTCAACTGGGCATCATTTATGGCGTACTGATGCTGATCGGAGCTGCCAAAGGCTTTTATTCGCCGGCCAGCTCATCGCTGAAACCCTTTCTGGTGCCCCGTGAACTCTATCCGAACTCATCGACCTGGAGCAGTTCGTTCTGGCAGGCCGGTGCGATCATTGGCCCGGGTATTGCCGGATTTCTGTACAACTGGCTGGGCCTTGATCATACGCTGATTGTCATTATTGCCCTCTTTGTGGTTTGCTTTATCCTGCTCTCTATGATTAAATCAAAGCCGGTGCCGACACCGGTGGATGGAGCAGCGGTCAGTTTGTGGGAGAGCCTGAAAGAAGGGTTTGACTTTGTATTTAAAACCAAAATCGTATTCTATTCCATTTCGCTCGACCTGGCAGCGGTCCTCTTTGGCGGGGTTGTGGCCATTTTGCCGGTGTTTGCCGAAGACATCCTGAAGGTCGGGGCCGAAGGGCTGGGTTTTCTACGGGCCGCGCCATCGGTGGGAGCCGTGCTGACAATGGTGTTCATGACCCGTTTTCCGCCCATCAACAACGCGCTGGCGGAACATGCTGCTGGCCGTGCTGGGCTTCGGTCTCTCCACCCTTATTTTGCAATCTCCACCAACTTCTATCTGTCACTGATCATGCCTGGCCCTGACGGGTGCGTTCGATAGTGTGAGTGTGATTATCCGGCAGACAATTCTGCAAATCTTTCCGCCCGATCACCTGCGGGGCCGGGTAGCTGCCGTTAACGGCATCTTTGTAAGCTCATCCAACGAAATCGGCGCGTTTGAGTCCGGCTTGCTGGCAAGCGCGATGGGCGCGGGTGCCGTCGGTGGTGCTGGGGGGCTGCCTGACGCTGGTAGTGGTTACGTATGTCTATCTGCGGTCAAAGGAGCTATTGACCGTGCGGTTGTAGGAAGCCCGAAAAAAAAAACTCCCCGAGGCAGGGCCGCCTGGGCGGCTTCAAAACCGCCAGGCGGCCCTGCCTCGGGGAGTTGAAAAAAAGCCTCTTTACCGGGTTACGGGGCAGGGGGTACCGGTTACGTTATAGGTAATACTGTCGCTGTAAACCTGTCCGCAGGCATTCGTTGACACTGGCGGTGAAGGTATATGTGCCCGGTTGTTGAACCTTCGGAGCTGACAGAGAGTACGTACCGACACGGCGATAAACGGTGCTGAAAACATAACCGTTGGGCCCGGTCATGATAAACGAACTGCCGGTGCCTTGTCCCTTGCCTTGTGACCGAACAATTATGTGGGTCCCAGCACCGCTGACGACCGTGGCCGAAATGGCTTTGGCGACTACATCCGTACAACCAGGGGCAAGGGTCTGACTGGCAACGCCTGTGCATCCGTTCCGGGTGCCCGGTGACAGAATATACCGTCGTCGAAAGAGGAGCAACCGTAATTGGATTCGTCGTCGCGTTTGTACTCCAGGTATAGCTATCTGCACCCGAAGCAGTCAGGGAAGTGCTTTGGCCGACTGTAAGACTGGTGGCAGATGAGGCAATATTAACCGTCGGTGAGCTGGTGACTGTAACGGTTGCTGCCGTTGTGCCTGTACACGATCCATCGTTGATAGTGAGGCTATTACGGTCGTACTGGTTGGGGTAAAAATCGTAGTGGCGTCGGTGCCTTCCCGTTGACCAGGTATACCATAAGGCTGGCGGCAGAATAGGTAGTGGCCAGTCGGGGCGATAAACCGCCCGGCATACCGCTGGCTGTTAAGGAAATGCTCCGGCCGGCGCAGACAGTTAAGGCCGGCAGGGCAGAAATAGTAGCGGTTGGTAAACTATGTATATCTACGTAGACCGACGTAACCGAAGTACAGCCGGACTGAGTAGTTCCGGTTACAGAATACGTATTGGTTGTACTGACACTAATAGCCGCTGTCATTTCACCTGTGACCCATCGGTAGGATCCGTTGGTACCTGCTCCGCTTGGCGGTAAGATTCAGGCTTGAGCCGGCGCAGACTGTGAGTATAGATGCATTAAAAGGCGTAATGCTGATAGTTGGGGGGGCGCTGCTACCGGTAACGGTTACGGAAGCCGTGGGTTGTGCATCCATTGTTCGTTGCTGATACAGAATAAACCCCTGAAGCACTCACCACACGGGTAGTGGCCGTACTGCTGTTATCCCATGCTATAGCCCGCTGCTGCCGGAAGCGGTGAGTGTTACCCCCGGATTCGCACACGTAATAGTCGCCGACGGGGCAGCTGTAACGCTGACTGAACTGACCGATTTCACGGTGATGCTGGTATTGATTGGTAGTGACGTACAGACACCATCGTTGACCGTCAGGCTAACCACCGTATTACTGGTTGGTATAAAAGTCGTTGCGGTGCTATTGCTGCCGGTTGACCAGGTGTAGGAGACCGTCGGTGCGGCAAACGTTGACGCTACCCGTGCCGGCAAACTTCCGGGTGATGCCGTAAGCGTCACACTCTGACCCTCGCAGACGGTGAGGCTGGGCAGCGCCGAAACGGAACCGGTTGGCCGGTTATACCGGGTGACATTTACAGTGGTAGCAGCCGTGCATCCTGCGGGCGATGTAACCGTTAAGGAGTAAGGCTGACTGACACTAGCGACGATCGAGGAGGTATGTTCCGCCATTGCTCCAGAGATAAGTGATGACATTAGTGCCCGAACCGGTGAGTGTCAGACTACTGCCTTCGCAGAAGGTGAGGTTTGTGCCCGGGGTAATGACGACGGTTGGGTTGGGATTGACCGTAACGCTGACGGTGCTGGTGCTGACCGGACTGCCACCTGAGCCGGTAACGGTGACGGTAAAGGTTTTGATACCGGACGTCAGGCCGTTGACCGTAACGTAACTGTTATTGGACGCGCCGGTGATATGATGCACCGGAGGGAGCCTCCCAGGCGTAGGTATAGGGTGCTGTTCCGCCTGTTGCGGTTACGGATGCAGCGACGGAGCTTCCTTCACAGACTGCGGTCTGGTTTACCCGGGTAACCAGAGTAAGGGATGAAGGTATAGGCGCAGCAATCGTTGATGGCAGAAAGACAGAAGCACCGGCCAGATAAACTCCGGATGCATTAATTGAGAGAGGGGTACTCTGCGCTTTGGCAGTATACGTTAAACAAAGTGTCAGGCAAGCCAACGTTATCGCGAAGATAGAATAACCAGTCCTGTAGTGTTTTTTTCATAAATCAAGAAAGGTAAAATTGAATAGATACTAAGTTGTGGTATGGGAGGTATGCCAATGCTGATGTAGTGCCTGCATACTTATAGTGCAGTACGTGTATGGAGGCAGATTTTATGTTATCGCCGTGAATGTTTCCGCAGGCATATGGGGAGGCCAGGTGGCTGTCATTGTGTAGAATACGGATACTGTATTGTAAAATGCGTCCCAAAAATGTAACTACTAATGTTGAAAACCTAATAGTTTATATGTTCAGTGGAAAAAAAGTAAGTAATACTGATAAATAAAGTTATTGGATACTTTTTAGTGAAGACAAGAATGCTTGTTGGTTAACCAAAAGATAGCACTAAGGCAGCAGAATCAAGCGAAGGGGGTATTGCGACAGGAAGAAGAGGTACTAAATGACCCTAAAGAATTATGGGAGAGAGGTACAAGGTCAAAAAGAACTCCCCGAAGCACAAAGCCGCCAGGCGGCCCTGTCTCGGGGAGTTGAAAAAAAGGCGTACCGGATTAAGCTTGACCATGCGGAGATGAGTGCTGAAGTTCACGAATAAAAGCATCCACATTGACATTCTGATTCAGCAGAACGCGGGTATTGAACACTTCCCAGAATAATTCGTCAGATAGTTGATAATCGTTTTGGAGCCGGATCATGTCCCGGATGCTTTGTTTCAGTTCCCGCGTGGCTGAGGGAGCGGGAATCAGTACATTGTGTTGAGAATTCATGAGTTGACTAAGTTTTTTATCACGCATTGAACATTCTCATTATCAAATTGTTTGCCAGTTTTTTGTCGCTACTTTGTGGATCTTCGAATAATTATACACTACCCTCCCATACTGGTTAATTAACTAACATTCGCACAGATAATTTGCAAGCATTTTTAATCTCTGCTTGTTTTGCGAAAAACTAAGCAGTACGAAAAATGCGAACAAAATACCTCATCTTGTGGACCCTGATGGGCATGGCCTGTCTCATGGCCGAAGCGAAGCCTAAACCAAAAAAGCTGGTAAAGGTCTGGGAAACAGATACTACACTCCGGGTTCCGGAGTCAGTACTCTACGACAAACGCAGCAAAATCCTGTACGTCGCCAATATAGACGGCAAAGCAGATGCGCTGGATGGCAGCGGTTTTATCTCCAAAGTGTCGCTGGACGGCAAGATCCAGAACCTGCGCTGGACATCGGGGCTCAACGCGCCGAAAGGGATGGGTATCTACAAAAACATGCTCTACGTTACGGACATCTACCGGCTCGTAGCCATCAACCTGGAAACCGGTCAGGCTGAGAAAACATGGGATGGCGCCCGATCCGAAAAAACGCGTTCCTGAACAGATAGTGACCGTAGCAAACGACGGAACCATATATGTTTCCGACAACCGCTTCGACAAAATCTACCGGCTGAAAGATGGTAAATGGGAAATCTGGATGCAAGGGGAAGAACTGAACCGGCCAAACGGCTTGCTGGCGGTCAAAAAGAACCGGCTGATGGTTGGCTCAACAAAGATCGGGGCTTTGCGGGCACTGGATACGGAGACTAAAACCTTCATGACCATTGCCGACGGCATGGCGAATACCGACGGTATCGTAACCGACGGGAAAGACTATTTTGTCTCAGACTGGAGCGGACAGATTTTCTTCGTCGGTGCCGACGGCAATAAAGAGCAATTGCTGGATACCCGCGAACAGAAAAGTAACTGTGCTGATATTGAGTATGTTGTCAAGGAAAAGCTGATCATCGTGCCAACGTTTCTCAAAAATAAGCTGGTGGCCTACCGCGTCGAATAGCGCAATCATACGGATGTATGAGGGTAGTCATATATAAGGCCCTGCCGGCGCGGTACTTTTGTTTCATCACAAGACAACACAATACGGCCATGATTACCCAAACGACAACTTCATATGCGCATGAAACCGGAACCGGTTTCATGGCAAAATATCATACATTTATTGAGAAAGCAGAGTTCACACGTACAGGCTGGGCGGCAACCGCGATGATGATTCAGGGGTGTATTTTATCGCCTGCCCTTTTACTGTCGATGGCTTACCTGGGCGGGGGCGACTGGCAGTTCCTGGCGTCGATGCTGGGTTTCCTGACGGTACTGGTACCGATTCTGGGGGCTTTGCCGGTGAAGTACATCGTGCCGGCATTCGCGTTTCAGCTTTACGATGCACGTGCTTATTATTCTCAGTAATCTGCTCTTATAGGTTGAGGCTTACATGGAGAATAAGATAAAGCCCGGTCGCTGACCGGGCTTTACTTTTTTAGAAAACTCCCCGAAAGTTTTAAACTTTCGGGGAGTTAAGGTTACGCCAGCAGCGCTGCCGTTGCCTGACCGGATCCGGTCCATACCGAAGCCGGCCATGGCAGCGTCCATCTGCTGTACAATCAGGTCGTTGCCTAAATTACCGATGCTGCCTTCGTGCGAATGCTTTAGTTCACGCGAGGCTTTATAGCTCCCTTCATTAATTTCTTTTCCGACAATCCGGTAGGCCTCGCGCGAACGGCACACCCTGCAAGACAAGCTCGTTTACCCGTTCGACGCTGAACAGCAGGTCGTATTTTTCGTCGGCCAGCAGGTTGGTTTTGACCTGAATGTTTTCGAGTGTAAAGGCCAGAATCTGCAGGCAGTCCAGAATTTCATCGAAGGCCGGCATCAGCACTTCTTTCAGGATCTGCATATCGCGGTGGTAGCCCGAGGGCAGATTGCTCATCACCATCGTGATTTCCATCGGCAAGGCTTTCAGGCGGTTGCTTTTGGCCCGCAGCAGCTCGGCAACATCCGGATTTTTCTTATGCGGCATGATGCTCGATCCCGTTGTCAGGGCATCGGGCAGGGTCAGAAACCCGAAATTCTGGCTGTTGTACAGGCAGATGTCCATCGCCAGCCGGGAGATGGTAGCGGCAACAGCAGCAATGGCATTCAGGGCGGTTTGCTCGGTTTTGCCACGGCTCATCTGGGCGGTAGACCACGTTGACGTGCATACCTTCGAAGCCAAGCAACTGCGTGGTCAGGGTTCGGTTGAGCGGGAACGATGACCCATAACCTGCTCCCGAACCCAGCGGATTGCGGTTAGCCAGCCGGAACGCCGTCTGGAGCGTCAGCATGTCGTCGGCGAGGGCTTCGGCATAGGCCCCGAACCACAGCCCGAACGATGACGGCATGGCAATCTGCAGATGCGTATAGCCTGGCAGCAGGTCGTTTTTGTGTTCTTCGGAGCGGGCAATCAGCTGGTCGAATACCAGCCGGGTGGCTTCGGCAACTGACCAGAGCTGCGCGCGGGTGTAGAGTTTCAGGTCGACAAGGACCTGATCATTACGCGACCGGCCGCTGTGAATTTTCTTGCCGACATCACCCAGCTTGCGGGTCAGCATCAGTTCTACCTGCGAGTGAACATCTTCAATGCCGTCTTCGATGAGGAAATTACCCGCTTCGGTTTCTGCGTAGATCGCTTTCAGTTCAGCCCGCAGCTGAGTCAGGTCACCGGCTGTCAGCAGACCGATGGTTTCGAGCATGGTCGCATGGGCAAGGTTCCCCAGTACATCGAACGGGGCCAGGTAAACGTCCATTTCGCGGTCCCGGCCAACGGTAAACCGGTCAATTTTGGCGGCTGCTTCGGACGGTTCAGCCCCGAATCCTTCTTTTTGCCAGAGTTTCAAGGTAATGTATGTATGCTAAAAATGATCGGATGGCAGTTCCGGGTTTACAATCCGGAAGAGATGAATACTGGATGTATGGTAACATTCCGGCTGCAAAGGTAGGGATTCTGATAACGAAAAAGGCGAACCGACTGATCAGTTCGCCCTTTTCTTGCGGTTACCGGCCGGAATTAATGGTCCAGCCGGACTTCCATTTGCTTCGGATCTTCCGTATCACCGGTTGACCGGCCGTTTGGCTGCGGAAGCGGTCGTTTGGCATCTGCCGGATGGGTTTCGTCTTTACGACGGGTCATGTACGTGTAAATCGCCGGTACGACGTAGAGTGTCAGTACCAGAGAGAACAACAACCCGCCCACAATCACGATCCCCAGCGGCATCCGGCTTTTAGAGGCCGCACCCAGCGCAAGGGCAAGCGGCAGGGCACCAAAAGCCGCCACAAGGGTAGTCATCAGGATTGGCCGCAGACGCATGGCTGCCGCTTCAACGGCTGCATCGTATTTGTTCCTGCCTTCCTTACGTTGTTCGTTGGCAAACTCCACAATCAGGATACCGTTTTTGGTAACCAGACCGACCAGCATGATGATCCCGATCTGGCTGAAGATGTTCAGCGTCTGCCCGAATAACCATAGCGACAGGACCGCTCCGGCAATCGCCAGCGGCACCGTAATCATGATAATAAACGGATCGATAAAGCTGTCAAACTGAGCGGCCAGAATCAGGTAAACCAGAATCAGGGCGAGGCCGAAAGCAAACAGGGTGTTTGATGAACTTTCGGCGTAGTCGCGTGACGGGCCCGAAAGCGTCGTCTGGAACGTATCGTCGAGAGTACGGGCGGCAATAGCCTGCATGGCTGCTACCCCGTCACCGATGGTTTTGCCGGGGGCCAGACCTGCTGAGATGGTCGCCGATTTGAACCGGTTATAGTGGTAAACCTGCGGCGGTGAACTGACTTCCTGAAATTTCACCAGGTTGTCGAGCTGGATCAGCTGCCCCTGATTGTTCCGGACGTAGAAGGCCGCCAGATCGACCGGTTCGTCGCGGTTGGCGCGGTCTACCTGACCCACCACCTGATATTGCTTCCCGTTCATGAGGAAGTAGGCCAGGCGTCGGTTACTGAGGGCTAATTGAAGTGTATTCGACACGTCGAGGACCGAAAGCCCCAGACTGGTCGCTTTCTCACGGTCAATCGTAATATTTAATTCCGGCTTGTTGAATTTGAGGTCAACATCGGGGTTCTGGAAGGTAGGGTCTTTCCGGACTTCATCCATAAATACCGGCAGTTTTTCCCGCAGCTTCTCAAAGTTCAGGTTTTGCAGCACAAACTGAACCGGCTGACCGCCCCCGCGACCCACCTGAATGGTTTGCTCCTGAGTCGGGAACATACGGGCATCACTGATCTTCCGCAGGTTAGCCGTCAGGAAGTCGGCAATCTGCTGTTGTGACCGTTTACGCTCAGATGGCTCCGACATGTTAATGAAAATAAAGCCTGAATTCACCGCGCCGCCGCCCGAGAAACCCGGCGCCACCACACTGAAGGTCAGCTTTGTTTCCGGAATCGAGTCGAGAACCAGTTGGGTAACGCGTTCGGTGATGTTGGCCATGGCGTCAAAACTGGTTCCTTCCGGAGCTGTGATCGGAACCCGTAGCCGACCGCGGTCTTCCAGAGGTGCCAGCTCGGATTTCAGCATACCGCCGATACCGACAATAATGGCAATACAGACCGCAATCATGGCCAGCGACCAGCCGCGCGACTTCATGAAGCTGCTCAGGGAACTTCGGTAGCTCCTGTCCAGCCACTGGAAGAACGGTTCGGTCTTCTTGTAAAACCATGAGTCCTTGCCGTGGTTTTTGCTGGTCAGCTTCACACTCAGAACCGGTGTCAGAGTCAGTGACACGAAAGCAGAAATCAATACCGCACCGGCAACCACAATACCGAATTCGCGGAACAGACGACCCACGAACCCCTGCAGGAAGATGATCGGCAGGAACACCACCGCCAGAGTAATCGACGTGGCAATAACGGCGAAGAAGATCTCATCCGAGCCTTCCTTGGCCGCCTGTTCGGTATCCATACCCTGCTCAATTTTCTTGAAGATATTCTCCGTCACAACGATACCGTCATCCACCACCAGACCCGTTGCCAGTACGATACCTAACAGTGTTAACACGTTGATACTGAAGTCGGCAATGTACATGATGAAAAACGCACCGATGAGCGATACCGGAATGTCAATCAGCGGCCGGAACGCAATCAGCCAGTCGCGGAAGAAGAAGTAAATAACCAGAACGACGAGCACAAACGAAAGCAGCAGGGTTTCGCCTACTTCTTCGATAGCTTTCCGGATAAACGTACTGCGGTCAATTCCGATACTGACCTGAATATCGTCGGGCAGTTCTTTTTTCAGCTGCTCATACCGCTTATAGAACTCGTTGGCAATATCGACGTAGTTGGCCCCCGGCTGCGGAATAAGCACCAGAATTACCCCTTGTATCCCGTTTTGCTTCGACTGGGTTTCTTCGTTTTCTGGTCCCAGAATGGCATTCCCGACATCCTTAAACCGGACGATCTGACCCGACGTCTGGCGGACGATCAGGTTATTAAAATCGTCTTCGGTCAACAGCCGGCCAACCGACTTAACGGTCAGTTCGGTGTTGTTGCCGTAGATTTTACCGCTTGGCAACTCCACATTCTGACGCGAAAGGGCCTGCTCAATATCCTGAACCGTCATGTTGTAGGCGGCCAGTTTCAGCGGATCAATCCAAAGCCGCATGGCAAAGCGTTTCTGCCCGTAAATGTTTACCTGGCTAACGCCCGGAATGGTCTGCAACCGTTCCTGCAACACGTTTTCGGCGTAGTCGGACAGCTGCATAATGTTGCGGCTGGTACTTTGCACCGGCATAAACACGATCGGGTCGGAGTTGGCATCGGCTTTGGTGACGACCGGCGGGGCGTCAATATCCTGCGGAAGCTGACGCTGCGCCTGTGATACCTTATCCCGTACGTCGTTGGCGGCCCGCTCAAGGTCCGCACCGAGTTCGAATTCGACGGTGATTGAACTGACCCCCAGCGAACTTTGCGACGAGATGTTACGGATCCCTTCAATACTGTTGAGCGATTTTTCAATCGGCTCCGTAATCTGGGATTCAATGATTTCGGGGTTGGCCCCCGTATAGCTTGTCCGGACGGAGATAATCGGCGGATCAATGGCCGGATATTCCCGGACGCCCAGGAAGGTAAAGCCAATGACGCCGAACAGCACGATGACGATTGACATCACCATCGCGAAGACCGGCCGGTTCAGACTTAGTGAGGAAAGACTCATAACTTGGTTGATCTACGTTGTCAATAGCGGCAGTTTCCTGGCCGCTTACGCCCTAAAGCTTTGCCTGTTTCGTATCGGCTGCCGGTACGCTGTCCGGTTGCGATGGCTTTGCGCTGCCGGGTTGTTCAATCGGTTTGATACTTTGCAGGGTTACCACACGGCTGACTTTCACGTCACCGTCCGGTTTAAGAAACAGCAATCCGGTTGTTGCCACCGTATCACCAACCTGAATACCCGATAAAATCTGGATAGTGCTGGCCGAACGGATGCCGGTCGTTACGTCTTTGAATACCGCTTTTCCGTTTTTCACCAGTACCACCTGCTTGCTGCGGGTTTGCGGAATAACGGCCTGCGTCGGAACAATCATGCCGCTTTCATTCTGAATGGTCAATGTCACCTTGGCAAACGATCCCGGACGCAGCCGGGCACCGGTATTGTTTACGCGGGCGCGGATGCGGAGGTTACGGGTCGCTTCTTCGACCGACGGTTCAAGGGCATACACCTGACCGGAAAACGGTTTACTATAGGCATCGATTGTAAACCGTACTTCGCTGCCCTGCCGGATCGACACACCGTATTTTTCCGGAACCGAAAAGTCGAGTTTCAGCGAAGAGGTCTGCTGTAAGCGGGCGATCAGCGTATTCGGTGTGACATAAGCCCCTAAACTGACATTCCGCAGACCAATCACACCGGAAAACGGTGCCCGGATTTCGGTCCGGCGGAGGTTTGCTTTAACCACCTCAATATCGGCAAGGGCGCTTTTGAGGTTTGTCACGACAATGTCGTATTCCTGCTGGCTGATACCCCCGCGGGCCAGCAACTGCTTGTTCCGGTCTTCGGTCCGGCGGGCGTTTTCTTCCTGAACCAATAACCGCTGTAACTGGGCTTTCAGGTCGGCGTCATAAAGTTTGACCAGCAGCGTACCGGCGGCAACCGGTTGTCCTTCGCGGATATTGAGCTGGGTAATCCGGCCTGATACTTCCGGAAAAATATCAACCTGTTCGTTGGCCAGCAGTGAGCCCGTGGCGACAACTTCTTCCTTCAGGGCCTGTTTGATAACAATAAAGCCGTTAACAGAGGTTGGACCGCCGCCGCCGGGGCCGCCTTTCCCTTTTCCGTCACCGCCTTTTCCGCCTTCTGCTGCCTTCCCTTCAGGGCCTTTCTCTGATCCCTTTTTAAAATACTTGTTGTACACAAAAAGCCCGCCGACGATCACAACGACCAGGCCTATAGCAGTCCATCTTTTCACGTTTATACTGGAAACGATTCGTTAACTGAGTGCTAAACCGGAAACTCAACGCTTTGTTCAGGCCGGTAGCCGGAGCGTTTTACAGGCCGGAAAGCACTATTTCACCAATAATTAAACGGAAAGTTATCCTTTATTCCCCGACGTAGCCAACCAACGCATAGTGAGAATATACTAACGGGGTGTTTTCATAGATGGAATAGAACCACAAATCGACCGGAAACAGCCCGCAAAAACAACGCTTACGGAGGGAGTAATTCGTAGTTACAAAAACAGATGAAAGGAGACTAATTGGCTGAATAATGCAACAGATAGGCAATGAGCCGTTCGAACTGCAACTGTTCATGGGCGTTCTGAGTCTGTCGTTTCAATTCGAGCCGGTAGCGGTCAATCAACCCGTCGAAACGGGAATTGTGATTGAGGTGTGCCGCAATGAGTCCTTTATAACAGCGGTGGGTCTGGTTATACAGAAACTTGCAGGGCTGGTCGGGCTGGCTGTTCAGCAGCGTGTCGATGGCATTGAGGCTCCCGTGATTGTCCAGAAAAGCAAAGCCATCCTTCCGGAAAAATGACTCAACGTCGCGGCAGAGCGTTTCCGGTGATTCGTCCGGTCTGAGCTTGTACCGGAAATAAGGCATGTCCCTGAACTTACCGATGGAGACAATCGTCGTATTGGCATGGTCGCGGAATTCGGGCGCATTCCGCAGAAACTGCTGGGCAATCTGCTCGATCTGCTGGTTGCGGGTTCCGAACAAAATATCTACCCAAATTTCATCCTGGTAAAAAGAAGGAGAAAAAATAACGTTTTGAAAGCCCGTAGGCGTAATTTTGCGAAATTGTTTTTGGTCAGCCAGTAACAAATACTGGTGATCGGCAAAGAATTGCGACAAATGCCGGAAGAGGTTGGTTTCGAACGGGGTGTTCATGGTTGGCATAGGCGTACATGGTTTGCACTGGCTGATGAAATGACAAAATAACTCATTATCAAAAAATAAGTTTGCACAATTCCGCAATGCCTATCGTACGAAATCTTTACGTTTTACTCCTTTTACTGGCCGGCATCTCAACATCGTTACCGGCACAACCGGGCCCCGGCCATCCGACCCAGACAATCCGGGGGCACGTGCTGGATGCCGACACCGAAAAGCCGCTGCCCGGCGCGGGTCTGCAAATCGAAGATGCCACACAGGTGTATAGCCTGACAACCGAGGCGGACGGCAGCTACCGGATGCCGAAACTCCCTGTAGGCCGTTACCAGCTGACCTGCCATTTTGTTGGCTACGAAACACAGATCATTCAGGAAATTCTGCTCGAATCGGGTAAGGAGCAGCTCATTGAGATCCGGCTGAAGCCGGGGAGCGAAACCCTTGCCGAAACGGTAGTGAAAGGCAGCCGCCCGGATAATACCCTCAGCAGTATTCAATCGATTTCGACGGAGCAAATCCTGCGGTTTGCAGCAACATACCTTGACCCCGCACGACTGGCCACCTCGTTCCCGGGCGTTGTCAATACCAATGATCAGGCTAATAACCTGTCGGTGCGGGGCAACTCGCCGGCCGGCACCATCTGGCGGCTCGAAGGCGTTGAAATCGTCAATCCGAACCACCTCAGCAACGCCGGTACCATCGGCGACCGGCCCACGTCGTCGGGTGGCGGGGTAAATATCCTGAGCGCCCAGCTGCTGGGCGCCACGCGCTTCCTGTCGGGGGCTTTTTCGCCTGAATACGGCAACACCATCGGCGGCATTCTGGACATGCGGTTCCGGACCGGTAACAACGAAAAAACACGAATTTACGGCGCAGGCGGGTCTGATTGGCCTTGATCTGGCCGCCGAAGGTCCGCTTAATAAAACCAGAGGCTCGTCGTATCTGGTCAACTACCGGTACTCATTTACCGGCCTGCTTGGTCTGATGGGAGTATCGTTCGGCGGCGAGCGTATCCAGTTTCAGGATTTGTCGTTTAACCTGACGCAGCCCCTGAAAAAAGGGGGCAGGCTGACCTTTTTCGGGCTGGCCGGCAACAGCAGCAACGATTTTAAAGCCCCCGAAGATCCTGCCGAACGGCTGGCCGACAAGGATCGCTACAACATTTATTTCAGCTCACGGATGCTGGCTACCGGTCTGACCTACAGCCGTGCGCTGAACGACCGGTACTCGCTGAAAGTATCCGCAGTGGCATCGGCCAATACCAACAACCGTTTCCAGTCGCCGGTAGAAGCAATGGCAGGGAATCTGCCCGGCCTACATGCGCGACCGCTCAACCAACGGCCGCGCCACGATTTATGCCGCTCTGACGCGCCGGATTACCGATCAGCGCCGGTTACAGACGGGCCTGTACGTAACACGCTGGTACGGATCAGCTGGTTTGTGGCAGAGCCAGACCCCGTTTACCCCGCCGCCACGGCAAGGACGGGTGCAGGAGGGGGTCTTACAGGCATGGCTCATTCAGCCTTACGCCAACTATCAGTGGACGCCGAACGAGGCGGTGATGGTCAATGCCGGGCTGCACGCCAATCTCTTTACCCTCAACAGCAAGAGCCTGTCGCTGGAGCCGCGCCTCTCGGCCCGGTATATGCTCAACAACATGAATACGCTGACGTTTGCGTATGGTCTGCACAGCCAGACACAGCAGCCCATGACCTACATTGCTGCCAAGGGATCGTCGCAGGATGCAGTCAACGGCATCAGCAATACGGGGCTTGGGTTTACGAAAGCGCACCATGCGGTAGCCGGTTATACCCGTGCGCTGACGGAAACCTCATCGCTGAAGGCGGAAGTCTATTACCAGTATCTGTTTAAGGTGCCGGTTTCGGTGAATGCCGGCAGTGTGACGTCGGCCCTGAATTTTATCGACATCAACGAGTTTGCGGCCCGCCCTGAGCAGCTGGCCAACACAGG
>CBDFHU010000105.1:0-18216 GCA_965247375.1 Arsenicibacter sp.
CTGAGCAAGTAGCCCTTGAGTTCGGTCTGCCACTCCGTCAGCCGAGCGCGGAAGTCGGCGACCAGGCCGTCCTCATCGTCTCGACCCAGTTTCTGGAACAAATCCTTGTAGAGGTCGCGGGCTCGCTTCAGACTGTGGCGTCGGCGGTCTTGCGCTTGAGGATGGAAACTTGTTTGAAGCGTACCGCTTTGGTCAGTGGATCAATGGCTGCTGCTGGATCAAGATCGGCGCCCTCAGACATCAGCTTGATTCACCAGCCATGAAGAGACGTGCAATCAACAAAACAGTTTCCCATTCGGGGCGCCAGCCCCATGGAACTCCCGTGAATCGATCTACCACATCGGACAACAGAACTCGGCTGCTGCTGGCCGCTAAGTGAAGGTAGTCACGCACCTCTTTGATGGCGAGTGCATTGCCCTCCTCGCCCCCTAAATTCAGATCAGGCCGGCTCAGATGGTCAGCGCTGAGAACGGCCTTGATCTCGGAAATGGGGTCGGGCTGGCGAACCTTGAGATAAGGAAGCTTGCTGTACGTATTCGTGACGAGGTAGTTCAGCAAGTCATCCAGAATCTTGTCTGGGCCATTTGCCTTGATGCCGATCGGTTGCCCCAATGCAAAGAAATCACCCTCTGCGATTAGTTCTGAAAGCTGACTCACCAAGCCGTGCGGCGTTCACGGTTTTCGTCCTTGCGGTCGGCCAGGATGCGCTTCAAGGACGGCGTTGCTTGGTCCGCTTTCGGGCTGACGATGTACTTTTCGATCTGAAGGTAAAGCGCCAGCTCGATGTCCAGACGATCCCCCTCGCCCATGCGGACGATGGCACGTCCAGCACCCTCACTGCTTCTCAAAATGCATTTGGACGACTGCAGCTTCTCAAAATCGTCGCCCAGTGGCGTCAAAACTTCGAAGGTTAAAGCATGGTTGGCTTGCCGCCAGGGTGCGCCATCCAGCAGACGATTGAACTCGTAATCGGCCTTGGTGTCTCGGTGACGCACCTTGGTCTGGCCGCTAAGATCTCGTCGAACACAAGCTCTGCCAACAAACGAGATTTCTCGGCGGAGGACACCTCCACATGGCCAATCTCTCGCGCCACATCGCGCTCTTCATTGGTCAGAAAAAACCAAAGATCGCCATTCCTGCTGACCAAGCGCTGCTGCTCCAGGCGGGCCAGGCTTTCCTGAATCTTCCGCTTCAGACTCAGCTTGTCAGCATCAATTTGGTCGATGCACAAGGTGGCGAGGTTGTCGATGTTGGGTTTGACAATGTCCGGTATGTACCGAATCAGAAACATCGCCTTCAACAGCAGACTGTCGTAGGCTGAAGGGATGGGTTGTCTGGCGCCTCATCAATAGAACGCTTGGCCATGCCATCGATAAAGCTCTCAATCGATGGGTAGAAGTCATAGAGCGGCACCAGGATGTCGGTGCCTTTTGCGGCGTTGCAAACAGCCGCAGACTGAAACGCGTCCAGCAGAGAGCGCTCACCACGCGAGAGGTGCTTTCCGGTCGCACCCACTTTGCGAATGGACTCGAATATCTTCTGCAACAGCGTGAACTGGTAAGGAGCAAACGGGTAGCAAGGGGAGAACTCCTCGGCGTCTTTGTAGGCGCGCAGACTTACCGACGTGCCAACAAAGCCAAGTTGGTTGTTGATCACGTCACTTTTGCCAGCGAACACCTGGCTCAGTGCGAGCTTCGCACCCTCGGTTTTGGACAGCAAACGCTCACCAATCACTTCATCGGTATTGCTGCTGGCCAACGACAGGCGGGTGTGGAAGCGACCCTGAATCTTGGAAAAGTCTTGGCTTTTGGCCTTGTTCGCGTCGCCGATGGCCGCGTCGATGTCTTCTTGACTGGTCACAATGACCCAGGCTCGCCCTTTGCACTGAACACCCAATTGCTCGGTGATCGTCTGCAGGCTGAGCATCAACTGCGAGTTGGCGCCGATGAACTGGCCCACTCGTCCACCAGGAAAATTACTTTATGGTGGTTGGGCTGAGTCGCCAGGTAGTCGTTGACGACCTTGGCAAAGCCTTCGATGTTGATTCGGTAGGTGTCACGCGCATTGTCAAACCACTGTCCAGCAGACTCAGGCGACATCTTGAGCGCCTTGGCCAAAGCAACCACGATGTCGTCTCGCAGAAAATCCACCGCGTCTCGCTCTTTGACCCACGTGCTGCCGTTGGAGGCGGCAAACGCGCTTTGGAAAATGTCAAAGGCGCCTTTGGAGACCAAGTACCGCTCCATCTCTGCAATGTGCGGTGCGTTTCCAGCGAATCCGAGCTTCTCGTTGAAGACCCGCAAAAAGACTTGCAAGATGGCATCACGGTCTGACTTGCTATCTGCCTTGGCATCGATGTTGAAAAGGATCACGTCAGCCGTGCCGTGAACAGCGCGCTGAATGTCAGCGAGGAGCATGGCGTCTTTGATCTTCTGATGGTCAAAAAAAGCAGCCGCACTCTTTTTGACGCCCGTGACAGGATCCACCGATTCGATGTTCTCCAGCAAATAGGACAAGATTTTGATGAAGTGGGACTTGCCCGAGCCGAAGAATCCAGACACCCACACACCCATTCGGTCTGTGACAGCGGCATCTTGGGGACGGTCAATGGCGGCGAGGTAAGCATCGAAGAACCGCCGCAGGTAGTCGCTGATCTGTTTGGTCACGACATACTCTTCCAGCTCCTGCCAGACGCTGGCAGCATCCATTTGGTCGGCTTTGATGACGCCATTGATCGGTCGATCTATGGGTTTGACAAATAGCTCTCTGATGATCATGGCGTGTGTATTGATGGCTGTATGGAGAGGATGGGCAACTGGTCGCGCTACTTTGAGTCTGGAACCAATCGGAACGCACGGTAGTAGTGGTCTTCTTCGAGGGTATTGAACAAGCGCAAGGAGTGGCCGTCGTACTTGCCTGGAAAAAACATCAGCAAGGGTGTATTTCCCATGATCGGATGCAGCGCTGAGAGCAGGGTATGAGTGCGCAGCATGGGATATGCCGCACCCACCCCAGTCAAGATAAGCATGTCCAGACTTGGGATGTCTACTTGCGAGGCATTTTTTGGGCCAACTTGTCTTCTTGAAGTACAGACCGAAGCGCAGCAAGGGCCTTGTCATTCCCCTTGGATTTCTGCATTTCGATGGCTTTGTCGAGAAGCTTTCGCTCCTCCAGGATGCCAGTGACAAGCGAAAACAAATCAACATTGACCGCTCGCAGCGGGGGTATATGTTTGCCTAGTGCATGCATCACCGTACCGGTCACGAAACTCCTGACTTCGAGTTCGCGCTCTGGTGGATAGTCGAAGATCCAGAAGCCGATTTCATTGCCCAAGCCTTTACTGGCCAGAAAATCACTGGATGTGATGCGCGGCAATATCTGATTAAGACGTTCGTCGAGTGAGTAGTTCATTTGGCAATGTCCATGCAATGCAAAGCATACCTATCTTCTTGCCGCATCAGATACCGACGCACTTCTGGATGCACCGACTGCGGGGTCAGCCGCAAGTTACGGACGCTGTCCAAATATTTGGCTTCGGCCAGTATTCGCAGGATCACCTGGAACAGCTTCAATTGGGTCGACTCCGACCAAGTCAGTACCGAGGCATCGATATGGCTGCATCCCGCCAGAAAATCTTGCCAACTGTGCTTGGTCAAGGCAGTTTCCAGGCCCTTGTAACGGGCCCAGATAGATCTGCAACATGAAGTCGCCCAACAGGCGGCTGTGCTGAATTGATGCAGCGAGAAGGAGCTGCAGACAGACTTCATTGCCCCCACTGACGATAAGCTGCCAGCCTGTCGGATCCAACGTCATGAGGCGCTTACGGATCAAAGTAGCTTGGCGTTTGGCCGTAGCAGGAGAGGATTTTTGAAGGATGTTGGTGGTGGTGATTGCTTCTAGCCACTGGTCTTCACTTGGCTCGGAAAGCAGAAGGTTGGCAAGACGTTTGCTTTCCAGTGGCATCAATGAGCCAGCGGAAATTTCTGCGTTAAACACACTCATAGTGACCAGTCATAAAGTCCGACTCTTTCACGATTGGGCTGGACCGACTGGAAATGCCATCGCCGCCCCAGTTCAAGGCTCCATTTGTCCGCCTATCAAAGAGTTTGCCTGAGTATCTGGGCATGACACCCAGCGACGCTGACATCACCTGTTCGGCCGGATGTGCAGGCTTTACGTCTCAGAATGAGGGAACCAACTTGTCTTGTATTTGACTACTGGTAATGGTCAGACATCGAACAAGCACCCTTTTGAGTGATGTTGAAGCCTGTAGTGGTGATTACGACACCTAGGGCTCGGTTTTTCGCCTAACTTCAGTTGGCTTTTTTCGTTGGTAGAGCAGCCTCAGGCAGTACAGAAACGAACCGCCAGAAGAACCAGCAGTGCGACGGCGAACACCGCGAATACAGGGGATATTTTGTCCATCAAATGTCCAGTTGACAGTCGCTTTAGGCGGCGCGGGCCAGCCATCAATGCGCTCAATTGTTGAGCAACAACAGCCAGCAGCACGCGCCCAAGCCGCCTAAACGAATCGCATTGGTGAAATCCACTCAAACGGCAGGTTGATTCTGCCTTGGACAACACCTTACTGGCGCCGAACTTGAAGGACCGTCATACCAACACCTTGTTGGGAAATCTGCGCAGTCGAGGCCAATCAGTACACCGCCTCACTTTTAACCACCGCGCAGCCCCTGGGCCACCGGTAGAAGCAAGGCATCGACGCCACCGCTTTTGTCTGTGAACCGCAGAACTCCAGCCATGGACTCCACGAAGGTGAAATCCTTCAAAGTCGTTTCGCGGACCACGGCGCACGGTTTGTCCATGGGGATGATGGTGGTGTAGGCGCCCGAGCACTGGCCGCTGGGGCCAGGGGGCAGTGTTCATGACCGACACCGTGCTGCCGTCCGGGTAGGGACGTACCAGGTGGGCGATGGACAACTTCTGGTCCGGGTCCTTTTTTGCGCGCCGTCAGCAGAACCGCGTGGTCAGCGTCATTCATCAGAAAACTCGAAATCTGGCGGATTTTCGGCAAACAGGCTTTGACACCCTGGCCTTTGGCCAGAGTTTCTGACTTGGTGGGGCTCTGCGAAAGCAAATGAGGTATTGAATATCACCAACAGGGTAAAGCAAACGATGGATTTCATACTTTTTGATTGATCCCGGAAAAAGAGCTTTGTGATTTGGTATTGTGAAAACGACTTCTCAATAAAGTAGTTTTCAGCGTCTGAGCACCCAATCAAAAATCAAATCCAGAACCAAAAGTCATCCATGCTGTGATGACTGAACGAGTCGTTATCGCTAAAACCATACGTGTTTCCGTCCACATCGGTTATCCCGTCCATCATCGGAAGGCCCGTGGCTGGGTTGACATCAAAACTGTCATCGTGGTGATCGCAATGATGACGCGAAACATCCTCAAAACCGTAGTCATCGAAGCAGGTCGAGCTAAGAGACGTTACTCCAAACGATGGCTCCACACCAGTTGAGATATCCGATCCCTGCGATGAATACCCCGTACCAAACAGCCAATTACTGACACTGGACAACATTCCCATTCTTTCTCTCCTTGGTTGATGCTGTGGTTAAGTTGATCGGAAAAAATATGGATGACCTTTTTCATCCAAACCCGTTCAACCCCACGAATTAACTTTAGATCGAATTGAGAAAAGCTCCAAAAAAATGCAAAAAACCGTTCGACTGCAACTGCTCAGGATTTCACTGACATTGGATATTCGCTTTTATTTGGCCAATTTGAATATTTGTGCTACGGCCTTTAATGGGATTTACGTAAATTAAACGCTTCTGTCGGGTAACGCATGCCAACCCGAGGTGACGTGCCATCCGTTCAAACGCATCCATTCCGCATCAGCCCCGCCATAGGAGACCGTGGACGTGTGCCGGCCAACTCAACACTTGCCCATGCCGATCAGCAGATCCCGACCTTCTGCGTCGCTGTAGTTACGGTGAGCAAAGGCACGCTGTTATCGGGAGCTCTGATGAACAGACCATCTCCTCACAAAAACACGCAGCCCCGCGCCATCGAATCAAAGTTACAGGACAAATTGGCCGCTGCCGAAAAATACAGCCACACATCATGCAGGCATCTAACAGATACAGCGAGGCGGATGCGCCTGTCCCATGGGATATACATCTGCCAAATGGATACGGCCAGGCGGTTTGTCACTCGCGTCGGGTCACTTGTCGCATCGGACGCCCCACCCCATCCAGCCCAACTCGGACTGAACGATCCCGGCTGCGCCTGTCCTGGCCGGTTAAAGGTCAGCACGGTGCGTCGTGTTTTGTCCTATCAGACATGTTCCAGGAAAGGCAGGTCAGCGGGGTCGGCGCCGTTGTCCCATCGGACATTCGTTGATTCGGGCTGACCTTCAGCGGCAGATCCCCGCAAGGCCAAGCAACACTTCCGGATTCGCCATAGTTTTTGTCCTATCAGACAAGCAACCGGATTGACAGATCACCGGTTTCCGATCGCATGTCCGATGAGACATTTTGAAGATTGGGCGCTATTGGTGGCTGACACGGGACTCTTCAGAGCAGGCTGACGCTTCGAGTGTGGGATGCAATGGCGAGTCGAGCGAAGTAGCTTGTCCCTTCGGACACCTGTCCGACATCAAGCTGCACCGGCACAGGCGCAAAAGCACATCAACCGCCTGGCGACCTGACCCCAGCCACCTGTGATCGAAGTTGGGTGTTCAGTTCTACGAGAAGCGCGGATCATTTGGACGTGTCAGGGACACGTCCAAATGATTTGCGGTTCACGAAGCGGGTTGAGGCGTGGAAGGTCAAGCCCTGACTGTTTACAAAATTCGAACTGTTTACACATCGAAAAATGTTTACAACACAAAAAACTGTGTGTCGTACAAAACGGCGTGTGTCCTACACAGCGATTTCCAGTGCGTATGACACTGACGAGCGTGTAGACACCACCGCCAATGGTTTCTGACCCAATTGGCCTGGCCTGACCAGTTCAGCCCTTAAAAAATCCGATCTTCATGGGCAAGGCCTCAGGATCAGGCCCTGGCCAAGGCGATTTCTGGGCGGCGATCCAGAGTTTTTGCAGCGAGCGGAACAACCTCCGTACCTGCCTGCGAACACCACCGAACATGGGATAAAGCCGTACCAAGCTTTGTGTATTGCTCAATACACACGCCCTGTCCCCTCGCTTGACCATGCGGATGAGGTCTTTTTCAATCTGCCCCAGCACCTCGGGCTTGATGCGCCAGGTCATGGCACTGTCTCCCCTCTCGCGCTGCTCGATCGACATGACGAAATGGCCAAAGGTGGGGTAGCAAGTCTTCCACTTCTCGCGCCGCCAAGGCGTGACCTCGGGGGCACGGAGTGCTTCAGGGGTTGCCATCAGGATGATCTCCCGCAATCCTGCGTTGCTGAAAACTGGAGCCGAATAGGCCAGGCCATTGGGCAACCCCTTTTGCTTGCGGTCTTGCCGTTTCCAACTCGGCAGCTTTGTACCGAACTGCTCCTGGAACTTGGTATCGATTAGCAGCGATTTGTTGGCATCGACCTCAAAGCTGGTCCACAAGGTGTACCCGCGCTGGTGGTTGAGCAAGACCTGCTGCATGGCCTGTGAAATGTGTTCGCAATGTTTCATCTACAACGTCCTAGCTGTGAAGAGCTTTCACACCAAATGAAGGTGGGACAGTCCCACCTTCTGACGCGGAGATGCGAGGTTTTCGAAAACCCCGGGGGATTTCGAAAACCCCTGCATATCCCCTGCACTATGGCCCACGACGAACTGCATGCGGCACCTGCTCCCTGCGGTCGGCGTCTACCCAGTGCCCCTGGAAACGGGGTCAGTGGGTAGTCGCCAAACTGCAAAGCCTTCACTTCGTCCGGACGCGTAAGCGTCCACGGTCCCTGCCAGGGACCACGCCCCAGAACGCCAATCTGGGGAATCTGACAGTTGGCGCCCGGTGCTTGGAAACAGGCACGCCGGGTGCGAGAGCGAGCGAACTGGGTAAAACCGAAGGGGGAAACCCCGGCTGGCCAAACCAGTTCGTTCAGCTCATGTTGTTGATCAAGGTGTGCGACCAAGAAACGGATGCCCGGCACAAATGCCGGTGCGTCCTGATGGTTTCGAAAGTTGGTGCGAGTCCAACCCGTGGGACGAGTGGAAACCTCGTAACGCGTGCACTCTGGGATGGCAGTCCAAAGCAGGAGAAAAACCTGCGTCGTTGTCACGGTCCAAGTGGACTGGAGGCGACGGGCGAGCGGGAGATGAAAGGGGTCACGCCCTGAGGTCCACCCGCCGCGGCTGATAGCTTAACCCGGCACTGCACCTTCGCCGAAAGGCATGGTGCTGTTGAGTGAGTCACTTAAAAGTCCGAAAGGACCTGGCGCTAGGGCTGAGAAGCCTGCGAATCTGCGAACAACGGAACGGTACCGTACGCTTACCGCTTTACCACCTTCGGGGGGCGGAAATCATGGAGACGTGCCATGAAATTGAGTATCGAAAACGTGCAGACGTCTAGGTGACGGAGAAGTAGAGGTCATCTAATTGGGGAAATCTCGTGCTTTCCGGTGTCTTTGGCAAGGCATCGGCAACGGCGTTACGAACCGTGGTCCGAAGTAAGGGGTGAGAGCGTTCTCCGAGTAGGCATTGAACCAAGCGCCGAAAGCGTTTGAGAGTCGAAAGACACGATTTGAGTGGCATTGAATCGGCCGAAAGGAAGAGCTGTCAGAGAGACGATTTGATTTGAAGCTTGGCGGCTTCTTGGGGAGTGGGCAAGGCCTTGGCGGGCCTTGCCCATCTTTTCCAGTTCCCTTGGCCGGGAACGAATTTGACACAGTCAGATAGAAATCAACATCAGCCAAAAGCCATCGACCTCAAAAAGGAAGAGGCGTCATGGCGGCGGTTCACAAGACCTCCGTGATCCCTACAACCCCAGTCGCTTCGGCGGCTGGGGTTTATTTTTTGCGGCCCTCTCAATCAGCGATGTAAGCTTGCGGAAGCAATCGCTCAATCTCGGCCAGGGTGAGTGGCCTGTGTGCGCTTTGAGCTGTGTCCTTCAGCGACGCTAGACGAGAACACCACTCTTGACTAAGTTTCAGCGAGGCTGGGTGGTTTTCCTCTGGAAGGATACAAACCCCGGCAGAGGAGTTTTGGTTGCATCTGCCAATGCTTTCCGAAAAAGCCAGCTCGACGATAACTTCCAGGCACTGGGCTAACAGGGTTTGATTTTGTGAGGTGGCGTCGTTAATAGCCTCGTACAAACCCATGGTGAGTTCGCAGCGGGCTAGGACCGTTTGAGCGTTAGGCAGGTTGATGGGCGCCGTTTGCAGCGGTTTAACCGATGCTTTGGACAACAGGAGGTTATGGATTTGGATGGGTTCAGACATAGGTATCCCCTTGGTAGTTATTTGGGGAAAGTACTGAACCCGTTGAAAGCCATCGCCGGGTGGATAGCTAAATCATGCCGAGATTTTTAATCTTTGCAAATTCAAGCGAATAAACGGTGGGGTGTGAAAAGGAATGTCAATTGATTGGAAATGACTATTTCGCCTGCTCTTGCCCGTGAACACCCGCTTTTGAGAGGCGTAGGTCTGTAGCGGATGTCTGGTGCAGGCTGATTGCGGTCTTTTTCGCGGGATGGATGAACGGCGGCTTTCGACATTTAGGCGTAAATCAGCAGCACCCAAATGGGACTTTTGAAGCTGCACCTTCAATCGGGCTTGCAACCGGCGATGGAGACATCCCATTCAGCTGCTACGTTTACCGTGTCAATATGCAGAAATCGGGTACGAAGCGCAGAGAACAGACCCAGACTCACCTCAAAGAAGGTGTTATGGCGGACTCAGGATCGTCCGCATTACTGGAGTCAGGCCACTTCTGAGATGTTTCCCTCAGGACTGTCTTAGTGCTGCGTCCAACAGACGTAGACTTGGCTGTACCACTCTGGTCCGTGATCCGGAATTCCGGATGTGAATCTGTTCGTAATTCAGGAGGAGAACATGTCGGTCCAACCCTTGTCAACGGTAAGCTCAGGAGCTTTAGCCGTGACAGTCACGACTGGCTCCCAACAGAGTCCTGCCGCTGCGCTAACAGGGCAAACCCTTCCCAGCGGATGGAGACTTGTTCAGCAGCTGTCCAAATCCCCAGGCGGCTCCGGCTCAAACTTTTGTGTTGGATATGTTGCCGAGCGAGACGGGCGAAAGGCCTTCGTCAAAGCGATCGACTTCGTTAAGGCTCTTAATGCCGTGGATCCGATTGCAGAACTAGCTCAGTTGACATCGTTGGCCACTTTCGAGCGAGAAGCAATGGAATTGTGCGAGGCACAAAACCTCTCGCGACTGATCCGATTACTTTCTTTCGAATACGTCAACTTCGACAGTACCAAAAACCCACTAAACCAAGTTTACTGTCTGATCATGGAGATTGGCGCAGGCGATCTGCGCAAGCAACTCTCTCAAGTGGGTGTGTTTTCTTGCAGCGCGGTTTTTGGAATCTTGGCTGACGTTGCGCTGGGATTGAGCCAGTTACATCCGCCACGGTGTCGCCCACCAAGATGTCAAACCTTCGAATGTTATTTCAATGACAGACTTGTCCGTGCCCAGAGACGCGTTATTCAAAGTTGCGGACTTGGGGCGGGTCGTTCGAAAAGACAGGAGAGGTCCGTATGACGGTATGGCATGGCCCGGCGATGGTCAGTACGCTCCGCCGGAACGCTGTTATGGCTTTGTACCCACACAGTGGACTGACGCCCGCGAGTCGTCTGACGCCTATATGTTAGGAAGCTTGGTTTTTTTCTTGTTGACCGGAACGCCGCTGCAGGTTCTGTTGTGGCAACGACTAACGCCGGTAATGATTCCCGGCGCTTGGTCGGGCGGTTACACGGAGCCTCTGATTCTTGTACTACGCTCGCTACAACTGAAAATAATTTCAGACTTTCTGGTGCCAAAGGTGCATCCATCCCTGGTGGATCCGTTGGTTGCCGTTGTGAAGGAATTGATTGATCCGGACCCAGTCAAGCGCGGCGATAGGCGTGCACGGGCCCAAACTGGTAGTCCAGTTGGATTAGACCGTTTTGTCCCAAGATTCAGGCGACTGGCCAGCCAAGCGGGCATCATCGAGCGAACTGGAACTAGGACGTGAAATCCTCCCTAACCACGCAGGCGATTGATTCCGCGCTGGCGTCCTACGTCTCAAACGTTGGGGACCAGCGAGGTGATATCGACACTGAATCGACCGTCCTCGCCGCTCAGATTCGATCACCGGCTTTTTGAGGAATCGGTAAGAGCGTGGCAAGCAAACCCCACGGCTGGTCATTTGGGGGATGTCATCTCGTTTATGGGTGATGCCGATTTACATCCCAGGATCGCCGCTTTGGTTAGGGAGGCTCAGGTTCGCGGCTTCGCGGTATCACAGGTACAGGAGGAGTTGTTTCGCGGTGTGGTCGAAGATGCGGCTCCGAAAGACGAATCTACAACCGAAGGTCGACTCGTTTTTCAAAGCCGCGTCGCACGACTCAGGCGCGAACTTCTCGTGGCGCCTGAAAACCTGCTTGCGTTGCTTGATCTTGCCCAGTTGCAACTCGCTGCCGGGAAGGCGGAGTCCGCCGAAAGAATGCTCAAAACGGCCTTGGGCCTCGCTCCGAACGGACGCATCGTGCTGCGAACAGCCGCTCGGTTCTACGTGCATCTTGGAATGTTCGACAAAGCTCACCAAATCATCAAGCGCAATCCTAGTACGAAGACGGATCCATGGCTAATGGCCAGCGAGATCGCATTGGCCGACGCTGCAGGAGTGCCCTCCACCATGGCCTCACCAAGCTTTCGCCTGATAAAGGCCGCCCAGACACAACCGAGGCATGTTGGCGGAAGTTGCCGGCGCGCTGGCAAACGCAGAGATGATGGCCGGTCGCTTCAAGGAAGCAAGGCAGCTCCTCCGCAAGGCATTGCTACACCCAACCGACAACATCGTCGCACAGGCAGTGATGGATGGATCGAGGATAGGTTTAGAACTTGACGATCCAACCGTTACAACCGCGGTCAAGCATTCCGCAGAAGCGCAACTGTTGCAGGCTTGGCAGAAGGGGGATGAGGCTGTTTCCGAGCGCTACGCGCTGCAGTGGCATGCGGAGGAACCTTTCTCCAGTCGCCCGATTCAGTTTTTAACTACTCTTTATTCCTTGCAGTCGGAGTATGAAAAATCGCTCGAATGGGTTCGGCGCGGTTTGATTGCTGATCCAAGCGACGAAGGGTTGATAGCCAACTTGGCCTTTGCTAAAGCAGCCGTTGGTGACACCAACATGGCAGAAATAGCGATCAATCGAATCAAGGATAATTCCCTTGAGCCCTACCTCAAGGCGACTGAGGGACTGATAGCCCTCAAGAGAGGGGACTTCGCAAAGGCCGAAGTCCTATATCGAGGGGCCGCGCAATCCTTCGAAAAGCTATCCCGCCTCAGATCTTGCAGCAGTTGCAATGGCCTACTACGCCAAATTTGCTGTCGAGGCCAATGCACCGGAATAGTGCTCGTATTCGGGCCGAAGCCGAGGCCAAGTTCCTCAAGTCTCAGTCGATTGAGGGCAGTCTTCTGATCTCTCGACTATCTTCGTCAACCCGAGCTTTTGCCACGAACAACGAGCCGAAGCGCAGGCTGTCGCAATGGGTATTCGACTCGGAAAGTAATACCCTTACCAAGCGTACCGGGATGACTGCCAAAGGAGCGCCGGCAATAGTCGTTGCATCCCCAAAGAGGTCTCGCCCGACACGCCCCTAAGTTACAGGTTGCCCATTCGTGATTGACCACCACCCAACTAAAGGCGGAGTCCACAACGTCCAGATCACGGGCGGCCTGCGCTACCGCTACACCGCGCTCCGTGACCAGCTTGACCGCTTCAACTTTGAACTCCCGGCTGAATTGCCTTCTCGTTCCCATAAACCACCTCCGGTTTCATATTCACACCTTAACAAGGTGTCCATGAAACCGGCAGCAGCCCAGCGTGTGTCCAAACGTAAATGGCATCAGCCCCACGTCTTTGCCGCAGGCTTGCTAAGCAGGTTGACTATCCCCAACCCAAACGAACCGCACATGGCGGCAAGATGATCGACTAGGAGCGGGCGCGCTAACGCATGCGCCTGATGTTCCAGGGCGGAATTGGCGCCTCGTCCACCCACAGGCCACGCCGATCCAGCCGAGCGGCCTGCTCAGCCTCTGAGTCCCCCACCCGCTCCTCAACTGGCTGCTCTGGCCCGTAGAACGCATAGTGCCAAGCCATTCCTTGTTCGACCATCGCCCGAGACACATCGATGCCATTGACGGTGATCCGCCCCACCCAACGGTCGTACCGATCCACCTTGCTGTAAGCCACACTGACCCGCCGCCCAAACACCAGCGCCGACAGCGCCTGCTTTGACCGGTTGCCAAACGCCTGTCGCTTCTCCGGCGCATCAATTCCCCGCAGCCGAATCCGTTGTTGCACCAGGTTATCCGTCAGCAGGTCCACCGTGTCCCCATCGATCACCCCCACGATGCGACCTTCCACCACCTGGTCTGCCTTGACCGCCCTGGCATCCGCCTGCACCGACACCAGCAGCGCGACCGCAAACGCCACTATCCACCGACCTAACGTGGCCCAGCCACTTTCTTTGCGTTGTCCCTGAGATTCGGCCGGAAGGCGTTTGCCTGATCTGCCAACTGGGTAAGTCTTGCTGATGGTCATAGAAGCAATATACTGTATATATGTCCAGTTATCCAGCATCTTCGCAGCAGCCCGTTCCCAGCCCACTCTGGTCTGTGACCGACGCCATGCCCGTGGATGCCTTGGTGCCTGGACTGTGTGATCAAGGTGTCGACAAGGCCGGGAATCCAGGTTCCTTCCCCAAGTCCGTCCTCATACCGCTGCCCATGGCAGCGACCCACTTGCCGGCTGGATTCCCCAGCCCTGCCGAGGACTTCAGTGTCCGCCGGCATGACCTCAATGAACTGCTGATTACCCACCCGCTAGCCACCTTTCTCTGGAAAGTGTCTGGCACCTCCATGGTGGATGCCGGCATCTTCGACGGCGACATCGTGGTGGTGAACCGGGCATTGACCCCGGTCCACAAAGACGTGGTGGTGGCCGAGGTCGATGGCGAATTCACCATCAAGCACCTCTACAAACGGCTAGGCCGGGTCAAGCTGGTCCCAGCCAACCCCACCTTCCCAGAGATCACCTTCAAAGACGGACAAGAGCTGCGCATCTGTGGCGTGGTCACCAGCACCATTAAGCGGTTTCCGTAAGACCGCAGTGGACAAGAAGTGACCACCCGAAAAAGCTTAAGGACGCCCCCATGTACGCACTCGTCGACGGCAACAACTTCTATGTGAGCTGTGAGCGGGTCTTCCGCCCTAGCCTGAACGGCAAACCGGTCGTGGTGCTGTCCAACAACGACGGCTGCGCCATCGCCAGATCCAACGAAGCCAAAGCCCTGGGCATCGCCATGGGCGCTCCTTGGTTCAAGATCCGGCACCTGGAAGAACAAGCCGGTCTGGTGGCCCTCAGTGCCAACTTCACCCTGTATGGCGACATGAGCGACCGCATGATGGGCATTGCAGCAGGCCTAGGCCCAGAGCAGGAGGTGTACTCCATCGACGAGAGCTTTATTGGTTTGCACGGGGTCAAAGGGGATCTGGCAGCCAGAGGCCGGAAGGTCCGAGAACGCATCCTGCAGTGGATCAACATCCCCACCTGCATCGGGATGGGCAAAACCAAGACCCTGGCCAAGCTGGCTAACCATGTGGCCAAGACGGCGGAGCGCAAACCGCAGAGCTTCCCGGAACCACTTCAACCCCTGATCAGCAGCTTCAACCAGGTGTGCAACCTGGAAGCACTGAGCTCACAACACAAAGCAGCCCTGTTCAGCAGCCTGGACGTAGGCGAGGTCTGGGGCGTGGGCCGAAAGATCGGGGAGAAGCTCAGAGAGAACGGCATCACCACCGTGCAGGACCTGATCCAACTAGACCCGGCCACGGTACGAAGGGGCTGGAGCGTGGTGCTGGAAAGAACGGTCAGAGAACTGCAGGGCACACCCTGCATCGACCTGGACGACACCAGCGAGCCGAAGAAGGAAATTGCTAGCACCAGAAGCTTTGGGCAGGCCATCACCGAACTCAACCCGCTGATCGAAGCGGTCAGCGAATTCGCCAGCCGGGGCGCCGAGAAGCTCCGAAGACAGAGGAGTCACGCCAACCAAGTGCTGGTGTTCGTCCGGACCAGCCCGTTCAGACCAGGACCCAGCTACAGCCAGAGCGTCGTGGTGCCGCTCCGGCGATCGACGGCCGATACTGGACAGCTGGTGCAGGCGGCGGCAGCGGGGATGAAGGCGATCTACCGTCCAGGATTCAAGATGGCCAAGGCGGGAGTGATGTTGCTGGAGTTGCAGCCAGAAGACAGGATGCAGGGGGAGTTGGCGCTGAAAGAGGCCATTGCCGACGCTCCAGAGAAAAGCAGCCAACTCATGACCGCCTTGGACCAATTGAACCGGAAGTTCGGCAAGGGCACCTTGAAGGTGGCCAGTGCGGGGCTGGAGGGGGATCGGCGGGAATGGGTGATGAAGCAGGAGAGGCGGACGCCGAGATACACGACGGATTGGCGGGATGTGCCAACGGCGAGAGCGTAGTGTAGATTTCCGTGCATCGCCCCGAGGTCAAATTGCACGGAAATCAATAGGCGGATACAGAAAATCTACGTTAACTTGCTGACCTGTACCTATTTCCTTGAGGCCTATGGCGTGAAGAGCGTTGTGCAGAGTCCTGATCGGCCAATCTCTCGACGAATGATGAGATAACCATTTGATAGTAAGTCCATCTAACACTTCGGCCTCGCTAGTTCCATTTTTCAGCTCCCTAATAGCCCACGCAAACGCCAAGGCGCTGTTGTCATAACCAGCCTCTTTTGTTAGCTGCTCGGCAGATGAGCCAGTAATTGCAGCTGTTTCTGCCATTTTGGATTTGTACTCGAGAGCAGATTTACTCTCTGGAATTTCTTGCTCCCATTTTTGGGTAACAGCTTGCCCATAGTTAATCCCTGAGAGCTTCGTTATAAATGGCCCACCTGAGGCCAGACAAGCAGGTTTATTGTTTTTACTTCCAGGCAGTCGGTGAAGCTGACCTGTGCTGACCGCAGCCGAATCTCCACCAAACTTTATGACTATTTTTCTAGTAAGTTCTAGGCGCTGAGGGGTAGCAACCAAGCAGCAATAAGCAAGCATTGATAGTTCCCTAGACTCGTCTCCAGTACGATGGATGACCCACCCCACCACGCAAGCAAAATCAGAAAGCCGGTCGCTGTTGAGATCATCGATAAACAGTGATTTTCGAGCTCCGTCTGCCCGAGGCGACTCTGTACAGACAATATCAATGCCGTAGCGTGCACGACCCGTCTTAACAACTCGACTCTCGAGCTCATTCGCTGCTACTGCAGCTTTGCTGGTATGCCAAGCCAGTTTACTTCCAAATTTATCCCCAATCGGAGCCCCTCGTTCTCCATCTTTTTTTCGGACCTGCGCATTAATAATCCACCATTCACAACCAAATTTTTCTAATGCATCAAAAAATAACTCCAACTCTTTGAAACTGGCATCTTTATCAATAATCATTTAATACTCCAGTTAAATGCCCGCCGCCGCGCCGACGTCTTTTTACCCTTCAGTAGGAAGTATGTTGTGTAGGGGGGGCGGGCGGGCGGGCGGGGGTGTGTTTAAATCCGTCTGTCAGAATGTCATCCTGCCAAACAGACAGGTTGCCATTAAGCGATGGACTACGTGATTCCAGCCTCCTCTGAGAATGAAAGTGGAATACGAATGATTCGGCTCTTTGGCTTACGGGGCCCATTTTTTGACCACTCGGCGGCCCAAGTCACTGCGGCTGAAAGTAATACGGGATGGAGATAGTTCATAGCTGGCGCCTCCGCTTCAGTCCCCCGTCCAGCCCGTGCACGGACACGACGCAGCAATCCGGCCTTCACAAGAACACTGATCGAACGACTTATTTGCCGAGGGGAGTAAAACTTGCCGCGATAACACCTCGACCCCTGCCTGCATGCCCAACTCAAACTGATCGCCGCGTAATCCACTCGCCACCGAAAGCAAGACGAATCTTGCGCACCGTGAATTGACGGTATCTGCTCCCTCACCATCAAAATCGATCCCATGCTCGAGCCCAACCTTCAGCAGTTGCTTTTTGTTTGTTGGGGTCATGGTGCACCCCATGACTTATCTTTAATCGATGTCTGGTTTCTAGGTCGCCCCCGTCGTTCCTTTACTTTCGAAAGGAGCTGTTTAAGTGCGTGTAGCGCCAGAAGCTGAAGATTTATGGTGATTAGTTTAAAGGCTCGACCTCGATTCCTTCGTGATGCAAGGTGGGTTGACCACCACTTTGATTGATGTTCGATTTACTTTTTTTGGACATGGTTACCCCTGCCCCCCGATTGCGAGTCGGGCGACAAAAGTGAGATGCATGAGCATCTAGGCCAGTGATGTGGTACGACATGCCCCACTGCATGTCGCCGTATCCAAGTTGAGAAACTTTGAGCTAAGGGAGACTTCGCCAAGTCTCACAAACGCTGATCAAGTCCAGGTTACCCGCGGACACCATCAAGTTGATGGGTAAAACTCCTGGCGTTGGAGATATGCGGATTCGATTGAAATCCCCCGGTTTCCCCGGTTTTCGATATCACCGCTCGTCACAACAGTCTTTACTTTCGCCGCGGTCGAGTGGGGCGACAGTGGGAAGCACGTGGGTATATAGCGATAGAGGGGGATGTTGTTTGAGCAGCGTAGTAAATGATTGCAGGCAACGCAGCCGAAAACGAAAGTCGCCTTAGAGTCGTGTTTTATAAGTCACCGATTTATGAATATTGGCATAGGCGACAGGACCCAAACCCACGCCCCCCCCGGCGTGTGGAAGGCTGGAAGAGGCGTGCATTGAGTTCAGCTGCACGCCCATGTGATTCCCTTGCGCGGCGCCAAGGGCGGTGCCCCTAAGCGGACTTGTGGGAATATTCAGTTGCCTTTATCCGGCGAGCTCCCCTGCGATCGCGGGTCTTTGAGGAAGGAAGAGAAAGCCGTAGGCCTTGGGAATATCCGGCTACTGGCGAGTGCGGGAGCACCTCGACGGAACCTAGTGATTGGGGGTTGGACCTCTCCCCTGAACCTTATCTCACAACTAGGCTCGCGAGCGGTTTGGAATGCAATCGG
>CBDFHU010000106.1:0-14505 GCA_965247375.1 Arsenicibacter sp.
ACGGGTAATACCATCCCCCATTGTTCACATTCACATCCGGACGCACCTGACCAGCCTGCACCCCAACCTGTATGGTAGTTTGCCAGCGTGGCACTTCAGGCGTTTGCGCAACCGCAAGCCCTCCCGGCGCCATAACGGCGATAAATAAACAGATAAGTAGGCGCATGATTAGTAGGCGGGTTGAACGGCAATTTTACTCAGTTGGCGTAGATTCGTCGGATTTGTGTAGTCGTACTGATACAGGCCATCTTTTCCGATCAGCATCAGCGTATTCCGCAGCGGAATCACATCGTAGGCATTCATATCACTGAACGCCTGTACCTGTGTTAGGTTGGTCGCATCCGTCATTTTCAGGACCTTCAATCCTTTCTGGCCTTCGCATACAAACAGATTCGGAAAATCGACGCCCAGCCCGTACGGCCCGTCCATCGGATATGACTTCGCCAGCGTCGGCATTGACGGATTCGATATGTCGACCACATCCAGTACGTTCTGCGCGCCGCCGCAGAAGCCACCGCCCCGAAGCGTCACGTAGGCATAGTTGCCCTGCACCACCACCGGATCGCATGACCGGATATGACGATACAACGACAGCTGCTTTGGATCAGTCGGCGTTGAGGCATCATAAATATGCATGCCATCCTGCGCGCCGATAAACAGCTTGTCCTGATACGGGAAAATCGTTTCAATGCCCCCCCAGCCCAGATTGATCGTCTTGCCTTTCACCGGCTTTGACAGCGTTGAAATGTCAAATAACTGCATCACCGATGAGTTCACGACATACAGCTGGTTATTCATAATGGCGAACCGTGCCATAGAACCGCCCTGGCCTGTAGTTGACGGATTGGTTGTTCCAGTACTATTTTTGGTTCCACTGTAGTAAGCAAAATCAGACTGCAAATAAGCCCGGCCAAACCAGTACAAGGCAATCGGGTACGGAATAAACCCATAATTTCCTTCGCAGTCCGTATCAAAAGTCTCAGTCGTGATTTCTTCCCGATAGTCGTTTATGGTCCGCGTCTGGTTATCATACGACCAGCTTGTCCGGCCTACCTGTCCGTACGAAAATCCGCTTTCGACACGGCCTGCTTCTTTGATAGCGGCCGGATTGCTGATGTCCAGCGCTACCACATCGATGTAGCTGTCGGCATATAAGGTGTTATCGGCGACGGCCAGATCGACATTCCCCGGGATCGGCAGGAACGAGATAAATTTCGGGCTCGACGGATTCGAATTATCGATCACGTGAATCCCCTTTTTCACCTCAACAATGAACAGGTAATTATCCTTGGCATAAATCTTACCGGGTTCAATCAGTTGTTGCGGTGCCGTTGAGGTGACTGGTTTCCGCAGCTCATCGAGCGTCACCTTTACCGGTATCTGCTTGCGATAAGTCCGCACCTGCCGGCAGTTGTCGGTACAACCAGTCAACAGCAGTGCTAACCCACTCATCAGTACGAGTAGTTGTTTAAATTTCATACAGTTAGGAAGAATTTATAGTATGTAAACAAGAGTCCTTTTATTTTGCTAAGGTTGGAATTGTATCAAAAAAAATCGCCCGGCAGCAAGGCCACCGGGCGATTTATCTTACACAAAAAGTCAGCAATTATCACCTAAAAAATTACTGTTCACTGTTTTCATACGCAGCCTCGCCGGCCGGCGCATTTAATTTATTTTTTCGTAGACCAGCATACCGCCGCTGTGATAGAGACGAAGCCGGTTTTGTGTTGTCAGTTCGTATCGGGTTACGTTTTTCAGATTCGTAAAATACGTTTGTTCCGCCTGCATGGCCTCAGCCGGGCCGGCCATCTTCGTTGACCCGATACCGTCGATCACCACCTGATCAGATTCGGCAGGTTTAGGCTGCGTCAGTTTCGTAAAATAGGAATTGACGGGTGCTTTACCTGTCGCTTCATATACACTGGCAGCCGTCAGAACCATCGCATTGACCGGTATTGCGTTCAGTTCAAGCGTAATCGTGTAGGGCGTAGCCGGCTCCACCAGCTTCCAGGTGCCGTCGATTTTAGCCGTCGACGCGCTCAGCGCTACTACCGCTTCATCGTTTCGTTCGCAGCTAAACGCCATGGCGATCAGCGATGCAAAAAAGAGCATTACCGTTTTCATGAGTTTGTATCCGGATTAACGATTTTACCCATAAACAAGACCGTACCGGTTGTTTTTTCGTGAATCACGAACGCAAACGGACGGTTACAGATGTAGGACATGCCCGCTGAGGTTACCCCGACACCGATACTCGTAACGGCCGCCGCTTCGGTCCCTGACTCATCGACAGCGACATAGGTATCCTGCTTTACAAAATCAACGTAAAGCTGTTTCCCCTTGCTGATGCCCGACAGATCGGCCGAGTTCGAGAACGCCGTTGGCATACCCATACCCGACAGGATGCTATTTAATTTAATACTGTATTTCATCCCGAAACGTGGCAGACCGATGTCAATTTTTCCTTCAGCCATTCCTTGTTGCAGGCTTGCCCATTCGGTACCGCTCAACGTATTCATCATTGCATCCAGCGATGAATTTTCGTTAGGGAGCAATACCGTCATCACATAGTTGCCCTGACTATACGGCAGTTCAAAGGCAGTATACGAAGGCCGGAAGGCGCGACGCAACGGCACATCCAGCCGCATCATTTTGACGCTCTTTGTCTGTCCCGACAGGAGTTTAAAGTCTGTATCGTACGTTTGTTTGGTATCAAACTTCGTCTTCCAGTCGCCTTTAAAATAGAGCGCATTGAGGAGGAACATCACATGCTCGGGTTTCACCTCCGAAATTACATTCGGGATTTTACCGTTGGTTTTATCGCTCGCCCACTTATTGATCCGGTCTTTAGCCGTCGGGCTATTGAAGTCAAGACCGGTTATGTCGGCCTGAAACGTTTTCCGGAGCACATCCTGAAATGAAGTCTCAACCGCAAACCCGTTCCGGTACCACATCGAGTTGGCGATCGACAGCTTAACATTCGGGTCAACGCCCGGCAGGTTCGTCATCAGGTTGGCGTAGGTATCATTCGCTTCTGACAATGTCTGCGCGTCCAGTTTCAGCGTTTTCTGAATTTCCGACTGCGTCTGCCCGTTTGCGCCATTCATCAGCATGCCCAGCGCAATATGCAGACTCAATGGCGAGACAAAGGCATTCTCTGTCTTCGCTTCTTCGGCATACACCTTTTTGAAAAAGTCAAACGCAAAGTCATTGGTCTGGCCGGCAAACTTTGTGGACACCCGCAGCGCCCCGACAGTGCTTTCGCCCGGCGCCGGCGATGAATTATTTTTCTGGCAACCTACTGTACCCGCTATCAGCGCGGTAACGGTTGCGGTTAAGGCAAACAGACGTTTCATGTTCTTTGTTGTTTACGGGTTATACTATTGACAATCGTTGAAGGCTGTACGGCGCTTCCGAAGCGTTTCGACCAGCGACTCAAAACCCGGAATGGTCTTACCGGCTTCGAAGGTCACGCGGTATTTATCCCCCGAACGTTCAATTTCCAGAAACTCAGCACCGCCATCGGCACAGTCCGGACAGCCAATGCGTTCCGGTTGTTTTTTCAGCGCCGCCAGGTCAGCCTGAGCGGCTAACGTTTTCCATTCGTCGGCCGTTACCGCCCCCTTGCACGACTTCACCGGTAATTCTTCCCGGTTGTCCTTCATGATGAAGGTCGCTTCGGCGGGCGTAAGATCCAGCTGACGCTTGCAGTAACCAATACAAAAACCGTAAGAGGTTCCGCTGCGGATAACAACATCGGCTGAAGCGCCTTTTACTTCGGCATCAACCCCTTCCTGTGTGCCGCATTGGGCAGCCATCAGGGCCACCATACCGGCTAAGATCAGTGCTTTCATCGTATCTATTGTTTACTGTTCAATTGCCTTAAAAATGATAATCTACCCCCATGCTCATGCCAATCGTCTGCGGTCTGGTCCGGACGTCGACCGTTGCTTTGGTCGCATTCTGGAGCGCATGCTGGTACATACCGGCAAACGAAGCCGACCAGCGCTGTGTAGGGCGATAACGGAACCGCAGACCAGTCGTTGCCGACAGGGTCACCGGCCGATATACTCCGTCACCGGATGAGATGGTTACACTTTCATCAACCCGGTTTTTAACAAACCAGTTTGTCAGTAACCCGCCCAACATGGCAATACCCAGTCGTTTACGCGGACGCAACTGATAACCCAGCTGCACAGGCACCTGCACAAACTGATAGTTATTGCTGATCTGCTGCACCTGGTCCGTATTGTATGCATTGTTGCTCGGAATAAACGAATTACTCTTGTCCATAGACACCTGAGCATAATTAGCGTTTAAGCCGGAAACAGCGCCGCGCAAGGCATCGGCATACAGATTCGACGTACGTATTTCGCTCAACATAGCCGACTGAAGATTCGCCACAATCGTCTGTGTCGGGCTATTCACGGTTGAATTCGCCTCCAGATATCCTACGCCGGTTTCAATTGTCCAGCGGTTCCCCAGCTTCATACCGGTCGATAACTGATAAGCGACCGAAAGGTCAGCCCGGCTATTGACGCTCTGTGTCGGTGACGCTACCCGTGTGTTTGCCACATAGTTAGCATAGACCATTCCCGGCTGCGACGACGGAATAGACACTGACGGATTAAAAGCTCCGGGCATCACACTGGCCGACGCCCAAAGCTCTCTGTGTTCTTTCGGCTGGCTGCTGTTGACGTCCAGCATAACATCATTTATCCGGTACCAGACAATGCGCTGCGTGCCATACATCCGGTCACGCATAGGCCGGCTGGATAATGGTTCAACCGCAGCAACGGCCGCCTCCGGTCCGGCAAAAGCAACCCGTGTCATCATCTGTGCCGGCGCCCCGTAGCCGGAGGTGCTGTTTTCCTTAATGGTTTCGCTGCCAGCCCCTTTCACAGCATTGTCTGCCAGTAGTGCTGCGCTTTCGGGATAACGTTTTACCCCGTTTGCAGCAGTAGGTTCTGCCGGATTTTGTACTTTTTCCCGATTTGTCGCTGCAATCAGCTCTGGTACTGCCGCACCGGCTTCCGATACACGGAGATTTCTTTTGGTTTGTACAGCTGCTAATTGCGCCTGCTGCAACGGGTTATGCACATTCGCGGGCAATTTCCGTGAGTTATCCACAGGCATTGTGGATAACTTTGATTTTCCGGCCGGCTTAGCGGCAGAAGCCAATACGTCCGGTTCTTTTGTAATTTGTTCAGACGCCGTACCAGCCGGTTTAGTGGCTGAGAGCACCGGATTTTCCGTTGCCGGCGTATCCATTGCCCACCAGCCAAGGCTCAGCAGCAAAACCGCAGCAGCAGCAGCTGTACTCCAGCGCATCCATGGCCGTATGGCGGTCAGCCCACCGCTACCGGCAGCACCGGCCATTGGCGCCCCTCCCCACAGTGGAATAATTCCACGATCCTCTTCCTCGTCGAGCCGGCGTTCGATAGCGTCCCACACACGGGCCGGAGGCATTTCGGATGCCTCCCCGAACGCCTTTCTCCAGAGAGCCTCACCGGACTCATCAGGACGTTTCCCTGGTGTATGTTCTTCAAACTGACTCATTTCGTAATGGCGGCATTCCGCTGGATGGTAATTTATCTTCTTTCTGTAATTTCTGCTGAAGTAATTGTCGGGCTCTGGCGTACTGCGATTTTGAGGTTCCTTCTGAAATAGAGAGCATTTCGGCAATTTCGAGGTGGTTGTACCCTTCGATCGCATACAAGTTAAACACAGCCCGGCACCCCGGCGGCAACTCCTGCACCAGCTGCAGCAAAAACTGGTAGTTCAGCGAGGGCAGGCTTTCATCAGCCTGCCCGATAAACGGGGCCATGTCGGCAATATCGGTCGTTTGCTCCCACGGCTTTTGCTGCCTGATCTGCTTGAGAGCGGTATTGATGACAACCCGTTTCAGCCATGCCTCGAGCGGACACTCAAACCGGAATGAGCCAATGTGCTGAAAGATCTTGACAAAAGCATCCTGCAACACATCCTCGGCCTCTTCCACGTCTTTAGTGTATCGTTTACAAATGACAAAGAGCTTCCCGGCAAACCGCTCATAGAGCTGTCGCTGCACTGAACGGTCCTGCCGCCGGCATCCTTCAACTAATCCGTAATCATCAAGCATATTAACGTCGACACCATAAAGACCCGCCCCTTTCTGAAACGGTTGGAAAGCCTTTCTGATTTTTAACAAATTTTCACATAAAGGGGTTGGTACTTGCCCGATTATCAAAGATTTTCCGCTTCCTCAAAAGAAATACAGCCCTATCCGGTTCTGCTCTACATTCGGGCAGCCAAAAACTAAATGAACACAGATGAAAAAAACTTTTTTGCTTGCACTTGCCTTACTGGCTTTCTTCAGCGCTCAGGCGCAGCTGGCCAACGACAATACATTGGTGGTACAGCTTGACGGCAAGGAATATAAAACCCAGCCCCGGCAGATACGGATCGGGAATTACGCCTACTTCACCGGCAACAGCACCAAGCCTGACCGTATGCTCCGCGTCTGGCTCGGCGATTTCAACGGACGGGCCATCAGCGAACCGGGTCTTTACCTGATCGTAAATGCTGACCGCCCCGACACCCGCGAGAATATCAAACGGGCACAGGATCTGGGCAAGTACAAGGGCATTGCCGCTATCCGTTACGTGGAAGAAACAAAGACACCGCGCATGGAATACCACGTCGGTGATTCACAGAATAACAACGAAACGCTCGAAGTTAAGTCGGGCAGCGACGGGTTTATTGAGCTTTCGTTCAATGCCACCCTTACCGGAACATACTGGAAAGAAAAAGCATCAGCCACCGTTTTCGGCGGTTTGGGCCGTCTGCGCGATAAGGTTGAAAACAAAATCGTGACCTCAGCGACCGGCTACGACACGAATATTGATCCGGAAGGCAACGGCTACAAAAAGCAGGATAAAACCGACGAAGTTGTGCTGAAAGACGGCAAAATGCGGCTGAAGAAAAACTAGCCGTCAATGCCAGTGGTGGCACGACTGGGCGGCCCCGACTGGGCATCCCCGACCGCCAGGCGGCCCAGTCGTGCCACCACTATCCCCCTGTTCTCCCCCTCCCCCGCATACCAACCTGCCCCATTCTGCGTTTTCGATAAAAATACGCTATACTTACAAACCTAACGACAGGTTTTGCCGTATTTCTCCTAACATCGATCTGCGCTATGAACACAAAAACTGTTACCAACGGAAGTATTCTGATTGCGGAGCCGTTTCTGGGCGATGCTAATTTTGAGCGCAGCGTGGTGCTGGTCTGCGAACACAGTGGGGAAGGAACGTTCGGGCTCGTGTTGAATCAGACCACCAATCTTATGCTGAGCGACGTCATCGACGATGTCTACAGTGATGTTCCTCTCTTTCTGGGCGGTCCTGTTCAGCAGAATACACTCCATTTTATTCACCGCCGCCCCGATCTGATTGAGCAGTCTATCCGGATTCAGGATGGCCTTTACTGGAGCGGCGACTTCGAACAGATCAAACAGGGGATTAACATCGGGACGCTGTCGGAACACGATATCCGCTTCTTTGTCGGGTATTCCGGCTGGAGCGAGGGGCAGCTTGACGGTGAGCTGAACGAGAAGGCCTGGATTGTCTCAAAAGCCGAAACGGACTTCCTGTTCGATACCCCGGCCGACCAGTTCTGGCGCGGAATTCTGAAGCGAATGGGGGGAGAATTCAAGGTTCTGTCAAACTACCCGGTTGATCCACGGCTGAATTAACTTTTTTTAACCAATTTTGCAGCCGGATCTATCGTTAAGAGAAGGAAACAAACCTTCTGCTGCTTCATTTCATGCGTATTAAACAGCTACTTTTCATGCTTGCACTGGCCTGCCCATCGGTAGTCCTTGCACAAGGCAATACTCTTTCGGGGCATTTTGGTATTAAGGCTGGTCCGTCTATTACCAGGCTGGCACTTTCAGGGGTAACAACCAGCATTCCCAAGCAAAAAATCGACTTCAGTCTCGGCGGCATGTATCAGCTCCGGTACAAAAACTTTACGGTTCAGCCGGAACTGCTCTACTCTAAAGAGGGCGGCACGCTGAAAGTACAGCGCGTTGGCCGTACAGAAATTGTGCGGAATAACTTCAGCTACATTGCGGTTCCCGTCTTGTTTGGCTGGATTCCGACCGAAGGCATTGCCTTACAGGCTGGTCCGCAGTTCAGCTATGCCGTCAATGCAGGTTCAACCTACGGGCCCGGTACCAAAAACGATATGGGGATTGTCGTCGGCGCCCATTACGATTTTCTGGATATGCTCGACAAGTTCAGCCTTCAGGTCCGCTACATTCATGGCCTGACCAACGTGGCACCGGCCACGGCAGCGGGCATCGATCTGAACTACCGGAACCGCGTGCTTCAGGTCGCGTTCGTCTATAACTTTTACAAAAAGAAAAAATAAAGCAGAAGGCCGCGGTAGTTCCAGACCGTGGCCTTCTGCTTCTATCGCCATGCTGTCTGATTTTGGCATTATTCTGCTGTTTATTCTGGCTGCTTTCGCCTTTATCTCCCTTGTCTTATTCGGAGCCAGCTTTCTGCGCCCGAACCGGCCTAATGTCGAAAAGATGAGTACGTATGAATCGGGCGAAGAACCGGTCGGCAACGCGAACGTGCAGTTCAACATCCGGTTTTATGTCGTGGCGCTGATCTTTGTGTTGTTCGATGTCGAACTGGTATTTCTTTTCCCGTGGGCAACTGTTTTCGGGCAAAAGACGCTGATCACGCAGACAGAAGGACTATGGGGTTGGTTTTCGCTGACCGAAATGGGCATTTTTGTGCTTACGCTGGCGCTCGGTTTAGCCTATGCGTGGGTGAAAGGTTACCTGAACTGGGTGAAGCCGCAGCAGAAAATCCCGACGGTAGAGACCAAAGTACCGCAGTCGCTCTACGATCAGGTAAACAAAAAGTACCAGCCGAAAGCCAAAGCCTGACCCGCCGGAACCGTTTTACGGTCCTCGTCCGTTACACCGGCATAGACAATCACAGACTCCATGACTCCATCTTCCCCAGCCAATAAATCCGGCGACCACGGCATTGTGTTACTCCGTTCGGAGGAGCTTCTGAACTGGTCGCGGGAATCGTCGTTATGGCCGCTGACGTTCGGTCTGGCCTGCTGCGCCATCGAAATGATGGGCTCTATGGCGTCGAGTTATGATCTCGAACGCTTCGGCATTTTCCCGAGGCCTTCACCGCGGCAGTCAGACATCATGATTATCTCAGGGACGGTGACCTACAAAATGGCAGACCGTATCCGGCGGTTGTATGAGCAGATGGCCGAACCGCGCTATGTGATTTCGATGGGGTCGTGCTCAAACTGCGGGGGACCTTATTGGCAGCACGGCTACCATGTTGTGAAAGGCGTGGATAAAATCATTCCGGTCGACGTGTACGTGCCCGGCTGCCCGCCCCGCCCCGAAGCACTCATTGATGGTTTTCTGAAATTACAGGAGAAAATCCGCAACGAGAAGCCCCTGACGGCTCCGGCCGCACAGCCGGAGAAATAAAAAGCAGATTGCTTATATTTGTAAAAGACCCGACACACATGCAATGAGTATTTTAGAATATAAACAACGGCTTCATGAACTGGTGGAAAGTGCAACAGATGAAGCACTGCTGGAAGAGGCGTACCGCATCCTTTCCCTAAAAGATACCGGAAACGATAAATCAGATGAGCTGTCACCGGATCAGTTAGCTGGTCTGGAAAAAGCGCGTCAGGAAGGGAGAGCAGGAAATTTTACCTCTTTATCAACCTTCAAACAGGAGGTCGAAGAATGGCTAAAGAAAGGATTGTAATAACTGATACCGCGAAAGCTGACTTCAACCATATTATCAGGTATTTAGAACAGGAATGGTCAAATGAGATTGCTATTCGCTTTATAAAGCAGTTTTATGATAAGCTTGATCTTATTGAGTTTATGCCAACCATAGGCAAACCATCTACCCAGATTGAAGGTGTCAGACGGGTTTTACTTGATAAACGAACAGCAATCTATTACGAAGATATTGGTACTGCGATCTTAATTTTAAGACTCATAGATACACGCAGTAATCCAGCCGATAACCCCTATTGAGTATAAGTATGTCTTTCGACGATATCGTCTCTATTCTTCAGGAACAATTCGGGTCAACGATTCAGGTCCAGACCGGCACGCCGGCAATTGGGGTCTCAACGGATGCACTGGTCCGCGTGTGCCAGTTCCTGCGCGACGATGAACGGCTGTTCTTCGATCTGCTGGCCTGTATTACGGCCATTGACAACGGGCCGCAGGCAAACACCATGGAAGTTATTTACAACTTTACGTCGATCCCGTTTGAGCATGATCTGATGCTCAAAGTCATGGTAAACCGGAATCAGCCGGGCGGCCCGCTGCCGGAAGTGCCGACGGTAAGTCACATCTGGCGCACCGCCGACTGGCACGAACGCGAGGCCTATGACCTGATTGGCATTTCCTTTACCAGTCACCCCGATCTCCGCCGTATCCTGATGCCCGCTGACTGGGAGGGCCACCCGCTCCGCAAAGACTATCAGGAGCCGGAGCGCTATCACGGGATAAAGACGAAATAAAATGAATGAATAATGGATAATGTACGATGAATAATGAAAGCTACGCACGGTTAATTATTCATTGTACATTATCCATTATACTCCCTCCTTATTTTCCTCCGCTTACTTTACTCGCCGCAGTCTCTTTCGACTCCTTCTCCTTGATCGCCGCCCGCTGGTCGTCGCGGACAGTAGGGTATTTAATGCCTAGCTGCTCCAGATACGTCTTATGCTTCGCCGGATCGTAATAGTACTGCTCTAGTTTCGGTTTATACTCCGTCATAATCTTCTTATTCAGGTAAACCGCAGGCTGTTCTTTCGGCGAAATCAGCGGCGTGTACTTAATCTCTTTGGTTTGTTCATCGCGGTAATAAGCCCATGCGTTTTTAATGATCTCCGGCTTCATCAGCATATCGATCAAGGTCATCGCTTCAGCCTTGGCTCCCGCCACAATGCCTTTGTGGGCAATCGGCGTTGCCATGGAAATAGCATTGGCCCAGTGGTGACCCGGCAAGCCGGGAATATTTGACGGGTAACGTAGTACCACGGTCGGCAACGACCACGAAATATCAGCAATATCATCCGAACCACCGCCCATAGCCGTCATCATCTGACCACCCATCATCACCGGTGCCGCCGAGACCGGCATTCCGATTGAGTCAATTTTTGTGGCCAGCCCTTCTACTTTCGGCGCCTGTAGCTCGATCTGCGACGCTTTTGCCAGCAACTGATCGTCCGGCGACCAGGTCGGCAAGCCTACTTTCCGGATATTTTCGTACATGGCTTCTGCGATTGGCTTATTGAAGTGACCAGGCCAGGCCGAGCCCAGCACTTCGTAGGTAAATTTAGTATCGGTCATCATGGCCGCCCCTTCGGCGATTTTCAGACCGGTCTCATACAGCTTTTTGATTTTCGGATACGTGCGCTCACGGAAGTAGTACCAGACGGCCGCTTTCGACGGGACAACGTTCGGCTGATCGCCTCCGTCAGAGATAACATAGTGGGAGCGCTGGGTGACTTCGAGGTGTTCGCGGCGGAAGTTCCAGCCAACGTTCATCAGCTCCACGGCATCCAGGGCACTGCGGCCCCGCCACGGCGCTCCGGCAGCGTGTGCCGCCTGCCCTTCGAAATTAAACCGCACCGACACCAGCCCGTTATTACCGGCATCGCCCCACGAAACGCCCAGGTTATTACCGACGTGGGTAAAAATACAGGCATCTACATCCTTGAAGTAACCATCGCGTACGAAAAAGGCTTTAGCGCCTACCAGTTCTTCGGCAACCCCCGGCCACAGCATCAGCGTACCCGGAATTTTTTCGCGCTCCATGATTTGTTTTACCGCCAGCGCCGCCACAATATTCAGCGCCTGCCCTGAGTTATGGCCTTCACCGTGCCCTGGTGCTCCCTCCACAATCGGGTCGTGGTAGGCAACGCCCGGCTTCTGGCTGGCTTTCGGAATACAGTCGACATCGGAGCCGATAGCGATCAGCGGCTTTCCGTTGCCCCAGGTCGCAATCCAGGCAGTCGGCATGTTGGCAATTCCTTTCTGTACCGTAAAGCCTTCCTTTTCGAGCAGGGTGGTCAGGTATTTAAATGACTCTTCTTCCTGAAACCCCAGTTCGGAAAAACTAAAGAGCATATCGTTGATTTGCTGCGCCTGATCCTTCCGGGCATCAATTGCCGCCATCACCTCCTGCTTTAATTTTTCGGTCCTGTCGACCGGTGCTTTGTTCTTTTTTGCCTGACCGAAAAGAAGAGCAGGCAGGAATGAAAGCAGAACAATCCACTTTGTTGTAGAATTTTTCATAATTGCCATATTTAGTTTAGGTTAACTCAGTAAAACAGGATGAAATATACTAAAAGGGCCTTTTTTACCCACATAATATTTTGAGCATTCCGTAAAAAATACGCATTCTGAAGGCTTATGTAACACTTTGCAGCAGACTCGCTTAAACTTTCGTTTTCATGTAACGCCTTTCTGAGTACTTTTGCGGTGAATTTCAATTTTCCAACTGATTGACAGAACATAAAATGGAGAAAATTAAAGTAGCTAATCCGGTGGTTGAACTGGATGGCGACGAAATGACGCGAATTATCTGGAAGTTCATCAAAGACAAGCTGATTCTCCCCTACATTGATGTAGATATTAAATATTATGACCTTGGTATCGAATACCGCGACGAGACAAACGATCAGGTAACGATCGACGCGGCTAATGCTATCAAAGAATACGGTGTCGGTATCAAGTGTGCGACTATCACACCGGACGAAGCCCGTGTGGAAGAGTTCAATCTGAAGCAAATGTGGAAGTCGCCGAACGGTACAATCCGGAACATTCTGGACGGTACTGTATTCCGCGAGCCAATCGTCATCAACAACGTACCCCGTCTGGTAACAAACTGGTCTCAGCCAATCATCGTTGGCCGCCACGCATTCGGTGACCAATACCGCGCAACGGATTTCGTTGTACCGGGCAAAGGTAAACTGACGGTTAAATTCGAAGGCGAAGACGGAACGGTGATGGAGTACGAAGTGTACAAATTCAACGGCCCGGGCGTAGCCATGGCGATGTACAACGTTGACGAGTCGATCCGTGGTTTTGCCCGTGCCTGCTTCAACATGGCGCAGCAAAAAGCATGGCCGCTGTACCTGTCTACGAAAAACACAATCCTGAAAAAATACGACGGCCGTTTCAAAGATATTTTCCAGGAGATCTACGAAACTGAGTTCAAAGATTCAGGCGTTCACTACGAACACCGCCTGATCGATGACATGGTGGCTTCTGCCCTGAAGTGGGAAGGTTCATTCGTATGGGCTTGTAAAAACTATGACGGTGACGTTCAGTCGGATACTGTAGCACAAGGCTTCGGTTCACTGGGTCTGATGACATCGGTACTGGTTACGCCGGACGGACATACGATGGAAGCGGAAGCCGCGCACGGTACCGTAACCCGCCACTACCGCGAACACCAGAAAGGCAATAAAACATCGACTAACCCGATTGCGTCAATCTACGCATGGACACGTGGTCTGGCCTTCCGTGGTAAACTGGACGGCAACCAGGCGCTGATCGATTTCTGCCACGCACTGGAAGCAGTTTGCGTTGAAACCGTAGAAAGTGGTAAAATGACGAAGGATCTGGCCCTGTCGGCATTCCCTGCCGGTACGAAGCTGATCCCCGGCGAGCACTACCTGTACACAGAAGACTTCCTGGAAGCGCTGGATACAAACTTACAGGCTAAGTTAGCGTAAGTTTCCCCGATACGACAAAGCCCGGTAATGCCTGTGCATTACCGGGCTTTTTGCGTTCATAAACAACCAGATAATAAAACATGTGTCCATTTTACACGTTTTTATGACCGAATCCTAAACCGTATTTGCCATTCCGTGCCAACTTCTGCATATTTAACTAATCTACCTTTCTGCTCAACATTTACATAGACCTTGTAACCACTATCCGGATACGCCAACCTGAAAACTTTACGCTGAAATGAGTGCGGGCTTAGTCATTGCAATTGGTACGGCAGTTTTGCTGATGATGGCGATTTTTATCATCATCTTCGTTGCCTATTACCAGCATAAACAAGCACAACAGCGGTTGGCGCCGAAAGAAATGCAGGAACGCCACCGCCAGGAGCTGATGGCAGCCACCTTTCACGGTCAGGAAGCCGAACGCCGCCGGTTGGCGCAGGACCTGCACGACGATATCGGTACGATGCTGTCGGTCGCCAAGCTAACCCTGAATCAGCTTGAACGCCAGCTTACGCCCGAAACCCCACCCGCGCAACAGGCCCGCAAAACCCGTCAGTTGCTGGATGATACCCTGAAAAATGTCCGCCGGATCAGCCGCGATCTTGTCCCGACCACACTTGAACGGTTTGGCCTGCTGGCTTCGCTGGAAGAACTTGTCGGAAATGCCAGTAATGATCTGGTCGATGTCCGGCTCGAACG
>CBDFHU010000107.1:0-10161 GCA_965247375.1 Arsenicibacter sp.
AAGAACAGGAGCGGGTGCGGATTGCGCGTGAACTCCACGACGGACTGGGCGGCATTCTGGCTGCCGCGCGGTTCAGAGTAGAGGCCTTTGCGTACCGGTTTGTAGCGGAAACCGAGGAACCGCCCGTGGCATTGCTGGATGAAGCCAGTAAGGAAGTTCGCCGGATTTCGCAGAAACTAATGCCTTATCTGCTGCAGTATTATGGTTTTACCGGAGCACTGCGGGAGTACGTCAGCCAGTTACAGACAGGGACCGGACCATTCCTACATATTGATATTCAGGGCAAAACGCCCGAAATGAATGCCATTACCGAGCTGGGGCTGTACCGTTGCGTGCAGGAGATGATTGGTAACGCCATCCGGTATGCCGGGGCTGCCCATATTGGTATTACCGTGGTGGCGCAGCCCGAAAAACTCACCATCCGTATCGACGATGATGGAAAAGGCTTTGACGTGGAGGTAGCACTGGCCTCGCGGGGAAACGGACTGAAAAACTGCCGGAAACGCATTGCTGATCTGGGCGGCACCTTCGGTGTTCAGTCGGTCGTTGGGGCAGGCACGACCATTTCGCTGGAACTAACGTACTGTAATTCAAAACATTTTGCTTAACATGATTCGATTTGGTATTCTGGATGACCATCCGCTGGTTGTTGAAGGGTTGATGAGCCTGTTTAAACAACATCCGGACATTGAAGCCGGCTGGGGCGCAACGGAATTAACCGACTGCGAAGCCTGGCTGAGCACATCGCCGGTAGCGGTGCTGCTGCTTGATATCCACCTCGATAAGCTGGACGGCATCAAAATCTGCCGCGACCTGCGCCAGCGGTTCCCTGATGTGCAGATCCTGATGCTGACGTCCTATTCTGAGCCGGCGCTGGTGAAAGCCGCGTTTCAGAACGGAGCTGCGGGCTATCTGCTCAAAAATGCCGGCTTCCGCGAATTGGGGGAAGCAATTGTCGCCGCCCGGGACGGCAAACGCTATATCCAGCCGCAGGTACAGGAAATTCTGCTGTCGAGTTCAATGGGTCTGGAACAGTCAGCAAAAGTGTCGTATATACCGGCATTGACACAGCGGGAGCAGGAAGTATTAAAGCTGATTGTCAACGAAATGACTACCCAGGAGATTGCCGATGCCTTATTTGTAACCACCAAAACCGTAGAAACCCACCGGACGAATCTGCTGCAGAAGCTGGGTGCCCGGAATGTAGCCGGTCTTGTAAAAATTGCGCTCGGAAAAGGGCTGGTCTAATCGCTGCCCGACAGGCTCAGGGAAAACCCTGATTTTTCAGATTCGGGACATACCCCGATGTATCTGCGCTGAAAAGGACCCAATTTTGGTCCATGATTCAGCCCGTTCCTATCTCCGGTCAATTCACGAGTCGGCTGTACCGGCTGGCCGGCATCCTTTGCTGCTGGCTGCTTCTGCATCCGGTCCGGCTCCATGCCGGCGACGGGCAGATCCGGCAGCTGATCATGCTTGATGCCCGCGAACTGGATAAAGTCTGGGCATCGTTCCCGGCCGATGCGTCAGGCAGTGGTTTAACCGCCAGCCTCCAGCGGAAAGGGTTTTCCCGGCAATCCGGTGCCGAATCGGCCTGGGGGTTCAGAGGCACCGACGGACAGGGGACTCCATTGTTTATGGGTGTGTGGCTGTTTGAACCCATGACCGACAAAGGATCGGCTTCGGCAGCCGTCATCTGGATTCAGCAGAACCGGCGGCAGTACAAAGCCTTTCTGACCTTTCCGGAAAATATGGCCAGCCTGCAACAGGCGCAGGAATGGGTTATGAACGGGCGGGGGGAGCTGACTCAGGCTACCGGCTGGCACATGTGTTTCAAAAACCGCCTGACGACCGGCAGCTGCGAAACGACCTGTGAAACCAGAAACGCCAATACGTTTTGTTACCAGAATGCCTTTTTTGAATTCTATACATTTCAGGGTAAGTCCAGGATGTTTAACCTGCGGGCCTATCTCGACTGTATGGTTGCGCGTTGCGGCGATCAGGCAACCTGTCTGCTGATGCTGGCCCTCGACTGCGGGGCAACGTCATAACCCGGCCCGTCTGAAAACCGGTCTGACCGGTTGCTTCGTGAGCGGGCAACCAACAAAACACTACTGGCGTATATAGGATATCGTTAGTGGCTGGAATTGCTGTGCCCAATGCTGATTCGATTTAGTACCTGTTTCCCATATCTTAAACCAATTACAACTATGTTACGGACAATGTTAATGATGTTGCTGGTCTGCGGACTGGCGGTGAATGCTTTTGCGCAGGGTGAACTGGTTAGCCAGAAAGTTTTCGGACCTGATGAACTGACAAAGTTGTGGGAAAAATTCGGCGGAGATGAAGACTGGAAGCTACTGACCGGTGAAGTAAGGGGCCGGAAGTTTAAACGGTACGAAGTAAAAGAAGGCTCCTGGGGTTTCTCGGGTACTGTGGTCGATGAAAAAGGTAAGAAAGTGCCGGTCATGTTCTGCGCCTTTGATTTTTACAATCCGGCCGAGAAGGAAGGTCAGGGCTGCTCAATGGTCTGGCGGCAGGTCGGTGACCAGATTTACAAGGCTTATCTGGTTTTTCCGGTTGGTGAAAAATCAATGGATAAAGCGCTGCTGTTGTCTGAAGAGTGGTTTTCGTCGGGAGGAAAGGTCCAGAAAGCGCATAGCTTCGGCCGCTGTTTCCGGAACTGTATTGGCGGCAATACGGCCAGTGTGGTGCTGGAAGGACCGTTCGGGTTTAAAACGCGCGTCAAAGCCGACTGTAAAAATAGTTGTCTGGCGGGTGTGGCTATCTGCGGCGGTGTAACAGCTATTCTGTCGGTAGCTTCAGGCGGGCTGGGTGTGCCGGTGACAGTTGCGGTATTCTTTGGGTGTGCCGGTGTGGCGTGTGCCCCCTGTTTTGCCGCCTGCGCTTTAGGATGTATGTAGCGAAAAAAATAGCCTGTTTATGAAAAAAATCATATGGCTGCTGCTTGTAGCAGCCGGGCAGACCGTCTTTGCTCAGATTCAGCCACAGCCGCAAATCCAGCCCGATCCGCGTTTACAGGAAATTGCGAACCCTACTCTGGCCACAACCACAACGCCTCAAGGCGTAATCGGAGAGCGGAAACTATCGGCGACCTTCCGGAAGAAGTTGAGCCTGAATAACGCGACACTCCAGCCCCAAACGGTTTATTTGTACTATAGCCTGAGCGAAACCGGTTCGATCCGTGAAAAGCTGAATCCAACGGAAGCCCGCTCGCGCCAGGATCTTGGGGTGACGCAGGCGCAGCTGGTCAATGGCCGGTGGGAAGTTATTCTCCCGCATTCGGGTAACCGCAACGGGGCCATCGGCACTACGGTGATTGACGCACGGGGCGGTCAGAAGGTGTACTATAAATGGCATCTGGCCCTAAGTGGTACGGAGTCAGACGTGACCGCAACCGCAGACTTTATCATGCCCCGGCCGATGAATATTGCGGTCATCGGCGATTCGTACTCGTCAGGGGAGGGGGCACCGGCACCCGGTACGCTCTGGCAATTGCCGGGTTGCCACCGCTCGGTAAACTCCGGAGAGTATAAGGCAGTGCAGCAGTTTGTAACGGCAAATCCGCACATTGCCGTTATCTACGAACCCTTTTTTGTGAGTTGCTCGGGGGCTGCTACCTGGCATCTGGTGACCGATAACTACACTCCGGGTTTTTGCGATCAGAACGGCAATCTGGTGAACAATACCGAACCGCCCCAGTTCCGGCAGCTGCAAACGGTTTTCGAACAGGCCACGAGGTTTAAGGGCGACATTCAGGGGAAAATTGATGCGGTTGTGGTATCCATCGGCGGGAATGATGTCGGGTTCGGTAAAGCGGTTGAAGAGGCTTTTACCGGAGGACTTGCGCCGAATATTTCCAGATACACCGAAAATCTGAACAACACCCTGCCCGCCAGTTATGATGAGTTACGGCGGTTTCTGGACAGCCAGTGTATCCGGTATGTGTTTAGTACAGAATATCCGGATCCGACTCAGAATGAGACCGGAAGCTACTGCGGTTTGCCACAGAATATCCTTGTGTTTGCCATTTTTGCCTTGCTGGAGTCGTCAGTACAGACCGAACAGAATGCTGCCGAAGCGGTTTGCCGGGCAGGAGAGGCTATCGTCAGCTTTTTTGCCGGGGATAACAACCGCGATGATTGTGCGGCTTCCGGCCTGTTCGACAGCCCGAACTACGATTACCTCGTCAATTACCTGCGCTGTAACACGCTCAACAGCGTAAATACCGGCTTATCGGCGGCCGAAATTATGGCGAACGGTTTTATTGATTTTCTTCAGGCAGTGCAGTCCTCCGGCGGAAACCTTGACCGGTTTCTGCGGCAGATAGAAGGCTGTATTCCGGCCAACGGGTCCCCGTCGTCGTCCCATGTGTTTTCGACGCTGTTGGCTACGCAGGCTGATTTCCGTGCCGCCAAAGAAGGCTTTCTGGTACCGATGAACCGCATGGTTGCCGACAAGATAGAGAGCTACCGGAACAGCGGTTTTCCGAACTGGCATTACATTGCGGGCTCCATGAACGCCACCCGCTTCAATGGCATGTGTGTATGTGACGGCAACAACCGGTATTTCAACTCCATTTTTGCGGCATATGAGCAACAGGGAAATATTCACGGTACCATGCACATGAACACCCGTGGCCAGTCAGCCGTATATCAGCCGCTCGTGCTGAGTAAGCTGACGCAGGTGCTGACCTACGAAGCCCGTAAAAACATGGCAACGGAAACGTGCCAGGCACCGGCGCCGTTACCGGCTGTCAGCGGCAAATTCAAGCTCGCCGTTGAACGGTCGGGCCGGATCAATACCGAAATCCGCTTAAGCCAGGAAGCCCGGTTTAAGGCTTTGTATGACCGGGTGATTCCGTTTGCCGATATTCTTAAGCGGAAACTTGACCCGAAAATCTTTGCCAATCAGTTTGTCAATAAGCAGTTTGAAGCCATGCGCAACAAGCGCCTGAACCGTTGACCGGCTGAATCCACGTATGTTTCATTGCCCGGCCCGATTCGTTCTGATCGGGTCGGGTTTACCCTTGTCTGACCCATGAGAACGCTCTGCCTGCTCTTTTTATCTCTTTGTTGGTGCCTTGTAGCTGAAGCCCAGGATGGCTTGCCGGTCTCGAACGGCGCGGCCAAACCACTCGAATTCCAGATTCCGGTTTCGGCAGCCTTTGATTTGCTGGGCGTGAACCCGTCAACGGTGATGCGGCCCGGTAATATCCGCGATTTTAAGGTCGACTGGTCATTTCAGTCGTACCGCCTCCGGCCAAATCTGGCCATTCAGGCCCAACCGGTGTGGGAGCTGCTTTATAACCGGCCAAATCTGCGGAAGTACCAGCGCGCCCCGAAATTCATGAAAATGATCTCAACGCTTGATATCTCAGCCGGAACGGTGGAGCAGCAGATCGGTGAAAACACCTTCGACCGGCGGCTGGCGATTGCCGGTAAAATTACCCTGCTGCGCAGCAAAGACCCGCTCGACGATGAGGACCTTTTCCGCGAGGCTACCGAAACCTTCTATCAGCAACGCGAGCGGTTACTGCTTGACCGGAAAATGTGGCTGGATTCGCTCCGGAACATGCCCCCTGTGAGCGAGAACCTGAAACAAAGGGAGTTTATCATCACCCAGCTCAACGGAACCGAACAACTGCTTGATGATCTGGACAAGCGCCAGAAAACAAAAATCAATGAGTTGTCGACGCTTTTTGTGAAGCAGCACTGGAATGCTTCGTTTCTGGATGTTGCCTACGGACGGGCCTATACATTTGCTAATCCGGGGCTTGATAGCCTCAACCTGTCCTCAGATGGCTGGTCGCTGTGGGCAAACGGGTGCTTCGGGATCGGCCGCCGGCTTCTGGTTTCCGGCCTGATCCGGTACACCGAATTTACAAGCCTGAGGGGACAGAACCTGTTACAGCAACAACTGACGGCTGGCATTAACATCCGGTACGGTAGCCCGAAATTTAATTTTTTTGCGGAGGCCATACAGCAGGCAAACGAAAAACTCACCCTGTCAAGGCAGTTTACGATTGCTTACGGGGGAGACTGGCGGTTCAGCCGGAACGTAATGCTGAGCTACGCGGTAAGAACGATTTATACCCGGCCGGTGGTCCTGAAAAATCTGGTACCGGTGGTCAGTATCTCTTGCATGATGCGGTGAAGGACGGGATTTGGTTAAATCTGATCCGGAATGAGCGGTAGTTTTTGCTGAATGTTGTAAACTTAGCGGTCCGTTTTGTTCGCTCCGGCTCCGGAGCCGGGGTAACGGGTATCGGAATTATGAATCTGTACAACATGAACCGGAGTCTGAATACCAGTAATAAAAGCGTTTTACTCATTCTTTTAGTCCTTTTTCTGCACATTCAGCAGGCACTTGCTCAGTTGCCCGGGTACACGGTGTTTTACGGGGTAACTACGCAGAAGCCAACCCAACTCTCACTGCGTTCGTGGACGTTTCAGGGACGCACCATGTATTTGCTGGTCAATCCGCAGACGATGAATACGTCTGTTGCGGCCCTGCCTCAGACAGCGATCCGGAAAACAACGCTCCCCGTTTTGCAGCAGCAGTTCAGCAAAACGCCGTATGTCCGGGCGCTGCTGAATGAACGGAACCGCGATACAAATTTACAGGATGCCGGTATCGAACGGGCCGATACCACCGAACGGGGTTTCAGCCTGACCATTGATCTCTGCCCGTCCACTAAACCATTGACCCGTTCCGTCTTCGAGGACCTGATTGCGGCCTTTGCTCCGGAAGAAAGACCGGTGCCTGTTACCATTACCGTTTCCGGGCTCTGGATGAACAGCCATCCGGATGACCTGACCTACCTGAAATCACTGGTGAAAAGGGGAGAGCTGGATATAACCTGGGTCAATCATTCCTACCACCACCGGTTTGACCCGAAACGGCCCTTGCCGGTCAACTTTTTGCTGGAACCCAATACCAATATTGCAGAAGAGGTGTTACTGAATGAACAGACCATGCTGCAAAACGGCCTGGTACCGTCTGTTTTTTTCCGGTTTCCGGGGCTGGTGTCCGACAAAGCTGTTTTTGACCGTATTCTCGATTTCGGGCTTTTGCCGATTGGCAGTGATGCGTGGCTGGCGAAAGGACAGCAGCCTAAACCGGGCAGCCTGGTACTGATTCATGCCAACGGCAACGAACCGGTCGGGGTTGCCGATTTTATTCAGCTGATCCGGCAGAAGTCAGCGGCTATCCGCAACAAGCAGTGGTTACTCTATGAGTTGCCGGCCAGTGTGATGAACAGCGGGGCACAGCATTAATAAGCCCGGCAAGTACATGGCTTACCGGGCTGTAATCACCTTTAGCTATACTGACGGTTATTGGTACCCTGCATTCTGGGTAAACTCAGATTTATTGGTCACCGCATCCAGCTGGGTCTGCGGAATCGGCCGGACGGTGTGATAATCCTGTAGGTTAACGGCATTGTCGGGCGCATAGGCCTTGATGCGCTCAATCAGTTTGCCGGTACGTTTCAGGTCAAACCACCGGATTTGCTCACCCGCCAGTTCGCGTGCCCGTTCATCGAGGATAAAATCCAGCGTAACCTGATCGGCTTTAATCTGCATCGCGGCCGATTTACCGGCTTTGGCAGCCCGTGTCCGGATCACATTGATGTAGTCAGCGGCGGCCTGTAGATTACCCAGTTTCAGCTGCGCTTCGGCAGCAATGAGGTATACCTCCGCCAGCCGGATCACAAATACATCGCGGGCACTCTGGGCTTCGTTCAGACTGGCCCGTGTCGGGTCCATGAACTTCGACAGGGACGGATACCGCAGGTTATCCTTCACGGTGCCGTTGGCGTTGTAAATCTTGCTGCGGTCGTAGGTCTGGTACTTACGGGTCGCCTCAAACGCATCCGGAATTTCCTTGCGGGTACAGTAAACGGCGGTATCGCCCAGGTTCATACCGGCAGGCCGCGAGGTTGAGTTAGCCAGCCACACCTGGTTAAAAGATCCTTCATAGCGGGCATCGTCCTCGGCATACAAGTCGAGCAGGAAACGGGTTGGCATATACCGGTTGAACGGACGGCCGTTCAGGATATCGCGGGTCATGCCGGGCCGGTCGTCGTATTTCATGATAAACAGCAGGTGACCGTTATTACTTCCCCGGCTGTGGCCGTACGGATTCGAAATGCTGTTCGCCAGATCATTGATGGCCAGGTTGGTCGAATAATCCACTACATAAATGGCCTCTTTGGTTTTGAGATTGCTCATTTTCCAGAGGTCGGCGTAGTTTGCTTCCAGTTTATACCCGTAATTACCTGTCAGAACGGCCTGCGCCATTTCAAGGGCTTCCTTGTTCAGGTTGCGGGTCAGGTACATGCGGGCCAGAAACGCCTGAGCGGCGCCTTTGGTGGCGCGGCCATATTGCTGAGATACCGGCAGGTTGGCCGCCGCAAACTTCAGATCCTCAAAAATCTGGGCATAAATTGTTTCAACCGGCGTTTTGTTGGCCGTTGACTGAATGCCGTTGGTTTCCTGCGTGGTGAAATGGGTCGCCCCCCATGTTTCCACAATGTGCCAGTAGTAAAAAGCGCGCAGGAACCGGAGTTCGCCTTCGCGGATCGGCCGCTGGGTCGCGCTCAGACCGGCCCCGCTGATGCGGTTGATACCGGCATTACACAGGTTGATGCCTGCATAAAACTCCCGCCATTCGCTGCTGAGAGCTCCGTTGTTGCCCTGGAGGTTGAGGTACTGGGTAAGGTCGCGGTAGACTTCGCCCGCCCCGCTTGTCCAGATGTCGGTTCCGGTTTCGGCAATGTTGTAGCCCTCTTCCTTTCCGTACCACCACCGCTGGTAGGAGTAGGCGGCATTGACGAGGGTTTCAAAGCCTTCGGGGGTTGTATATACCGATTCGGCGGTCAGGCCGCTGGGGTTATATTCCTGTAAAACTTTATCGCAGGAGGTGAATGAGAGGGCCATCAGGGCCAGTGCACCAGCTTTCCGGATTAGTTTAGTTGTCATGGTTGATCAGAAAAGGCAAGGGTTACAGATTCAGGTTAAGGCCAAACACAAACAGTTTCGTCATCGGGAAGTTTTCTGAACCGCCCCGCTCCGGATCATAGTTCAGCTTCGTAAACGTGAACAGGTTTTTACCGGTCGCATATACCCGGATGTTCCGGATCGTTTTTGACCCGATCAGGCTGCCCGGCAGGGTATAGCCAAGGCTGATGTTCCGGATACGGGCGTAGGAACCGCTCTGGTAAGCCAGCGTCGACAGGTATTTCAGACCGCCGTTTTTGTTCGGGCGCGGGTAGGCATTGGTCGGGTTTTCGGGTGTCCAGTAGTCCAGACCGGCGGTGCTGTTACCAACGCCCTGGGCATCAAAGCGGGCATATCGGTCGGCATTGATCATCTGACCGACGCGGGCAAACAGGAATACGTTCAGGTCAAAGCCTTTGTATTTGAACGTATTGTCGAAACCACCGCTCCATTTCGGTCGCGGCGTACCCAGAATCACCCGGTCATTTACCGCATCGATTTTACCATCCCCGTTCTGGTCTTTCACCTTAATTTCGCCCGGCAGCTGGGTCGGCGATAGTTTGGCGGCCGCATCGGCTTCCGACGTTTGCCAGATACCCAGTTTCTCATAATCGTAATAGACGTTGATCGGATTGCCGATAAACCAGCCATTGCCGATGTCGTTTCCACCCGTCACTAGCTCGGTAATCTGCTCGCGGTTACGGGTGAACGTAAAGTTGCTGGTCCAGGAGAAGTTCTGCGTCCGGACGTTGTTGGTCGTCAGGGCCACTTCAAAACCACGGTTCCGCGTTTTACCGATATTTTGCTTAACGGTGGTTACCCCGGTTGTCGGCGGCAGACCCCGGTCAAGCAGCAGGTTTGAGGTACGGGTGTCGTAGTAATCGACCGAGGCATTCACTCGTCCGTTGAACAGGCCGAAGTCCAGACCAATGTTTTGGGTCGCCGATAATTCCCAGCCAAGTTCGGCGTTGCCCACGTTCCGCGAAAACGTATAAGCCGGCAGCGGTACATCATCAAAACCAAAGGCAACGCGGGTTAGCGTCGACTGGGTGGCATACGGGCCCGAAGGATCATTACCGGCAATCCCGTAACTCAACCGCAGCTTCAGGTCGCTCAGGCCACGGGCCTGCTGCATGAA
>CBDFHU010000108.1:0-75647 GCA_965247375.1 Arsenicibacter sp.
GTCAGGATTGTACCGTCGTTATCAGGATCAACCTCGGCACCAACATTTCTGAGTTCATCTATCTTGCTGTTGAACTGGCTTTTGAGCGTCAGCGCATACAGACTCGACCCCAGACCGGCCGCTCCGATGGCTGCGACCATAGCTGTACGAACCGGTGACACCGTAACAGGAGCGGATTCCGGCCTTCCGAACCAGCGCGGGTGTTTTCTGTTCCGGTTTTGTAACCGGTGCCGGAGTGACTGTCCGTCGCAGAAGTAGCCGGCGTAGCTTTAGGGACTTCGCGGGCCGCCTGCGCAGCCTGTTCCTCTTTCAGATAATTCTCGCTGTTCTGAATCTGAATCTGCAGGAGATCTTTCTTAACCGCATACGAAAGCGCTTCAGTATAGGCTTTTTTGGCCTCAGCGTATTTTTCTGTGCATAGGCCACATTTCCCTGATCGGTCCAGTAGTCCGTCAGCTGGCTTTTGGTTTGCGGATCGGTCGGGTTAAGGGCCAGTACCTGCTGCCAGAAACCGACGGCCTCTGCGCCTCTACCGGCACCAACGGCTTTAGTAGCCTGGTCCCGCAGGAACAAAATCCGGTCAATCTCTTCGATTTTAGCCCGTTGCGTAGGCGTCTTTTTCAAAGCCGGGTACTTCCAGACAATTCTGATACTGCCGCCGGGCTTCAGGATAACGCCCTTCTTTCAGCAGATCATCGGCTTTCTTTTTGTACTTATCATACTCGTCATCCAGTGTCCGGACCAGTACCGAACGGGGGGCCATACCGGAAGCCGTCGCAAAAACGGGTAATGTACTGCCCGAGAGGAGCAGTACGGCAATGGGTGTATACGTGTTTCATGCTTACTTGCTGTTGTGGCGGTCTGCTTTTGTGGTGGTTATGAGGTTATAAATTACGGTCACACTCTTTGATTTTTGTCCGGACATCTGCCGTGTTCAAAAGCGCCTGAGCGACCAGATACCATGATTTCGCCCCCTCATATTCTTCCCGCTGGAAAATCCGGTCTGCTTTTGTGAAGTAGCTGTTATACAGATCCGATGCGGCTCCGGTCGTCAGCCCTTCTGCCTCTGCCAGCTGACGGGCTTTGGCAAACGATGCGATAGCCGCTGCTTTATTGTTTCCGTTCCGGATGGCGTTCTCACCTTCCGAAATCAGCTTTTCGTAATCCTGTTGCGCCTGCTCTTTACGGGCTTTGGCAACGGCGGCGGCCTGTTCTTCCGGTGTCGGTCCCTCGGGTGCTGCCACCGTTTGCGGAGGCGGCTGCTTACCGGCTGCTGCCATATACTATTTATCGGTTTAACCGGCTTTATCTCCGGCCGCACATCCGGCGACCTTACCGGACCGGACGGCTGCGACTGCGTACTGTCTGTAATGTTCGGGATGTTTGAGCCGGCGGGAGCTTCGGACATTGCTAACCGGTTCCATGTGAATGCGCCGCCCAGCAGCACAACAGCGACCGGAACAACCGCAAGCCATTTCGCTTTTTTAGCGGGAGGTGGTACTCCCGACATGGTTGGAACAGTCAACACGTCGGTTTCAGGTACCTGCACCACCGGATCAGCCTGATAGACATCGGTATAAGCATCTGCTTCTATCCGCACATCGGTGGCATCTTCGGTAATAACTGCCCTCGCGGGCCGCATTGCCTCCTGACACCGCGTTACACCCTGCATCGCAGCCGCATGCTCCGGTAAGTGGGCCAGGACTTCTTCATACCACAACTGTGCATGCGCAAAATCCTGTTGCTTCATAGCGACATCCGCTTTTCGTAACCAGCCGTCAATCATGTGCTGATTAAGCAATTGCAGCAGTTCGTCTTCTTTCCGGACGCGTTTCCGGATGTCCTTAACCAGACACCGCTTCACCATGGTACGGTACGGCTCCGGTAGCCGGTCGATGCCTTTGGGTAATGCAACGGTAACGATCTTTTTCTCAATATCCCGTTTAATCAGTTGCTCGCTGCCCATCCGTGCATCGGACGCAAACGGCTTTTCGCCCGTCAGCATCTCGTACAGAATCACCCCGAAAGCCCATAAATCAAGATTGAAACTCACGCGGCTACCCTCAATCTGTTCCGGTGCCTTGTAGGAGGGCGTTCCCCGCCCATCGCTCAGGTCGAAATCAGAGCTATCTATTTCGTGGTCGCTCACGAGCTTGCTGAGGCCAAAATCAGCGATTTTGGCACAAACCGGTTTTGTTTATCGCGGGAAATCAGATGTTGGCCGGCTTGAAGTCGCGGTGCACAATCCGGTGCCGGTGCAGATGTTCCAGACCGAGTAAAATGCCCCGTGTCAGGTCGAAAATATCGTCGGAGACAGTTTCTGATGTTTGAGCAAGTCCGCCAGATTGCCATCGGGGTAGTACTTCATGATGGCAAAGTCACTGATACCGGTATCGGTTTCGAGGCGGTAGCAAGCATCGTAGCGGGCGATATTAGCCTGTCGCGGCACCCGTTGAGCCAGTTCAACTTCGGCTTTCAGCGACTTCGGATCGTTCCCTTTGAATTCGCTGACTTTAATGGCAACCCATTCTGTCTCAACCTGGTCCTCAACTTTTATTACCTTCCCATATGATCCGCTGCCCAACAACATGCCATCGTCGTTCGGCCGCATCGGGTAGCGTTTCCGGAAATCCTGAAAAGACGTAAATTGTTGATTCATGGCGGGCACGTTAAATTAACGTTTCTTGATTCAAAGATACGTTAAAGGCCGGTCATCCGAAAACTTCCCGAAAAAAATGGGAATCTGCCAGTTAAGCATTGCTCGTCTTGCTCGCAGACCCGCGTAAGCATGTAAACCACCGGTTATCAAAACGGTATACGGTTACCTGCCTGTTGTTAAAACCAGGCAAATAACCGGCTGGCGACCGCGACCGGTTTTGGTTTAACTTCTCCTACCGATTTAATGTGCACCAGATAGCCGGAATAGTTGTCTTTTACCTGATGCTCACAACGCTGAAGCAACATACGGAGCTTATCGTCATCAGAAACCGGAGCACCCAGACAGGTTTCCAGCGTCTGTTCGTCGATCTGTTCCAGAAACCCGTCGGAGCATAATACAAAATAATCACCCTCGCGTACGTCGGTCAGCTGGACAACATCCGGTTCGGGCGCATTAAACGGCCTGCCGCCAAGCTCAGCACTGCTCAGACTAACCGAGCGGCTCAACCGGTTCCGCCACGGATGGTGCAGGGCCTGTTCAGGCGTAATTATACCGGCATCAACCATTCTCGTTGACCTGTTTATGATCTCTGGTCTGAAAAATAATTTTCCCGTTACGGACCTGAAATACCCGGCTATCACCGACATGAGCAACTGTCCGCGCCCTGCTCATGCAGATGCAGAAACGCCGCCGTCGATCCCATGCGGCTGACCAGCGGATTGGCGCGCATAAACATCGCATACTGGTTCAGAGCGCGTTCAAATACTTCCCGGATGTGTTCTCTGGTAAAAATGGCCGGACAAACAACTGCTTCGTACCGCGCAAACGATTCACAAAGCAAGTGACTCGCCACCTCTCCCTTATCAGCCCCTCCAATGCCATCACATACCACAAACACACGGGTCAGGTGATTGGCAATGCCTGCTGTCGGATAAAGCGCATCCTGATTTGTTGGCCGCTGGCCTGTTTCAGTAAAGGATAGAGGTAAGTATGTTTCCATAATTAACGTTGGTGTTTACTGCGTCTGGTCGGGATTAAATCCCACCGGAACTTTATAGGTCGCCAGCACAGCAGGATTGATCAGCACATGCTCCAACCGGAAGGTATCCACACCACCCAGTGTAATCAGCCCGCCGTCCGGCACATCAATCACATCGGCCGGCATCAGCCGTACCTTTTCCAGAAGCGTACCATTCAGGCTTGGTTTTACTGATCCCGTATCAGGGTCAGTGGCTCCGTCCTGTAACTGATACCGGAACAGTCCCGTCCATTTATCAAAGACAACTGTCAGCGTACAGTGCTTCCGGCTGATGAAACAGCGGCTATTGTGCAGAAAGCGATCTACCTGCACCGTACAGGTATCAGACGTACCGATGCTGTTTGCGCCGTGCCGCAGCCGGTATGAAATGGCCGGATTGAGCGTGTAGACCAGCCGGCCGGCTTCAGGAAGTCCTTTGGCAATGTTTTCATTGTAACAAAACGACGTTTCCAGTACGTTAATCTTTCCGCATCCGATATGGGAGCAAACGATTTCGCCCCTGGCCTGATCAGCCGGTTTAACCATAATACTGCGACCACAATGCCGGCACTTCATTAACGTATTTTTGTACGGTGTCATATCTGAGTAAGCTAACGAACAAAGAAATAAAGTTACATTTTTTCCGTCCGTGCCGCTACCAGCGTATATAATAACTGCTTTTTATTGTTTGAACGGTAGGGTTGTTCGTGATAGGTCATTTTTATGTCGCCGAAACCAAGTACTTCGAGGTATTGGATCAGGAGTTCCGGGCTGATGTGCCACCATGTCTCAAGCGGCCCTTTCGCACGGCGGTTCGGACGCAGAACCATACTCGGGCCCGCCAGCTTGTTCCGGAAACGGGTTAGTAAACCGCCCAGCCAGCCACTGCGGAAACTATGCAATACGGTTTGCCGGCGTGTATCCAGCACCTCAGTAATGATAATTTTCTCACGTGTTACGCGGGCAGCCTGCTGAATGGCCAGCAACGGATCGCGGGTATGCAGCAGAATACTGCCGAAAGTCGTAATATCAACTGCTCCCATCACCAACGGCATCCGGTTTACCGTGCCATGAATGAGCCGCGCGTTCAGTGACAATAACCGGTGGGTGAGCCAGAATGCATTGTTCAGCTTCCGGATGTGCTCCTTACGGTCCGACGCCAGCCCGTCAGTATCAATGCAGGCAAACGGCACCACATCCCAGTCGTAGTCGGGCGACAGATCGTAACAGGTTACCCGTGCGCCCTGCGTTTCCATGTAATGCGTCAGAAACCCGTTGGCCGACCCGATTTCGAGCACTTGCTTACCTGCCAACGGCACATGCCCCAGATAATCGCCCGCGCTCCGGCGCAGGTCCCACTCGCCGTCGACAGTCCCTATGCCGGGCAGGTCGATGGTGTGGTAAAAAACACAGTCGTTTATATCCGCTACATAGCGCGGTTCGGCATAGGTCAGGACAGGTAATGTCTCCATAGTATTGAGTGATAAAGTAATTGAATGATTGAACGAAACGCTCACCCATATGCCCGGAACAGGCTTTAGGTAATCTATTGTTCTGAACGGACAAGGCACAGGAGTACCGGACCGAAAAATAAGCTCCGGTCGTTAATAACCATACGTCAGTCCGGCTAACCCGCTAAAAGCCAACCTTCAATACCGCTGTATTGTCACTGAAAATCAGCTGACCCTCCGGCGCATACGTTAGTTTTGCCAGCCTCCCTGTTGTGCCGGCAGGGATGGTAACGGCATGTTTTAACACGACCGGATCGGCCATGGATGGTAATTGTCCCGTTGACCAGACTCCCGGATCGGTCCAGTTACCGGCTTTAACGGAGTAGATGGTTGTGTTCAGGGTAGTTTTCGCAAAAACCTGTACATAGCCGGTACTGACCGTCGACGAGCGGGGTACCGTTGTACCCGCAACGAGGTAGTTGCCATTGGGTAATACCGCCATCGACTGCAACCGGTCTTCGCCTTTACTAATGAGTTCGCTCCAGATTCCGAAAAAGCTGTTCCCGTCGAATCCGGCTTTAAACACGGCGAAATCGGACCCTTCGCGCGCACTGATCACATTGGCACTGATCAGATAACGGCCATCGCGGTCCGGCTGAAGCCGGTGGCTGTCCGCAGCCACCGGCCTCGGACTGGCGAATATCGTATTGCCTCCCAGACGCGTTCCGTCTGGTGCCAGCCATTCCAGCCGGATTTCGTAGGTATTGGTTACGGCCACATAGCCGTCTCCCGTTGCCGACGGGATAATATCCTGATAATAGGTCAGCCCCGTATTCCGTATCCATTGCTGCTGACCCGTCTGGTCAAGCCGGACAATCCAGCCTTTCGGCAGGCTATCGGCCGATGTCACGTACCGGCCCGCGAACACATACCCGCCGTCGGCTTCACACGCACCGCCTACCGTGTTGGCCCCGCGGATTGCGGACGAACCAACGGCATCGATACCGGCCGAAAACCGCACATCACCCGCAGGCCCTACGCGTTTCACCCCAACATACTGCGTTGCCCTTGGATACTGATCGGTATAGGTAGCCAGACAACCACCATCGCTCAGGCTACGGATAAAGGCGGGTGTAAACGAATTAAGCGATCCGCCCGGAGTTTGGTACAAATCGGTATACCAGGCCGTTTGACCTGATTCATCCAGTTTAAGGAGGAAAATTCCCCTGACACCCCCAAAGCCGGTATAGCGTCCATACACAAAATAACCGCCTCCGACAGCGGCTTTCATATCAACCGGATAGAGCGACGTGTAAAACTGCACGGAAAGATTGTCCTTGAGCTTATCGCTGCTGATCACCTCACCGGCAGCCGACAACCGGACCACCATCGCCCCGCTCCCCGGCCCCTCAGGCACAGCTATTCCGTCGATTTCACCCGTACCAACAACCAGCATCACACCGTTGTCCGGCGTCGGTGCACCGACACAGGCCGATATCGACGGTACAAATGCCGATGACGATGTAAACGTACGTTCGAAGACAAGCGTCGAGGCCTGTCCCCAGGCTTTTGAACTCATCAGCAAGCCCGCAATTAACATCACTAACACACTCAGCCACAGGGCAGCAATTCGGTTAAGGTTTTTCATAACATGTTGTTTCAGGCAATAGTCTACCAGACTGACCGGAAAAGTGGCCAGCCGGTTGCATCCCCCTGCTGAAATCTGATTAAACCGCCTGCGGTTCGTCGGAATCATCGTCTACGTCGCCGTCATCCCCGGTTTCGTAGTACTCAGCATCTTGGTATGGCATCTCATCTTCCTCGTCGCTGACCTCATGTCCGGCAGTTGTCAGTAGCGGTGTTACCACCGGCTTATCAAACACCGAATCCATGACTTCGTTGGCCATTGCCTCTTCGAGGCCCTGTTGCAGCGTGCTGTTCGAGAGCATAAACGGCTCATCCAGCCGAATACTCTGCAATATTTCGTGACTGGCCGTATCGATCTGATACACCACATCCAGCCCTTCGTCGCCGGTGGCATCGACCACACGATATGTTAAACCATCGGGTCCTTCGAGCACCAGCGTGTCAACCACGCCATCGTGATCAAAATCGAGGCCCATCACCCGCTGATCGTTCATAACCCCCTCAATAACGATCGGATCGACGGGTGCTTTATCGGTGCCCGATGGTTGTTCCGGTGTCAGACCGTCGGGTTCGTATCCGACATCGGCCAGAAATTCATGCCGTTGTTGGAGGGACAGATCCTGCCATTCTTCTTTTGTAAATGTGTTAAATAAACCGCCTTTCCAGACAAACACGCCGCCGGGTCCGATTTCGTCGCGGGCCGCGGCAAATGCCTCGCCAAACGGCCGGTCGCTGTTTACGTCATGAGCGACGGTTACGGCCTTCAGGTGTACTTTACCACCCGCCACCGGTACCGGCCCGTCGGCGGGTAATTGCGGATCGGCTGGAGGAGTACCGTCTCCTCCATCTGCCGGACCGGCCACTAAGGTCCAGGTAGCACCACCCAGCAGCAACGCTGCCGTAGTGATGCCTGCCAGCTTCATTTTGTTCAACGCAGGTGTGTTCCCCGACGCGGCGGGAGCGACATTCGATGAAAACTCATCAGTTTGCGGTTCTGAATTTGCGTACAGTTTCGACATAGCCGGAAAGCAATTAGCCGGATAAAGCTCTCTGATGCTTTATCTGGTGAGGTGAAAAAAGGTAAGGCGTTTTTTTGAAAAAAATTTCAGGATACCCAAATGGCTTTGCAGCGGCGGCAGGTTTTCTGCTGGGCGAGCTGCTCCCATTCCTGGTTATAAAAAGGCAGACGACACTCCGGATTGGGGCACCGGTACCGCTCACGATACTCTTTATCAATGACTTCCAGCTTTTCGTCGGTCGACAGCAGCGTGGAGCAAAGTGTTGGTACAAGCATACTCAGGCCCGCACTCGACAGCACCGGCAAAAAACTGAGCGCGGTACCGCCGGTACCCAGCACCGCCCCGACACTGACTACAGACGACAGGATAACACTGCCGGTCCGGATCATGCGCTCACGGTTCCGGCAATCGCGTTTCAACTGCGGGTATTGTTCGTAAACCTGTTTGAGGGCGGCGAATTCGGTGGTAAAGTCAAGCGGTTCTTTTTTGGATGCGGCGGCTTCTGCCAGTGTCGGTGGCAGGTAGCGGGCAATCAGTTCGCCAGCGGTTGCCGTGGTTTCGCCGAAGGTCAGCACATCGGCCACGTCAATCAGCTTACGGCTGATGCGGAGGTGGTTCACAAACGTACCATTTTTGCTGTGCAGGTCTTCCAGAATAAAGCTTTCGGTACTGCACTGAATCAGGCGGGCATGCTGTCCGCTGACCTTAGGATCAGCCAGTACAATCTGGTTTTGGGCCTGACGCCCGATGGTGTAGGTAAACAGCTGGTTTGATTGTTCCAGCAGGGCATGGGCTTGCTCTACATTCATATCCGTGCGGTGAATTCCGCCGGCAAGTTACAATAGTATTCTGCCGATTAAAAGGAGTAGCTGTCAGATGGTTAATGATATAAATAGGTTGTAGACGGGATAACGGATAAAAAGCATAAGCCTGCCCCTCGCCCCCTACCCCACTGCCTCAATACGAAAGAGTATGCAGAAAGGCAATGAGGGCTTGTTTTTCGCGGGGTGTCAGAGCGAGTTTCTGATCGGGTAAGGTTTGGTTAGGCAGCATAAAGCCCAGCCCGTTACCACCGCCCTTATCATAAAAATCAATAACCTGCTCAAGCGTACGGTAAACGCCGTTGTGCATGTACGGGGCGGTAAGGGCCACATGCCGGAGGCCCGGGATTTTAAACGCCCGCAGATGAATGGCCAGCCGCGTCACGCCATACCGGCCCGAATCCGGACTCACACTCCGTTCTTCGACCGTGGCCGGGACCCCGATGACTTCACTTTCCGTACGTTTATAATCGGGGGGCACGGTACCGTTAAAGATCGGGTAAAAATGACAGGTGCCGCATTTCGCCTTGCCCATAAACAGGTTAAAACCCAGTTGTTCAGTTGATGTTAGCTGAGCGGTCGGGTCATGGCGCATGTATCGGTCAAAGCACGTATCAAAGCGTGCCAGCGACCGGACATAATGCGCAACGGCATTACTGACGGTTTCGCGCGAAACAGCCTGTTCACCGTAAGCCCGCCGGAAAAGCGCCATCACCGCCGGATCTGCCTTGATAGCGCGGATCGCAGCCGGCCATGACCCGCCCATTTCGCGGGGATTATTCAGCACATCATGAATTTGCTCTTCGATGGTCAGTGACCGGGCATCCAGAAACTGAAATCCCTGCAATCCGGCATGTAACAGTGTCGGCGTATTGCGCTTAATCCGGTCATGGGCCGATCCCAGAGCCAGCGTGGTAGCCTGTCCATCGGTAAACGCCCGTTCAGGCTGGTGGCAGGATGCACATGAGCGGCTGGTGAGCGAACGGGAATTATCAGACAGCAGCGTACTTTCAAACAGCATCCTGCCCAGAGCAATACGGTCGGGCGTTGGTTTCGGCGAGCCAACTGGCGCAAACACATACGGGTCAAAAATGCCCGAATCGCTCAGCGTCCGGGCCGACGTGGCCAGCATACGGCGTCCGGTCACGACGGGAATTTGTAAGGTCTTTTGCGCCTCAGCCAGTGCCTCGCCCAGCGGATTGGCAACGGTACGGATAAAGTCCAGCCGATCGAAGCGGTCGAATGAAGACCGGCGCAGGCATTTTTCCGCCAGATTCAACAGGCTGTTGATTTCCGTTACCAGCTCCGGATTTGCCTCCGCCACCGGATACTGTGCCAGCACCCGGCGGATTGTTCGTATAGTCACGGCGGCTTCCGGCAAACTCTGCCGATCGACCGGTGAGTCGAAGCCGGAAATCCCGAGTGTGATGATGCGGAAGAGTTGCAGGCGCAGGGCATCAAACAGCTTACTATCGGTGAGCTGTGCCGACGTACCCACCTGCCACAACAGGCGGATTGTTTGCCGGATGTTCACCAACTGCTTCAGGACGTCAGGCTGTCGGGCGGGATCGTAGGGGAATAGCATTTCTTCAACAACCTGAAACCCTTCCGGGTCAATTTGTCTGCCGGCACCGCCTTCCAGTTCCCCTTCGGGTACGGGCGGCCCGTTGAGCTGACGGGCCGAAAAGGGATAGAGTGCTTCGGTCAGCCATTCCGTTTGCTTATAGGCCAGCCGCACCAACCGAAAGCGTTTGTGAAGAACGCGTTCCGGTAATTGCCCGCTCACGGCCCGTTGCAGCGATGCCGCCGCCGAGTCCAGCGCAATGACATCCGCCACATACATCGCCCGGATGGTCTGCACCGGTGCGGGCGCCGTTGAGGGTATCCAGGCAGGGAGGAGGGTGAAGAGGAGCAAGAGGGTTGTCAGTATTTTAACGGGCATCCGGCAAGAGCATCATTTGTAAGAATCGAACGTAAATATAACTTCCCGTACAATGACATGCTTTTACCATAAGTGAAGTTATCAGGTAAGGAATAGTTTTATGTTGACATAATGTTGAAACGAATAGCTGGAAACTACCCTAAAAACGCCATATTGGCAGGGTGTGAAAACAAGAAACCCCTCTAAATAGCATTTTAGAGGGGGTTTTAAGAAAATTTGTGGTCCCGACGGGAATCGAACCCATATCTAACGTTTAGGAAACGTCTATTCTATCCGTTGAACTACGGGACCAATATTTTAACTACTACTGTCACTCAACTTCAATCGCTCTCCCGACCTCAATCGAAGGCGGACGCGCCCCCGGCCATAGCTAACGGTCAGGAAACGGAATGGTCCGACACTTCGGTGGTCCGACATATCGGTGGTCCGACACTTCGGTGGTCCGACACTTCGGTTCTATCCGTTGAACTACGGGACCAATCATGTTTACTGCCTGGAACTTCCCGAAAGTTTAAAACTTTCGGGAAGTTGAGATTTATCCCTATCAGAAAAGAACCATCCCAACAAAAACAAACCTATAGAGTCTGATCGACCCTATAGGTTTTCAACTACAAAATTGGCTAAAATCCGGCAACTACCCAAGCGGGGCCGCATCTTCTTCAAACTCATCCCCGAGCGGAATAAAGGTCCAGTTCGGATAAATAGTATAATGCTTCTCCTTTACCAGTTTGTAAAGCGTATCCCGCAACTCGTCGAGGTTCTCCCGGTTCTGCGCCGAAATAAACACGACGTGGTCCGACTGACGGGTCAGATACGTGCGCTTCAGGTAATCAAGCGCCGTTTTCTTCTGCTCGGCCGCCGATGGCGTTACCACTTCAGAAACCGGTCCACCGTCTTCATCGTGAATTTCGTATACCGGCTCCGGCAACCATTCCTCCTTCGGCACAAAGGCATCAATCTTATTAAACACCAGAACCGTCGGCTTATCCGCAGCTTTGATGTCGGCCAGCGTCGACTTCACCACTTCGATGTGCTCCTCAAATGACGGATGCGACACGTCAACGACGTGCAGCAGGATGTCGGCTTCACGCACCTCATCCAGCGTCGATTTAAAGGACTCGATCAGCGTGGTCGGCAGCTTCCGGATAAACCCGACCGTATCCGTCAGCAGGAACGGGATATTGCCCAGTACCACCTTCCGGACCGTCGAATCAACCGTAGCAAACAGCTTGTTTTCGGCAAAAACGTCGGCTTTGGCCATCGTCCGCATCAACGTCGATTTCCCGACGTTGGTATAACCCACCAACGCTACCCGCACCAGCCGGTCCCGCTCTTTGCGACGCGTCTGACTTTGTTTGTCAATTTTGACCAGTTTCTCCTTCAGAAACGCAATCCGGTCCTGCACAATACGGCGGTCGGTCTCAAGTTCCTTTTCCCCCGGACCACGCATCCCCACTCCCCCTTTCTGGCGGCTCAAGTGCGTCCACATCCGGGTTAAGCGCGGATACATGTACTGGTATTGCGCCAGTTCCACCTGTACGCGGGACTGAGCGGTCTGCGCCCGCATCGAGAAAATGTTCAGAATCAGCAGACTCCGGTCCAGCACCTTAATTTCCTTAAACTCAGCTTCTAGGTTACGCACCTGTGCGGGTGTAAGGTCATCGTCAAAAATGATGGTATCAACCGGATTATCAGCAATGTAAAGCTGAATCTCTTCCAGCTTACCCTTACCGACAAACGTACGGGTATCGGCACGGTCCAGCTTCTGGGTAAATGTTTTTTTGGTAATCACCCCCGACGTCTCCGCCAGAAACGCCAGCTCGTCAAGATACTCTTTCGTCTGATCGGCGGTCTGTTTCTGGGTGACTAAGGCCACTAATACGGCCGTTTCGGGTTGTTTATGTGTTTCGATCATGTAGTAGTTTTACTTACGTTTGCCACATCGAAAACATCGCTTTTATACACTATTATTCATGTGGCGACCCAAAGGGCCTTATTTATTAACACGCTGCGTTATGGATTAGTTTCGGGGGTACGCACAACCGGTTCCAGCACCTTCCAGACGTTTTCGGCCACAATCCGGTGCCCTTCTGCCGTAGGGTGAATGCCGTCGGCCTGGTTCAGGCGCGGAATCCCGCCAACCCCCTCAAGCAGGAACGGAATCAGGATGGCCTTATTCTTGTCGGCCAGTTGCTTAAACAGTTCACGGAACTCTTTCGTATACGTTGTCCCTAGATTCGGCGGAATCTGCATACCGGCAATGACAATCGTTGTTTCCGGATTCTTTTGCCGCACGGTATCCATGATGGCCTGTAAATTCTCACGCGTGGCCGACAGCGGCAACCCGCGTAATCCATCGTTACCGCCCAGTTCGAGCACAAAAATATCGGCCGGCTGACGCAGTACCCAGCTGATCCGGCTCTTCCCTCCTGCCGAAGTCTCCCCGCTCAGACCGGCGTTAACCACTTTATACGGCAATCCGAGTGAATCAAGTCGTTTGCCGATCAGGGCAGGAAACGCCTGCGAAGGGTCAAGACCGTAGCCGGCGGCAAGGCTGTTGCCGTAAAAGACGATTACCTTCTTAGCAGCTCCCGCAGACGAGGTGGCTGCCGGTGCCGATGCCTGCTTCTCACCGGAAGCTGTTTCCGAGTCGCCCGATGATTTCGAGTTACAACCAGCCAGCAACGTACATACCAGTGCTGCACCGGTTAACCCGCTAACTATCTGTTTCCAACGAAGATATGGCATCGTTTTCTTTTGCATAAAAATCATTAGTTTTCTATCTGAACAACAAAATTAAACGGAGGTTTTACCCTTTAACAGTTCTTTTGGTCCATTCATCCGATTTTCCGCCAAAGATGGAAAGAATCCGGACCAAATCAGTGTTACCCAACAGATCATCGTTCGCAATGCCTTACCGGTACTGCCTTTTTATCATCTATGAGCATCTTACGTGTCGACAATCTAACGAAATCATACCAAAGCGGTGGCCAGTCCCTTACGGTTTTACATAGTGTCAGTTTTTCACTGGAAGCCGGTGACACTTTCTCCATCGTGGGGCCATCAGGAAGCGGCAAAACCACCTTGCTGGGTCTGTGTGCCGGGCTTGACCGCGCTACTTCGGGCAGCGTTTACCTCAACGGCGTTCAGCTCGACAACCTCAGCGAAGACCAGCGGGCGGCCGTCCGGAACCAATATGTTGGCTTTATATTTCAGAATTTCCAGTTGCTACCGACCTTAACAGCCCTTGAAAACGTGATGGTTCCTATGGAGCTCAGCAGTCAGGGGCGCCAGAACGGCCGCAGCATCGAACAAACCGCCCGTGAGTTGCTGGATCGCGTCGGCCTCGGCAAGCGGGGGCATCACTACCCGACGCAGCTTTCGGGCGGCGAACAGCAACGGGTGTCCCTCGCCCGTGCTTTTGCCAACCGCCCTAAAATCCTCTTTGCCGACGAACCAACCGGCAACCTCGACACCGACACCAGCGCAACCGTCGTTGACTTATTGTTCGAACTCAACCGCGAAGCCGGCACCACGCTCGTCCTCGTTACCCACGACCTCGACCTTGCCGCCCGCACCCAACGCGTCATCCGGATCAAGGGGGGACAGGTGAGTTAAAGAGCGAAAGAGTGGGCCGCAACAGCGGCCAAAGAGCGAAAGAGCGGTTTTAGTAGTTGTTACAGCACTTTCACTCTTTAATTCTCTCTTTCGCTCTCTCACTCTTTAATTCTCTCTTTCGCTCTCTCACTCTTTACATTATGAATATCTCATGGCTTTTTCGGATGGCGTGGCGGGATAGCCGCCGGAGTCGTCACCGGTTATTTTTATTTATGTCGTCCATTGTGCTGGGCATTGCGGCGCTGGTCGCCATTAATTCGTTCAGCGACAACCTGGCCCGCAGCATTGACGATCAGGCCCGCGAACTGTTGGGGTCCGATCTGTCCTTATCGGCCAGTAAACCGGTTTCATCAACGCTGTTGAATAAGATAGGCAGTGAACGAAGTACCGAAATTTCCTTTGCGTCGATGGTGCTCTTTCCGCGTACGGGAGGGGTACGGCTGGCACAGGTCAAAGGACTGGAAGGCGGATTTCCGTACTATGGTACCTGGGAGTCCCAACCGGCCAACGCACCGGACATTTTCCGGCAAGGCATGACTAAAAATCAGCGGGTTGCGCTGGTCGACGATGCCCTGCTGATTCAGTTCGGCGCACAGCCCGGCGACTCGGTCCGGGTCGGCAACCTGTCCTTTCTGGTAGTTGGCCGTGTGCTGAAGACGCCGGGACAGTCGGCAGTCGCCACCACCGTTGCGCCGACCGTTTTTATTCCGGCTCTGGTGCTTCCCGAAACCGGTCTGCTTCAGCGGGGCAGCCGCGTCTCTTACCGGTTTCATTACCGCTTCTCCGATACCACCAACGTCGAAAAACTGGTGAAACGGTTTGAACCGGTTCTCGACAAGCAAGGTATTAACTACGACACCGTTGCCGAACGCAAACGCCAGACCGGCCGGGCCTTTGAAGACCTCGGTGAATTCCTGAATCTGGTGGCGTTTGTGGCGCTCCTGCTCGGGTGTGTGGGCGTAGCCAGCGCCGTTCACCTGTATGCCAAAGAAAAAATTGCGTCGGTAGCTATTCTGCGCTGTCTGGGCACCAGCGGCTGGCAGGCCTTCCTGATTTACCTCATCCAGACATCACTCATGGGCCTGTTCGGAGCCATTCTGGGGTCGGCACTGGGCTCACTGGTACAGCTTGTGCTGCCGGATGTGTTTGGTAGTTTCCTGCCCGTTACGGTCGATACTACATTATCGTGGAAAGCCATCGGCCAGGGCGTCGGCACCGGCTTGCTGGTAGCGGTCTTGTTTGCGCTGCTGCCGCTGCTGAGTATCCGCACCGTTTCGCCGTTACTGACACTACGGGCGGGTTACGACGAAAGCGCAAACACTACCGGCCGTGACCCGCTGCGGTGGGGCGTTTACATCCTGATTCTGCTGTTTATTTTCGGGTTTGCCTTTTTACAAACCATGAGCTGGAAAACGGCGCTTGGCTTCACAGGCGGTCTGCTCGTTGCATTCGGTATTTTAACGGGTATGGGCCAATTGCTGATGTGGGCCGTTAAACGTTTCTTCCCGGTCTCGTGGAGCTTCGTCTGGCGGCAGAGTCTGGCCAGTTTGTACCGGCCTAACAACCAGACCCTGATTCTGATTATCTCGATCGGACTGGGTGCATTCCTGATCAGCACGCTGTACCTGACCCAAAACCTGTTGCTGAGCCGCGTCGCCTTTTCGGCCAATGGCAGTGAAGGCACCGTGCGCCCCAACATGGTCTTGTTCGATATTCAGAATGAACAGAAAAACGGGGTCTTGCAGCTGGTGAAACAACATAATCTGCCGGTCGTGCAGTCGGTACCAGTCGTTACGATGCGTCTGGCGGATATTAACGGCCGGTCGGTGGAGGCAATCCGGCAGGATACGGCATCTAAAATTCCGGAATCGGCCCTGACCCGCGAATACCGGGTCACCTACCGCGATTCGCTGATCGACTCCGAGAAACTGATGACCGGTAAAGGGCCTTTCCTGCAGGATGGTGTCCCGCATATTTCGGTAGAGAAAGATTACTTTGCCCGCCTCAAACTCAAATTAGGCGATACGCTGACATTCAACGTGCAGGGGGCCCCCATCCAGACCATCGTCAGCGGCACCCGTCAGATCGACTGGAACCGCGTACAGACGAACTTCCTGGTCCTGTTTCCGGCGGGTGTACTCGAACAGGCACCCCAGTTCCATGTGTTGATGACCCGCGTGGCCGATACGAAACAGTCTGCGGCTTTTCAGCGGGATCTGGTCCGGCTCTACCCCAACGTATCAGCCATTGACCTGGGCCTGATTCTGAAAACAGTAGATGAGATTCTGGACAAAATTTCGTTTGTGATCCGGTTTATGGCGCTGTTCTGCATTTTCACCGGTTTGCTGGTACTGGGCAGCTCGGTAGTAATCAGCCGGTATCAGCGGATTAAAGAAAGCGTATTGCTCCGGACGCTCGGTGCCAGCCGCCGGCAGATTCTGAACATTACGGCCATCGAATACCTGTTTCTGGGCGTACTGGCAGCGCTGTCAGGCATTTTGCTGTCCGTATTCGGTACCTGGGCGCTGGCTTACTTTGTGTTCGAATCGCCGTTCCGCCCCGATCTGCTCCCGCTGTTGCTGATCATTCTGGTCATCAGCGTACTGACCACCCTCATCGGTCTGCTCAACAGCCGCGACGTTGTAGTGCGGCCACCGCTGGAGGTACTACGGGCCGAAGGGTAAATTTTTCTGACCTTCCAGGAAGTTTTAAACTTCCCGGAAGGTCAATTATCGGTATACCTACACCTTTTCCAGCGCCTGCGCCAGATCAGCAATCAGCACGGCAGGATCTTCGAGACCAATATACAGGCGCACCTTATTGAAGTTGTCGGGATTGGCATTCGGCGTGTCGGTCGTACGGGAAAATGACACACTCGCCGGAAATACCAGCGATTCATGCCCGCCCCACGACACGCCCAGCAGGAAACGTTTCAGCGCATCCGCAAACGCATCCACACGGTCAATCTGATCAGTATTCAGCGCGATGGTCATCAGACCGCCACAGGCCTTCATCTGCCGCTTTGCCAGTTCATACTGCGGATGCAGCTTCGAGAACGGGAAATACACATGCTTTACTTTCGGGTGATTTTCCAGAAATGCCAGCACTTGCAGGGCACTTTGCGCACTGCGCTCCAGCCGTAGCTCCAGCGTTCTGAGGCCACGGATCATCAGCCAGGCATTCTGCGGCGAAATGATGCCTCCGAAGGTCATGTACTCCGCATGAAACATCTTCTTCATCATGGCTTTTGTGCCGCAGATTACACCCGCAATCAAATCCGAATGCCCGCCGATATATTTCGATGCCGAATGCAGGCTCAGGTCGATGCCCAGCGCAATCGGTTGCTGATACAGCGGTGTCGAGTAACTGTTATCAATCATCGTCACAATCTCCTGACCGGCCTCTTTCCGGGCCTTTGCAATGGCTGCCACCGCCGCCAGATCCTGCAACTCAAACGTGAACGAGTTCGGTGATTCCAGGTAAATGATCCGCGTATTCGGCTGAATGGCGTTTTCAAAGTTCACCGGATCGGTGCCGTCCACAAACGTGGTTGTCACGCCGAAACGCGGCAACCAATCGGTCATGAGCCGGTACGTCCACGAATACGGCTTACTCACCGACACGATATGATCGCCCTGCTGTACATTGGCCAGAATAGCGGTCGACATGGCTGTACTGCCGCTCGACACCACTAATGCATCCTCAGCGCCTTCGAGCGCCGCCAGCTTTTTCCGCAGAATCTCAACGGTCGGGTTATTACCCCGCGTGTAAAAGTGCTTTTCGTACTCGTAATGCATGTCGTTGCGCATCGCATCGACACTCGGGAACGTAAAGTTTGAGGATTGGATGACCGGCGGCGCAATGGCATTGAAGTAGTTTGCGCGTTCTTCGCCTAATTCGTTCAGGATGTATGAAAGGTCTTTATACATAATTTACTAATTATCAGATTGTTATGCTATTTAATTTAGTGAACTACTGTAATATAGCTGAAATCTTTAGCGGATTGCCTCTTAACATTAGTAAACACGACGTAAAAATAAGAAAGCCCGGAACATGCCGGGCTTTTATTTATTTCAGACTCTTCAGCGCTTTTGCATACATCTGCGGGTATCCGTTGGCCTCGTAATCCTCTCCGTTATACCGGTAAAAAAACTCATCCATTTCGCCCCGCTGGATTTCGTCCGCCAAACCCCTGCTTATGATGTAATCGACAAAAGCGGCTAAGTGTGCGGACTCCCCGCCCCGTTCCATAGCCTCAACGAATTTCGTTGCAGTCGTAAAGCCAGCCAGGGCGAAATTATATCCCATAATCTGGAACATGCCCCAACTACAGGCAAAGACCGCCGCTTTAGCATTCAGCTTGCAAGCCTCTAAAAAGTTGCTCCAGCTCTTTACCGGGTCCGTCTGATAACCCCGTCGATAAGGGGCCGAAAGATGCGGATACTTTTTATCGAACTTGCCTTGTGTATACTTACGGAAAACATGAGGTTCAAAGCGGATTTTTACCCGTCCGTCTTTCATGTATCCGGCCCCCGAAGACTCGACAACTGCCAGCGCGTGTATAACCTTTACCGGTATTTTCAATTCGGCCGCTGCCTTCTCAAAATCAGTTTGTGTTAATTTGTTCATCTGACAAGTATTTTAACGGTTACGATAGCAATAGCGATTACACCGGGCACGGCTACAGCGTCGCGGGCCTTTCGCCAAACTTTGCCGGCCAAGGTCCGGCCCTCATATTTGGCTAATTTCTCCTGTAGCTCCTGTTTATCGACTGACAACGTACCGATCTTATTATTTGCCGTCGATAAAGCCCCTGTAAGCGCCGCAATTTTGTTGCTATAGTTTGTACTGTCTAAGCTAATTCGTTGCTCCAGTAACGAGTTTTCACGCGTTTGCAGGCGGATTACTTCGGCCTGTGCCTTTACGCGTTCCTCACAATCGTTGGTAGTTTGTGAGTAGGCTGTCAGGGGCCGTACTAACACTATCAACAGTAGAAGTACGACGACTAAAAGGCCAAAGACGGAATTTCTTTTTTGGCTTGTCATTACTAATTGGGGGTTGAGGTTCAACGTAATTTTTGATCGTATCAGCATCACTTTTAATCTGGTTAGTTTGAGCGTCAATTTTACTTACCTGCTTTCTTGTTGCTGCCAGTCCGGCTTTTTGCTCTATTCGCTTAAGGCGGGCCTTTGCCTCTGTAAGCTCTTTTCGCGTAAGCTCCAGCGCCCGGGCGTTTGAATCAAGAGCGGCCTTAACTTCTGCCTTGGTTACTGTATCCGCTCTTATTCCCTCCTTGTCTATCTGTTGCCGGATTTGCTCAAGCCGGTTGGCCTGTTGCTGTACTACGTTGGCCCTATACAGGGCAAGTCTGAAACCTACCAAGGCCAAAACAAGCGTACCAGTAAGGGCAGAAATCAAAAGCAGCCTGTTAAAGAACTTGACGGCATCAGCAGACAAGGCCAAACCATAGCCATATCTGAAGTAAAAAAACGCTCCTGTAACCATGCAGCCCCCTGTAAACCGGTGCAAAAAAGCCGCTGCCGGGATGGAATCCATTTCGGGGCGTATCAGGGGATTGATTGCCAGAAATACCGCCGTAATCATAAAGCCCCAAATCGGTAATGTAAAGTAGATAGGCCGGGATTTGCCAGGCTCATCATATTGGGATTTCGTAATTTCAATAAGTCCGTAGCTAAAAATTATAGCCAGCACAAGGCCAATTTCGCCAAGCCAGAAAAACGGGTTAGTTTCCATCGTTTTCTACGTTTTCAAAGGGATTTTGATTTATGTTTCTTACTTGCTTATACGCTCGAATCGGGTCCTTTGCAAATCGGATTACAAAGCCAGCCAAGCCCCAACCGGCAAGGCCAATAAGGAATGAAGCGGCATTTTGATTTATTGAAAATCTTGCCACAACATCAGGAGTAAAGGCCATACTTGCCACAACTCCCGCAACCAGCATTATTAACCCCTCCCACCATGCCCGCCGCTTTGTTTGCAGCATCGCAATTGTTGAGCCTGCAAAAGCCCAACACATACCGGCCCAATCAATATTAAGTGATTTAACCCACTCGAAAAGTGCCTTTAAATCCATCAGATAGGCCAAAACAATAATTTCTATAAAGGCTCTCATAGCGTTACTTAAATGCTGACTTATTACGCGGTGCCGCTTTCCCGATTCGGGGCGAACTTTGCAATTGAACAGCAGGTTTACAGGCGGTAGAATCTGAAACAAAATCCTTAATTCGATTGGCCCAAATAGTTGCAAGGTCTTCGTATTTTCTACGCATACTTGCCCGCTGATCTTTGTCTATCTGTTCGCTGTTCTGCCAATCTTTAGTAACTAAACCCGTTTGCGTTGCCGCCACATTACTTTCAGGGATATATTCGGCCCAAACAGCATAGACAAGGAAAGGCACGACCAATTCAAACAGGGATGAATTATATGTATTTTGGGGCTGGTTATCATTTACCCATGCCTCTAAAGCATTTAGCTTTTGGGGGCCAAGTAAATTAAAAAGCCAGCCCTCTTTGACTTGCTGAAAGCAGAACGAAAGCTTAGTAATTTCGAATGAATCAGGAATCCCCCCGACTCGTCGGCTAAAATCATTGAGCGTTAACCACCCCTCCATTACTTTGAAAATAGTTTAGGTTTTCGATTGTAAAATCATTGAACGGAAAGGGCTTATGCCAATGCGTGAAAACATTAGTAAGAACCTCTACTATTTTCCGCTGATACGGGTTTACATGAGCCTGCATATATTGCGTTGCGACCTGCAAAGCTTTATCGTCGGGAAATACTGAACTTCCTTGCTGAATATTAGCCAGAATTGCAGGAACCTGCATAGAGCGGATAATCCTTTCCGAAACCCTGTTATTCGTAGAATTATAGCGGTCAGAAAGTTGCGCCCCGGTCGTATCGAAAAACTTCATTAGCTCCAGTTCCTCTTTATTTTCGGCCGAAATCGTCATAATAGAGGCTGCATTTTCGGCCCCCTGGTGCTGAATAATCTGGTTAGTGATTTCGTCCGTTTCTTCGTCCTGTGGCTCGTATGGGTCCGACTCGTTCAGGGGTGCCCGCTGTTGGCGTTTGCGCCCCAAATAAGCAAATATGCCGCTGATATTGAAGCCATTAGTAACGGTCTTGTAATCGTATGTACTTAGTTCTGCTTCGGTTTCAATGTCTTTAATGCAGGCCAAATACGAGGGGCTATGATAGGTTTCGTCCCCCGGCATCCAAAACGTTTCGTAGATCAATTGACCCGGATATTTCGAAATACCCCCGGCTAATTCTATCTGCTCCTGAACCACATCAGGGTTAGGATTAAACAGGTTAATGCGGGCATGTTCGTTTTTTTTATTCGGGGTTAACTGAGAGGCGATAAAAGGGAAAATACCGGCCTGAAAAGTGTAGCCTAAATCGTCGGGTTCACCAAGCCGGATAATTTCAGTTCCAACGGGCCGAATGTCGGTAATTTGGCCTAATCCGTTATAACCCACATGCAGGGAAATAACTTCGAACGGCGCAAAGTTTTGTGATACCCTTCTTAATAATTCATCCAGTCTCAGCCCTGAACGGTGTACAACCATTCGGGCTAAGTCTGGATTCAAAAAACCGTTACCCTCAATGAAACGGGCTTTTACCCCTATACACGCCTGAGCGGTCGGGCTATCTTTAATTGCCTCTAAAAGATTTTGAGGAAAAAGATTGTCCAGCCCAAACGAGACAAACCCCTTTGCTGCGCTTGCTTTTCGTTGGGAAATTTTCCGGTTCCGTGTAGGGGTTTTTGCTTTCATTATTCAGGTAATTGAAATTACTTTTTAAGCCTTATTTTTTAGCGGGTCCGGCTTTTCGGCCTCGCTTTTTTGGCTCTCCGGTTGCCTCATCTGTTGCCGCCTGCTCATCGTCTGAAACTTCAGTTTCTTCATCAGGCTCTCCGGTTGCCTCATCTGTTGCCGCCTGCTCTGCTTCGGCTTGTGCCGACAAATATTCAGGAGTGAAAACAATAAGCTCCGATAATTCCGGATTGGCTTCTAAAAGCGCTTCGGCCTTTGCATCAGTCAACACTTCAGTATCTGCCGTGTTATCCCCATCATTGACGATTAGTTTTTGTTCGCCGAAAATGCGTACATGACCGCCGTCCGCAATCATGTATTTTCGTTGTTCCTTTTTCACTGTAAAACCGTTTTGTTTTAATTGGATTCGAAAATGTATTTGCAAATCGCGGTAGAAATCCGGGCAAATGGTACAGCCTGGCTTTGCCTCTATTTCCTGTAGATATTGGACCTTTAGAGCCTCCCTGTTTTCGGTTGAAATATAGCCAGTGGAAAACCCACTGGCTAATGATTTCATTAATCTGTTCTAGCTGCATTATACATCAGCGAAAGCAAGCCCTGTCAGATACGTTTCCGTATCGTCAACATTCGTTGTTGTGTGCTTGATAGTATGCGGCAACGTAGCAGCGTCGGGGGCCTCCAGCGTAATAAGGAAAGCGCCTTTTGACTCATCAGCAGGGGCGTAAGTAACAGACGTTGCCCGCATGCCCACTAAAAGGCCCATCGCCTCAAATTCACCCGCAATGCCCTCTTTCTGATAGATCACAAACAGGTCTTTCGACTTCAGCAGCGTTTCAATTTCAAGCTTTGTAGCGGCATCGTTAGAGTAGATCACTAACGCGTATTGGTGAGGCATAAAAACCCCGTAATCGGTCCGGTTGATCGCATTAATTGAAGGCTTATTTGAAAGGTCGTACCCTTCATAGATTGCCAGTTTTTCCCCGGCCTTCATGGTAATACCGGTAACAAGCAGGCGGTTAGTGCTGTCGAAAGCCAGGGCCGAAACGTGGGACGTATGACCAATGAAATACTTTTCCTTCACGCCCTGCACAAGCGCCGTTTCACAGTTCCGGCGCAAGTTCTTTAAGAGTTTTTTTGCACAAACAGGCATCTTTATAATTGTTTTTAGTTTGACAAATTGGCCGGTATTACCCGGCCAATCATCCTTGTTTGTAAATGCCTTTGGGCTTAGTAAGCCGCTACTACCAGTTTCGGGTTTGCAATCTTGGTATCAGCAGCATACTTGAGGCGGGCGTTCCATTCCTCAGTATCTTCGTTATACCAGACTTTGAACGGGTTTTCGGTGCCTGTGTTGAAAGGCTGTTCATCGAAACCAATTTGCAGGTTTCCTTTTGCAGTCAGCAGGGACCGTAAAGGCATATCGTATTTACCAGACTTGAAAAAATCGGCCGCAATTGTTGAATCCCATTCCGGCACGACAATGATAGGGACGTTACGATATTTCAGCGTTGTAATGCCATCACCTTGGGCTGTATACGAAGAATCAAGGTTTTGGCTTTCCCGCCAGTTTAGGTAGTGCGTAAAAATCTGATCGGTTACAAAAAACTGCCATTGGTCTTTTGGAACTGCTTTGAGTTCCCGAGGGGCGGCATTGAAAATAGTTTGGAAAAGCGGGAATGCATCAGCATCCGCAATGTCCTGAGCCGCCGCCGTCGTTTCCGCGTTTTTGGCAATGGTAACGCGTTTGATTTTTTGCTTCGGGTCAGAGCTGGCAACACCTGCAAAAACTTGCTGCCAAATGCCGTTAAAGCCGTTATAGTTTTCAACGTCCGGGGTCCCGTTAGTCAACTCTGCCGCCGTGATAGTTTTCTTTCCGAACCAAGCTAAACGCCAAAGGTCACGAAAACCGGCATCCTTCAGCAGTTCCATCAAATACGCCTGAATATCAGTATCCGTAAGGTCTGATTTGTCATCAAGCGTTTTTAATTTCCATTCCAGAACCTTGCCACGAAAGTTTGTCCAGCATTCTGCAATCCAGATTTTAAGGTCGTTAGGTTCCCAATACTTAGGGGTTACAGACGAAGTAATAGCACTTTTTCCCGTTCCGCAACCTGCATCTTTTTTAGTAACCTTGCCGACCCGGCCAAGTTCGTAACTTACCTGCTTACCTTTTAGGCCCGAAACAACGGTGAAAATGTTGGAAATCGCCTGCATTTCCATCATTGGTTCGAGCACCAATTCCCCGGCTTGTCGGCCCGAATAGGGAATTGCGTCAAAATTTAATGGCATCTTTATAATTGTTTTAAGTTTGGCAATACTGATAATCAGGCTTCAATAGCCTTTGCAGCGCTTTTACTTCTGCTTTTCCTTAGCCTTTTCGCGGAGGGCCTTAATAGCGTCGGCCGATTGTTCGCCTTTTGATTTCGGCGCTTCGTTGGTGTTATCCGTTCCGGCACGTTTTGCAGTTGTCACGGTGCCGCTTGCTGTCGGGGTTACGTTCACATCAGCGCTACGCTGATCGCCAAGGAATACCCCCATTTTCTTCATCAAAGCGGCTTGGGTCGCCTTTAGCTGCCGGTTTTCATTCTCCAGCGCCGTAAAACGGGCCTCAAAATCGGCGCTGTTCGTTGGCTTCTGACTTGCAGCCTCTTCGGTTGCCGTTTCCGGCACTACGATGTTTACGATTTCGCCGCCTTTGATTTCTACTTCAACCCCTGCCAGGTCGCCCGCTAATACGTGTTTGCCGTCCGGTGCCGGTTGGCCATTGATCTTTGCCTCATCGCCTTCGCTTGGCACATCCGCCGCCGTGTCGATGTCGATCTTTTCGCCGTTCTGTAAAGCAAATTCCTTGTTTTCAATTGCTTGGCCTGAGGCCATAGCAACGATAGCGGCCTTTGCCCGGCCCTCTTTGGTCTTCGCAATTTTCATTTTTGCTTGATTTTTGGGTTTTACTGGTTCTTTAGAAGGCGTAACCGGCTTTTTGTATTCAGCTTTTGCTTTCGCTTCAGGCGGGGTAAATGTGCCTGTTGAGAATCCAAGGCGTTTGCAGTCAGCAGCTAAAAGGAATGTTTCCTCCATTACCATTTTTTCAATGTCGCTTGCTGCAATCCCGGTTTTAGTTGCGTAGGTGTTTACAAGCCGGTCGGTGTCTTGCTCCAGCCAGTTCAGGTAACTTTTAATGTCGTTTTTGTTACCCTCAACCCAACCCGAAGGCAAATGCACCATGAATTGTGCATTCTCCCCCCATAAGCCGGGTATCACCAGCCATAAAGATTAGAGAGGCAATGCTCATGCAGGCACCTTCAGCAATAGTCGTTACCGGCTTATTTTGTGCTCTTAAAAAATCGTAGATAGCGAAGCCCTCTGTTACCTGACCGCCGAAACTGTTTATCCTTACCTCAATGTCTTCGGCTTCGGGGTAAAGTGCGTATTGAGCTTTGACATTCTTCAGGGACACATAGGGAGAATTAGGCCCAATCATTGCCCTGCGCTATGTCGCCGTTAATTGAGATAAAAGCCGTTTTAGCCACCTTATTTAAACCAATAGTTTAAAAAACTTTAGAAGCCGAAAGATATAGGCTTGTTTTTTTAAAACCAATTGGTTTATATCTTGCCAAGGCATGAGAACTAACACCGATTTTCAAAACCAGCAATTAGAGCAGTTAGAGCAGGTCGAATCAATGGTAAGAAGCGGGAAAGATATTTCTGAGGCCGCTAGAACTGTATTCGGCTCAGAGGTGAAATACTATCGGAAAGTCCCTAAAGAAATCAGGGACGAAATACGAAACATTAAGCAGGGTTATACGGATGAATCTGCTTTAGTGCGCTTCAATGTTACTTGTACGGTCGGTCAGCTATACCGCCTTCGTGAGCGGGTACGGGCAGAAGGCAAGAGCCTGAACCTATTCATCAGCGCTTTGATAAAACAGGAGTTAAATAAATCAAGCATTAACGGCATACCCGGTTAAAATTCGCCTGTAGTAGGTTGTTGTTGTTTACTGTCCGGGCCTAAACGGTCTGATTCCTTATCAGGCCGTTTTTTTATGGACTCAAAAAATTATTTTTACAAAATGTATTGACATTTTATAAAACATGTTTACCTTTGTACATGCCTTAACGAAAGGGCTAAAACTTAAAACAATTATGGAAGAGAATCAGGAATTAACGGCCGAACAATCGGCCAAAATTATCAGCCTCAGCACAGCATACATTGAGGTAATTACAAACATCACTGCCCGCCTGTATGCAGATTACCAGTCAGGGCGGTTAAGCTACTTCAAGTACTCTCAACGCCTGACAAAGTGGGAAAACGAGTATAACCGGGCCAAGGCCATTATCAACGATTTAACGCCTAAGCCAGCCCCACAGTATGAGTCCGAAGCAGTATGACTTTATTTTGTCGGTAATTACTGGAGAAGCCCAATATACACCGGCCAACAAAGACAAGGCCCGCCTAATCCTGATCGAGCACCCCTATACGCTTTACCCTTGGGACCGGCCCAAGCCCGGACACATGACCCAAAATCAACGTAATACCCTGCTATGGTTTATCCGGTTTTGTGAGGTAGCCGAAGAGGTAAGAGAGGCGGAAACGATCATTTGACCCTGCGTGTAACAGTTCACAACAAAAAATACTATCTGATAATCAACGTTGTAACAGTTACACTTGGGTTTTCAAAAACTCCACAGAATAGAGAATATATATAAGGGGTAGTACTATATATAATCAGTGTACTAATGTATATAGCATTTCCCCTTATATATTTATTATAAAAACAAGTGTTACAAGTGTTACAGACATTATAACTAAAAGTAAATCAGTTAATTGCGTGTAACACTTGGCAAAAAATGAAGTGTTACCAACTGTTACAAGTGTTACACGGTGTATTGACATTTTATTAAATTTGGGGCATGAGCGAAAAGAAAAAGGGTTCAGGACCTGCCCCCGGGCGGGTTGTCGATTGGGATACAAGGCCGGAAGGGCCTCAATCAAAGATGGTGTCTACTCGAATCCGGTTTGATGCACTGGACATTCTGGAGCACATAAAAAAAACCGGTAAACGGGGAGCCGCTACCGATTTCGTTAATGAGGCAATCTTAGAAAAATGGGAAAGAGAGAAAGGTAAATCCTAGGCTACCATTCTTCATTTCTATCAGAGCCAATTGCAGCACGTATAGAGTTCATAACCAAAGCGCATTTGTCGTCAACTGCCTGAAAAAGGGAAAGGATCGTTTTCTTATCTCCCATGTTATAAAACTCTATCGGCACCTCACTGGCTGGATATTTCGGGTCGGGCTTAAAGTCTAAGACTAAGTCTTTTATTAATAATCTATAGCGGCCGTCTTTAATATCAATGGCTATCGTTTGATGTAAGTATGTGTTTACAAGGCTACCAAAAGAGTTCCTGTATCTTATTTTAGTATAACCCTTAACAACCAATTCGCCGGACTGTATGTCCTGAAGCTGTATAACATCAGCGGACGAACGGAAGTTTTCGACAAACCAACGCCTAGTCCTGCGATAGATTTGGTCTTTGTTAAGCCCTGATGCAGAAAGGTTTGCCTTGTACACTACCTCATCATCTTCCATCGGCAAAATGCCCATTAGCTTACCATTAGTTTTGGTTAGCTTTGTTATAGAGGCGCAACCGCTAAAAATAAAAGGCAGGAACAAGATTAATAAAAGGTGCTTTTTCATGAAATGGAATGTTTTTTTTGCTAAAGTACAAAAGATTTAATATATGAATAAGGAGATAGGCGAAAGTGTAGCCAAGGAAATCGGCTCAATGATCCGCCAAGCTAGAAAAGAGAAAGGTCTTACACAAAGTAAGTTGGGTGAGTTACTTGGAGTATCAAAAGTTACCGTAGCTCATTATGAATCAGGAAAGCAGAACTTCACAATTGATACGCTGGATCGTATAGCGAAAGCGCTTGAGCTAAAATTTACCGGAAAATTTGCAAAGTAAAAGTTTGTACATCATACATACTTTTTATACCTTTGTTGTGATAAAAAAAAGCCCCAAGGCTACTCGTAATAGCCTTGGGGCATATGTCCAACTAAAACTTGTGACCGTTCCATGAACACACAACAAAGATACGCCCGATTCCGGCGTTATGCAAAAAACCGTGAGCAAACGGTAAACCTACCTGCTGACCTGCAAAAGGCCATTGACGATTACTTTGCCGCCTTTGGTGGTGCCCGTGAAGCCGAATTAGGGCTACTCGACATTGTTGAACTAGCCATTTACAACGAAGAGTCTGATTTATCACAGGTGTGTGCAGCTTACTTGTTCTTCTACAAAGAGACCCGCAAGCTACTTGAATCATTGGAAGTTTATGCTGAACGGAAAGGGGGTAAGTCATGCAAGAGATAATCAAAGTAACAGCCAATCCCCAAGGCGAAGGGGTTGTTTCAGCAAGAGAGCTACACGAGTTTTTAGAAGTAGGGGCGGACTTTACAAACTGGTGTAAGAGAATGTTTGCATATGGCTTCGTTGAAGGGCAAGATTATTCGCTCGCCAAAATTGGCGAGCGGTCAGCACATAACAAAACCGACTATGCACTAACCATAGACACCGCCAAGGAAATATCAATGCTTCAGCGTTCGCCGAAAGGTAAGCAGGCCCGCCAATACTTTATCGAATGCGAACGGCAACTTAAACAAAGAACGGCCGTTGCCCTGCCCAATGCCAAGGAACTTGCTTTAATGGTGGTCCGGTCAGAAGAGCAACGCGAACGGCTTGAGAAGGAAAACAAAAAGCTCAGACGCAATAATACGCAAATGGCCTCGGAGCTAAAGCGCGAACTCAGACGGCTAGCCGCCCGAATAGACGAAATAGCCGTTGGTCCGGCTCCGACGGTACGGCCTAAAAAGGCCATTGTGCAGGAGAATAAGGAATGGGATTATGTGAACCGGTATTTTATGCCACCTACCGAACAGTATCACATAATGAAAAGCTTCCTTTCTGCCAGTGACGTAAGCAAGGTTATTGAAGAAAGGACCGGCATTAAGTTTGGCTTGCGAAAAATAGGTCAGGCACTCATAAGGCTAACCGGTGGTCAACCGGAGATACTTAGAAGCAAAACAACTATTCGCCGGGGCTATTGGGTAGTAGCCCGGAGAGTCTGACCCTTGCCAAACTTAAAACAATCATAGAAAAAGGCCCCGGCTATTAACCGGGGCCTTGCTATTAAATATCGTGTTTCAGTTCTCTTACTCTAATATTCCCCGATTTACGGGATATTTCAGCCACTTCGACAACAGGGGCGGGCAATTCCCTAAAAACCTCCGACATAGCTGTTTTTAGCGCCGCTACGCTCATTTCTCCGCTTTGGCTACCCACCGCAACGCCGCCCGCATAAAATGCCGTAGAGGGGCTTATTTGCGGTGCATTCGGGAACGGCCTGCCTCCCCCTAGCTGGTTGATGGCCGATAATACCGGATAAAACATACTGGTACTTCGGGCATTAAGAACGCTTTCGCCATTACTGATCTTGGCGGGTATACTGTCCGACGTTCCGGAACCGGCACCCCTGATAAATGCCCCCCGCCCGTCTGACTGATAGCCTGGCACACCACCTAAAGCGAACTCCTGAGTTTGAATGATTGCCCTGTTTTGCGCTGCCGTAATATGTGCAGCCGCAACCAGAAAGCCCGCTAAGATCGGATTACCGGCCGTTGCCAGAATATTGATAATTGCCTTGGCCTCATTGATATAACTCTCAGCCAAGGCGATTTTACGGCGTTTTTCGGCCGCTTCTTTCTCAATCTTTTCGCGTTTGCCTGCAAAGTCCTTTTCAATCTTTTCGCGCATATCAGCATTAAGCCCCGCCGAATCAAGCGCCGCCTTTTGCTGTTTATCCAGATTGGAAAGCTGGACCTTGCTTTGGGCTTCAGCGATTGTCGATAAGGCGGTATTAACCTGTTCACCGATTTGGGTTATCTGATTGGCAACGTTCAGGATATAACCTTTCTGAAGCTCTTCAATCTCCTTATTGGCCCGCTTCTGAATCGCCAAACGTTCATTGGCCGTAAGTTGCTCGTTGGCCAACTCCATAACGGCCCGTTTCCGGATCGCCGCAATCTGCAAATCAAGCTCTTTTTTGCTGCCTGCCTTAGCGTCAACCAATGCCGCTTCAGTTGCTGCCAGGCTGTCACGGTTGCGCTTTTCCAGATCGGTTTTAATACGGTCTGTGAGTTGTTTACTAAGGCGGGCACGACGTTCGTTGACCTCTTCGACTAAGGCCAATTGTTTGTCGTAAAAGGCTTTTTCCGCGTCTGCAAGGGTTTTCTTTTCTATTGCGTCTATCCGTGTAAGTTCGGCCGAAAGTCGCACCTTGTCCGTTATTTGGCCCTTTGCCGCCGCCCTGCTTATTTCGGCCTCTTCCTTAATCAGCTTTTGCCGTAAAACCAGCTCTTTCGCCGTGCCCTCTTCGACTAACGCTAATTGGGCTTCAATACCTGCCTTTCTGGTTTCTGCCTGTAGGGTTAGGCGTTCAGCCTCTTTTTCGGTTAGAAGCTTCGTAATATCAGCCTCCCCCTTTTCGATAATTAGCTGTTTAGTCTCCTGATTGTCTTTATACTGATTGGCTTCAGCTTTTGCGGCCGCTCTGATCGCCTCGACCTCAAGCGCCGTAGAATCCTTACCCTGAAGCTTTGCGATTTCAGCACGTAAGGCGATTTTCTTAGCCAGCAAATCAAGCTCTTTCTGTTCGGCTTCGGCTATCTTTTCGGCTGCTTCCTTGGCCTTATCCGCTCCCTCCTGCCGGATGCTGTTTAACGAGTTGTTTAGCTCGGTCTGTTTGCCTAGGCTGTCTTCCTGAATCTCTGCAAGCTTTATTTCGGCCTCTGCAATCTTGTCCCGATATTCTACCGATATGGAACCCCCTACCTGATTTGCTTTTGCTTCGGCCTTAATGTTGTCGATAACCCGACGTTGTACAGCTTCCTGCTGTTTTAATAGCCCGTTTTCTATCTCGAAAGCCTTTTTAGCTGCTGCCTCACGTACTTTAATACTCTTGGTAGTGTCTTCAGCGATTAGCTTCTGTTTCTCAATTTCGGCCCTGTTTTTTGCCCGCTGTACTTCAATTTTACGTTCCTCTTCACGCAACCCCTGAGCCTTTTTTGTAAGCTCTTCGGCTTGGTCCGCTGCCTTTTTTGTTTCGGTCACAAGGTTTGTGGCACCGGTTGCCAATTGGGCCAAGCCGTCAGCCGCTTTGCTCCAATCCAGATTCACTATACCGGCCGCAATAACCTGAAAAGCCTTTAACCTGTTTAGCAGGTTTTCACCGATTAGTTTAATCAGGTCCGTAAGGCCCTGTTTTGGGTCTGTGAAGACCTTTACAAGCACTTTCCCGATAGGAGCAAGCCGGTTTAACAACGACGCAAAAGCGCCTCCTAAAGCGGCTGTTTTGCGGGCTAAATAGTCGGCCCCGTTCTGACTCTTCGTTAAGAAAGAAACCAGTCCGGCAAGGGCCGCAATAATCAACCCGATACCAAGACCTTTTAAAGCCAGACCTAAAAACTGTGTGCCTTTGCCCGCCGCTAAACTTGCCGCTTCTGTAGCAGTCATGCCCTTAACCGTTTCGCGTATTGTCGAGACCTGTGCAAGCAAATTGGCCCGATACTCCTTAATGCCCGCTGCCTGCTGTTTCCAGCTATCCCGAAAGTCTTTTAGTACGTCGATAGCTGAAGAAACTTTATTGAAAAAGTTCTCATGCTCACCCAGGGCATTTTTTATTGCCTCTTCGTAATTGCCGACATTGCGCCGTGTATCACCTACCCCCTTTTCAAGCTCTTTTAATTCGTCCGAAATCTTTTTCATTTCGGCACTTAAAACACCGCCCGTTTTTGCGTTCTTTAATTCCTCTTCAGACAGTCCCGCCCATTCAACAGAAAGCAGGGATAAGCGGGCACGTAACTGGTTTACATACCCAATATTTTCGTCATTTGCTTTTTGCTGAAGCTCTGCAATCCGGTTATTTTTTTTTAGCTCTTCGTTAAGTTGCTTGGTCTTGTCTTCAATTTCAGACAAGCTTTCTGCATACTTTTCATTGCTGATAACACCGTTTTTATTCAGGGTCCCTAAATCCTTAGCCTCCTGCTTTAATCCGGCTATTTCAGACTTTAATTCCTTAACCCGCTTTTTGGTGTCTTTTTCCTTTAGCTCAATCTCAAATATTAAGCGGTCTTTTTCTTCTGCCATAATTGTTTTAAGTTTTTAAAAAGCAATAAGGGTGACTTTACAAGGCAAATCAGGGAAATAGTTTTCTATCTTATTCAGGTAGTAATAACCGTCATTAAGATACATATTGCCAGCCCTGATTCTATGCAGACGTATAGGCCGGTTAAGGTCAATATTCATTACGTCGCTTGGCCTAAGCAGTAAATAAACCTCCAGTGTGCGGGGCCGTCTCAAAATCCTGATAAGCCCGCCATAGTAGCGCTTAATCAATGACTGTTCGCCGAACTGACCCGTTACTAAATCAAAGCATAAACAGAATGCAGTTTCAGCCCTGACGGAAATAGCCGGACGCTTAGAAAACCATGCAGGCATAAGCGACACATTCACCGGCAAAATGGCCCCCGTTTCGGTCAGCACTTTTGTCGGCACATCAAACGATTTTGTATTATCAACCAGTATCAGCCGGGGCATTGTATTCTTCTTGCTGATCGTTATGTTTCCCGAAGTGTCTTTAGTGACGGTACGGGTTTCTATTTTCAGGGGTTCCCCGTAACCGGCGATAGAAGAAACAGCGTTTTCAGTTGCTGCAAACGGCAAGTCAAAAAGAGTGACATCAGGGGGCAATGTTTCAGCATTGCAATTAATAATGCCATCCCCAAACCCCTTTGTTACGCCGTCCGTTTCTTTCCACTTGAGCCGGTTTATAATGCCGTAGCCGTCAACCCTTGGTTTATAGGTTGCGCCCCTTTCGTCTATTTTCGTACTCCAGTCGGCCGCAATGGCCGTACTGTTCACGGCATCAGTCAGGCCATTGAAAACTAAGAGCCGCCGTATTGCTTTGGCATCCCATGTGCCACACATCAGGAATGCAACCGCTTTGACAAGTTCAACCCCCGTAATGTCTGGCAGGTTTCGGGCTACCGGCCATGTGTCGCCATATTGTACTTTATTGTCCGGAGCGTAGTTTACCCAAACCTTGTCGGGGTCGTTAAAAACTACTGCTTTCCATTGAGCAACAACCGTTTGTTTGGCCATCCGGAACCGGATACGCAATTGGTCCCCTGCTTTACAATTTACTGTTGCAGATAGCTGTATAATATCTTGACGGACACCACTTTGATTATAAGGTCCGCTTCTGGCAAGCCTTTCAGATGCGACCTCTACGCCGTTTTTTTCGACTATCAAATAAGCCTCAACCCCGCCGAAATCTATACTTAACGAAACGGTTTGTACGGCATCGACCAAAACCCGCATATCCTCATCAGGCACATAAGACTTAATACTTACCTTATAGTTTCCTGCCTTGCCTTGTGTCCACGTTTCTAATGGCTTGTCAACTACCGTTAGCTCCTGCACTCTGTCGATTTTACCGCCGAACATTAAAACCGGAGGCACAACGGGGACCGTCACACGCGCCCGCCTATCGTCTACCCATTCGTCAGACCGGTTTACGGGGTCCTGCTCAACAAATGGCAATGCCAACGATTTATAAAAAGGGTCGTTCCGGATTTCGCCGGATATAGAAAAACCCTCTTCCTTTAGCATCTGATCTAACAGAGTATGGACGTACAAGGCCGGATAAATCGCGTCTGCCGGTACTTCTCCCCCTGATATGGTCCCATAGTCGATTAGCGGAAAAACTACGCCCTGTTGAGCGTATTGGGCCGCGTTGATCGTCTGAATGTTCCATTTGAAGTTATACCGGTCCAAACTGGCCGTTCTGATACTACGCCCTAATCCATCGAATACGTTAATTTTTTCATCTGACAAGCTCACTTCCCACCCGTTTGAAAACTGCTCAAGTGTAGCCGTTCCCCTGAACGTTACATTACCGGCACTCACAACGTATGCAGGTATACGTTTGTATGGCCAACGGCTCAAGCTATCCGGCCCCTCTGCATTTTCCGTAAGCGTCCTTACTGCCGTTGAGTCAGGCAGGGTAATTGCGTTGCTATAACTTGATTGGATAGTCGAAGGCTTTTGCAGGTCGTTCCCCTGCAAGGTCAGCGCTATGTCTTCAGCGTCACAAACCCAAACATCATTGAGATAAAGACCGTCTTCCATCATGCTCGTGCGGACTTGCGCCCCGGAAAAATCACTTTTACGTCAAGGTACAGGCGGGTCTCCGCCTCTTTCCATTCAGGAGCGGTAACGGGTTCTACCCTGCAAGGCACCTGCACTAAGGTTTCATCTTTGGTTGGCACCAAAGCATAGATAGCCACACTTTCGAAAATCGTAGCTACCAACTCAGATTCCTGTTCAGTCAGGACCGCCCGCGCCGTAATGACCTGATTTGACTCTTTGCGAACGTCTGAAACCAAACCACCACGCTTGACAGTGCCAAGGGTTGTAACCTGCCGTTCCCTGTCCGCAAACCCCTCAAAAAGCCAGTAGGCAGGCCCGAACGGACTAAGCCAGGAGAGGAAAACCCCCGGCTTTCTGCAACCTACTGAAGCGACGGGGGCAGACTGGAAAACCAGCCCCCCGAACGTGTCGTCAAACGTTAAATCAAATGTCCCCGTTTCCATTAGCCGCTTTTTCTACGTGGTTTTTGTCTACCCAATTCAGGAATCTGGAGAAGCCAGCCCCGAACTTTGTATCAGTTCCCCTAAGCTTGTTTTTGCCAAGGGCCTTACTTATCGTTTCCCCCTTTTTGCCGAAGGTATAACCCCCCGTTTTAATGCAAAAAGCGTTCAAAACGTCTTTGCCGACCGCCGCCCCGAAAACGTCCAGGGCGTAGGCAAATTCACCGGCCCGCGCTAAAATGTGTTTCCATGCCCCACGTTTGCGCTTTAGCAATTCGATAGGGAAATACACAATCTGGAACGATAATAGCAGTACGAACAGAATAGGGGCTATTAAAGCCCAAACTATGTTAATTGCTCTCGCTCCCATCGCCTTCGGGGGTTTCTGGTTCTGTAGGTTCTTCTACCGGTTGTTCCGGCTCCGGAATGAACGGGGGCAGGATTGCAGGCATATTGCCGCCGTTCGTCTCAATCAGCGCCGCAATAATTCTAGGCTCCAGACTAACCCCTAATCCGATTGTTTGGGCAACGTTGTTCGGGTTAATATTGTCGATGCGTACCCAATCCGTATGTACCCCTACAATATCTTCTTTCTTGCGGCTGGTGCCGAATACGTAGACACGACGAACAGCCGCCCCGCCTTCGTATACATCGCCAAACACCTCTTGGACGTTGGTAGCATGTACGATGCTCCGGATCACGCCCCGCGCTTCCAGATCGGCAATTTGTTCAGGGGTCAGGAACTCCCAATTGCGTTTGATACTGTCTTTTGTTTCTTCGATTTGCATAGCTGTTATAAGATTACCTGTTGCTGTATGAAGCTATTCGCCATCCTGCGAGGATAATAGGTCAGGCTTTCGATTATATTGTTACCGTCGAAATTCAGGGTTGTTAGTCCTGTCGGCATTGCGCCGCTAGCCGACGTACTCAGGTTGCTATTTGCGGACGAACACCCGGCAAAATTGCCCGCACGTAGAGCAAGTGCAACCTTCGTACGCCCCGTATTAGCCAACACACCGGTAAACTGAAACTGCTGTACACCGCCAACAACCACGGCCTGCCGGGCCTGGGTGCCCGCGATAATTGCATACTGCTGGATGGTGTTATTCGTTGTTCCGTCCGAGAATCTGTACAGCTCCCCGGTAACGGACTGATCAGCAACGCGCCGATAGGTACAGACGACTGTACCCTCTGCCTGATTATACCATGCGTCAATTGTGCGGGTGATAATGTCTGCGTTGCGGGGAACGGCGGTGTTAGTTGTCGGAATACGGGATGTTGCGAATGCGCCCGGTTCGAACTGCATACAGGTCATATACACAGAATCGCTGGGATTGCTACTTGCGAAAGCTGTTCCGCCTGGCCCGAAATTCACACTTAGCGACGTTGTGGTTGCTGTATAGGTAGCCTCGCAGAGATACCTGTTATCGCCAAGATACCGGATTCTCGCCGTTATTCCGGCCGACGTAATTGCAATGCTGCCGGAACCAGTCAGGTTGAATATAGCATTATAGTTACCACCCTCGCTGACTACAATTGCCGCATAGTTTGTACTGCCCGGCTGAAAAATACAGGATGCTGTGTATGTTGTACCTGCTACAACTATAGGGGTCTGCCTGGCTCGTGTCCAGTTTACGCTACCCGTATTGTTGGTTAATTTCCATACCGTTATACCTGCCCCTACGTTAGTAAGAGAAGATACCTCAAGCAGCCCATTAAGCTTTGCCCAGTTATTGCTGTCAATTTGCTGGGAATAGGTGAACATGTTCGTTCTGTTCTCCTCCCGCATTACACCAAGACAAGCCAGTGTGACCGGGTCGTAAGTGAAACGGGGCACATTCGCGGGAACTGTCTCAATAAGCCCTGAGCTGTTCACCCGCGTCGCAATGCTGTTGCGCGTAAACGTAAGCCCTGAAGGCATTACCCCTTTGGTAAAATCCAGAAACAGCGACGGCGTGAACTGACCGACAACGCCTTGTAAGTTCCGTATCATAGCTTACATTTTTGCGTATGTCCCGTCAATCGTGCCGTCATTGTTCGCCACCAGCGCAACAATGGTTACGCCGCCCGCCGTCAGGTTTATGTCCGGAGCCGCCCCGCCCGGCCATTTCACCGAAGCGGGAAATGTCGGCACGAAGCCACCCGCCCCCGTCTGCACCAGCCGCAGCCAAACCGCCCGCCCGTCCGCAATCCCGTTGATCGTGAACGTTGTATTGCCGTTGAGGTTGAGGTAATGAAACTGATTGTCTTTCAGGGCCATGTTGATAGTATAGGCCGTATTGACGTTGCTCCCCGGCCTTGCAACGTAGTTCGTTGCGGCTGCTATCGCTGCATCACGCGCCGCTATAGCGTCCGCCTTTGCCTGTAGCGCGTCGGCTTTGGCTAATAGTGTATCGGCCTTTGCCTGTAGCGCGTCGGCTTTCGCCTGTAAGGCGTCCGCTCTGGCTGTAACCGCGTCATTCTTCGCCGTAGTTGCGTCGTTCTTTGCGGTAACAGCATCATTTTTGGCGGTGGTCGCGTCATTTTTGGCCGTTACGGCCGTGTCTCTTGACACTAACAGGACCGTATTAATGCCGTCAATCTCGGTTTTTGTGGTGTCAATTGCGGCCTTAATTATGTCAATTGCCGCTTTGACCTGCTCAATGATGGCACGCTGCTGACTCACGAAAATAGCGTGGTTATTCACGTCTCCGGAGTCCTGAGCGACAAAAGCCGCATTCTGGCTTACCTCTGCCCGTTTTGCTTCAATTTCGGCTTGTGCGGCCTGAATTGTGGCAAGTTTCTGGTTAATAGTTACCAGAATATTAGCTGAAGCACTTGCAGAACTATTCGCCGACGTTTCGCTATTTGCAGCGCTTTCGGCATCCTGAGCGACCGCATTACGCAACGCCTGAACGTCCGTTTTTAACGTGTTCAGAAGTACGCTAATAGCCTGAATAGCCAGCAAAATATCTTGAGCCTCATTCGCTGCCGTTTCGGCCCGCTCCGTGAACTCAGATTCAGGGAACAGAATATTAAGTATTACACCCTCTTCGTTGACTTCAACGCCAAAACTTGTGCCGTCCGGATTAGCCGGAACAGGGAGCCGGGCTAAATCTATTTCCTGTGTCATTTTCACGCCACCCGCAAAAATGTACTGAAGCGTAACGGGCACTATTACCCGCGAAAGCTGACCGCCTGCAAAGTCGATTAGTAACGAGTTCCCTTCAGTATTTACTACGGGCCGGAACCCATGTGATAGCTGGTTTTCGTTACGCGTATCTACAATCTTTGCGGTTGCGCCTGTTGGCAACAGCGAAAAATCAACCCGTATACGCAAAGGATTTGCCGGGTAATGTTCAATTTTCGGGAGCGCGAAAGGTTGATTTTTTACTGTTTTTACCATTTTCTTTATGCGCTTTTTTAGCCGACTAGTTACAACAGAAAAGGGGCTTTTGGCCCCCTCCTGTAACGAAAACGGTGTTAATTATCACTGCCTTACTAGCTGGTTTGTATTGGTATCGAACCGGACCGCCCTTTGTGTTGTGGCATTGAAGGAGCCAACCACCGGCACATTATCACGGCGCAAATAAAGCTGATCGAAAACCCGACGAAGCACTTTTATAAGCTCATCGACAGAAAGCAAGTACTCTCTTTGTGTTTCGTCGTTTTCGAACTTAAGCTTTGAAGAGCCGGTAATAACAGACTCCAATACCGTCTCAAGGTCCCTGCGAAGCTTGTAAGGCGTACCGGTTGGCCCCTTAGCAACAACCTGTAGATTGTCGCTTGTATCCAGCATTACGCCAAATTCATTATCCTGCAAGTAATCTATATTAGAAAGCATTCTTGCCCCGATACGTTGCCAGTTCGACCAAGGGCCGTTTTCGACCCTTGCCCGGCTAATCATCAGCGTATTGTCTTCGCTTGTCATTACCTGAAGTTCACGTTTTGCCCCGTTTGCGCCCGCATAAACCTTATTCTCAAGGTGCCAGAGGCTCTTGCCGAAAATGCTAACACTTACAAAGTAGTTGCTATTGTCCTGCAAATCCTCCAGCGTTTCAGTATATCGGGTTGGACCGATAATTTGCATCCAGGGTGTCCAAGGCTGATCATTTACTATCTGACACTGAAGCACAATGTTATAGAACAGGTTACGCGCTTCAAGTATTTCGTAGTTACCTCCCTGCTGTCCTGTATAGCGCTCCTTTACCTCCAGAATCCACATTTGTTTATTCTCATCGAACGGCAAGGGGTGTATATTCTGAATCAACAAATATTTTACACCAGTCAACAGGTTATCCTTTGTGTCTGTAAGGTGATATATAGGCACATAATTCATTTCCTGTATGCCTATATCTGTGTTTCTGAACTCAAGGCGTTCACCCGGCAAAAGTGTAATATCCTTTTTTTGCCGAAGCGGCATAAAATCGGGGTGGTAAATGAATTTTACGGGCACCTCTGTTTCTATGTAGAAATTTTGGGCGTAACGTGCTGCAATGCCCCCAATGTCGCCCGAAAACTCTCCCGGTATTTCAACAGGGTTAAGGGGGTCCGTCTGATCTATGCCCGCAACAATATTTTTCCTAATAAGTATTCTTTCTGCCCAAGTCCATTGAACATCTAAAATATAGATACTTGGATTTGAAAGAATTACATTGCCCAGGCTATCCCTTGTTGCATTGGGGTCATTCGCATTAATACCGGTTTTCACAAAAACAATTTCGCCCCTTGCCGGTGCAGATGTCATCGTTACGTCTCCGGTTCTTGCACCTAATTCGGCACCCTCGCTAAGTCTAGGCAAAACAACTTTTCGCCATTGCAGGGGTATTACAGGGTCGTTATTCTCATCGACTACCGGAATGGTATCTACAACCATTTCGTTTTTCATTTTCACCGTACAGCCCCCTAAATCGGTTTCTCCCGGCATGTTGTCCAGAATCTTGTTTTGGGCAACGTTCCGGAGCGGTTTCGCAAAATTTACGCGCCTGTTCCCCTCTATTTCGCAATCAACGACATTATCCTGAATCCATGCAAAGGGCTTACCCCCGCCTGCTTTGCCCACAAAAAGATTATCCCGTATAATATTCGAAACGGCAAGTTCTATGCGGTTTAAAACCGGGATATAACCGCCCGAAATGATAATGCCATAAGGGTCTTTCAGCGTGTCCGGCCCGCCCTGATAATAGCAGGAATTGCCCATTACTTTCCAGTCAGAGGCTGATATATTAAGATAGATGTATGCAGCAATGCCGGGGCCGTTATGGCCGGTATTGTACATAAGATTGTCTTTAATCCAGCCTTGCCGCATCTGCTCAACGTATACGTTGAACCGTTCACATGCCATGTGGTTGTTAAGGATATGCCACCCAGGAGCGCCGTATGTATCCCCGATAAGCCGGATATTATCACGGCCTGAAACCAACGTACAATTAGTAATTTTCAATCCCTCCTGACCATATGGGAAATTACCCGGGAAGGGAATAGGATTTTTTACAAGTATGTGCGTTTCGACTTCATGTATTTTGCAATCGCGGATATGGCACTCATAGCCCCCCCGTACTGACTCAATGTACACGCCCGCATTCCCCCGGTATGTACCATCCTGATTTTTGTAACCACCGCACTGCATATGTACCCATGCAATGTTGGCATAATTAGGGTTGTACAGCTTCAGCCCGTATTGGGTTCCGTGGTCCCAGGGGCGTGAACTCGTGAATGCGTTCATGCCGAAAAAGTGCAGGTCTTCAACGTCAATATTTTGCCGGGACAAGATGAAATCTATATCACTTGGCAGGCTGACCGCAAAACCGGATATGGTCATATACTCCCCGTAGCTGAACTTAGCGGCCATTTGTACCGCGAATTGACGAAGGCAGCACTTGTTTTTCCCCGTTGAGATATTGAAATCAGGGCCTTGCCCCCAAGTCGTATCGGGGCCGGTATGGTCTGCATTCCACTTATTCGGATAAACGCGGAGAATGCTATCTTCGCCCTGACCCTGAATGTTGATATTCTTCCCGTAGGTTTTAATCTGCCGGTTTACGGGTATAATAGCATCCGGTAACTCTACCGGACCCGAAACAAAAGCCTCTTCTAAAAGTCTGGTATTTTCGGTTACTTTTTTCAGGAAATCAGGCTCAAGGTAATAATAAGGGTTATTACGTTTTGTCGCCATTTCCCCCACGCCGGAAAAGCCAAGTTCGGCCAAAATCTGATCTTCGGTCTTAACCCCGAATTGTTCAACCATCCGTCGCCGTGGGTATGCCCGCCGTGTAAGGTCGTTGATAACGGCATAGGCTAATTTCTTAGGGCTATTAAGAAGCCCCGGCAAATGTTGCCGGAGTTCCTTAATAGCTGAAACCATTTGTTCAGTTGTCATTAAACTTATACAGTTTCGTTAAATACCATTAGCTCATCTCCTTTCACGATGTAAGGGCCAAATTCCCGCCCGTTAGGCATCTTGAGCATGTACTTTTCCATGCCGTCTAAAACGGGGTGGTACAGAGCAAAAGAATTATGCTCCTGATTAGCTACAACTTTTTGCCGGCCGATGACACAAAGCCCGCCCGGTGTTTGTCCGGGTTCGTCGCCATTAGGGCCGTCGTTTGCCGCCGCCCAATCCAGAACTGTAGACCCGTTGCCATACGCTACTGTATAAGGCTCGTTTACGTCAATCCAACCACCGGAGGTTAATTTTGCAACCCGCTTGTAACGTAAGTCCTGAAAGTCAACGCCTTCTGTTTTTACGGTTGAATTGTAGTACTCTTTCGCTCGGACTGGTATATCCATGTAACCCATAGGACTTTCAGGGTAATTTTTCCCCGCTACATAAGGAGCACTTGCGCCGCTGCCAGCATTAGGAATGAATGCTACATAGTTAGCGCGGTCCTGTGTTGGTTCCGGATTTGGCTCTGACATATAGGCCGGATCGGTCCCGAATATTTCGCTGTTTTCCCAATTCCATACAGATGCTTTTGTTGCGAACGCAAAAAAGCAAATAGCCTCTAACAGGTTGTGCGAAAATTGGGGGTGCTCTGTCGTAATTACCTTACCGTTAAGTACGTCACGAACGTACCTGAACCCGTTATGCAGCGCCCAAGGCTTGCCGGGCAACTGTTCTACCTTGCTCCAGAAATGCAGACATACACCGCCCGCTATAGTGCCGTCTGGCTGCGTTTGCGCGAATGCACAAACCCGAAGCGCAAAAAGTACACGATAGAAAATAGTTGCAGATATGAAGTCTTCAGCGTAAAGCTTCACATCATGCACCATGCCAAAGTTAGTATCATAGCCTAACTGAAGGAAGGCGCAACTTTGGCGGGCTAAATTCCGGTCTACAAGTAGGTTTCTGAACCGGCTATCTGTCGGGCTATAATGCACCCCGTCAACCCTCCAGCCGAATTTAACCTTGTGCCAAAATGTATGAAACCCCCCATAGGTGGTTTTGTAATACATTTTTCGGCCTTCTTGTGCGTAACGCTCTTTAAGTCTGAATGCAATACCCTGCTCAAAGTCTGTTACGTGGTCTCCTGTAGTAACAGCAGGCGGGTTTAAATCCCTGAGCTTACCCTCTCCGATAAATTCAGTGCCGATTGCGCCATAAAGAGCTATATAATTAGCCAGTTTCCGGCCATGCTCGTAGTTAAGCACTTGCCCTAAAGACCACCCTATTTGACTTTGAAAAGCTAATAGGATCGCATAAATATCATTACCGATTAACCAAGCCGCTTCACTCGTAAGCGGTACTTTATTAGCCTCAACGACGTTTATATCTGGCTTGGCGATGAAATCACAACCGCCCCGGCTAACAAGGTCTGCCGGATTTGACACTTTAAAAACTTGGTGCTGTATCAGCAAAACCCCATCGACCGAACGGGGCACTTTAGGTTTATTTGGCCAACCGGCCACCCAAGCAAGGGTATTAAGGCCGGTTGGTTTCGCTACTTGTGGCATTATTCGAACAGATTTAGGGCGTTTTCTACGTCTTTTTTAGTCTCAACAGGCACCGTCTGAACGGCTTCAGCAGCACTTTTTTGCGCGAAAATTTGCGGACTTTGGTACAGGTTGGCAGTAAAAAACGGCCATTCTCCTTTACGATACAGGCCGGGAACCGCCCTAACAGGCTCAAAACCGTTCTGCTCTAACGCGTCTTTAAATTGTTTTATGGTCATTTCTTTATGTGTTTTGCGTGTTTATTGGACTGCCGGGGTTGCCGGTTTCTAAAACTAACTGCGCCTTGTCTCTCGTTTCGTCGTTTTGCGGATCGTAACCGGCTGCGTCGGTTTTTTCAAGCACTATCTTAGTATTGGCAGGCACAAGTATTGGCAGGCCCGCAACCTTTCGGCCGTTTTTGGTCCATCGCCAACCAAGCGTAGCAGGTCGGGTTGAATTGTCTGTAATCTGAACCCATTGTTGCCCGTCAGGCCCCTGAACCCATTGCAAGGCTGGTAAAAAGATTGGGTTAAGCGGGTCCGGATTGCCTACCCGTAGTTGCGTTGTCGGGTTGCCTGCCGTTGTCGGATACAACAAATCGCCAGGCAGAGGGGTATTGGCAGGGAAAGGAGTAGGCACAACAAACGTTAGCGAAATTGCGTCCTGTTGCCCGATCATACGTATCTGTATATTAATCGCTGCACCTGCACTAACATTTAATGATCGCCCATAGCGTCCCGTATCGTTTTGGAGCATAGGCAACCAAACCCCGTTTTGCACTAAAGGAAGGCTTTCGTTTGCTCCTGTGTACTTTATCTCAGGCGTTCCACTGCCTGAAACCGTTGCATTGACAAGCAAAGACCCGCCAATAGCATATTGGCGGTAAATGGCCGAAATGAAACTAGACCGGACCGAAGCGGTAAGCGTTGTTGAAAATGGAGTAATGCCGCCGTGTCCGTCATTGGCCGTAATCGAAACGCTGAAACTTTGGGCCGTTGGAACCTTGCCGTAAACTTTGAACTTGTTTATATTATTCAGGAACAGGATACTAACGCCCGTTGGCAACGTACCAAAAGTGTACTGTTCAGCCCCTAAAATATCGCCGTCCGGGTCGGTAAAGCCGTCTATGTACTGTTCAAAGTCTTCGTTCACATAAATAGGGTCTGCCGTGAATGTGGGCGGCGAAGGCGGGCGATTGCCTACAGTGCCCCCGCCGCCATCTGCCGGTTCCGTCTCAAGCAAAGGGGTAATATTTGTATTTGTCGAAGGGTTCAGGTAGAAATACCGCACTATCGGAGTATCCGAAGAATTACGACGGATATATACTTTGTACTTCTTGCCGAACGTAAGCCCCCCCGTAATCGGGTTAAAGCTTTGCGGGTAATAAAAGCCCGAAAAGTTGAACTGACCCGAGTAGCTTGTTTCAGCTATGCAATTTTGCCAGAATGCCGCATCTGTACTAAGCGTTGACCATTGTAGCCCGTCACGGGTTTTGCCGGTACGGGTCAGACCGTCTATACCCTCAACGGCTATTTGCATAGTCCCTATACCTGCAATAGTTGCCGCTTTAACATTTACCGCCTTGGTGTTTACATCGGCATCAAATGCAATAGATTTCAGCCAGTTAGACACCGGAACCGCTGTAATAGTCAGGGTAAAGGTCTTGCTAGCCGCCTGCCCGTCAATGTCGGTGAACGTAACCGTAACCAGAAACGTACCAGCCGTTATCGCTGACCCGCTAATCAGTCCCGAACCTTCGTTAATACTTGCGCCTGAAGGCAGGCCGGTTGCGGACCATTTCCCGGCCTTGGTGTGTGTTACGGTTGCCTGTATGCTGATTGCCGCCGACTGGTTGAATGAAGCGGCTGCAATATCACCGATAACAGGCTTTGGCAGATCGACAACAGGCTTTGGCGAAATAGTAAGTTTGAAAGACTTTTCAACAGACCGCCCCTTTCTTGGGCCTGCCTGTACAATTGCTTTTAATACGGCCGTCGTAAAAAGCTCCGTATCTGTTATTACCTTGCCGTTTACTACCCGCGTCCCCGGCTCAAAACGAATGCCGTCAAAAAGCCCCTCAAGGACGTACAAAAGGGGAATTGTATACGTCGAGCCATCCGCCTTTGTTGCGGGTGCTAAGGTAAAATTAATAGGGGCACCTGACTGGAAAGACCGGTCTGAGTAATCAGGTAAAACAGGGTCTCCAAGGTCAATTGCAGGGCTTTGGGTTGCGCCATCCTGCAATGACTTTTGACGGGCGAACGTAGTTTTATAGACCCTGTTATACACTGTTTCCAGCACAAGGGGCACGAATTCGCCCTCTTCAGGGGCCATCGGCAAATCTTCCAGAAAAAGGGCCGGTTCGTCGTCTCCTTCAGTCAGTTCACTTTTGCCTGCCGTAATTGTAAGCCCTTTTCGTGCTAAAATTTGCTTTTTAGCCTCATTACCCTGATTAATAACCTTTTCCAAGGTAGGGATATTGAAGCCGCCTTTTGCGTTCAATTCTACTATAATTGCGTCAAACAGTGCCCTGATTTGTGCCGGCGAGGCATAATCTGTGCTGTTTTCAGGGTCTAAAAGTGACTCCGAATTAGCCCGCCTTACCTTACCGAATGTTATTTCGTCGGCATTTGGCAAAGGACTATTACCCGTTTGAAGCGTCTGCAAATATTGATACAGTGCTCTACTCAACACAGGCAGGTTAGGCCCGTCCGGTGTTATGCCATCCGATGATGAAACAACCGAATCAAGGTATTTTGCAGGAGTCAAAACAGGCGTTTGCCCTGCCAATACCGGTGAAACTACCTGCAATAACCGCCCGTTCCAGATCAACCATTGACCCGTATCGTAACCCTCTTCAGGGTCATATTCTACCGCTACAGAGTCGATAAAGTCAGCGATAAGCCCGCCCACTTTTTCGGCCGTGTTGGCTTTAGGGGTAATTTCGTTTTTTACCCCGTTGGCCCTTGTTCGTAACGCCTTTTTATTCGTTTTAGCCATTATAAACCACCCTTAAACGTTGTGAAACACTTCCAAGCGGGACGGTAGAAACCGAGACCACCGCCATTACTGCGCCGCTAACGGGGGCAGGTATACGCACCCGAAAAGCCCGCTTGCCGTCGCTGGCAATCGTTGCGCTCATGTCCTGAGATATTACCCCGTTGGCCCCGATAAAATCAGTGTAAACGGCATAGGTGCCCGCCTGCCGTATCAATATCATTGCGTCCTGATAGTAGCCTTGCTTTGCGTAGATCGTTGGCATATCCGCCATTAGCGGCCCCGAAACCGTAGGCCCTGCATATGCCAGAACAGGGGCGGGAGTTATCCATCCGGTAAGGCCCGAAAGGTCATTCGTTAGGCCCGAAGGATACACGTTTACGGCTATCAGGTTCGTAGTTACATTTATTGTCCTGCTCCCCGAGTCATCAACCAACGCGTAAGTAAGGCTAAACGGGCGGGCAAAGTCGGGGTCTATTATAAATGCCTGACCATCGGGGACCAGATTCATTTTAGCAGGCAGGTTTAACCGGCCATCTAAGCCGATATATGCTGACCCGTCCGGCGATACAGGGACTTCTATTTTGCTGGTTCCGGTATCTCCGGCAATGGTACATTCAATGTACTGTGTTGCTGCCGGGGCTGGTCCTGATATGTCTATACCACAAGGCACGATAGGACTAACTACCGTTGAGGTAGGCACAATCGAATAATTGCCTAACGGATTCTGAGTAAGCGCAATCGGGAACCGGCCCTTTCCTTTGAAGTCCGGAGCGGTCCCGATAAGGGCGGTTTGAAAGCCCTGTACTGATACCTGAACCCGATAGAAAGCAGCAGGCAAAGGCCCCGGAGCGGGAAACACTTTTACATAGTAGCCATCCGCCCCCGTAATGCCTACCAGATCGCCGGTTAGCTGCAATGTTACATCATTGCCTACAGAGTCCAGAACGCGCACAAAAGCCCCCTGTATAGGGGTTCCGTTTTCACGCGTCACGGTGACACTGAAAACGCCAAGGTTACTTAATATCGCGTCTAAGATTTCTGACATTATCCGAACAATTCCGATTTAAGGCTTTGCAAAATGTGATTACGAAGCCGGGGCGCTAATCGCTCCCGCACCTTGTCAATATTGAGGGGGTCCGATAATACGCCGCCGGGGTTGAACCGGTTAGGTACTGTTATACCCCTCTTATGAATTTTCATTGCGACCGCATAAGCAGGCAGGTCTAACCCTTTGACCTGCAACCATTGCCGTATAGCCTCTACAAGCACTTTAGGCGGGCGTTTGCCTCTGCCGGGGCTTCTGCCGTTCTCCTGAAAATAGAAGTATGAGCGGCCGTAAATTGCCCCCTTCAGTATATCGCCCTGACTATCTACAAGCCCTTTCAGGGAGTTCGCACTTTGGCCCGAAGCCCGTAAGCCCTTGCGCTTTTGGCCCTCCCTGATTTCGTCTATGAGCAAATCCAACTCATCCGACAAAATGCTTTTCGCTAACGTGTCTAGCATCGTGGGTTGAGTTGTTTAGGGGTTGCAGCAAACTGAAAGCGAACGCCGTCTAAATTCCGGTCTTGCAGGTTTATACCCTCGCGGAATGAACTTTCCGGAATCCGGTACGACTTTCTAAGCCGGTTCAAAACGCTTATTCCAAGGTCCCTAAGCTCCGTAATCGTTGGTAGCCGCTTATCCGGCATCGCTGCCAGATCGGAGGGGCGCAAAAACCAAAGGGTAACGCTGTACGAAACTTCATTCAGTCCCTGAACGTCGGGTTTTTCCCGCCCCTCTGTGTATCCTTCATGGTATATAATAGGCCAACAGGAAAGACTTTCAACCTTCGAATTGAAGGCCGCTAACTCTCCGTAGGCAAAAGAAACCTCTAAGGCTTCTGCTATATTTTCCAGTTCGTCTAACACGCCTGAAAATTACGGGGGTTAGCTCCTTTTAACGGCATGACCTATTGAAAAACGGTGTTAGTTATCACTTTTCCCGTTTGATCAATCCCGCAAAATTTATTTTACAAAATGTATTGACATTTTATAAAATACCCTTACCTTTGGAATGTCGATACGGCAAAACAACTTAAAACAATTATAAAGCCATGAAAGAGGAAATGAAAATTCAATTAACATTAGAGGTTGGCGAATACCTTGTAAAAAATAATATCCGCAATCAGGAAAGCGTATTGGCCATTTTTATCGCAACGGCTGAAGCAATTGACTTCAGAGAAAGCACACTTTGGGGTAAAGAGGAAAGCGTAGAATACAGAGAAGTAAGCGCCCATATTCACGGACTAATTAAAGCGCTTGAGCTTATTGGCTTATCAAATGGCCAACTTAAGGAAATCCTATTAAGCATTAAGTCACTGTTTCCACATTGGGACATTTAATTATCCGCACCATGAAATCGAAACAACTACGCAAAGCAAAGCGGTTCGTTAATGCCTGCAAACTTGCAGGTGTTTTCGGGCCTGACCCCGACCAAATATTTTACCTTATGTTCACAAGGGAAATAGAGACGGCAAGGCGAATAATACACCGTCACGGATTTTGGTTAATTCACCATCAAAGCGACCTGTTTAACCAAATAGCCGAAATAGCCGCAATCGTTGGCCCTGTCTTTAACCGGCCTGATTGCAACGGCGAATATTGGGATTAAACACTAACAACTAAAATATATGCCATACGAACACCCTGAAGGCGGAATGATTGGATCATTCAATTCACACAAAGAGCATCTTTTCTTTGAAAAGACAACTAAAAGACAGTTAATGCTAATTGTCTCGCAAATGGCTGAGTTACTAAAAGAAGACAATGAGGACTGGATAGACAAAGCGACAAGAGAAAGAGACCTCTTAAAGCTGCAAGGAATAAAGTAACAAAAAAGCCCCTCCGTATAACGAAGGGGCTTTTTTACCCTGTCTTACAATGCACAAAATTAGGTACGCAATATACCCCGGCCAAATAGCATAAGCATTTTAAACTGTACCGATTGGCCAAAGTAACTTATTCGCTTTAAGGGGCTTTTATGTACGCCTGAAAAGCGGTAAAATGTCAACACCAAGGAAAACAGAAACCTACTTGCCCCCTCAATCCAGCGCTTTACGTACAGGCGCAAACCGTTCAGGCGGTCGGCGAATTGAAAGGAAAGGATATTTAAGCCTTCAGGCTTTTGCGCCTGATCGGCGAATGTGGGAATTTTGACCTGATCGCCCAACATAAGCAGGCAGATAAGCAGGAGCGAAAAACACAAAATGAAACCAAGCATAAGTATAAGTTTGTAGTTTACAATTAGAACGAAAAAAGCAATTAGTCTGGTACACTTTTCGCTAAAATAGTCAAGCCTTTTGCTACAGGGTCGTTGCTTGGCTTATGCGTTGCGAACTGTAGCAAAAGGTCCGCAATTAGCCTGCCTATCCGTTCGCTATGCGTAGGCGTTATTTCGGGGGCATAACCGGCAATTAGTCCGGTTGCCACTTGTGCAATATCTTCGGGCGTCATAGGGCATTTACCAATATCGGGATTAGACACTAAAAATATTGGCCGTCTATTCTCCCATTCAGATATTCCGTATTTATCTTTTAGATGTTCTATTAGTATTTTCCTTTTGACCTCATCCATATATTAAAAAAGGCTTAGTTGAGGGTTGGCTTTAAATTCTGCTAATGCATCCTGCATACCTTTGACCATTTCGTATTGCTCATCCTGTAAAAAGTCTTCTATCAGACTTTCCATTAGCGCCAAATCCTTGCCTTGTTTAAGTGCATCTAAGCAAGATGCTTTAGCCGCCCAACATCGGGTTTTGACGCTTGCCTTTTCTATGCCCGGATAGCCTTCATAGGGTCCTGCCATAGCGCTTTGATTTATTTTCGGCCTTTACTTTTTTCTGTATTGCTTTTGCTGCCTCCCATGCTTGCTTGTCTGAAGCATAAACAGGGCGAACGTGTACGCCTTGGTCGCTATACCCGCCCAATGAATTTATACTTAGGCATATGCCATCATGCATTATGCCTGAAAACATTTCTTCTCTACAATCGTAACCCATTATCGTTTCTGGTTTTGGTCGGTCAGGGCCTTTTGGTATGCCCTGTTGAATCTAGTCATGTGGTGCAGGTACGCTAACGCCTCCATAGCGACGTTAAAGGGCAACTGTTCTACTTCGTCATCGGTAAGGCGCTTTTCCTTGCCTATTGCCGACGTTTGGGCATACGACGAAAAATTGGCCAATTCAGGAACCAGAATTTTAGCCACGTTTTCGGCTTGGTCGGTCGTTTTAGCGTCCGCAAACTCAGCGCTCCAGAACTCGTTAAGTTCTGCCAATTGGTTAAAAAAAAAGCGGACAGCGCTAACGCCTCTGTTGCCTTCATTTTCTCAACCTCCTGCATTAGCGCTCTGGCTTGCTCCAGATCAACGAACGGTCTTTCTGATAGGTAGACACTAATTAACGGAATTGCGGCCGTGTAGGGGTTAATAGAGGCCCCTGTGTCGGTGATTTCCTTTAGTAGTTCATCGACGGCAAGCTTTTGGCCGTAAGTCTCAAGACCGATGTTTTCAGGGACCCGAACTTTAGCGCCCCGAAGGATAACGACCTCAGGGGCTGGCAACGCTAAGAAGTCGGGGATTGAGGCAAGGAAACCCAAGCCTTTCATAATTTCAGCATCTGCCAAAGGGTCGTTAAGTCCTGTCAAATGCTCTGGAGCGTCTGCCAATATAATTAATACATCAATTGTAGTAGCCTCTTCAGGCAGGGAACGCAATTGATTGAACTGCTTTAGTGTTACCTCATCCCATGAATCAGGGAAAAGTATAACGATTTCCGAAAGCTTATCCTTTACCTCAAACATTAGTTATATCTTATTATGTGCATAAATTCATTTTCCGGTAGCTCATCGAAAACCCAAACGGTCAGGCTGTCCAAAATGTCGTTGTGGGATTCTCCGGAGGCATAACGTTCAGGAATATGAAAACTGACAGATAGCTTAGTTCCCTGCAAAATAGCCTCATTGCCCATTAACCAACGTTGAGGGTAAAGCCAGAACGTCCCGCCTGTTAAGCCAAGATAACCGGCTCTTTGCCTGATTTCTTTGCCGGTCATCACTACGGGTCTACGCTTCATTTCGCCGTTCATTATGCTACCGGGTTGCTTTCTTGTATATCATACATTCGTCAAAGTATGCCCGTTCGGCTTCAGCAAGGCTTATCTTTCGTTCCTGAGCGATTCTCATTAAAAGCTCCATATACCTATCATGCCTATCCTGCCTTTCGTGCTCTTGCGTGATATTGGCAATAGTTCTGGGATTTACTGGCATTGCTGAGGCTCGTTTAAAGATGTCGGATTCGTTACCGTTAGACTAATGCCTGTAAGCCTCTCAAAGTCCGGCGTAACGTCGATTGCAAGGCCCTGCATGATTGCATTAAATTGTTCGCCGTTGTCCCGATTGTTGCGGCAAGCCAATAGCTGTTTGTGAACAGCCGGGCACACGTCAAAGGCGACTCCGTAAACCCGTTTGCTTATCGGTTCAACTTGCGGGCGTAACAATGCCCGCCCCGGCTTAATGAAGGTGTTTACGCATACATCCATTTTATCAAGGCAGTAACTTTTTGGTTCAGTGCCCGCTATGCTGTATAGCTCCCGTAATTGGCTGTAGGTCATTCGCTTATGGTTGTTGGTTTAAATCTTCGGGGTAAATGTACAAAAAGATTTAACACAAACTAAACCAAAGGTTTATTTTTTAAACCTTTGGTTTACATCATACCCTTACCAAAGCGACCCGTTTTAGAGGGTATTTTGTGCCTTTTGGCGGTTCCTTGTGGCGAATGGTACTTTGTGTATACCGCGCCCCTGATCGCGTCAAGAGTGTGGTTAAAATCGTCAATAGGGACGTTTGTAGACTTGCCGTTTGCCATGATCCACCGGTACGCGTTTTTCTCTCTGCGAATGTTGTTTGATCGGGCCGTATAATGCACCTTGTAATCTTTCAGCTTCAGTATACCGGCATTGACTGAACCCGGCCCCTTAATCGTTTCTTTGGCGTTAATGCCGGGGTAAACCGTTTGGCTGTCAATGTCGTAATAGTCGGCCCTTAGTTCTTCAATGCTCTTTGGCTCTGCCTTATCCCAATAAGCCTCTACGCTGACCGGAACCCCGCCCAAATGGCAAAGTCTGAGTATGCCCGGATTAGTCAGGCCAGTTTGATATATGATTTCGTCTAAATATATATTCTTGCCGTAAATGCCAATTAGTACCAGCGCCGTGGGGTCATTGGTAAACCCGAAGTCACCCCCGTAAAAGTAAGTCTGGCAATAGTTGGGCATTTCCGGCACTTCAAGCCAATCCCCGAAAATAAGGCTTTCCGCGTCCGGCTTAGGGTCCTGCTGATACAGGCTATTGAACGTTAACGGGCTGTTACGCTTGATCGCTTCTATACGCTCCCTGCTATGTCGTTCGGGCCAAAGGGCTTGCCCCTCGTGCCGGTCGTCATACGGCAATACATCTTTGGTCCGCAATGCTGCGAACTTCACAACCTCCCAACCGGTCGGGTTAGTCTTGCTGTAAACACCGTCACGGTCTAACCAACGGCCTGCCGGATCGTCTTCGTCCCAACGCGTCGTAACGTACAAAATCCGGCTATGGTTGTGCAAACGCGTCTCTACAACGTCGGTTATCCAGTCCCAGGCTTTTTCCCGTATCGTTGCGCTTTGGGCCTCTTCACGGTCCTTTATCAAGTCATCAAGTATGGCAATATCTACAGGGTCCCCCGTAAGCGGCCCCGACCTGCCAACGGACTTGAGCGACCCGTTACCGTTCGGCCCGAAAACGTCAAACTCTTCTGTCGTTCGCGTTGCCGCCTCATCCTTGGCAGAGGCAAGCCGGACCGATGGATATAAAGCCCGGTAAGCCGGGGCCGTCATGCGGGCCTGTATCTCCCTGTTGAACTTCTTTGCTTTGCTGGCAGAATACGACAACACTGCGATTTTAAAGGCACTGTTGAGGCCGAACAGGTATGCAGGCAAAGACCGCGTAGAAAGCTCGCTTTTGCCATGTTGAGGGGGGACAAAGATCATCATCTTTTTATATTCCCCCGTTGCGAACCGGTGCAGCTTATCAGCCATCGCCTCATGAAACCATGTCATCGAGTAATCAGGCTTGATACGTTGAACGAACCGGCCAAAATGTCGCCGGTCCTGTTCGTTCTTAGCCTGCTGAAGTTGTGCCAACTGAATTAAATCACTTTCCATTCTTTTCTAGCTTGGCAATTAATGCGGTTAGTTCTTCGTCTGTCAGGTTCGACAGGTCTTGAGTCTTGATAGTACCCTCATGCTCAATAACCTGCTTATCTCTCCATTTGCCCGGCTGCCGGTTCTTCAGCCAGTTCATAATAGCACCGGTATCAGGTGGTATATACTTGGTTACAACCTTGGTAATGGCCATACGGTCGATTGCATCCCCTTCAGACTCCTGTTCAAATTCGGCCTCTTCGTCGTCTGATTCTTCAGCGTCTTTTATCTTATCCTTTTTGTGAGCAAAACCCTCTCTCGTAACCTCCTGAAACACAAAGCCAATCGCTCGTTTATACAGTGAAGCTGCCACTTTTGCATCAGCACTTTCCTTGCCTTCTTTGACCGCCCTAGAAAAGTCGGGATACTTTTTAAGCCAATCCCTGTAGGTAGGTTCCGCAACGCCAAGGCTTAGGCAAACCTCATCAACAGTGTAACCCAACAAAAACAGGTTTCTTACCTCTTCGCAATATTCAGGCTTATACTTGGTTGGCCTGCCTGTTATCTTTTTCTCTTCCATAATTGTTTAAGTTCGGCCGGAGTTGCCCCCGGCCATGTGGTTGTTAATCGCTTAGTTCATCAAATAAATCTCTTGCGGCCTCATACGCGTCTGTTTCGCTTTCATAATCCATACGGGCGCAATCAATATCTACGGGGCCGTCCCATCCTAAACGACGAAGTTCTTCGCGGAACATATCAAAATACTCATCAAAGCACACTTCCATATTTTTAGTTTTTATTCCCAATTACAAGGGTTGTTAAATACTTGACTGATTAACTTTTTGTGTAGGTACGCCTTTTCGGTCAGTACCTTAAAGGTAGTTACCTCAACTTCTCCGGTTGCCGGGTTCCGGCTTTTATGCGGTTGCCGCTCGATTTGGATCATAAAATCAGACCCGATTGTAAAGAGCATTACACGCGTTACTATCTTGAGGTCCCCCGAGTAACCTGTAAAGCTTATGCTATTGATTTTGTCGGCTTTCTCTGACATAGCTAAAGGCGTTCAACGGAAACGGTTAGTTTAAACTTAGGGTCCTGACTTACTATATTTGCGCTTGGTAAGACCTTTCTATATACATAGTCCTGATTCTTAAAACTCCATGAGCGCTTTACCCTTCCATATCGCTGAAGCAGTCCGGAAGTATGAATTTGCCTAATGCTCTTTAATGTCCTGTTTAATGCCCCTTCTCCTACTAATTCCGTATCAACCTCAACGAACGGGCCGTTGGCCACTATCCTGAATTTTGGTTTTACCTTGGCCATTAGTCTAATAGTTCAGAGTTGTACAAGCCTTGTTCTACAATGCGGTTATAGTGCTCACAGTCGAAGGTGATTAACCCGTTACGCATATCGGAGTAAAGCAGTTTAAAGGCATCCAGATAGCGAATGATAACATAAGAATGACCATGATAAAGCATAAGGTTTTGCCATTTCTTTTGATCTTCAGATTGTTGGCCTTTGCCTATTTTGAACTCTATCAGGTATGATTTACGTCTCATTAAACAGATAGTATCTGAAACACCACTTACCCGACCGGTAGCCTTACGGATAGCTCCTTTAACTTTATCGACTGTATTGTTATACACCTCAAAGAAACACCCCCTTTCTTCGGGGTATGTATTGTATTGCCATGTAAAGCACTCACTTTGCAAACGGGCCTCACTCCATGTTTTCGGAGTGCTCCCAACGTCTGTTTTTTCGTCTTTTTGCGTCATAATTGTTTTAAGTTCTGTTTTGTAACACTTCGTGCTTAAAAATGGCCCTTGATAATCAGCGTTGTAACAGTTACACTTGGGTTTTCAAAAACTCCACAGAATAGAGAATATATATAAGCCATATAGGGGGTATTAATAAGGCTATATATTATTACTCTGATTGTATATTACGTTTTTAAGTGTTACAAGTGTTACACACAATATTTTAACGATTAACAGCCAGTATATCAGGCTTTTGCGTGTAACACTTCAGTAAAAACCGAAGTGTTACGAAGTGTTACAAGTGTTACAAATTGACTTGTTCGGCCTGTCGTTTTGTCATCAGCCAAACGCCTGCCATCAGGCACATGCCGCCGAAGGTCTTAGCGTTCTTGTCCAGGTCTTCGTTTGGCAGGTGTTTAAGGGCGTGAACAGCCTTGACAAAACCGTTTTGCCGTTTTCGCTTCGGGGGTTTCTCTTTCATAATTGTTTTATAGTTTTGGTATTTCGACATTATTTATTTCAACCAGCATATATCCACGCCGGACCGTAAAACGGTTCTCTCTGAAAATTTCGCTTTCCTTGCCTGTTAATCGCTTTAGCTCTTGTGCAATACGCTTGCTGCCTAAGCGCTGATTCGTAGCACGTTCAAGGAAAACCTTAACGTCTGTTGATGAAAAAAAGCGGGCAAACTGCTGAGTTTCTTCCGTCGGATTGGCAAAGTATTTTGTTACTAAATCACGCTCATCAGTCACGGCCTCAAACCCCCCTGTAGACTTTTTAAGGCGTAATTCCTCATCCTTTGTAAGCTCATGCCGTTCGCCATTGCGGAAAAGGTGATAAGCCTCTATAAGCAGGTCTATTTTATCGACGGCGTTATACGCCTTGTGGTCGATTCCCAAAACGTTGATCGGGATAATACGCCGGTTTCCGGTCGGATCGTTCAGTACGTCCATTTCGTTCGACGTTCCGCATAGCAGGGCCAAACGGGGCAAATCAGCGCTTACCCGCCCGTATGGCTCACGAAGCGTAAAGGTTTGCTTAGAAATAAGGTCTTTGAATTTTTTGGCCTCTTTCATGGTTTGGCCTCCAAATTCATCATTCATTAAAAGCCACTTTTTACACATTAAAATTTCGTCGTCTTTTTCACGGTCCAATTTCGATTCCGCATAAAAACGCTGAAGCTCTTTCGGTAGTAACCGCCGCCAAAATTCAGTTTTACCCGTCCCCTGCGGACCCGTTAAAACAATCATCAATTTTGAGTGCTGACCGAATGCAGATGCAATTAACCCTATCAGGAATTTTCTAAGAAAAAAGCGCACATAAGATGCATCTATTTCAGTAGCGCTTATATAGCCCGTATCGGTCGTAATTGTGTCCGCTAAAGCGTCAATGCATCCAACCGGATTACGGTCTTTGTAGGCATTAAAAAACTCTTTCAGGGGGTTATATTGCGGGACAATATCAGATTTAATTATCGTATCGAACTCAGAGCGTTTAAGCTTGCCGTTAAACATATTCATTAATTCAAAGAATATGTTATTCAACTCACGGTCTTCTAAGCTCTTACCGGTATTGTCCTCTATGTGCCGGGTAATTTCGTTGTACTTGAGATTGTGCTTTAATTGAATATATGTTGCAGCCTCCTGATAAATAGTATCGTATAGCTGAATATCTATTTGGGCTGCAAATATCTGTTCTACAATGGATTGGCTGTCTTCGCGGCTTACACCGTCCATCTGCTCAAGATGTCTGATAGCGCTATCGGGGTTTGACTTGTCCCGCTTATAAGAGGCTGCAACCCGCGCAATTTGCTGAGTTTTCGGGCACATAATTTGCAAACCGTTCTCTTTCGCAATGAAATAAAACGTAGCAATTTTTACCCTGCCATCAGCGATTTTGCAAAAGTATTTGTAGCGGGCTTCTGTGTATTCGGGGTTATAATCATGCCGGGCAAAACTGATTCTCTGAAAGTAATCTAAACCGGCCTCTTTGTATTGATTAGCCAATGCTAAACCTACCCGAACCCAATCCCGGCTAGAGTCGTGTAATTCAATCGAACGTTCCTCAAATTGACGGACGACAAATTCTAAATCCTCATCGGTATGTACAAATGTACCGTGATCGGCCGTTATCCGCTTTTTCTCTTTAGCAGGTAAATATTTTTTCCAAAGAGTTGATTCTTCGTTATGGAATAATTCAGGGTCATACGAAACATAGCGTAGGCGGTTGACATTTTTACAACTGGCATCGACAACTAAACCAAGCTCCAGCAAAAAGAAGTCTTCAAGTGCATAGTAAGCGTCTAAAAACCGCGTAGGTTCGATTTTTACCAGCACACAAAGACCTTTACCACCTATCGACCGAAAACACGCGTAAACGAAAGGAAAGGCACAAATACGGTTAAATGCAGCGTCGATATTGGGAATCTGATCTAAGTCAATCGCAATAAAGCCGGAATAAGCCCGCAAACTATCCGCCTGTTTGTTGCCCGAATAAGTGCCGGATAGGGTAGCGCAATTGGCCTGCTTTTTCTTTTCGTCATATTCAGGTGAACCCTTTTCAAATGCCCGGACGGCTTCAGCCTGCCTTTTCCAATCCTGAGAGGTTTTGATTTGCTTCAAAAACTCCCCCATTTGAATATCAACGCCCTTTAATTGCCCCATGCTCCGATAGAAGCTAATCAGGCTATTACTTGAACTCATCTTTTATAATTGTTTTAAGTTGGCATTCAGTCGCTATGCAGCGACAACAGCGGGCCGGTAAAAATCAAATGCCCGTTCTACCCAAGCGGCATGATAGCCTTTTAATTCGGCAAGGTCCTGTAGCTCTCTATCAAAATCAGCGTCCGACTGGTTACGCTCATGCAAAATACGAACTACCCACCACACTTTACGGTTTTTCTCTTCCTGCAATAGCAATAAATCTTTCACTGAGAATTTATGCCAATTTTCCTTTTTGTCGATTTTAAGGAGGTCTAAAACATGTGCCCGTATTTCCTCAAATTCGACTTGTTCAGGGGTCTTTTGCTCCTTTTCAGGATATTGATAAGAGCACTCTTTGCAGACCTTTGAACTTGCACGAATTAAAGCCCCGCATTCAGGGCACTGTTTAACCGGTGCCGGTTGGTCCTTTTTGATTTTGTGTTTCTGGAAAAACACCTCTCTCCAATCAATTTCTGATTCCCACAAACCAAGCTCTCTGTAATTCTCTCCCATATCCAGAATCACAAAACGATTTTTTCCCGGATACAGGCGGGAACCACGCCCGCACATTTGAAGCCAAAGGGCCTTGCTATTCGTTGCGCGGTTGACAACAACGGCCGTTACGCTTGGCTCATCCCAACCCGCGCAAAGGATACCGCAATTACACAATACAGGGAACTCGTTACGCTTAAAAGCGGCTAAGGTTTCTTCCCGTTGAACTTTAGGCGTTTCGCCGTCAATGTGCCTTGCATCAACCCCGTTTTCCTGAAACATTCTGACCACTTCTAACGAGTGTTTTACGTTTACATTGAAAACGACTGTTTTCTGACCCGGACAAAATTTATTCCACTTTTCGAAAAGGCCATCGTAAACAGACCTTTTTGCAAAAACTTCCATCTGGCTAGCGTCCGAATAATCGCCGCTAAAATCCTTTTTAAGCTTACTTCTATCAAGCTTAGCCGAATATGTTACGGCCGGACATAGAAAGCCATCAAAAAGCAAATCAGGTATCTGAACAGGGCAAACAATATCCTGATAGTAATTTCGTAGCGGGTCTTTTTTTGAGGTTGCAATAGGTGTTGCAGTTGCACCGATTACGAACGTATCAGGGTCACATTGATTAAGGTATTTCTTGAAATTTCCCTTGTGACATTCATCAATAATTACCCAATCCATTTTTTTTAGCCAGGGGTAATCTTTCAGGCGTTTGCAGACTGATTCAACCATGCCGACATAAACCCGGCTATGTTCGCTTATAAAATCGTTTTTGCCACGCTTGGCCCGTATTGGTTCAAAGTCAATGCCGAACTTTGAAAGCGTTCCCCCTGCCTGTTGTAAAAGCTCCAGACGGTCAGTAAGGATTAATATTTTCGGATCAACTTTTTTTGCAATTGATTTAGCCGTCATTGCCGAAAATACTACGGTTTTTCCGCCCCCTGTAGGCAGGCAAAGTATAACACGTTTTAAGCCTTTCCCGCCCCTGTTTTTCGGGGTAAAGCAATGTCTTATTTCATCAATAGCTGTATTTTGATATGGCCGTAAATCAATCATTTGTGAAGGCTGTTTATTTGATCTATAAGCGCTCGTTCAAGTTCCTTTGGTAGCTTGCCCTCATAGGTATTTAAAGCCCACACAAGCCATTTTTCGCGGTCAACTTCGGATAATAACTTACCCTGAAAACGGCCCCTTCGTATCAGATAATCAGGGCCTACCCATTCGCGTTTATAGTCCTTTCTGCTAACTGTTCCGTAGTGGTGGAACAGGTCATAGTAAGGCAAATCGAATAGGCTTTCGTCATGCGTTTCTACAACCCGTTCCATATTCAGAAGCTGTTTAACTCAACAGGGTAGCGGGAGCGGTGACTTTTAGGCTTACTTGACTTTTTGGCCTTTTCTGCCTCTATATCAGCCTTTTCCATTTCCTGAAACACAAAAGCGGGAACGAAATGATAAGGCTTCTGCACAATTATTGGCTTATTAGTAGAAACCACATCGGTATGTGGCACACATGCATGCATCTGCGAAAGTTTCCATTCTGACCCGTCAACGTACTTACCAAAATACTTGTATATCTCTGCACCTTCACGAGTAGTACGAACATGCTCTTTATGCGTAGCCAGCATATAGGCAGTTCGGGAAACAGGGGTTTGCACTCCGTTTATCAACGCCTTTTTATCGGACAGATAAACTCTAACTTTCATGTATTTCATCTCTATAATTGTTTTAAGTCCGGCCCGATATTTACCGTAATATGTAATTGTTGCCGGTAAGCAATTTTCGTAAAAGTTCCAGCAAATCAGGGGCGGATAAATTCTTAATCACTTTCACTTCCCTATCTGTCGGGTCAAATGCTTTCGGCAAAAAATGTTTCAGCATATAAACCCCGTTTCGTTGCTGAATCCAAATAGGATATTCGTTAGAGTCGTAACTATCAGCTTGTGAAAATGGGCGCTTTTCAGTGAACGATTTAATTAGCGTTAATGCCTGTTCTTCGTTGCAGATTTGATTACAAACTGTTTTAATCGTTCCGCTACCTATCGGGGCTGAAAAAACACAGGTAACGCAACCGGGGCCGGTTTTACGGATACGTAGGTTTGTTGCTACGTATCCGTATTTTTTGCTAACCGTTTGTCCCGTCGTTTTTCGGGCTATCATGCAACAACTTCAGCCGTTTGTACTTGTGCTACTTCTCCGGTTTCACGGTTAACAAAAACCTTTTTATCTGAAAGGTAATCTATACCGGCCTCCATTGCTATTTCAATAATTACATCTAAAGCGGCCTTTAGCTTTTCCTTAGACAGTCGATTAAGAGGGGCTTTTGTCAACTCCTTTCTGATTTCCTGAAACTCTTCAGGAGTGGTTGAAGCAGTAGCCTTTTTTTCTAATTCATCTAACTTGCTATTGATAAAATCAATCTCTTCGTTAGTAAATTCATTGTTAACCTTAGGTTCTTCAATTACCTTTACCTCAACTGTAGGAGTTGACTTTTGCGTTTTTGCTTGTTTCGGCTTTTCCTCAACAACTACGGCCGTTGTATCAACGACTGTAGGGATTTCGTCTAATTCACCTTCAGTATACACCGGACCGCCAAACACATCAGGGCAATACCATTTTGCGCCATTGGACATACACCGGGCGAAAAGCATATTTTTCGGAAAATTCTTCCATGTAGCTTTGTCTTTCCACTTATTATTTTGCCGGTCCCATTCTACAGTTAAGTTTGCTTCTTTAGCCTGCTTAATGTTCATGGAAGAGCTACCAACAACCTCCCATTTTTCGCCAAACTTTTCATAAAATTCGATGTTACAAGCCTCATCCGTAAGCGTAGTAACACGATAATTATAGCGGGTTGAACGCTTAATTAATGCTGCGATTAGACCTGCTCCTAATTGTGGCTTACCCTGTACAATGTGAATACCAGACATTGACTGGAAAGCGGGCAATCCCAATTCTGCACCTGCAAGAACTTTCGCAAATGCCTGTTGCGCCGATGTGGCATCTTTAAAAAAACCTGAAGCCGCTAAACTTGTAGCAATTTCCTGTACTTCGTTTGGGCTTGCGGGAATTAATGACTGATTCATAATAATTGTTTTAAGCTTTTATGAAAGAAAAATGTAAAGTGAAATCGAATAGGCGAACATGAAAACGGTCAGGATTATAAAAGGCAAAAGTGGGCTTTCCGTTTCATCAGGCCCAAATGTTTTTTGGTTCTGCATATCAGGAAAATTTGAAAGTTTTAAACGTCTTATCGTAATACATTCCCTTTACCCTGATACAGTCCCAAAAGTCGATAAGCCCCTGAGTATGCACACCTTTTCGGACGTTTCTGTTTTCATATTTCAGAATGAAACATAAGCAGTCCTTTGCGCTTTTCGGGCCATCAATCAGCTTAAACGCCCGTTCAAAATCGCCGTCGTAAATCGCGTCTTTCAGTAGCCAGTTTTGCAGGTTTATATTATCTAAGGCTGAATATAAGTCCTTTCTGGCTTGTGGGAATGTGTCAGGTATTTGCGCCCGTAGATCGGCCATACCTAGCATACGCCTTGTGCTTGTGCTTGGGCTTTTGTACATTTGAGCTTTATAATTGTTTTAAGTTTGGTAAGGGTCAGGGCATTGCCTTGGCCCTTCTTTTATTAATGCCGGTTAACCCGGCCTGCTTTTATCCACTCGTCAATGTCGCCCCGTCTGAACCATTTGCCACGATGGCAAGTACGATAGCAGTTAAGCCCGTGCCGTTCGTAATAGTCCATCATTGGCACCGTTACGCCTAAGTACTTTGCCGCCTCTTCAGGTGTAAGCATTTCGCCCGCCCTGGCTTTTTCTTCGGCTAACGATAGCCGATATACGCACGACTCAAATTGTTCTACCAGTTTTCCGAAGTCCTTTTTTAGTTCTTCTAAAAACTCGGGGTCTACTGCTATCAGGTTCATGCTAATACTTCGTCTAAGTATGCTTTCTCTTTCGCTGCCTTCAGTTGTGCTTTTGCCTCAAGCGTTTCAATTACGCTTTTAAGGTCTGCCAGAGCTTCAGGGGTCGGGTTGGTTCGGCCCGAAAACCAGTTAAGCAGTGTATTACGGTGGTGCCCCGAATAGACAGACACACCGGCAATGCCCCCGGGCAAACGACCGCCATTAACGACTAGACCGCTTGGAATGGCCATTGCCCGATTATGTAACTTTTTTAACCGTTCGCTCATACAAGTTTATTGTTTTATAACCTTTTGGTTTAGCTTTGTGCTTGTGCTTGTGCTTGTGCTTAAACCTTAGACCAAAATTATAACCAAAGGTTTAATAAAACAAGCGTTGTGTTAAACTTTTTTCGTAAGCATTAAACCTTTAGTTTAAAATGACTGAACTACAGCCCGTTATCAGTGAAGAAAATTCAGAGTTTGGGAAACGAGTAGATATAATTTCACAAGAAACCGGATTAAACCTTAGTGAAATAGCCGAAAGGATAGGTTTCTCAGCAACTGCCATAACGAATGCCAGGAATGGGAAAAAGCCGTTTGGTAAAAAAGTTGCTGTAGCTATAGAAGAAAAGTTAGGATTTAACGTTGAATGGACACTATTTGGGCGCGGAAGTAAGTATAAGAGCAAAACCGGTGACATTAAAGGCGCAAACCTGCCAGGCGCGGTATATGTCGGCGAATTGCCGGGGGTTTTGGTGCCTTACATTTCTATTCGTGAACGTCTAGGATTCAATTATAATGAGTTCCACGATAAAGTAAACAGCAAAACCCACGAGATGATACGAGTTTTCACCGTACCGGGCAATAAGTCAGCAGTTGTAGTAGAGGTTGACGGGGACGACCTAGGGCAAATCCTTATACCAAGCACGAAGGTGCTTGCAATTGAGGTTAAGCCCGAAGATTGGGAAATGCAGTCTTCCGGATTGTATGCAATAGCGACCGATAACCAGCTAATACTAAAACGGATATTCGAAAACAGGCTAAAAGAGGCTGATACATTGATTTTGGTGTCAGACGAACAAACCGGCAGGGGACGTATTGCCGTAGATCGTAGATCAATCAGAGGGATTTGGAAGGGGGCCGAGATAGTAGGCAGACCAATTGACTAACACCAACATGAAAAAACTTTTTGCTTTTATCCTGATTTGTGGTGCCTGCCTTGGGTGTGATAGCCTTGGCATAGGCAAGCAATGTTACACATGCACCACAATTTCATACCTTCCAAGCCTGCAAAAGATAGGAGAGAAAGACACCGAAGTTTGCGGGCGCTCCGACATGGAAAAATTCAAAACAGAAAATACGGGCAATAAAGGCACTGTCATTTTGCAGACCAATTGCACCAGCAAGTAAAACTAAAGGGGCCTTACAGCCCCTTATTTTTTCGAAAAAATAGTCTTGAGCACTTTACTGGTATCCTGACCTGATATTTTTTCAATGTAGCTTTTTGTGTTTTTCAGGTCACTGTGACCAAGCATTTTTTGAATATCGGCCAAGCCTATACCGCCCTCTTTCTCCATTATACGGCGTGCCAAATCCGCAACCGAATGGCGGGCTGTGTGCATTGTTAAATCAGCGTCGATTAGTTTAAGTCCCGCGTTTATGCGTTGGGTTGCTACTATAATATCCCGCCTTAGCTTTAATTTAACCTCATAAGGAGCATCGTTTATACTTTTCCTTGTATACTTAGCATAAGCCTCTTTATTGTCCAGAAATGGCAAAACAAACGCATTTTCAGGGGCGTTTAGCTTCCACCACCGGTTTAATATATCCAGCGCCTCCGGCATTATTTCCGTTACGATGTAATTATCTGTCTTATACTGTTGATAACGGACCAAAACCGGCAGGCCGTTGGAAGTTTCAAATTCATTGTACTTGAGTAATAACACATCTGATACACGCATACCACCAAGAAAGTACGATAGTAGCCATACCGAAAACGCCTCCCGAACCGGCAGGCCATTGGACTTGCCCCGTTTAATCTCCAGTACCCGGACCGCTTCTATGTCCTGTTCCCGTAACCGCAATTTCTTTGAATTGTCGGTTTGGGTAAGCTTATCTATATTACTGTAAGGGCTTTGTTTTTGGGCCTGCCTTTTACTCATGCCGCATTGCATTAGTATATCTACGTGCATGCTTGCCAGGCTTGCCAACGTTACGTTTATTGTTCCCTCCCTGTAGTAATTACCCCTGTTGTTTTTCTTGCCCTGTAAATACATTTGAAAGCGCCGTATCAATCCGCTGCCTACAGAGCCGACTTTCAAATCATCACCGGCAAACTCTTTGAGTAGCTCAACGTGATATTTCCAGTTGTCAAGGGTGCCCGGCGCTCGTGTACGTTTGTTCCTTTCTATTGCTCTTTCCAGCAATTCAAAATAGTTGTCCCCGCCTGCGGTTTTTGCCTGCTCTGCTACTGCCTTCGGAGTTATCAGGCCATTCCCCCGTATTTCTATATCCTGTTGTTGCAGGCCCCTGGCTATCTGCTCGATTTCGTCAAGCTCATTTTTAAGGACTGCATTCAGGGCATCTTTTTTATCAAGCCCTTTTATCCATTTACCGGCAGGCTTTCCCGCCCAATACTTTTTGCCCGGTATTGAGACGCTGGTTTTAACTCGTGCGGGCTTCTCTCCCTGTCTATGTATTCGTATGAGAACAGTGTATAGCCCTTGTGCATTCGGCTTACTGTTCAATTCTAAGTTAAAAGTCAATCCCATTGCATGTTATTTTGGTTAACATACAATTTAGGGCATTACTGTAACATTACTGTAATATTTTTTAGCAAATCATACAATTTAAACTTTTGGTTTAATAAATAAACTTTTGGTTTAAATAATTTTTAGCCAATTTACATTGCTAAACTAACCTAAACCCGCCTTTTTAGGATATAGGTTCAAATTAGTTTAATTGTAAATTCGTTCAGGATGTATGAAAGGTCCATAAGTTAAAAGATTCGCTTTAAGACATAATACAGCGGCCAGCCGCTCAGAAACAACCCCCAGCCTACAGCCGCCGTCATTGGATCGCTGATAATGACGTTGATCGATACAATGACGAGAAACAGAATGAACAGCAGCGGTATAACCGGATAGGACCACACGCGATAGCCCGTATGAGTATCTGTACCGGCAACGCGGCGCCGGAAAATAAACAGCGTGGCCGCCGCACTGGCCAGCGCAATGCTGTCAATCGACATTACATAATTCACAATTTTCTCGAACGTACCCAGAAAAAACAGCGAGATCAGCATGATAGCCAGCAAAAACGTCAGTGCAAACTCCTGCGTCTGCGTGCGGGCATTTACCCGTTTGAATGCCGGTGGCAGAATTCCGTCGTCGGCCATGGCGTAGTAGACTCGTGGCAACGACAACAGACTGGCATTCAGATAGCCCAGCACCGACGTAAAAATGGCGACAGATGCCAGTTTTCCGCCCCATTCTCCGAACATGGCCCGCGCCAGATCGGCCGCCACCAGCTTGCTATTGGTCAGTCCGGCAAAGCCCAGCTGGTGATAATAGGCGTAGTTAAGTCCCAGATACAGAGCCATGATCAGCACCATGCCGCCGATAATTCCTCGTGGCGTATTCCGGATCGGGTCCTTGATATCGGCCCCGAAATTAAGGACCTGCTGATAGCCGCCATAGGTATAAAAGACCGCAATCAGGCTGGCAAAGAAATGCCAGGCCGCGCCGCGGTCCCCCGCTGCAACCGGTTCGTCACCCGATATGGTATCCGTGGCGCCCGCCATAAACATACCCAGGCACAGCACCAGCATTAAGCCGACCTTCAGGCTGCTCAGGATATTCTGCGTACGGGCACCGGAGCGGATACCCAGCATGTTAACCACATAAAAGAACAGGACCATGCTGATGGCTGTCATGTTGATACCCAGCCGCGTGTGCAGATCTTCGGGCAGAAACGGATTCACGTATTCGGCACCAATCAGGGCCACACCCACATTGCCGGCTCCGTAGGTCAGCACAATCACCCAGTTCAGCATAAAGGCAAAAACCGGATGAAAAGCCGTTGAAATGAGTTTGTAAAAACCACCGGGGAAGTGGTAGCGTGCTCCGATTTCAGCGTAGGTAAGGGCCCCGCACAGGCTGACAAGGCCACCGGCAATCCATGCCGCAAAAAAAATCATGGGAGAACCCGCTGATTGCGCCACAATGGCGGGCGTCCGGAAAATACCAATGCCAATGACCAGACTGACAACAATCATCATCAGGTCAAATACCGAGAGTTTAGGTTGAATCATGATAATTCAAATAAACAACACGGTAAACGTTTTTACTACTCTCTGACTGAATTAGGTCCGTTTTGCCCGTCCGCTAATGGTCATAGCCTTGTCCGAAAGCGGACAGCCCCCATACGAAAACAAAACCAAAATACTGATTATCAGCAACAAAAGCAGTTTGGCACTGTGCTTGAACAACATACTATCAGTATTTACAGCCGGGTTACCATTACAGCAAAAGGTAACTTATATTGCAGGCAGGTATCACTGAATTGCCGTTATACGATCAACTATACTTCATTATGATTTCGCTTAAAAACATCTCCAAATACTATCCGGCCGGCTTCGGGCGGGTATATGTGCTGCGTAACATCAGCCTCGACATTGCTGAAGGTGAGTTTGTCAGCATCATGGGGCCATCGGGTTCCGGCAAGTCGACGCTGCTCCATATTCTGGGTCTGCTCGAAGAGCCGTCTGAAGGCGAATACCTTTTTCTGGATACACCGGTACAGAAACTGTCTGAAAAACGCCGGACCGATCTCCACCGCAACCACATCGGTTTTGTGTTCCAGGCGTACCACCTGATCGACGAGCTGACTGTATACGAAAACATTGAGACACCGCTGCTTTACAAAGGTATGTCGTCATCGGAGCGTAAGAGCCGCGTTGCCGATCTGCTGGACCGCTTCAACATTGTCGGCAAAAAAGATCTATTCCCGAATCAGCTGTCGGGCGGTCAGCAGCAGCTGGTTGGTATTGCACGTGCCGTTGCGGCACGGCCACGGGTAATTTTCGCCGATGAACCTACCGGTAACCTGCACTCCGATCAGGCAAAGGAAATTATGGAGTTATTTAAAAAACTCAATCAGGAAGACGGCGTTACCATCGTGCAGGTAACGCACTCCGACGTAAATGCGGCCTATGGCAACCGCATCCTGAATCTTAAGGACGGCTGGCTCGAATCAACACCTGTCCCGACCCTTTAAAACGGCTTTTTTGACAGGATTACAGCATGTAGGGGCTCAAGAAAACTACCTGTCATGTCAGTCCTGTCAAAACAGAAGCCATGACAGTCTTCCTGTCAACCGATCACACCGGCGCGGGTGAGCAACGGAATGATGTCATCGGCAGTGCCTTTATAGAGCTGAATACCGGCAACATTAGCACAGAAGATCACATCGGCATCATCCAGTTCATGCGGGAAAAACAGCCCTTCCTGAAAAGGAATACCGCTCCGCAGCAACTGCCGCCGGATAACACCGTTGATGCAGCCTGATTGCAGCGACGGCGTGTACCAGGCACCGCGTTTGGCCCAGAACAGATTCGACGCCACGCATTCGGCCAGATGACCGGCCGTGTCCAGCAAAATGGCCTCATCAGCCCCCTGCTGCTGCCGGTAATACCCCGCCAGGACATACGGCAGCGCATTCAGGGTTTTGCAGGAAGAAATAACCGATTGGCTAAGGCGGATATCCGGAAAAATGCAGAACCGCTCTTTCGGTGTAACCGCAAACGCGGCTCCGGGCCGGGCCGTCAGCAGCCAGTCAGCTCCGCAGGTCGCAGGCGTATACAAGCCCCCGGGCTGCCGCCAGACCTGTAGTTTAATCCGCGCCGGCTGACCCGTTAGCCGGTTTGCGCTGAGTAACCGCAACACAGCCTCATACAGGGACTCCGGCATCAGGCCGGCGGGGCGATTCAGGTGCAGTGCCTGCAGGCCTTCATCAAGCCGCGCCATGTGATCCGGCCAGAACCAGACGGTATCCTGTTCGTAACGGATCGTTTCAAACAGCCCGTCTCCATATTGAAATGCCCGGTTGTGGGAGCTTGCCACAAAACCGGTTTCCGGCACTATGTCCGAGTTATAGACCAAATACATATGCCAAAATTACCGTTTATCCCAAATCGGTAGAAGCGCCAGATTTAACTTCGTAACATTGAACCATTAAACAACGCCAACGTATGAATTTTGTGCGTGCAGGAATCTGTTGGGCCATCGCCCTGTCTATGTATACTGTTGCTCCGGCATCGTTTGCGCAAACCGCAGCGAATGCGGTTTCGCCGGGCACGGCGGCAGCCAACCGGCTGAATCTACAACAGTGTATTGAGATTGCCCTTAAGAACAACATAACCATCCGTCAGGGTCAGTTGCAGGTCGAAAACAGCGCCCTGCAGCTACGCCAGTCACGGCTGAATCAATACCCGACGGCTAACTTCAGCGGCAGTCAGGCGTTTAACTCCGGTCGTAACGTCGATCCGTTTACCAACCAGGCCGTTCAGCAGAATATCAATTCCAGCAACTATCAGCTGGGAACATCCGTCACCGTTTTCAACGGTTTCGCGCTGAAAAATCAGATTAAGCAAAGTGATCTGGCGCTTCAGGCCTCACAGCAGGAACTGAAAGCCACGCAGAACAATACGTCCATTACCGTGGCGCAGAATTACCTGAACGTACTGACCGGCCAGGAACAATATGCCATTGCGCAACGGCAGGCCGAAGTAACCCAGGCCCAGCTCGACCGTACACAGCGGCTCGTAACGGCCGGAACCTTACCCGAAGCCAACCTATATGACCTCCGGGCGCAGCTGGCACAAAATCAGGTTGACATCGTTAATGCGCAGAACACGCTCGAACTGGCGAAGGTAGCCCTTCAACAGGCGATGAACGTACCGATTCAAAATATCGAAGTAGAACCGATTAATGTACCGGATCCGAGCACCGCACCGTACATGGAAAGCGTGCAGCAGATTTATGAAACGGCAACTTCCTTCCTGCCGGATGTACAGGGTGCAGATTTACGGGTGCGGAGCGCCGCATTCGGCGTAGAGGCCGCCAAAGGCAGTCTGTACCCGTCCCTGTCCATCAACGGTAACCTGTCAACGGTTTATTCTAGTGCCGCCCGCCAGCGGTTTGTTGCCAACGGACAAAAGGTCACTGTACCAACCTCGTATTTTATTCCGCTGCCGGATGGTACGCAGTTTCAGGTACTGACACAGTCTCCCGACGGATCGTATTCGAGCTTTAAGTATTTCGAACAGTTACAGAATAACCTGAACGAATCCGTATCGCTGTTCCTGCGGGTGCCGATCTTCGGGAACTTCCAGGCCCGTAACCGCGTGACAACGGCCCGGATTCAGCAGCAGAACGCCGAACTGAATTCACAGAACATCCGGTTGCAGCTCCGTCAGCAGATCGAAACGGCTTACACCAACATGCGGGCCGGTGCAAACCGCTACCTCGCTACACAGGCGCAGGTGACATCGCTGGAACGGGCCTTCCAGGCTGCTGAAAGCCGGTTCAATGCCGGTGCGCTCAATGCAACCGAATACAACATTGCCAAAACCAACCTTGACCGTGCGCGGGCCAGTCTGGTACAGGCAAAATACGATTACGTGTTCAGAACGAAAATCTTAGATTTCTTTCAGAATAAACCGCTCACATTTTAAAGAGTGAAAGGGTGAAAAAGCGAAAGAGCGCATTTACGGTATGGACCTGACATACTGCTCTTTCACCGCAGCGGCGGACTGCTCTTTCTGTATTTCGCTCATTTACTGAATTATGAAAAAGAAGTCAAACCGTATCTGGTGGATACTGGGGGGTGTGGTTGTGGTGTTGATTGGTGGCTTAGTGGCCGCTAAACAGGCTGGCTGGATTGGAAAGCCGAAAACGACAGAGGTCGATTTTGCTACGGCAAAACGGACAAACATCATCGAACGCGTAAGCGCTTCGGGCCGCGTACAACCGCAGGTCGAAGTAAAGATCAGTCCCGACGTGTCGGGAGAGATCATCGGCTTATACGTCAATGAAGGGGATTCGGTGAAAGCCGGTCAGCTGCTGGTGAAAATCCGGCCTGACAACTATGAATCGCTCCTGTCGCGGGCCGAAGCTACGGTAAACCAAAGCCGTGCGCAACTCGAACAATCCAAAGCCTCCGTTTCTCAATCGGAAGCACGGCTGATCCGTGCAAAAACTGAGTACGAACGGAACCGCAAACTTCTCGCCGATAAGGTAATCTCCAGTGCTGACTTCGAACAATCTGAAGCCAACTTCAACGTGGCGCGGCAGGAAGTAGAAGCGTCCCGTGCCAATGTGAAAGCCGCTCAGTTCAGTATCCAGAGCGCCGAAGCCAGTCTCCGCGACGCCAAAGAAAACCTGCGCAAAACCACGATCTACTCGCCGGTCAACGGCACAGTATCGAAGCTGAACGTGGAACAGGGCGAACGCGTGGTGGGTACGTCGCAGATGGCCGGTACGGAAATCATGCGCCTGGCCAACCTCAACAACATGGAAGTGCGGGTCAATGTAAATGAAAACGACATTGTCCGGGTCAGCATGGGCGATACGGCTGATATTGAAATTGATTCCTACACGACTGCCGGCCGGAAATTCAAAGGCGTAGTCTATGAAATCGCCAACACCGCCAACGGCCTGACCAGCTCGGCCACCGGCGCGTCGATGTCCACCGATGCCGTGACGGAATTTGAAGTCAAAATCAAGATCCTTAACAGCTCATACCGCGACCTGACGGCCCTGAAAGGTAAAAAAGGCTATCCGTTCAAACCGGGTATGACCGCCTCGGTAGAGGTCATCACCGACCGCCGGAACAACATCCTGACCGTACCGATTGCTGCCGTAACCACCCGCAGCAATACCGCTGCACCGGATGCAGACAACAACAATGGTCAGAATGACAACAGTAATCAGGACCAGAAAGAAAACCAGCCTAAGAAAGAAGAAGCGGTTAAGGAAATCGTCTTCCTTAATCAGGGAGGTAAAGCTGTTGAACGTGAAGTTAAAACCGGCATCAGCGATTTTGAAAACATTGAAATCATTTCAGGGCTGAAAGAAGGCGAACAGATCATCTCGGGCCCGTTCCTGGTGGTTTCTAAAAAGCTGAAGCCAAACGATCTGGTGGTGAAACGCGACCCGAAAAAGCAGCAGAAGCCGGCCGAGAAGGAAAACTAGCAGACGGGCAAATGATATAGTATCCCCTCTCCCTGCTGCGGCATGGGGAGAACATCTCAACAGTCAGGTTTGCAGACCTGTAAGACTTCAGATTAATAATAACGGACAATTGGTTAAAAAACGCCGGGTGATTCCAGGCGTTTTTTCTTTTTTACCCCATCCGGTACACAACCATTTACGTACATTTTCTATCTTGTTAGTAGAACTAATACAATGTTTCCGGAAGACGATAAACTACTGGCTTTGTCTTGTGCCGAGGGCGACAGCGCTGCTTTCGACCGGCTATATCACCGCTATGCCCCGAAAATGCTGATAGTCTGCTCACGCTATGCCCGCGACCGTGATGAAGCACACGACCTGCTACAGGAAGGCTTTATCCGCGTATTCGAACAAATTCACACGTTTAAGGGTGCCGGCTCGCTGGAGGGCTGGATCCGGCGCGTAATTGTATCAATAGCCCTGGCTAACTATCAGCGCCATTATGCTGAACGCAGCCAGACCAAAAGTCTGTCTGCTGAATTTACGGACGACGATCAGCCGTTCCGGGCCGAAGAAATTACGGCTCAGATTGCGTTTGACGACATGCTCCGGATGATTCAGCAACTGACGCCCGCTTACCGCATGGTTTTCAACCTCTATGTCTTTGAAGGTATGAAACATCACGAAATTGCGGCTCAGCTGGGCATTAGCGAAGGTACCTCCAAGTCAAATCTGGCTCAGGCCCGCCGCATCTTACAGGAGCGTATTACGAAAGTAATGTTTGATCTATCTTAATCATGAACACCACGAACAACTTTGACGACAATGAACTGGATAAGGCATTCCGGTCGGCCCTCGACGACCGGCGCATGCCTGTTCCACCGGCTGTCTGGTCGAATGTACGGGCGACGGCACTGGAAAAACAGCTGATTAAAACGCGCATACTCAACAACTGGCTAAGGGGGGCCACTGCGTTACTGGCCGCTTGTCTGGCCCTGGCACTGTATTTTCTGGGAAAGCAATCGGTTAGTCCGGCAACGGGCGAAAAATCGATGGCCGCAGCAGCGAAACAGCAGCCCCTTAATCCGGCAACTGCATATACCAGCACCGGTACTGACTCTCCGGACAAACCACAGCTACGTGCAGGTCTGCCTTTGGGCATGACTGCCGCGCATGACCAGCTGGCAGCCATGGAAAAACGAGCCGCTCAGCCGGTACAGGAAACAACAGCCACTCTGCCGGTAATCCGCACAGAAGGCAAACTGTCAGAAAACCTGTCGGCGCAGACGCCGGAAGAAGCGATTGAAAGCAGTAATGATTCGGAACGCACAGCCGAAGCCACCCTCGCCCCGACTAAAAACCGGGCAGATGAAGAGGTACCCGATGGCAGCGAGATGTTTCCGGTTGCGCCGGAGTCGGAAAGTAGTCTGATCATCAACGGCCAGTCAGAACTGCTGCATCAGCCCGACGGCAGCAGCGCAACCTATCAGCCGGTGCTGATGCCACAGGCTCCGGCCGGTGCGTATCCGATGGCACCGATGCGCAGCGTAAACGAACCACCGGCCGGTACAGGTCAGCCGAGAACGCTACAGAACCCGCGCTCAGCCATACAACCACACAGCTGGTCGACGTTCAGCATGTTCGATTACCTGGCTCCGCTCTTGCCAAAGTCATCGTCTAAACACGTTAATAAAAAAAATCGGACTAATAACTAATTACAGGTCAGCACATTACAAATACCCCTAACGATTTTTTAATTATTTTTTCAAATTGACACAACCATTTCCCATCGCTTTCTATCTTGTTATTGTAAGGCACACAGGACGGCTTTGAGGTGTGTCGCTAAACGAGTCTACTCTTTCTAATCTTATCATATCGAACGAAGTTATAAATGGCTGGCAGCACAAACTGTCAGCCATTATCTTTGTTACATGATACCTGAACCATTCCGGGCCGCCATCATCGGCGGCGGTCGTATTGCCGATACCAATCACATTCCTGCCTTAAAGGCCCTGACCGGCCGCGTAGACGTAGTGGCCGTTTGCAGCCGCGACCAGACCAAAGCCCGTGCCCTCGCCGACCGCCATGGCATTCCGCACGCCTTCAGCGATGCTGCAGCCATGTATGCTACCGCCAGCCCGAACCTCGTAGTGATCTGTACGCCTAACAAACTACATTACCCCTTTGCCCTTCAGGCACTGGAAAACGGTTGCCATGTTTTCTGCGAAAAACCGCCGACCATTACGGCGCAGGAAGCCCGCCACCTGGCCGACGTAGCTGCCGGAAAAGGCCTGATTCTGGGCTATAACCTGCAGCTACGCCAAACCGCCGAATGGCAGCTGTTCAGCCGCTGCAAGGCCGAAGGACGTCTGGGTGATCTGTACCACATTAAAGCGAACTTCCTGCGGCGGCGCGGCATTCCGGGATGGGGCTATTTTACCGACAAGGAGATGCAGGGCGGCGGTGCGCTCATGGATCTCGGGGTCCACGTGCTTGATCTGGCACTGCTGGCATTTGACTACGAGCTACCGGCTCAGGTACTGGGGAACACCTACGATAGTATCGGGAAGACGGGCGGCAAAGGCCTCATGGGAAGCTGGGACCCGGCGAAGTTCGGCGTTGAAGATGCCTGCATGGCGTATCTGTCGTTTGCCAATAACGCGTCGATTATACTGTCGGCCTCGTTTGCGCTGAACCAGCAGGCCGATATCGACCGCAATCTGGAGCTGTTCGGCAGTAAGGGCGGTGTCCGGCTGTTTCCCTTTGTCCTGCACACCGAACTGGCCGGTGAACTGGCCGATGTGCATTTCCCTTATCTGCCCGAAACCGACATTCAGGCCCTGAACACCGCCGCGTTTGTAGACGCCTGTGAAGGCAAACCGTCGAACGTCTGCACCGCCGAACAGGGCGCACGGCTCATGCAGATTGTCGAACAGATCTATCAATAACACCAATTAAGCACCTAAACGGCCCACCCATAAAATACCTTATTAAGGAGAATAGTTTACCACATAGAACACAATAGAGAATGTAATCTTTGTTTTTCTATGTGCCTATTTGGTAAAATAAAGAATTGATAACCAATCCCTTATTACTAACCTTGCATGTATTTTTATTTATCAGCTCCTGATATCGTCAGACAAAACCGGCTCAGATAAACCATTCCTCCCGGATTGAACAGATTAATAAGACAAGGAACTAAACAAAGCAAACTTTCCAAATTAGCAGTATAATAGCAGACCAATAGAGTCACACGCTGGAATGGATGAACAGTCCGGTAGAACAAATAGTTTTTCCGGAAATTGTTTCATGCGTTATGAACAGCAAAACTCTATCCAACTCCTTCCGGCACTGGTCGAAGCCCGCTTCACTCCCATTGCTGCTAAGTGTGCTGTGTGTTGAAACCAGCCGGGGTCAGTCACTCCCCGCTGCCGGTTCAGCCTTCCGGCCCAACACAGCCACCGCCTTATCCTCCACCGGCCTGATGGCCGGCCGCAAACCAGGTAACCTGCCAACAACCAGAGCCGTCGCCGACATTACCGTAACGGGTAAAGTCGTGGATGCGCAGGGCGGCGGGTTGCCGGGGGTCAGTATCTCCGTCAAGGGCACCACACGGGGAACGACCTCGAATGTTGACGGGACGTTCCAGCTGACGGTTACCGGCCCCGAAGAAGTGCTGGTATTCAGCTTCATCGGGTATGTGACCCAGGAAATTCCGGTCGGTACGCAGACGGTTATTAACGTGACCATGGCCGAAGACAACCAGACCCTGAACGAGGTAGTGGTGGTCGGTTACGGCACCCAGCGCAAACGCGACGTAACCGGCTCCATTGCGCGGGTACAGGGCGACGAGATCATTAAGTACCCGGTCCAGACACCGACTCAGGCCATTCAGAGCAAAATGGCGGGGGTGCAGATTATTGCCTCGGGTCAGCCGAACTCACAGCCCCAGATTCGGGTGGCCGGGTACCGGCTCGGCCCTGGCCGGCGTGAATCCGCTGTATGTAGTCGACGGGGTGCTGACCGATGATATCCGGAATATCAACAACACGGACATCCTCAGCATTGAGGTACTGAAAGATGCCTCGGCCGCCATTTACGGGGTACGGGCCGCCAACGGGGTCGTGATCATCACCACCCGTAAAGGTAAGTCGGGAGCCACGCAGGTACGCTATGACGCCAACATTGGCTTCCGGCAGGCCTCGAATCTGGTTCAGATGGCCAATCGTGACCAATACGTCAGCTACCTGCGCGATGCAGCACCCAACCAGAACGTCAGCAATCCGCCGCTGACCACCGATCAGACCGTTAACTGGTATGATCTGGTGCTTCGGAATGCACCCCAGTCCAGCCACAACATCTCCATTTCGGGCGGCGGCGAACGGAACACCTTCTTCATCAGCGGGGGTTACTTTACCGATTACGGGGTGGTCAATACCAACGACTTCAAACGGCTGACTTTCCGGGCAAATAACGAAGTTAAGATTTCGAACAAACTGACATTCAGCAACCAGCTGTCGTTTTCGCGGGGCAACGAACGGGCCGTTGAACTGGGCGACACCTACCGTAGCGTATACCGCGCCTCACCGATTGTGCCGGGCAAGGTCGGCGACAAATACGGGAACCTGTCGGCCTTCGGTAACGTGGGCAACCCACTCCTGGGCATCGAATCGCGGAACCAGCGGATTCTGAACAACCGGTTTCAGGGTAATGTGGCACTTGACTACAAACCTGTCGAATGGCTGCGG
>CBDFHU010000109.1:0-67345 GCA_965247375.1 Arsenicibacter sp.
TGAGTAATATAAGATTTTAAAAATTATTCCAACGGGCTCATATCATTGTCGACAAGACGCTCAATCTCCTTCAAGAGTACTTCTTTTTCAGGATTTTCTATGTGGTACAAAACAGAGACGATTAGCTCAAATTCGCTTTCTGTCTTTTGAAAATCCATTTTTTTTATGAGTGGGTTTCCGGACATTCTATACCATCTGGCAAATTTTTGATAACGGGGTTTTGCTCTGCCGTCTATACTATCATATATGAAAATGATAGAATTCCTGGATATGGTAATGTATCTTTCAAGAAATTCTACTACCGTCTGTTCGATTCTAGGATCTTTGGGAGGTAGCTTTTCATAGAAATCACAAAGTTCAAGGTTGAAAGTGTAAACCGGTATATTCTGAAGAGCAGGGACTCAACATAAAAGAATAGTCCATAAAATACATCACGTAACGTATTTTATGGACTGTTTCAAATATATACCCAATTTCCTCTTTGTAGTAACTATAAGGGCTGTGCGAATTTGAATCCAAGTTTGGCTAAGTCAGAAATTTTACCTCCATTACGAATATAGTTACTGACGGCCCGTTTGTCTTCCACCATTCGTTGAATCATAGAAGGGGCTTTAGATGGAGCTATGGCTGGAGGTGTCTTTTGGGTTTCCATGGCTATTCTTTTTTATACATCCTGTTAATCAGTAGTATATCTCAAATGTACAACAAGGAATAATAAACTAAAGTTTGCTGACTGACTTTGATAGGAATTCATCGAATTTCCCTTAACATAAGTCACGAATAAACCAGCACTCAGAAAAGCAAAAAGCCAAACCCGTAAGAGTTTGGCTTTTAAGTGCCGAAGGCGAGACTCGAACTCGCATGTCCGCGAAGACACACGCCCCTGAAACGTGCGTGTCTACCAATTTCACCACTTCGGCAGAACGTTTTCCCTGTGTTGGGAATGCAAATATACGGCGGCAAAAACGGCTTTTGCAAGTCCTGAGGCCATTTTTTTTCTGTTTTTTTTCTGCCCGACACAGGGTCAACGTCTACAGCGTTACCTTTTCGCGCATGTCCGGAATGGTAACGTTTTTAAAACCAGCAGCTTCCAGCTTCTCTTTCCAGATCAGCTGTTCGTCGTAGTCGCCGTGTACCAGAAAAACTTTTTTTACCAGTTTCGGGTCCTGGCAATCCAGATAGTCCAGCATTTCGGCATAATCGGCATGCGCACTGAACGAATCCATGACGGCAACATGTGCGTTCACTTCATAGGTTTCGCCGAAAATACGGACCTCCTTGTCGCCGCGCTTTAAGGCTCCGCCCAGGCTATTGGGTGAACAGTAGCCTACAATCAGGATGGTGTTCCGGTTGTCTTCGATGTTGTTTTTGATGTGATGTTTGATGCGCCCCGCTTCGGCCATACCCGACGACGAAATGATGATACACGGCCCCCGCCAGTTGTTGATGTCTTTCGATTCTTCGACGTCCGATACGTAGTGCAGGTTTTCAAAATTAAAGGCATCGCCATCTTTTTTGATGTAAGCCAGAATTTCAGGGTTAAAACAATCTTCGTTCTGCCGCATCACGTTGGTGGCTTTCACGGCCAGCGGACTGTCGACAAAAACAGGTATAACCGGCAGCCGGCCTTCGCTTTCGAGCTGGTCCAGGGCATAAATCAGCTCCTGCGTCCGGTCAACGGCAAAGGCCGGAATAATAACCTTGCCTTGCCGGCGCACACAGGTCTCTTCCACAATCCGGAGCAAATGCGACCGCATGTCCGGCTCGGGTTCGTGTAACTGACTCCCGTAAGTGGATTCGCAGATAATGTAATCAGCCTGCGGGAACGGCATCGGCATCGGCAGGATTTTGTCGTTAGGCCGGCCAATGTCGCCGCTGAAAAATACTTTTTTCAGTCCTTCTTTTTCGTGAATCGTCAGGTTAATGGCGGCGCTGCCCAGCAGGTGAGCGGTATCCGTAAACTGTACCTCTACTTCATCGGTAAGCCAGAAAATTTCGTTATACCCAACGGTCTTGAAGCGGCTCAGTGTTTCCTGCACATCGTCGGCATCGTAGAGCATATCCAGTTCCGGACGTCCCTGCCGGTGCCGCCGCTCGTTGACGCGCTCAAGGTCTTTCTGCTGGATATGCGCACTGTCCATGAGCATGATTTCGCAGAGGTCAGCCGTGGCAGGTGTGCAGTAAATCGGTCCGGCAAACCCCTGACGAATCAGCCGTGGCACCAGACCGGTATGGTCGATGTGGGCGTGAGACAGGATCAGATAATCGATGCTGGCCGGTTCAAAGCCAAATTCCTGATTCAGGTCGTCGGTATTAATGCCCTGAAATAAACCGCAGTCGAGCAGAATGCGGGTGCCTTTTTCGGTAGTGATGAGGTGTTTACTTCCCGTCACAGTACGGGCAGCCCCAAAAAATTGTATGGTCATTTTATCTGTTGGGTTTAGAAAAATACCCCGCCAACGCGTAGATTGGTCTTCCCTGCAAAAACGTTTGTACGGTCAAGGAGTTTTGGATACGTATTGATTTTGAGCGATTGGAGCGAATATTGAAAAAAATAATCAGCATCACCAAAAAACTGTGGCAACGGAAAATGGTTCGGCTGCTGCTGGCTGGTCTGTTGCTGGCAGTCATACTGGACCGGGTATTTCCGCCGGAAACCAATGTGCCTTATTCAACCCTCATTACAGCACATGACGGGACGATTCTGCACGCCTTTCTGGCGCGTGACGACCGCTGGCGCATGGTGGCGACGCTCGATGAAATTACCCCAACGTTACAGAAAACGATTCTGTTTAAAGAAGATAAATACTTCTATTATCATCCGGGAATCAATCCGGTGGCGCTGCTCCGGGCCTTTGCGCGGAATCTGCTGACCGGGCGGCGTACCTCGGGTGCCTCTACCATTACGATGCAGGTTGTCCGGTTGCTGGAGCCGCGCGAACGAACCTATGCCAGCAAACTGGTTGAACTCCTGCGGGCCGTTCAGCTGGAGTGTCATTATTCGAAAGACGAGATCCTGCAACTGTATCTCAACCTGATCCCGTATGGCAGCAACATTGAAGGCCTTAAATCGGCGTCGCTGCTGTATGTCAATAAGCCCCCGAAACTCCTGAGCCTGGCCGAAATCACAACGCTGACGATTATTCCCAACCGGCCGTCGAGCCTGCGGCCCGGCCGAAATAACGGGTATATTCTGCAGGAACGTAACCGCTGGCTGAAGCGGCTGGGTCAGGCCGGCCTGTTTGAGGCAGAAGTAGTGGCAGATGCTATTGCCGAACCGCTGACCATGCACCGGCGGGAAGCGCCGCAGCTGGCACCACACCTGAGCCTGCGTCTGCGGGCCGAACAACCGGCAACGCCCATCATCCGGACCACGATCCGGCCGGCGATTCAGACGGCGGTGGAACAGTTGGTAAGCAATTATACGAACCGAGTCCGGGCGGTTGGCGTGCAGAATGCGGCGGTATTGGTGGTGGATAACCAGACCATGCAGGTAATGGCTTATGTCGGGTCGGCCGATTTCCGGAATACCCTGGACGGCGGGCAGGTGGATGGTGTCCGCGCAATCCGGTCGCCGGGGAGCGCGCTGAAACCGTTTTTATATGCGCTGGCCTTCGATGCCGGGCTGGTTACGCCGAAAAGCAAGCTGAACGATGTTCCGACCAATTTCAGCGGCTATGAGCCCGAAAATTACGACCGGCGATTTAACGGTGCCGTAACGGTTGAATATGCGCTGGCCAATTCGCTGAATATTCCGGCGGTGAAACTACTGAAAGACATCGGTACCCCGACATTTGTGCAAACTCTGCAAGAAGCCGGATTCGCTACCATCCGTAAGCAGGCCAGGGACTTAGGGCTGTCTATGATTTTGGGTGGTTGCGGGGTGACGCTCGAAGAAATGACCCGGCTTTATACCGCATTTGCTAATCAGGGGAAAATCAAACCGCTGGTCTGGCAAACCGGCGTTCCCGCCGGAACCGGCAGTGACCTGATGTCGCCCGAGGCCGCTTTTCTGACCACCAATATCCTCACGCAGATTACCCGTCCCGACCTGCCGAATAATTTTGATAACAGTTACCACCTGCCCCGGATTGCCTGGAAAACCGGCACATCGTACGGGCGCCGGGATGCCTGGAGTATTGGCTACAACCGCCGGTTTACGGTAGGGGTCTGGGTCGGCAATTTTTCGGGTGTCGGGGTGCCCGAACTCAGCGGAGCCAATACGGCTACGCCGTTGCTGTTCCAGATTTTCAATGCCATTGACTATAACTCCGGGAAAGGCTGGTTTACGGTACCCAAAGGAGCCCTGGCACTCCGGCAAATCTGCCCTGAGAGCGGCGATGTACCGAATGATTTCTGCCACAGTCGTGCCGTCGACTATTACATCATGGGGGTATCGCGGGCACAGCGCTGCCGGCACCTGAAACCGGTGTATACTAACCCTGCCGGTACTGTCTCGTACTGTGTGCATTGCCTGCCCGAACAGCGGGATTCGGTACCGGTATATGTCAAACGGTTTTATCCCGATTTATCGCCTGAACTTATTGCGCACTACGAAAACCGGCACATTCCCTATGACCGGATTCCATCCCACAATCCGGCCTGCGAACGGGTGTTTGCTGCCGAGACGACGGCCAATGCACTGGTGATCAGTAGCCCGAATGATGGCAGTGAATACTTTATTGATCCTGACAATCCGTCTGATCTGCAACTGGCCTGTCAGGCCCCCAATGATGTACAGACGGTGTACTGGTACCTGAACGATAAGTTGTTCCGGAAGGCGAAACCAACCGAAGCCATGTTTTTTAAGCCACGCCCCGGCGTCTGGACAATCGCCTGTGCCGATGACCGCGGGCGAAACACAGCCATCCGGATTACTGTGAAAAAGCAGTAACCTGCGGTATTCTGAACCGGCTTCGGTACGGAGACGTACATCCGCTGTACAATCTATATTGCCACTGGTGTAGAATACCGGCGCGACGCCGGGACAAGCCATTATCTTACAGGGTATTAAGAACCATTTAACCGTTTACAGAAAGGCTTATGTTTGGTAAGAAAACGATCGTGGCTGAGAAAAAGCCCGTTGCCCGCAAATCGCCGTTGCGCGAATGGATTGATTCTGTGCTGTTTGCGGTCGTAGCTGCGACCCTTATCCGCTTTCTGGTTATGGAAGCGTTTGCTATTCCGACCCCGTCGATGGAAAGCAATCTGATGGTGGGCGATTATCTGTTTGTCAGTAAGTTACACTACGGTAGCCGGACGCCGCAGACACCGCTGCAACTGCCGCTGAGTCATCAGAAAGTCTGGGGAACCAACATTCCGTCGTACAGTACAGCCATTCAGTTGCCAACTTTCCGTTTGCCGGGATTTACGCAGGTGAAGAACGGCGATGTCGTTGTGTTTAACTATCCGCCGTTGCGTCCCAACGAGCCCGATTACCCGAAAGATCTCCGTACGAATTACATTAAGCGCTGCATCGGTATTCCGGGCGATGTGGTGCAGATTAAGCAGGAGCAGGTGTTCGTTAACGGAAAAGCCGCCGCCTTGCCGGAACGGGCGCAAACTGCCTGGTTTATGAAAACCACCGAGGTGCTGGATGACCGTTTTTTCCGGCAGTATGATATTGTCAATGATTTTAATTCGCCGGAGGGGCCGTTTATCAACTGGCAACCGGTCGAAGTACAAAACGCAGCCACCAATGCGCCGGAACTGATTGGGTACCGGATCAATACTACCCGTGCGATGCTCGATAAACTTAAGGCCCTTGATTGGGTGAAAGGCGTTGAACCGCTGACTGAACCGGCAGGGCAGACCGGTACCGGAATTTATGGCAGCTCAGTCTACGCCTGGAATCAGGACAATTTCGGACCATTAACGATACCGAAAAAAGGTATGACTGTGCCGGTAAACCGCGAGACGATTGCCCTTTACGGGCCGGTGATCAGCCGGTACGAAGACAATGCCAATGTCGTACAAACGGCCAGGGGCATTACTATTGACGGTAAGCCGGTAACAGAATATACCTTTAAGCAGGATTATTATTTTATGATGGGCGACAACCGGCATAACTCTGAGGACTCCCGGTACTGGGGTTTCGTGCCCGAAGACCATGTAGTCGGCAAAGCCGTCTTCGTCTGGATGTCAGTAGATCCGGCACCGGAAAACATCTGGCACAAAATCCGCTGGAACCGCGTATTCCGGCTCATTAAATAGGGGGAAGTGGTTTGTAATCGGACTTGTAACTCATGTGACGATATATTTTCTTTCGCTGTGAAAAATATAATAATTTGTTTATTTTGTTATAATGATTAAAAAGCTATTCTTGCAGCAAAGTAAATTCATCATAACATGAAAAAATTAGTGTTTACCGCAGCTGTTTTTTGTCTGGCTCATATTGCATTTAGTCAAGGCAGTCCGGCTAATAATTCTGTGCCGGAAACAATGTCAAACGTGTTCTTTAAAGCCTTACAGGATGAAGACACCGGTACAATGAGCAAAATTCTGGCCGGTAATTTTCAGATTACCAATGCTGATGGTCAGTCTGCCGATAAGGATCTGATCGGTCAGGCATTAAGTGGCGGGCATCTGGTGGTTGATGCCGCTACAACGAGTGATGTCCAAAGCCGGCTTGTTGGCACAAATACCGGTCTGGTCACCGGCAAGGTTAAATTCAAAGGTAAGCTACAAAATCAGGCATTTGATAACACGCTGGTTTTTACGCTGATATCTGTGCAGGAAGGTGATACCTGGAAGGTCTCTGACGTTAGGCTGATTAACGGAAAATAGAACTGGCTGTGTCATTTATGGCTTTATAATTTGCGCCCACCCCGGGAATGGGGTGGGCTTTTCTTTGGGAGTTTGCGTATTTTGCACGGCTATTGACGAAAAATATTCATGCGGCAGCGGATAATCCGGTTTCTGGTGATTGCCTTCATAATGGCTGGTTTCAGGGTCACATATGCCCAGAATCAGCCCATTGGCCGTTTCTTACAGGATACAGTGGTCATTGGTGAACCGTTCCAGTATGCCGTCAGCTACCGGCATACGCAGGCACAGGATATCCTGTTTCCGGATACGGCCCGCGCGTTTTCGCCGTTTCTGGTAAGAAGTATTAGTATTTTCCCGACCCGAACCGATCAGGGAACCAGCCGTGACAGTGCTGTTTATACGCTGGTTACGTTTGAGACCAAACCGGCTCAGATACTGCAGGTACCTGTCCTGATCATCGGTGAAGCGGACAGTACGGCATTGTACAGCGATCCGGATACGGTTTACCTCCGGTCGAGTCTGCAGACAAACCGGCCCGATACTCTGGCTTTAGCTACTGAAACGCGGATTTTACCCGTTCGTCAGCAGTTCAATTACCCGGCGCTGCTGATGGTGATTGGTACGTTGCTGGTCATTGGCGGGGCGGTCTACCTGCTTTTCGGGAAAAGCATCCGGCGCCAGCTGCGGCTGTACCGGCTTCACCAGCGACACCTTCGTTTTTTGCAGGAATATAACCGGCTGATCCGCAGCATTGACGCCGATAGTGCCACTGATAATGCCAACAGAGCCATTGTGCAATGGAAGATGTACCTGGAAGGGCTTCAGGGTGAGCCGTTTACATCGATGACCACACGGGAAATTGCAGAACGGATTACCGAAAATCAGCTGGGCCGGATCCGGCAGGGTACTGCCGAACTGGTTGAGGCGCTGAAACAAACCGACCGTATGATTTACGGCGGCGTGTTCAGTCCGCAGTCGGCGGCAGCCCTGCGGTTATTACGGGATGTTGCGATTCAGGTGTATGATCGCCGGCGGGCGGCCATTCAGTATGTTTAAGAACGCTTACGACAGCTAAAAAGAAGACGTATGGAGCCCTGGTATTCAATACACTGGTTAACCGTTGAGCAGTGGCAGCAGTTCCGCTATGCCAACGGCTGGATATTGTATACCATTCCTGCCCTGCCGCTGCTGTTTCTGGTCCGCGTACTGTTAGGGCAGGGGCGGTCGCAAAAACTAAACGTATCTACCGGTACGTATCTGTATGTCAACAGTTTATTGGGCTGGCTCCGGTTTATTACACCCGCCTCGTTTTTTCTCGGTATCAGCCTGATTCTGGTAGCGTTGGCCCGTCCGCAGATTGTCCGTGAGCAGCGGATCGAGCAGTCGGATGGCATTGACATTATGATGGCGCTGGATGTTTCGTCGTCCATGACCGAGACCGATCTGGCTCCGAACCGGCTGGCTGCTGCCCGGCAAATGGCGCAGATGTTCGTAAAGGGACGACGAAACGACCGTATCGGGCTGGTCGTGTTTGCCGGAGAGGCATTTTCGCTTTGTCCGCTTACCACTGATTATGTGCTGCTGGATCAGTACATTGCCGGTTTGCGGGAGAATATGATTCCGGCTACGGGTACGGCTATCGGTGATGCTATGGCGCGCTGCATTAACCGGATGCGGGAAACCGAGCTGCCGGCGGTGGCCGATACGACCACAAAAAAACGAACCAAAGTAGTAATTTTGCTCAGTGACGGCGAAAATACAGCCGGTAATCTTGATCCGGTTACGGCGGCAAAACTGGCGAGGGCCTTTGGGATCCGGATTTACACGATTGCGGTTGGTAAGGTAGAAGCAGGCGCGGCGGCGCAGCGTGACAGCTTACTAGCTACGTCAGCAGTTGACGAAGGCATACTGAAAACCATTGCCCGGATCGGGAACGGAAATTATTTCCGGGCAACGGATGCCAAACGACTGGAAACGGTTTTTAAGGAAATCGACCAGCTGGAAAAAGCGCCTGTGCGCACGCAGGTCTATGAACATGTGCAGGATTTTTACCGCATTTACCTCTATTGGGCCATTTGTTTTCTGCTCTTCACGCTGTTTTTGAAAAACACCATTTTAGCTAATATTCTGGAAGATTAACCGGCGGCAGACCCTGTCTGTACCGTTTTTTGCGCATGCTGAAAGCCTCTTACAACGAACAGTATATTGAAGCGGGACTCGACGAAGTCGGGCGGGGGTGCCTGGCCGGACCGGTGGTTGCTGCCGCCGTTATCCTGCCGAAAGGATATGAGCACCCCGACCTGAACGACTCGAAACAATTGTCACGTACACAGCGCAACCGTCTTCGCTTCGACATTGAACGGGATGCTCTGGCATGGGCGGTCGCTGAAGTGTCAAATCAGGAAATTGACCGGATCAACATCCTGAAGGCGAGTTTTCTGGCCATGCACCGGGCGCTGGATACCATTATGGCGGCCGGCGGCGTTAAGCCCGAACACCTGCTTGTGGATGGCAACCGCTTTACGCCTTATCCCATGATTCCGCACACCTGTATCGTCAAGGGCGATGCGAAGTTCCTGCCGATTGCGGCGGCCTCGATTCTGGCCAAGTGCTACCGCGACGACCTGATGGAGCGGCTGGGGGACTTGTTCCCGCATTACGGCTGGGCCCGGAATGCGGGTTATCCGACACCGGTTCACCGCAAAGCCATTCAGGAACATGGCCCCTGCGAATGGCACCGGATGAGTTTCCGGCTTATCTGATACCTTTAAACTTTCGGGCGTTTATACAGCGGAACGGTGCTGCACGGTTCACCAAACATCAGTGCCTGTACAACCGGCTTCAGCTTCCGGGTGATTTCAACGTAAGCAGCCGTAGGAACTGCTACTTTTGAGCACCCCTTCACCACTACGCGCGTGTCCCGGTAATCGTCCGGATTAATAGCCGTAATGGCATCAAAGTAAAGTTTTTCTTCCAGATCCTGTAATGAGCCGAAAACGATGGCATTGGCATACGGTTGCAGGTGCAGCGTCAGCAGCATATAAGCCCAGGTCGGTACAATAGCATCTTCAGAACAGCTAACGGCGACATTTTTACCAGTGTACTGACTCCAGTCATGCGTTTTCAGAAAGGCCCGGTAGTCCTTTTCTTTCAGGATCAGCCCCATAAACAGGTTGTCTTTCAGATCATAAACAACCCGTTCGCCGGGATGGTAATAATCTTCGAGATCGAGTGTAATCAGGCCGCTTTGGGCCACCCGGTTGATAATTTCAGTCTCCATATTTATTTGAGTGATTGAGCGATTTAGAGCGTTGGCGAAAGTACCTGGCTATCCGCGGAACTGACTGAAGGTACTTATGTATGTTAACAACCGGGGGAGCCGGGAAGGTTTCCGCTGAAAACAGAAAAGCCCGGTCGGGGGGGACCAGGCTTCGGATTGGTATACCGGACAGATTAAGCGCTTTGCTTAGCCGATTGATAGCGTTTTTCAGCGGCGTTCCAGTCAACTACATTCCAGAAAGAAGAGATGTAGTCCGGACGGCGGTTCTGGTACTTCAGGTAATAAGCATGTTCCCAAACGTCAAGGCCGATGATCGGGAAACCTTTCGCGTCGGCGATGTCCATCAACGGATTGTCCTGGTTTGGCGTTGAGGTTACGGCTACACTGCCGTCAGCCGTAACAATTAACCAGGCCCAGCCTGAGCCGAAACGGGTTGTAGCTGCTTTCGTGAACTCTTCCTTGAACGCGTCGAATGAACCGAATTTCTGGTTGATTGCTTCAGCCAGTTCGCCGGTTGGTGAACCGCCGCCATCGCCTGACAAAATGTTCCAGAATAAAGTATGGTTATAATGACCACCCCCGTTATTACGCACGGCAACCGGATATTTGCTGATGTTAGCCAGCAGGTCTTCCAGTGACTGGTTTTCCAGCTCAGTACCGGCAATTGCGTTGTTCAGGTTTGTAACATACGCATTGTGGTGCTTACCATGGTGAATTTCCATAGTCTGCTTGTCGATATGCGGCTCGAGTGCGTCGCTCGAGTAGGGTAGTGGTTCTAATACAAAAGCCATTGTTTGTAAGATTTAGGTTGACATTAATCTCATCTGGGTTAACACGAACTTATTCGTATAAGTTTTTAGTAATATGATTTTTTACGTTTAATTACTGATAAACAGATAATTAAACGTAAAAAATAGATTATTTGGCTGGTATTTATTTCCGGAGCCGCCGAAAGAAAGCTGCCAGTAGTTCCTGACAATCCTCCGCCAGAATACCCGTTGTCAGCCGCGTTTTGGGGTGTAACAGGGAGGGCTGAAACCGGGCGTAACCCCGCTTTTCATCAGAAGCACCGATGACAATCCGGCCGATCTGTGCCCAGAACAACACGCCGGCACACATCACACAAGGCTCCAGAGTTACGTACAACGTGCAGTCGGGCAGATACTTAGAACCCAGATAGTGCGTTGCTGCCGTCACCGCCATCAGCTCGGCATGGGCCGTAACATCGGTCATCTGTTCGGTCAGATTGTGGGCTTTGGCAATGACGCGGTTCTGGCAAACAATGATGGCTCCGACCGGAATTTCCCCCTTTTCGGCAGCCATTTCTGCCTGTTGCAGGGCAAGGTTCATGAAATACTCGTCGGAGAACATAGGGCAGGTGGCAAAAAGGGGCGTTGCGCAAGGGACACAATAGCTACTGTGTTCCTTGCGCAACGCCCCCGCTCAATTACTGCTTAAGAATGCGTCGGAACGTTTTGCGGTCGCCCACCTGAATTTTCAGAACATACATGCCGGCTGGCTGTTGGCTTAGGTCGAGCTGTGTCTGCCGGTTCCGGGTTGTGTGTTGCACGGCAGTGCGTCCGGTAAGGTCGGATAATTCAATAACAGCCGGATTTTTTTGCAGGGCCACATCAATATCAATCGTCAGGCCTGATGCTGTTGGCACCGGATATGCCTTAACCGAGGTGCCCAGCAAATCGTCTTCAACTCCCAGTAACGGCAGCACCTGTACGGTAATGGCAGTACCTGATACGGTGCCGGTACCACAGTTATTACTGACCGAAAGCAGCCGGTACGTTGTCGTTTTCAGCGGCCGGATGTCAAGCCGGTGCGGGTTGGCATTGGTCTGAATGGTCTGATTGCGCAGGCTGTCGTTGTACACAAACGTCCACGGGCCGTCGCCGGTAAACGTAATGCTGAGGCTGCCCGGACTGCCTTCGTACACGCTGGCAGGGCCAGCCATAGTTGCCGTCGGATAAGGACGGACATAAAGTACCGTCGGGCTGTTCTGACCAAGCACCGGAATTGATGGATTGGTAGCGATGACACGGACAAAATAAACGCCGCCCGCCTGCGAAGCCGGTACGGTAGCGACAATTGGCCCGATGGTGGTGGCAGCCGAGATGTCCACAAATTTCTTGGAGGTGGTATCTGCCAGCTGTACTTTGAAGGCATTACCGGCATTAAACTCACCGGCTGTCGTAAACGGCACGGAGAAGCTAAGACCCGCACAAAGCGTGGTTGTTGTCAGACCACTGGTGGTGATTGTCGGAATCTTTACTGTTACGGTGGCTGTAGCCGGGTTACCCGGCAGACCGCTGCCGCAGACATTGGAGACGCTGGCTACCTGGAAAATGGTGGTTTGCGCCGGTGTGACATTCACGGTAGAAATTGTGTCCTGCGCAATGCCGAATGTTCCGTCAGACAGCGTATAACTAAACGGCGGTGCGCCGGTAAATTTCAGTTGCAGCGGCGCGCTGATACCCAGATTCACCGTGGTTGAACCCAGTAGCGAGAGCGTTGGGTTGGTATTAACAATCAGCTTGATGGATGCCCGGGCGCTGGCGCAGCCGTTCTGACCAATCTGATAGACGTAGAATAAACGGCCGCCTGCCGGTGTTGCATTCAGCGTGAACGGAGTCGGAGCTTCATTAGAAAGGGTACCGTTCGGGTCGATCCAGCGCAGGCTGGCTCCGGCTGCCGCTACAGCTGTCAGCGGAACCGCCGCATCATTCCGGCAGTACGTAACAGTCGGAATGGGTGTCCCCGGAACCGGAGTGCTCTGTACGGTTACCTGTAACGTAGCTTTCGCACTTTCACAGTTATTGACCGTTTGGGTTACCTGATAATTGATTACCGTTGCCTGATTGATAGGCGGAGTCGGGGCACCCGGAAACTGATTACCGTCCAGATTGTACCAGCGCAGGTTAGCACCGGCTGCGCTGACCGGTGATACGCTCTGTGCAGGCTGATCCTGCTGAATCTGGCAATAGGCTACATTCGAAACGTTTGGTGCCGGCGGCAACGCAATGATGGTTACCGGCAAGGTCGACCGCGGGCTTTCGCAGCCATCCAGTGACTGGCTTACCTGATAGTTAAAGACGCCGACGGTATTGGTCGGCGGAGCCGGTGAGCCGGTGATGCTGTTGCCGCTGGGATCAAACCATCTCAGGTTTGTGCCGGAGGCGATGAGCGGCTGTGACGGTGCATTGTTACAGATATTGACGGCCGTTACGCCCGGGGCGCCCGGGGTTGGTTTTACCCGGACATTGAGCGTACCGCGCGGTCCTTCACAACCGTCAAGTGTCTGGCTTACATAATACGTATAGGTTACGTTGCCAACGTTGTTTGGTGGTACAGGGGCATTCGCGGAGGCTGTCCCGCCGGAAGAACTGCCATACCAGTTGATGGTAGCATTTGTAACCGGGGTGGCAGCCAGTGTAGGGGCCGTGTAGTTCTGACAGAAGGTTGTTTCTACTGTCCCCGGTACGCCCGGCGTGGTTTTTACGGTTACCGGAATCGCCAGCCGCGTACTTTCGCAGCCGCCCACTGTCTGGGTAACGTAATAGTTGCTGGTACCCGGCGTGCCGGTACCCGGGCGTGGCGCCACAGACGTTGCCGTGCCACCGGTTGCATCTGTACCGTACCACCGCAGATTCTGACCGGTTGCCGAGAGTACGGCAGCTGTAACACCCTGACAATATGGTGAAACGCCGGCGGCTGTCGGAGCGCCCGGAACCGGGGCAATATTGATGTTAACGGTCGCTTTCCCGCTCACGCAACCGTCACCGGTTGTTTGCGTAACGTAGTAGGTAATTGTGCCTGTTGACGCAGTAGGCGGGGTTGGGGCAGCCGTCAGAACATTATTGTTCGCATCATACCAGGTCAGGTTCTGGCCGCTGGCTGTTAACTGTTGGGCCGGTACATTCTGGCAATATTGAGTTGAGCTGGTTACAGACGGAGCTACCGGTGTTCCGTTTACCCGGATTGAATAAAGCGATGGGGCGCTCAGACACCCGTTAGCCCCTACCTGACGAATGTAATAATTGTACGGCGCTGAACGGGCAATGGTTGGGGGCTGTTGTGTCGGAACCTGGATGCTGCCATCCGGATCAATGTACCAGCGGATAATACCGGCGGGAACACTTAATGAGGACGGACGATTTGTTTCACAATAGGCAATGGATACCGGTGCCGGCGGCGCAGGTGATTCCAGAACCGTGTAGGTCATGGTTGCCCGTCCGCTGACACACCCATTGTTGTTTTGCTCAACTTTGTAGGTTGAGGTACCTGGCGTGCCGGCTGTAACCGTTGGCGCTGCTCCGTTATTAGGCAGTAGATTGTTGTTACCGTCATACCATCGGTATTGGCTGGAATTGGGGGTAAGCTGCTGAGCTGCTGAGCCCTGACAGACAGTCTGAGACGCAACTGTTGGTGTTGCCGGCGTAGTGGTGATGGTTACGGTAACCGGTGTCTTGTTGAGATTCGCGCAATTGCCAATGATCGCCTCGGCGGAGAATGTTCCGGAAGTCTGTGTCTGATAAGAAGGTCCGGATCCTACCAGTGTACTGCCCGAATACCAGCGTATGGATGACCCGCTGGTGCCGGAGGCAGCCGTTAGCGAAACGGTTTGTCCGCTACAGAACGGGGCAGGGCTGGCAATGCCAGCTGAGGGTTGAGCAGGGCGTGGATTGATGGTCATAACCACGGAGCCAACACTACCGGTTACGGCAGGGTTGGTCGATACTACCCGAATCCGGTAGGCTGTGCCTGCTGCTACATTAAGGGGAATGTTGCTGCTTATCGCTGTCGTAACGAGGCTGCCACTGAATGTAGTTGTTAATGTACCGATAACAGTTGGCGCAGCAAAGTTTCCGGACGGGTCTGAAAGCTGCGCCTGAAACGAGTTACCGCTGTTGAACGTACCGGTAAATGAGAAAGGAACCGAAACAGCATCGCTCCCGCAAAAACTGTTGGGGCTTACAGATCCTGTCGTAATTGTCTGTGCAAAACTACTGCCGCTGCCAATACACCACACGAACACAAGCAATTGTAATAACCAGTAAAGCTCTCTTTTTTTCATGTAAAATTACAAGAGGTAGTTTTTGGCTTAAAGTTAGTCAGGTTTTATGATAATCTGCTTTGAACCTATCATATACTCCACCGGATACCGGCTGAAGCCGTCTGGCTGAAGCAGGGAAAGGCTGGTCATTCTGAAAAAAAGAAATTTTTTTATGGAATGCCGCCGGCCATTGCATCTGGTAAGAAAAGGTGCTTCTGTTGCTCTGCAACAACGTATGGGAGCATCATCCAATGAACCTTAACAATTATTTTATGAACAAAGCACCCCCATAAAATCCAAATTAGTTTGTGCTGAAGATATGCTCTTTGACATTTTGTTAAGCTGAGAAACAAGGGCTTATTAGCCAATATGTAACTGGTCTAAGGGGCAAAATAAAGTTACTATTGTGCAACAACGGGCTGGCGAAGCAACGTATGAAGTAAAATTTTGACGGAAAGATTTGCATTAGATAATCTCCAAATTGATACTTTTGTAGTAATCTGAAAGGAAACCGCCCAAAATTTTATTTCAGAAATCACAACAAATTTAAAATTTTCACTTTTTTTGCCAGCAAAACCAAGTTTCAATTTAACCCTACAGTAAGTTCAATGAAAACACAAACTCCATCTTCAGCACCCGCCAAAGCAGCAGCTCCTAAGAAGAAATCAGGTGGCTTGAACCCAGCTTTTGTGCTTCCGGTTCTTTTAGCTATCGGTATTTTGACTTACATCTTCGTTTTTGGTGACGGAAGCCACTTCCAGGAAGGTGACAACACGAAAGAACCTCTGCCAGGCGACTACTTCGGTACCGTTTACAAAGGTGGTTTCATCGTACCTATTCTGTTTACGTGCTTCCTGACAGTATTGGTGTTCTCGATTGAGCGTTTCATCACGATCGGCCGTGCGAACGGTTCAGGTTCAATCGATGATTTCGTTCGTAAAGTGAAAAGCCAACTGGACAAAAATGAAGTTGCCGCTGCTATTCAGGAGTGTGACCGTCAGAAAGGTTCAATCGGTAATGTTGTGAAAACAGCTCTGTTGAAATATCAGCAGCTGTCAACAGATCCTGAGCTGAACAAAGAGCAGAAGCTGGTAGCGCTGCAGAAAGAAGTAGAAGAAGCGACTACGCTGGAGCTGCCGATGCTGGAGAAAAACCTGACTATCATCGCGACGCTGGCATCAGTATCAACCCTGATCGCCCTGTTAGGTACCCGTACTTGGTATGATCCGTGCCTTCGCGGCCATGGGTGCTACCGGTCAGCCTGATACAGCCGCCCTGTCAACAGGTATCTCGGAGGCCCTTGTAAACACGGCCTTGGGTATCGGTACAGCGGCAATCGCGACGATCATGTACAGCTACTTCACCAGCCGTATCGACGTACTGACGTACAACATCGACGAAATTGGTCTGAGCATCCAGCAAAACTTTGCTGCTCACTATTAATCCTGAGCCTTTAAGGCAAATCAAACCGAAAACGAACGCAATATGCCTAAGGTCAAAGTAAAACGCGCTAGTTCCGCGGTAGACATGACGGCGATGTGTGACGTGGCATTCCTTCTGCTGACATTCTTTATCCTGACGGCCCAGTTCCGGGCACAGGATGCAGCAACGATCGAAACGCCATCATCGATCTCCGGCATTAAAGTTCCTGATAAGGATATCATGACCATCGCGCTTGACAAAGACGGTAAGGTCTACTTTGGTATCGACAATCAGCAACACCGCCTGGCTATGCTCGATAACATCGCTTCAGAAAAAGGAATCTCCCTTTACTGACAACGAAAAGAAAGAATTCATGCTGATGTCAAACTTCGGTTTGCCAATCAACCAGCTGAAATCTTATCTGTCGCTGGAAAAAGAGCAGAAAGCAAAAATCAAGCAGGCGGGTATCCCGACTGACTCGACTGGTGCAGGTCCGTCAAACGAATTGAAGGATTGGGTTTATAACGCCCGTAAAGCCAACAACGATCTCCGGATCGCATTTGAAAGGTGATAACCTGGCAAAGTTCCCGAACTTCAAAAATGTACTGGCTACGCTTCAGGCGCAGAATATTAACAAGTTTAATCTCATCACCGGTACTGAAGCCCCGCCAGCCTGGCTGGAAATCAGACGAGGAATAAACATTGAAGTCATAAGTTACGGTTTACGCACCCTGTGAACCGAACACTTTCTGAAACTATGGCCAGATATAGACACCTCCGGTGGTGGTGGTAAGAAGGGTGGTGGTAAAGTCCGCAGTAAAAAGGCGTCAACCCGCGTGGATATGACACCAATGGTGGACCTTGGCTTTTTGCTTATCACCTTCTTCATTCTTGCTACCACCTTAAGTAAGCCGTCGTCCATGACGCTTAACGTGCCGGACAAGACAAAAGAAGAAAAAACGGAGCCTATTAAGGCATCCAACGTAATGACGATCTTCCTGGGAGATGATAATAAAGCCTACTCTATTTTCGGTAAAGCAGCGAATGAAGATCCGGAAATCAAGACTACAGGCTATGGGTATGAACTGCGTCAGCTGATTCAGAACAATGCCCGAACCGTTCCCGGAGACAAGTTTGTCGTTGTAATTAAGCCAACTAAAGAAGCCAACTATCGTAACATGGTTGACGTTCTTGACGAAATGGCGATTACAAAGACAAAACGCTATGCACTTGTGGATGAGTTGACGGCTGATGAGAAGAGTCTTCTCAAGGATAAAGCAAAATTAGATATCTAACCATGGCAGAAGCAGTAGCAATTGATCCAAAAGCAACGCTTGATGATATAGTCTTTGCGAACCGGAATAAAGCCTATGGTGCGTACTCGCTGCGGAAAGAATATCCGAAAATTGTAACCCGTTCTCTCATTATTGGAGGGGTACTGTTTACATTAGGTGTCCTTTCTCCGACAATCATCAGCGTTCTGACGCCTGAAGCCGAAGAACAGGCGATGGTAGAGGTTGACTTAATGAAGTTACCACCTCCGCCAATCGATCCGAACGAGCCACCTCCGCCGCCGCCGCCACCGGTAGAATTACCGAAAGTGAACACGGTGAAGTTCCTTCCGCCGGAAGTAAAACCGGATGAAGAGGTTCCGGAAGAAACCCCGCCTCCGGCTGTTGAGGAACTGAAAGAAGCCGTTGCTGCGGAAAAAACGCAGGAAGGTGATCCTAATGCCGAAGAGGTTATCGTAGCACCGGAAGAAACCGCTGCCCCTACAAAAGTAGAAGCGGCCGTTGAAGCCCCTGCTCCGAAAGAAGAAGAAGTATTTACTATCGTAGAACAACAGCCTGAGTTTCCGGGCGGTATGAGTGCTCTTGGTCAGTTCCTGGGCAAGAACATCCGCTACCCCGGCCGCAGCACAGGCGGGCTAATATCTCAGGTCGTGTATTCGTTAGCTTCGTTGTAAATACAGACGGTAGTATTCAGGACGTTGCTGTACTGAAAGGCTTAGGCTTCGGTACAGATGAAGAAGCGATACGGGTTGTTAAGTCAATGCCCAAATGGCGCCCTGGTAAACAGTCAGGTCGTGCGGTACGGGTAAAATACAACCTGCCTATCAACTTTACACTGGAATAACCGGATCTGATACGATGAGGATTTTCCTCTGAATCAACAAAAAGGGTGATCACTGTCATGGTGATCACCCTTTTTAACTCTCTGCCTTTCCGGCAATTAAGATTATGCAACAACGAAGCCGTATTCCTGAGCGCCTGACCCTGATCATTGCCGTACTCGCTTCGGTGACCTATCTGGGAACGGGTATTTTTTTGATTGTTACCACTGATTCCTACTGGATCCTGCCGCCGCCGGGTGTATTACGGTATGGCCTGGCCGTGCTGCTGATTGCTTACGGAGCCTTCCGGACATTCAGGGCCTATCAACGGTTCAGGGAGGAATTTTAACTACAGAAGATACATTAAACCATTGAGGTATTTTCTGCTCTAACAGATAACATGTATCTAATGAAAAACGGACTTAAAGGTATTTGCCTGGCACTGTTGATTGGCGGACTTTCAGGTTGTTCGGGTAATCAGCCACTCGACTCACCGTCACGCGGGACAATTACGGTAGCCGTAGATGAATCGTTTAAACCATTGGCAACGCAATTGACAGATGCCTATTCCGGAATCTATCCGGAGACTCATTTTGAGCTTAAATATCGTCCGGAACGGGAGTCAATTGCCATGTTGCTTAAAGATAGTGCACGCCTGGCGTTTACAACGCGCCCGCTGACCAAACAGGAGCAGATCGCTTTTGATCAGCAAAAAGTTATCGGTAAGGCGGTGAAAATCGGCACAGACGGTGTGGCACTTATTGTAAGTAAAAGCAACCGTGACAGCCTGATTACGATGACTGAGCTGAAGGGGATTTTTTCCGGACAACTGACGCAATGGCCTCAGTTAAAGGGGGCTACTGAATCAGGGCTCATCACCCTGGTATTTGATAACAGTAACTCAAGTAACCTGGATTTTATATTACGCACGTTTTCGGTAAGTGATGTCAGTAAATTACGGATATATACTGCCCGTTCGAATCAGGATGTGATTCAGTATGTCCGGAAAAACCCGACAGCACTTGGCTTTATCGGCGTTAACTGGATTAGCGATGGTGACAGCCCTTTAACGGCTGAATTATCTGCTGATTTGCGTGTTCTGGGGGTTTCTGACAAGGACAACCCTACATCGTTAAAGGACTACTATCAGCCGTTTCAACGGAATCTTGGTCTGCAAACGTACCCGCTGCGCCGGCCTGTGTATATTCTGAGCCGGGAAACCCATCCCGGGCTGGGCAGCGGATTGATCAATTATATTGCACGGGACGCCGGGAGTTTACTCATCGAAAAATTAGGTCTTTGGCCTGTTAAGCCATATAACCGAGTGGTTTATATCAGAAAGTGAGTAAATTTTTTGGTTTGCCAGCAATTTTTTAGATTTGCTTAATGTTTCTTAGTAACACAACTTTTTTCCCAATTTCTCAACCTGAATTGCATGATGAAAATGCATAAAAAGTCGCTTTTGGCGGCTCTGGTTATCGGTGCTACGTTTACAGCACCCGTGTTTGCGCAGGATGTACAGTCTGGTTTAAAAGACCTGGAATCGGAGCGGTTAGCGAAAGCGGAGCAAACTTTTACCCAACTGGCAACAAGTGCTCCTACTGCTGAAAATCAATTCTATTTAGGTTATTATTATCTGCGCACCAATCAGCCTGACAAGGCAAAAGCTGCTTTTGAGAAAGGCTTGTCGGTTGACCCTAAAAACGAATTAAATAACATCGGGTTAGCTGGTGTTGCACTGGCGAAGAAAGATGCTCCTGCGGCTATTGCTTTGACTGACAATGCCGTGAAGGCAACGAAAAGCAAAAACATGGATGTGCTGTTCCATGCCGGTGAAGTCTACACATTGTTCTATGATGACAATGGCGTAAACGACCCTGCCAAAGCGCTGTCATACCTGGAAGCAGCTGCCAAGCTGGATAAGAAAAACACAAATGCCGACATCAAAATGGCAATGGGTGATGCTTACTTCATCAAAAATGATGGTGGCAGCGCTGTAAGCCGGTACGAAGATGCGTTGATGATCAGCCCTAACCTGGCAGAAGCAAATTACAAAATCGGTCGTCTGTACCTGCGTGGTAAGCAGTACAAACTGGCTCAGGAATATTTTGACAAGGCTATTGCCAACGATCCTGAGTTTGCGCTGACATACCGTTCACTGGCTGACGCCCTGGCGGGTGCACGCGCTTACAAGGGAGCTGCTAAGAACATGGAGCTGTACGTACAGAAAAGTGGTACGACCGACCCTGAATACCTGACCAACGTAGCTAAGTTTTACTTCCTGTCTAACGATTATCTGAAAGCAATCAGCTACCTGGATCAGCTGAAAGGTAAGGTAAATGACCCGATCATTGACCGGATGTATGGCTGGGCTTATTCTGCATTAGGCAAAACAAGCCAGTCTATCGAAGCGTTGAACCGTTTTATTGCTGCTGCGCCTAAAAAGGTTCTGTATGATGATTACGTGTATCTCGGCCGTGCCTATGGCCAGCAAGGTACACCGGAAGGTGATTCGCTGAGCGTAGTTTACTTACTGAAAGCTGCTCCTGAAGATACAGTAGACAACCTGTACCGTGAGGCTGCACAGAAGCTTTACAGCATGAAGAAGTACGAGAAAGCCGGTAACATGTACCTGAAGTCAATCAGTGCAAACCGCGCTCCGGCTAAAGCTGATTATATCTTCAGTGGTGTATCGTTCTATACAAACGGCCTGCAGGCTGCCCGTGCCTATGCAAGTGATACCGCTATGGCGCGCTCAGTCCGTAAACAGAACATGATGCGTACCGATTCGGTTTTTGCGAAACTGGCAGAAATTGACTCGGCCTATGCGTCATCATACTACTATCGCGCTCAGGCAAACTATTATGCTGCTGCCACATCGGCAGAGGCATTGAGCAACCGCGCATTCGTCCCTTATGCTGAGAAGTTTATCGCGCTGGCAGGCAAGGAAATTGCTGCTGATGCCGGTAAGCAACAACAATATGCAAAAAATATGATTTCTTCATATCGTTTGCTGATCGCGGATGCAATCGCCCAGAAAGATGATGCCAAAGCGAAAAACTACGCCACAGAGATCCTGAAGCTGGATGCCAACGACAAGGCGGCTAAGGAGCTGGTTGAAGGCCCTGCTGCAACGGCTACGCCTGCAACACCGGCTGCACCGGCCAAACCGGTTAAGAAAAGCTGATTAACGTCAGAAGAGACATTGTTGATGAAGGCAACCTCACAAGGGTTGCCTTCATTGTTTTGTCCAAAAAATAAAAAGGCTCAGGTGATGGGATTGACAAGTATTATTTTCGCGTTGGTGTCTTAACTTTGTGAAAAAAAAGTTACGGACCTTCACCCACTTTTAGTCTAATGCTTAATCTTGTACTTTTTGGCCCTCCGGGCGCAGGCAAAGGCACCCAAAGCGAAAAGTTAATCGAAAAATACAAGTTAGTACACTTGTCAACCGGTGATTTGCTCCGGTCGCAAATTGCCGCCGGAACAGAATTAGGCCTTAAAGCAAAGTCGCTGATGGATCAGGGAATTTTAGTACCTGATGAGGTTGTTATTGGCATGATTGACAGCAAACTGAACGAAAACCAGGCTGCGGCCGGTTTTATATTCGACGGTTTCCCGCGGACAGTGCCTCAGGCAGAAGCACTGGATGTGCTGTTGGGTCAGTATAACACCGGTATTACTACCATGGTTGCACTGGTTGTGGAAGAGGAGGAATTAACAAAACGATTGTTGCTGCGCGGGCAGACGTCAGGCCGTCCTGATGATCAGAATGAAGCACTCATTCGCCGGCGGGTGACGGAATATAACGAAAAAACAATGCCTGTCGCTGGCTATTACGAGCAGCAAGGTAAGTACGTTGCCATCAATGGAATTGGTGAAATTGAGGCCATTTTCGGTCAGATTTGCCAGGCTATTGAAGAGGCAGCGCAGTCATAGACGATGTAACGGATAAATTAACAGATTGATTGAAGGCTTTTGATCCGTCACAGGGGTTAAAAGCCTTTTGTCACTATGTTATCCCGGTCCGGCATCGCTGAGTGACAGGCGAAACAGAAAGATGGCATCTTCAAATTTTATTGACTACGTAAAAATAAATTGTCGCTCCGGTGCAGGTGGCGCAGGATCTGTGCATTTCCGCCGCGAAAAGTACGTTGACAAAGGGGGACCCGATGGGGGGGATGGTGGCCGTGGGGGCCATATTATCCTGAAAGGAAATGCACAGCACTGGACACTGCTGCATTTAAAATACCAGAAACACATTAAGGCTGAGTCAGGTCATGGCGGCGAAGGTGGCCGCCGGACAGGCGCTCAGGGGAATGATGTGTTTATTGAGGTTCCGCTGGGAACCATTGCCCGTCATGCCGAGACCAATGAGGTGCTGGGCGAAATCACCGAAGACGGGCAGGAAGTGATCCTGCTGCCGGGCGGCCGCGGCGGTCTGGGAAACTCTCATTTCAGGTCGTCGACCAAGCAGGCACCGGATTATGCCCAGCCGGGCGAACCCAAGCAGGAGGCCTGGATTATCCTCGAATTAAAATTACTGGCCGATGTCGGGCTGGTTGGCTTCCCGAATGCCGGAAAATCAACCTTGCTGTCTGTGTTATCAGCTGCGCGCCCCGAAATCGGCGATTATCCCTTTACAACGCTCGTCCCGAATCTGGGTGTAGTCTCCTACCGTGATTATAAGTCATTCGTGATGGCTGATGTTCCGGGTATAATTGAGGGAGCCTCACAGGGGAAAGGTCTGGGTTTACGCTTCCTGCGCCATATTGAACGCAATGCTGTTCTGTTGTTTCTCGTCCCTGCAAACGTGGAAGATATCACGGCTGAATACAAAATATTGCTGAACGAATTACAGCAGTATAATCCGGAACTGATGTATAAAAAGCGGTTGCTGGCCATATCTAAAACTGATATGGTGACTGACGAAGAGCTGGCGGCACTCAAAAAAACACTCCCGCCGAACCTTACTTGTGTCTTTATTTCAGCGGTTCTACAGCAAGGTTTGTCAGAACTGAAAGACGCTATCTGGCAGACAATTACTGATGTGCCTGAAACATTACCGACGCTGTCGTAGTATAGGTTATTGCTTTTAACTGGTTCAATTTTCCGGGTGTATGATAAAAACCATGCTTGTCTGGCTGGTAGGGGTTCTTGTGACCACTCCGCTGCTACTCAGCGCTCAACAGATTCAGGTTACTTTTCCGACAACACGCGCCGTTTTTCAGCGCAATAACGCCAACGTTGCCACATTGCGGATCGCCGGTTTCTATACTGTACCGGTAACACGCATCGAAGCAAAGATGACGGCCCGCGACGGGCAGGGAACAAGTACTGACTGGCGGGTGATAGAAGCAAATCCGGGCAAGGGTGTATTTACAAACGACCTTACCGATATCCGGGGCGGATGGTATAATCTCGAAGTCAGGGGAATGAATAACGACCAGCAGGTGGGCTATACCCTTGTTGAACGTGTCGGTGTCGGTGAAGTATTTGTGGTAGCCGGACAATCAAACGGTCAGGGCACGGACTGGCTTTTGCGGACTGCACCAACCGCCGGCGATGACCGTGTGAATTACGTAACGGCCGGATCAGACAAACAGGATCTGGCCGATCCGGGTTATCCGGAGTTCCGGCAGCTGAATCAGGATAATATCAACAACCAGCCGTTTATTAGTCCGAGGGGCTTTGGCTCGTGGTGCTGGGGCATGCTGGGAGACCGGCTGGTTCAGCGTTTCGGCGTGCCGGTCCTGTTTATGAATGCCGCCTGGGGCGGGACGTCAATCGGTAACTGGCGGGAAACTGCGGCCGGAGGCACCGCCTACAGCGTCTATGTGAGCGGACAGGCATACCCGCAGGGGCAACCCTACGCGAACCTCCGGACGGCTCTTCAGTTTTACACAAATCTGCTGGGCGTCAGGGCAGTACTGTGGCATCAGGGCGAAGCGGATACCTATGTAGGTACCGGCACTGATGAATATGTCCGCAGCCTGCGCTATATCATTGATAAAAGCAGGCAGGATGCCGGAAAAAGCATTGCCTGGGTTGTCTCGCGGGTATCGTATGAGAAGGACGGTGGGATACCGGGCGGAAAAATGCGCCCTGAAATTATTAATGCCCAGAATCAGATCATTGCTCAGGGCGGAAATGTATTTGCCGGACCATCTACCGATAATATCCAGGTACCACGGAGCCGCGCACCTTATTTTGACGAAACGCACTTTGATGCCAACGGACTGGTGGAGGTCGCAAATGCCTGGAGCGCCAGCCTGGATGATAACTTCTGGAATAACTCACAACCGCAGGCACCCGGCAGCTTAGCCACTGTGTCGATTGATTGTGCCGGCAACAACAATGTGGGGATTACCGTTAACGGGTCCTATAGCTCAATCCTGTGGGAAGGTCTGAACGAAAACGGACAGGTCGTTAGTCTGGATGCAGGCCAGCGGCTGGTAAAGGGGGGCAGTACTATCCGGTACCGGGCGAAACTGAAGGACGGCCTCGGCAATACGAGCTATTCGGCCGCTGTCCGGATTGCAGCACCACCGACAGTGGCGCTTTCGGGACCCGCTACATTTTGTGAAGGCGGGAGCATCAACCTGACGGCGAGCTACGACAATAATATCAACTGGATTAATCAGCAGACAAATGCTGATGTGTCAACCAGCAAGGTGCTGACTACGAACACGTCAGGTAGCTTCTATGTACGTTACCGCGACGTCAGCGGCTGTGATTTTACGTCGGACGTGCAAATAGTCCGGGTTAATCCGTTACCGGCTGCTCCGGCCATCACCAGCGACCGTTCGGCAACGTTCTGTCAGGGCGAAAGCACCGCATTACGTACCAATACCGGCGAAGTACGGTATAACTGGAGTAACGGCGAAGGAAACCAGGCGATTGAGGTCAGGCAATCGGGTACCTATTTCCTAACCGTCACCGATCAGAACGGCTGTACATCAAACCGCTCTAATACAATCAATGTCGTTGTTAATAATCTACCGCAGACACCGGTCATCCAGGCCAGTGGGCCGACAACGTTCTGTGCCGACCAGCGCGTAACACTGACATCGACGGAGGAAAATGCATATCAGTGGAGCAATGGTCAGTCAGGCCGGAGCATTACCGTGAGTCAGGCCGGAGCTTACTCGCTGCGGACCCGGAACCTGTTTAACTGCTTGTCGGCACCGTCGGATGCCATTACGGTAAATGTAAATCCGTTGCCGGACGCACCGGTTATTTCAGCGCAGGGACGCACAACCTTTTGCGACGGAAATCAGGTTACGCTCGCCGCAGACAGCCCGCTAAACGCCATCTGGTCAAGCGGTGTCACAGCGCCGCAACTGACCGTAAAAACCAGCGGGACCTTTACGGCCCGGGTGCAGGACAACAATGGCTGTTTATCACCGTTCAGTAATGCCATTGCCGTTGACGTAAAGCCGCTGCCTGCCACACCACAGTTGCAACAAACCGGTACCTACACCATTGACGTACTAAACAACGAACCGAATACGAGTTATAACTGGCGGTTTAATACGGACTCGCTGAGCCTGAAAACGAACGCTATAAAAGCAAACCGGTCAGGAAGTTACAGCGCGCAGGCATATCGGATATATGCGTCTGACCTGACGTGTTATTCGGCCTACTCATCATTGTTGCCATTTATTCTGACCGAAAATAATCAGGGGCTCAGCATCTACCCGAATCCCAGTGCGGATAAGAAAATCACTATCGAGACGTTAACGGATGTGAAGAACGCAGCTGTCCGGATCTATACTTTGGCCGGTCAGGAGGTGCAGATTTATTCGGTTACCGATTTCTCGGAACGACGCCCGCTTGATTTAAGCAACCTGCGTTCAGGATTTTACATCATTCAGGTTCAGGCGTCCGGATTCAACGTCGCTAAGCGGGTCTTCCTCGGATTTTAATAAAATACAGACATAATCCTGTTTTGGCATGTTACTTGCCGGGTTTGTTATTTCAATGCAAATGGTGAATTTTGTCAAAAGTGTGGCATTACCGGAGAGAGCGGCAGGAAAGGCGAATCAGTATTGTCATCGTAACAAGCATGAAAAACACTACTACCCAGAAGATTACATGTATTTTCGGACTTCTTTGTGCATGTCTGATCCCGGCATTGGCACAGACAACTAACCCGGTTGTTAAGATTACCTATCCCGAAACACGGGCGGTTTATCAGCGGAATAATGATCAGACCAGTACAATTTATGTTTCGGGAAGTTACTACCAGCCTATAGACAGTGTACAGGCAAGGCTCGTTACCGAAGTGACCGGTCAGGGCATCGATACCGACTGGCAGACGATTCAGCGGTTGCCGTCGGGCGGGGTCTTTCAGGGGCCGGTGCGGGGGCGGACGGGCTGGTACCGGCTGCAGTTGCGGGTAATTGCCGGCGGGACTATTATTGGTCAGGATGAAGTACGCAAGGTTGGTATCGGCGAAGTATTTATCATTACCGGACAATCTAATGCGCAGGGGTTTCAGGACCTGGGTGCCGTAGGGGCTACCGACGACCGGGTCAACTGTGTAGCCTACGACAATACAGTAGCTAACTCGCTGGCAGATCCTCCGGCGCCATCGTTCCAGCAACTGAACAGCACAGCGATCATCGGTCCCCGCGGGCAAAGCGCCTGGTGCTGGGGTGCGCTCGGTGATCTGATTGCCAGACAATATAATTGTCCGGTGCTGTTCATCAATACCGCCTGGTTCGGAACAACCAGCCGGAACTGGCGCGAAAGTGCCGATGGAAAGCCAACCGTCTATTGGTTTAACAACTCTGTGGCGTTGCCAACCGGCATGCCGTATGCCAACCTGATCATTGCCCTCCGCTATTATAACTCGCTGCTGGGCCTGCGCGCTATTCTGTGGCAACAAGGCGAAAATGACAACTTCCCGCTGAACATTACCCGCGAAGAATACCGCGATAACATGCAGTATATCATCAACAAAACACGGGTAGATGTCGGGGCTGGTTTTATTAATGACCGCTATCCGGCCTGGGTACTGGCCCGTTCGTCCTATAACACGGGACGGGTTAGTCCGAACGTAATTAATGCACAGAACGACGTTATCAATACCTATAACAACAACGTACAACCGGGGCCATTTACGGATAATATCCAGATTCCGCGGCCGGGTGAAGACGTACACTTCGGTGGTGATGGCCTGCGGCAGTTGGCACAGGCCTGGTACCAGAGCATGAGCCCGACGTTTTTTGTAAGTGCCCTGCCGGTTCTGCCATTGCCACAGCCAACCGTGGCGGTTGGCTGCGGGCCAAACAACAGCAGTGTTACACTGACGCTGCCGGACGGGTACTCGTCGTATGTCTGGAATAACAGTATTGCCGGTAAAAGCCTGACTGTAAATATACCGGGCTCCTACCGTGCGACGATGAAAGACCGTTTCGGTAATTCGTTTTTATCACCGCTGGTGGAAGTAAAAGCACCGATTCTGCCGGCTGCGCCGGCTATTTCCCTGGCCAGGTCGGCCTCAGTCGCTGCCGCTACCGATCAGCAAATCTGTGCCGACTCCGTATTGCAGCTGACCGGTATTACTGATGTGGCCAACCGGCTGCAATGGAATGGCGGTACAGTAACTAAAGTATTGAATGTGGCAAGTCCGGGCAGTTATACCTTACAGGCCCTGAGCCCGTATGGTTGCCGGTCAGCAGCCTCCGTACCGGTCAATCTGGTCGTCCGTCCACGGCTCCCGCAGCCAACGATCCGTCAGGTCGGGCCCTATTCACTGGAGGCGACGGTACCGTTCAGTGTGACCGGCACGACACTGGCGTATGACTGGCGGCAGAATAACGCATCGTTTGTTGCCAATCAGAACGGGTCTGTGGCTAAGGTTGCCATCAGCGGCGTATATACGGCACGCTCGAAAGGCGTTTTTACACTAGCCAACGGTAATAACCTGACCTGCGTGTCTAACTATTCAAATTCGGTAGATTATGTGATTGATCCGAATAACCGCGGTCTGGTCGTATACCCGAACCCGGCCACGTCGCATCAGGTTTCGGTTGAAACGCTGGAAGATCTGAAAAATGCTGACCTTCAGATTTATACGCTGGATGGCAAACTGGTTTATTCCGAGCACTTCGATCTGTTCAACGTCCGCCGTACGGTGAATATGCAGGGACTGGCCGGCGGACAATATATTGTACGGGTCCGGGCAGCGGGCTTCAATGTGGCAAAACGCTTTATTCTGACAAATTAACGGAACGAAACGACATACCAGGGCGGGCTTTGCCAGTCACCGCAGGCAGCGCCCGCAGCAAAAAATGCCCTTCGCAGAGAAGGGCATTTTTTGTTAAACACCATGGATCAACTTCGTGTTTAAGATTGATTAAACCTTAAAAAAAGGGTATATTTGATAGTAATTTTGCCATGCTAAACCGCAGGCAGAACATCTGTCCGTGTTTAAATTATCACTAACTTGCGACGTCTTTCGCAATAAGTTATTATGAACGCATCTTACTTGCCGTCGGATTATCTCCCGGTACTGATTCAGCTGGGGCTGGCACTGGGTTTCATTATCACGACGATGATCGTAACGCACTCGATTGGCCCTAAGCGTAAAAGCCAGAAAAAAGACGATCCGTTTGAGTGCGGTATTCCTGTAGAAGGGGATGCCCGGACGCCTATTTCCATCAAATACTTCCTGATCGCTATTCTTTTTGTCTTGTTCGACGTTGAGGTTATCTTCCTGTATCCTTGGGCTGTGAACTTCAAAGGTCTGGGCGTCACAGGCTTCATCGAGATGGTATTGTTTATGGGGCTGCTGTTAGCGGGCTTCTACTATATCATCCGCAAAGGCGTGCTGAAGTGGGAATAACGATTGATCTGTAATCTGCCGGATACCACTGGTATAGGCTGCTTACATTACTCATTATCCAGTTTACATTAGCAACATGGCATCAGACATAAAATTAGCTGAAGGTCCCCCAAGCTATGACGGCCCGGGATTTCAGGCAACTTCATTTGACAAAATCATTGGTTTGGCCCGGGCGAATTCGCTTTGGCCTTTGCCTTTTGCAACTTCCTGCTGCGGCATCGAGTTCATGGCAACCATGGCGGCCCGTTACGACATTGCCCGTTTCGGTTCTGAACGGATCAGCTTTTCGCCGCGTCAGGCCGATATGCTGCTGGTAGCCGGTACAATTGCCAAGAAAATGGCCCCGGTTGTGAAGCAGGTGTACCTGCAGATGGCCGAACCCCGCTGGGTAATTGCCATCGGTGCCTGCGCATCAAGCGGCGGAATTTTTGATACCTACAGTGTCTTGCAGGGTATCGACCGCGTGATCCCGGTTGATGTGTATGTGCCGGGTTGCCCGCCGCGTCCGGAGCAGATTCTTGAAGCCGTTATGCAGGTTCAGGAACTGGCCCATAACGAGTCACTTCGCCGGCGAAATTCGGACGAATACCAGAAACTGCTGGCCTCGTACAGTATTCAATAGCAAAAGCGCGAAAGCACCGCCATGCGGGAGCTTCCGCGCTTTTACTCATTCACTAACTGACAATGCTTACCAACGAAGAAGTAGCACAAGATATAATCCGGAAGTATGATCAGGCCGTCGGTGAATTCGATGACCCATTCGGTCTGCTAACGTTCACGACGAACCGGGAAACCATTATTTCGTTGCTGGAATACCTGAAGGATCATCCTGCATTTCAGATTAACTTCCTGACGGATATTACGGCCATTCATTATCCGGACAGTCCTGATCGTGAATACTGTGTCGTATATCATGCGCACAGCCTGGTGCAAAACTTCCGGGTGCGGGTTAAAGTATATCTGGCAGAGGCTGATCTGCATATTCCGACCGCAACGTCACTGTACGCGAGTGCCAACTGGATGGAGCGTGAAACGTTTGACCTGTTCGGCGTCATCTTCGACGGCCATCCGGATCTTCGCCGGATTCTGAACATGGAAGAAATGGATTATCATCCGATGCGGAAAGAATATCCATTGGAGGACAGCACCCGTCAGGACAAAATTGATGCGTTGTTTGGACGATGAATCAAAGAACGAAAAAGTGAAAGAGCGAAAGAGCGATCATACCCACTCTTTCACGCTTTCGTTCTTTCACTCTTTAAGCAGATGACTACTGAAGAACTCGATTTAGCAAATAAAGCGGGCGTTCCTGCCCGGACCGACGAAGGACCGGTACAATATGTCAACGAACTGACAACGCTGAACCTTGGTCCAACCCACCCGGCAACCCACGGTATTTTCCAGAACATCCTCCAGATGGACGGCGAAAAAATCGTGTCGGGCGAGCAAACCATCGGATACATTCACCGTGCATTCGAGAAAATCGCCGAACGCCGGCCGTTTTACCAGATCACTACCCTGACCGACCGGATGAACTACTGTTCGTCGCCGATCAACAACATGGGCTGGCACATGACGGTAGAGAAACTGCTCGGTATTGAGGTGCCGAAGCGGGCGCAGTACATCCGGGTAATTATGATGGAACTGGCCCGTATTGCCGACCACCTCGTTTGTAACGGCATTCTTGGTGTAGATACCGGCGCTCTGACCGGCTTCGTATACCTGTTCGAAGAACGGGAAAAAATCTACGAAATCTACGAAGAGATGTGCGGTGCCCGTCTGACAACCAACATGGGCCGGATCGGTGGCATGGAGCGTGATCTTTCGGCTGAAGCCATCCGGAAAATCAAGAAGTTCCTCGCCGAATTCCCGAAAGTACTCCGCGAATTCGAAAGCTTGTTAAACCGTAACCGGATCTTTATGGACCGGATTGTCGGCGTAGGAGGTATTTCGGCAGAACGCGCGCTGAGCTACGGCTTTACCGGTCCGAATCTGCGTGCTGCCGGCGTTGACTACGATGTGCGGGTTATGAACCCATACTCGTCGTATGAAGACTTTGAATTTGATATTCCGGTAGGGCAGAGCGGTGATACCTTTGACCGGTACATGGTCCGGAACGAAGAAATCTGGCAGAGCCTCCGCATTATTGAGCAGGCGATGAATAACCTGCCGGAAGGGTCTTATTTTGCTGATGCTCCGCAATACTACCTGCCGCCAAAGCAGGAAGTATACAAAAATATGGAAGCGCTGATCTACCACTTCAAGATTGTGATGGGTGAGATTGATGCGCCGGTTGGTGAGGTATACCATGCCGTGGAAGGCGGCAACGGTGAATTAGGCTTCTACCTGGTCAGTGACGGTGGCCGTGCGCCATACCGTCTGCACTTCCGCCGTCCATGCTTCATTTACTATCAGGCCTACCCTGAGATGTGTAAGGGAGCCACCCTGTCGGACGCCATCGTTATCATGAGTAGTATGAACGTTATTGCCGGCGAGCTGGATGCATAATATTCAAAGAGTGAAAGAGCCGGTGAGCGAAAGAGCGATCCTGACAATGATTGATTCGCTCAGTCTTTCACTCTTTCACTCTTTCACTCTTTAGTGACTATGACAACTGAAACAAACGCAAAGATAGAATTCACTCCTGAACGGCAGGTTTTGGCGAAAGAGATCATTGCCCGCTATCCGGAAGGAAAACAGAAATCGGCTTTGCTGCCGCTGCTGCACCTGGCACAGGAGCAATGGGGGTGGACAAGTCCGGAGGTAATGGACTATGTGGCCGGCCTGCTGAGCATTGAGCCAATTGAGGTATACGAAGTAGCTACGTTTTATACGATGTTCCACCTCGATCCGGTGGGTAAGCATGTCATCGAATATTGCCGTACAGGTCCTTGCTGCCTGATGGGCGGTGAAGATGTCTATGCACATCTGAAACAAAAACTAGGAATAGAAGCCGGTCAGACGACATCCGACGGGAAATTTACCCTGAAAGAAGTGGAATGCCTGGCCGCCTGCGGGATGGGCCCTGTGTTCCAGATCCGCGAGCAATATTACATGCACCTGACCAATCAGCGGGTCGATGAGATTATTGAAGAACTGTCGAAATAAGCTTTGACCGATGGGAAAGAAAATTCTGCTTGAACATATTGACGTCCCTGGTATCGATACCTACGACGTTTACCGCAAACAAGGAGGCTATACAGCCGTTGAGAAGGCGCTGAAAACGATGACGCCTGACTCAGTGGTCGAAGAAGTTAAAAAAGCAGGTGTCCGCGGACGGGGTGGTGCCGGTTTCCCGATGGGCATGAAATGGAGCTTCCTGGCCAAGCCGGAGGGGGTTCCCCGCTATCTGGTCTGTAACGCCGATGAATCGGAGCCGGGTACCTTCAAAGACCATTACCTGATGAAGCATATCCCTCACTTACTGATTGAGGGAATGATTATTTCCAGTTTTGCGCTGGGTGCCAACAAATCGTTCATCTATGTACGCGGTGAGCTGATGTATGTCATCCGGATTCTGGAAAAGGCCATTGCTGAGGCAAAAGCCGCCGGTTTCCTGGGTAAAAATATCATGGGCAGCGGCTATGACCTTGAACTGGTTGTACAACCGGGCGGTGGTGCCTACATCTGTGGAGAAGAAACGGCGTTGCTGGAGTCGCTGGAAGGCAAACGGGGTAACCCGCGGAATAAACCGCCGTTCCCTGCCGTTAAAGGCCTTTATCAGAGCCCGACGGTAGTCAATAACGTTGAGTCGATCTCAACAACGCCATGGATTGTAAATAACGGCGGCGACGCCTATGCGGCTATCGGCATTGGCCGGTCAACGGGAACCAAGCTGATTTCGGCGTCGGGGCACATCAACAAGCCAGGCGTCTATGAAATCGAACTGGGTGTTTCGGTGGAAGACTTTATTTATGCCGATGAGTGGTGCGGCGGTATCCGTCCGGGCCATAAACTGAAGGCCGTTGTCGCTGGTGGTTCATCGGTACCGATTCTGCCGGCCAACCTGATTCTGAACCTGGCCAACGGCGATAAACGGCTGATGTCCTACGAATCGCTGTCGGACGGTGGCTTTGCAACGGGTACAATGCTGGGTTCGGGTGGTTTCATTGTGATGGACGAAACGGCCTGCGTCGTGCGGAATACGTGGAATTTCTCCCGGTTCTATCACCACGAATCATGCGGTCAGTGCAGCCCTTGCCGTGAAGGAACCGGCTGGATGGAAAAAGTCCTGCACCGGATCGAGCATGGTCACGGTAGTCTGCACGATATTGACCTGTTGGTAGATGTCGCCAAAAAAATCGAAGGCAATACGATTTGCCCGCTGGGTGATGCGGCAGCATGGCCGGTAGGCAGTGCTATCCGTCACTTCCGCGACGAATTCGAGTGGCACATCAATCATCCGGTTGAAGCGACACAGCCGGGAGCCGTTTACCGGGGCGAAATGGCGCTGGTGTAACCGGTAGGGCGGATCAGCCGATTCGGTTTACAGTTAAGTTGTATCAAGTAGAGGTCAGTTGACCAGACGGATCCGACCATCCGTTTTACATAATTATGGAAGATAACAAACCGCAACTAGTCAAAGTCACTGTCGATGGTATCGAGGTAGAGGTAGAGCCGGGAACAACGATCCTGCAGGCTGCCCGTAAAATCGGACCGGAAGTGGCGCCACCGGCAATGTGCTACTACCAGCCGCTCAAAGGCAGTGGTGGTAAGTGCCGTGCCTGTCTGGTGAAAGTCGCAGCCGGTTCTGCCAAAGACCCACGTCCGATGCCGAAACTGGTAGCGTCTTGTATCACACCGGTACAGGATGGCATGGTGGTTGAAAATACAACAAGCCCGCAGGTACTCGAAGCGCGTAAAGGCGTTGTTGAGTTTCTGCTGATTAACCACCCGCTCGATTGCCCGGTGTGCGATCAGGCCGGTGAATGTGACCTGCAGAATTTTGCCTTTGAACACGGCGCGGCCAAAACCCGCTACGAAGAAGAACGCCGTACGTTCGACAAACATGATCTGGGTCCGTACATCCAGCTGCACATGACGCGTTGCATCCTGTGTTACCGCTGCGTGTTTACGGCCGATCAGATTACCAACAAGCGGGTCCACGGGGTAATGAACCGGGGCGACCATGCCGAAATCAGCACGTATATCGAAAAGGCAATCGACAACGATTTCTCGGGTAACGTGATTGATGTATGCCCGGTAGGTGCGCTGACCGATAAAACCTACCGGTTCAAAAACCGGGTTTGGTTCTCGCGTCCGGTAGATGCTCACCGCGATTGCCCGACCTGTTCCGGAAAGGTAACGCTGTGGTATCGGGGCGAAGAGGTGATCCGCGTAACGGCCCGTAAAAATGAGTGGAACGAAGTAAACGAGTTTATCTGCAACACGTGCCGCTTTGAGACCAAAAAAACCAGCGACTGGGTTATTGAGGGACCAACTAAAATTGCCCGCAGCTCGGTCATAACCGCTAACAAATACCGCGCTGATACGGTGAAGCCGGATTTCGTCTCGCGGATAGCGGCGGCTAATTATAAGCCGATCGACGATGCGCGTGATACGTCGCAACTGTCGATTCAGCAATTACCACCTGAGCGGTTTGCCAGCTCAAACTAAACTGTTGCCGGTTTTTAACTTACAGACATGGACTTAACCATATTTTTAGTAAAAGGCATCATTATTCTGGCTGTCTTTGCGATATCCCTGGCGATTGCTGCGTACTCAACCTACGTCGAGCGGAAAGTCGCGGCCTTCATGCAGGACCGGATCGGCCCTGACCGGGCGGGTCCGTGGGGCTTACTTCAGCCAATTGCCGATGCCGGAAAAATGTTTTTTAAGGAAGACTTTATTCCTGCCCAGGCCAGCAAATGGCTGTTTATCCTGGGACCTGCGCTGGCGATGTTAACGGCCCTGATGTCGAGTGCGGTCATTCCGTTCGGCGATACCATCCGGTTCGATAACTATGAGATTCCGGTACAGGGGATAGAAATTAACATCGGTGTACTGTACATTTTCGGTGTTGTGTCGTTGGGTGTATACGGCGTCATGGTCGGTGGCTGGGCCTCGAACAATAAATTCTCCCTGTTGGGTGCCATCCGCGCAGCATCGCAGAACATCAGCTATGAAGTAGCACTGGGTCTGTCGATCATCGCGATTCTGATGATGTCTGGTTCGTTGTCTGTCCGCTCGATTGTTGAGCAGCAGGCAGAGGCCGGCTTCCTGGGCTGGAACGTATTCACGCAGCCGCTGGGCTTCATCATTTTCCTGACCTGCTCGTTTGCCGAATGTAACCGGACGCCGTTCGACTTACCGGAGTGCGAGACCGAACTTGTCGGGGGGTATCATACAGAGTACAGCTCCATGAAACTGGGCTTCTACCTGTTTGCCGAGTACATCAACATGTTTGTGTCATCGGCGTTTATTTCGTCGCTGTACTTCGGTGGCTACCACTATCCGTTTATGGAGCAGATCAGCAATGCTCTGACCAATTCACTGGGTTCGGTAACCGGCCACAACGTAGCAACAGCTATCGGTACGGCTGTGTTCTTCGGTAAGATCTTCTTCTTCATCTTCTTCTTTATGTGGGTACGCTGGACCGTTCCGCGTTTCCGCTATGATCAGCTGATGAATCTGGGCTGGAAAATCCTGATTCCGCTGTCAGTACTGAACATTATTGTTTCGGCAAGCGGTTTGCTGTTCAACGGCATGAAGTACGCTTCATGGCTGATCGTTATTGTCGCAACGGTGCTGGCTGTTATGTCGAACTCGCGCGCCCCGAAAGGACAGGTTTCTCCGCAACGATCTTAAACGAGCCGGCCGGATAGCCGCAGGGTAGTCCGGCCATAATCTCTTATTAAAGTATGCAACTGACGAATCGTTCAAAGCAGGTTAGCAATAAAGAAATGACGCTGGCAGAGAAAATGTATCTGCCTGCGATTACGAAGGGTCTTGGCATCACGTTAAAGCACTTTTTCCTGAAGAAAGCAACGAAGCCTTACCCGGACGTGAAAACGTACCTGGGACCGGTTTTTCGCGGACACCACGTGCTGAAACGCGATGAGCAGGGGCGGGAACGCTGTACCGCCTGCGGTCTCTGCGCCGTAGCTTGCCCGGCCGAAGCGATTTCGATGGTCGCTGCCGAGCGCACAAAAGGTCAGGAAACACTGTACCGCGAAGAAAAATACGCCGCTGTGTATGAGATCAACATGCTGCGCTGCATTTTCTGCGGACTTTGCGAAGAAGCTTGTCCGAAGCAGGCAATCTATCTCCGCCATGACCGGTTTGTGCCTGTCTTCTCGGATCGGGATGAGGTAATTTATGGCAAAGATAAACTGGTTGAGAAGTCAGACGACCGGTATGTCCGTACCAATCCGAACGTTCAGGCAACCCCGACGGAGCCAAGTCTTTCCCGTTCTGTTAGTTAAAAACAGGCCCGTCGCCGACAGGACCGGCAGCAATCCGGTCCTGTCGGCGACGGGCTGTATAGATACGCTTTAAGCAATGAAACCTATCGAAATAGTTTTTTACGTACTCACCGGAATTACCCTGTTAAGTGCCATCACGGTCGTAACGGCGCGTAACCCGATCCACAGTGTACTGGCGCTGATCGCGACATTCTTCTGCCTGTCGGGACATTATATTCTGATGAATGCGCAGTTTCTGGCTGCCGTGAACATCATTGTGTATGCCGGTGCGATCATGGTCCTGTTCCTGTTTACGATCATGTTCCTGAACCTGCGGAGGGAAGACGAAGAGTCTAAAACAAACCTGACGAAAATGGCGGCCGTTGTGGTCGGCGGGATTCTGATGGTAACCATGCTGCTAGTCTTCCGGGCCGTACAGTTACCTTCGGTCAGTGAAGGCAACTTCGATGCGCGGACCGGTCTGGTCGAACAGCTTGGTATTCTGCTTTACAGCGATTACCTGCTGCCGTTCGAACTGGCGTCAATCCTGTTGCTGGTCGCCATGGTGGGCGCTGTCATGCTCGGGAAACGGGAAGCCGGAGACCGTCACTTCTGATAAAATTTCCACTTACCGGGGGCAGTATGTTCCGTATCGCCTTTTGGTGAGTGCTTCATGAATACACTGCTGAACCGCCCGCAAGGCGGTTCACTTCGTTTAGGGGTTAACCAATTGAGTGCGAAATGAGTTGAGTTAAAAGTTGCCGTTTACTTTTATGCTCAACGTCGTTAAATATCTCCTGATCACTACCTTTTGCTGCGCTTCCGGATGGGTGTCTGCTCAATCAACGGAACGGATTGAATTGCCTCTTGCCCCCGAAGACACTATGAAAACGGGGCAGAACCTGCACCCGACCGAACCCAAACTCATTGCAGAAACCGATCAGCGTTTCTTTGTCTTTAAAAGCCATTTGTTTCCCGGACCTGAGCGCCTCGTGACGAAAGTGTATGGCGTGCGGGCCGGTGTTTTCTTTCCCTTTAATGTGAAGGTGGGGGCCGGTGCATATCTTTCTTATCAGCGGCTGTCAAGTTTCTGGGATGGCTATATTCTGCAACGGCGGCAGCTGGAATATCTGACGCTGTTTGTGGAACCGTATTATTTCCGGCGCAAATACTGGGAGCTCAGTACGCCGGTTGAACTAGGTATTGGCCGGACACGCTATGAGCTGGTGAAGATAGCGGATGCACAGCCCGAAGTGAAGCGAAGCATGGCCTACCCGTTGGGACTTGGCGTAACGGTTGCGTTAAAATCGCAGCAATTCCACCATTTCCGGCCGTTCCGGTGGTTGGGGTTCAATGCCGAAATCGGTTACCGGCTGACACTTCAGCCGGATATTCCCAAAGCACCGATTTCGTATAATGGGTTCTACTACTCTGTGGGTCCTACCTTACTGGTCAGCCGGATGTATGCCGACTACAAGGCTTGGCGGACCCGGAAGCAGCACCCGAAAAAGAAGAAATAACGCTTACCACCATTTCTGATACCCGTCTACCGGCTTCCAGTCCGATTTGGGTTCATAATACTGCCACAGCAAGGCACCGACTTTCCGGAGCAGGGTGGCGCCTTCATTGGTCCGCTCCCATGTTTCGTCCTGCTGATTTTTGGTCATAATACAATACACGTATTCGCCGTGAGGGGCATGCACCAGCACTACCTCTGACCGCGACCGGTTGACGGCCCCGTTCTTTGTCGCGGCCTTGATGCCCGGAGGCAGCTGCGACAGGCCATCGCCATCCCAGAACTGCCGGCCCAGGTTGCGGTACATCCGGTCACTGGCATCGGGGCTGATGGCTTTGCCCTGCCGGATATACAGCAGCAGCTCCGCCAGCTCATGCGGTGTCGTTTGTCCCCAGCCATATTTCGGGCGGAAGGCCTCGCGGCCCGGCGTGCGGGAGTTGACGCGGGTCTTCGGAAAACCATTGGCATCGAGCCAGCTGTTAATTGCCGTTCCGCCACCGGCCAGCGCCTGGCACCATAAGCTACCGGTGTTATCGCTGATGGTTTCCATGAGCATCACGATCTGGCTCAGCGGAAATTTAGCCCCGTCTTTCAGCGATCCGACAATGCCATCATCATAGTGTAACGAGTCCTTATAAACAATTTCCTGCTGGTAGGTTAACCCGCCCCGGTTTATTTTGTCGAACAGACCACACATAATCGGAATCTTGATGGTACTGGCCGTCGGGAAGGTCGTATCGGCGTTGATGCTGACGGTTTTACCGGATTTGATATGATGGACATATACGCCTGCATCGCCCCTGAAACCGGCCATTGCCTCCCGTAACAGGCGTTCCAGCTTTGGATCATTTTTCTGGGCGAAGGTCTGCGAACCTGTAATTGACAAAATAATACAGCAAAAGAAAAAGCGGAGAGCATGTCTCATGAAAACGAAGGTTGTTTAGTAGTGATTTTTTGACAGCATAGCAGAGGGGCTGGCTGAATCGTGTACGTATCCTGTCAACGTTATAGTTTCCGGACAAATTTGATGTGTGTGGGCGAGAAACCGGTCTGCTCATAGAAGCGTTGAGTATCGAGGCGCTTTTTATTGGTCGTAACTTCCAGATTAACCCAGCCTTCGGCTGCCGCCAGCTGCAAAAGCCTGTCAACCAGCTGCCGGCCAGTCCGTTGATTCCGGAAGGCGGGCGATACATACAACTCCTGAATTTCGCCGACCCGCCCGACATGATGCAGCAGGAGCTGGGTATGGCAACTGACATAACCGATAATTTCCTGATCCGATTCGGCAACCAGGTAATGATAGTCCGGATGCCGGAGGTTTGCCCGGAATACGGCATCAAATTTTTCACGGTCGAGTAGCACCTCTTCAAGGTCACACAAAAAGGTGTAGATCACCGGACAGTCACTGAGGGCAGCAGGGCGGATGTGCATAATGCATTGACGATTAATGAAGAGCGACCAGCCCAAGACTTTCCAGAACAATATCGCCCATAGTCTGGCAGGTCAGAAAACCGTTATGGCGATAGTGCCGGGCAAGCGCCTGTTTGAGCTGCCCGGTATGAGCCGGTGTTGAAATAATATCGTTCCGCATGGCTTTCATCAGGTCATCAATCCGGGCTTTTTCGACGCGAAGCCGGCCTGCAATCAGAGACCGCTCTTCGATTTCGTACTGCCGCACACTTTCCGGCGTCATATACTGCATGCCTAACTCAATAATCGGCTGGTTCTGCTTGTAATACTGCGGCATATAGACCGATTTGCGTCCCTCATAGGATTGCTGATCAAAGTCGATGGCGCGGATCCGGTAATACACCTCGTCAAAGTCGGGGGTAATATCGACCACAAAATTACTCGAATGCATATCCCCCAGCAGCCGGACAAAACACCGCTCGTTGAACTTGACAAATTCCTTGCACAAACGGGTCGGGTTCAGGTTCGGATCGAGCATCTGGTTTTTAAAGAACGCATCGCCCGGAATTCCGGCAATGTGCTCTTCGATCAGCGTATGGTCGCTGGTCAGGTAGCTGATCCGGTTCGGCGACAGAATGTGTTCCAGTTCGAGCCCGTAGATGCGGGAGGCATCGGCGTTTTTAACGTAAAAGTAATCGAACAGGTCGTTGACCTTGTTCCGCACCCGGACACGGAACGGCTTGGTATTGCCATAACTACACAGATCAACCCGGTCGATGGTCAGGTGCCCCATGACCGACATGTCGCCGTCAGCCTTTAACTGGGCATAGATGGTTTTCAGCGCCATCAGAATGTCGTTCACATCTGAACCGGAGTACAGCATGGTCACCCAAAGCGTGTCATTGCCCTTATTGTCATACAGGGTAATGGCATCTTCGTAGCGAAGCAGGTCGGTATACTGAACCGGCAATGGCTGCTCGCGGCTATATTTGGTCAGGTATTCCCGGAGCGGTTCGCCGATGCGATACGTCAGTTTTTTTTTGGTGATAATGGGCACGCAGGCTGCTGATTGATTAAACCTGAATTTCGGCCAATTCAGGCAGATATACAATATCAGAGGCCGGTTTCCTGCTCATTCTGCGTAAAATCAGTAACGCTGCAAGGTGTCCGACTCAAAAATGTGTTTTCCCGCCAGCCCTTTCTGGGCCATGCTGAACATGGCACTGGCTACCTGTGTGGCCTCAATGCCTTTATACCGAGCCGGAATCAGCGGGGCTAACAGCCGCATAACACCGGCGCCGATGCGCTCGCCAAGCCGGAATTCGGTCCGGTTGCCCAGTAACAGGGATGGCCGGAAAATCAGCAGGGACGGGTAGCCAAGCGTACTCAGATCGCGTTCGAGATCGCCCTTGACGCGGTTGTAGAAAAAAGAGGAGCTGCTGTCGGCACCCATTGAGCTGACCAGTGCAAACTGCCGGGCGCCCTGTTCGAGACCCATCCGCGCAATGTCAAGGGGATACTGGTAATCGACTTTCCGGAAGGCCTCTTTAGAACCGGCTTTTTTTATGGTTGTACCGAGGCAGCAGAAAATATCGTCGGCCTGAGTGAGCAGGCCGTTAGGGTGGTCAAAATCAAACGAAATTTCCTGCAGGCGGGGGTGTTGCCAGCTTAACGGCCGCCTCGTCAGGACTTTTACTTTATCGTATACCGTTGCGTCAATGAGCCGGTGAGTGAGCTGATCACCCACTAAACCGGTTGCTCCGAGCACCAACGCAACTTTTGATGGAGAACTTGTCATCTCTGGTAAGGTTTTTCGCTAATTTATGGCCTGATTATGATCTATCAATCTTTTCCACAAAAACCTATTGTATGCATAAGGCCCCTCACCGCCTGATTTGGTTCACCGGTATTGCTCTGACGGTAATGCTGGCCGCCTTTACCGTCGCAGATGATTCGTTTATTGAACATCTTGCCGGACGGCTTGTTGCCTATAACCAGCAATTACCCCGTGAAAAAGTCTATCTCCACACCGACCGCGAAACCTACATGCCCGGCGAAACGATCTGGATGAAAGGATACCTGTTTACCGGTGCGCTCCACACCGCCGACTCGACCAGCCGTGTCCTGTATGTTGACCTGATTAACATGACCACCCGTAAACAATGGCTGACCGTAAACCTGAAAGCAGATTATGGCTATGCTCCGGGCCATATGACGTTGCCGGATTCTCTGCCCGCCGGTACGTACCAGCTAAGGGCCTATACCGGCTGGATGCGCAATTTTCCCAATGAGGTTTATACCCGGCAACTGACGCTTTTTCAGGCAAATGAAGAGATTAAGCAAGCGGCCCAACCCAACGCTGTTGACATTCAGTTCCTGCCCGAAGGCGGTAACCTGATTGCCGGTTTGCCGGGCCGCGTCGGGTTCAAGGCCGTTGATGAAACGGGTAAGGGCGCCGATATTGCCGGATTTATCCTGGATAGTAAGAAAGACACCATTGTCGGGTTTGAAAGCATGCATCTGGGCATGGGCTATTTCAGCCTGACACCGGAAGCCGGTCAAACCTACACTGCCTATGTGCGGCGCAAAGGGGAAGCGTTTAAGGAAATCCCGTTACCGGCCATTCAGACTGATGGTTACGTGATGATGGTGGATAACCTGAGTCATAAAGATAATATCCGGGTACTTATTGCGCATACCAAACCGGTTTCGGCCCAGGCAAATGCCTCACTTATTTTCCAGTCGCGGGGGCTGCTCGTGCAGGCGTCGAAGCTGCCGCTTACCAAACGGTCGTTCTGGGTACAGATTCCGCGTGAAAAGTTTCCGGAGGGGGTCGGGCAGATTACGCTGTTTGATGAAACAAACAAGCAAGTGGCGGAACGGCTGTTTTTTATCGACCATAATGAACGGCTGAACGTAACCGTAAAGCCGGATAAAGCCAGTTATAAACCCCGCGAGGAAGTGAAACTGGATATTACGGTTACCGACAATACCGGCAAACCGGCAAAAGGTAATTTCTCGCTGGCGGTTACCGATACCAAACTGGCGCCGGAAGCCGATGCCGATCCGCGGACAATGGCGTCTTACCTGTTGCTGGAATCCGATGTTAAAGGCGAAATCGAACAGCCGGGGTATTATTTTGACCCGAAGAATGACACCCGCAATATCAAGCTCGATTTGTTGATGATGATTCAGGGGTGGCGGCGGTTTACCTGGCCGGAGGTGCTGGCCAGTGACTATCCGGCGCTGACCTATGATGTAGAAACGGGACTTTCCCTGTCCGGGCTGGCCGTGAAACCAGGCCGTCAGGTGGCTAAAACAAGGCGCAAGCCAGGTGAAGGCGAAATTGCGCCGGGCCTGGTGATTCCGGATAAGCAGGCTGCCGCGAAAGCCTCGCCCAACAGGGTCAAACTGACCGTTGTGGTAACCGGAAAAGACAGTGCCCGCAGTTTCATGATGGGAGAGACGGATGACGAAGGCCATTTTGCGTTGTTCGGTCTGGAACTGGCCGATACAACCAGCCTGTTTATTCAGGCCACATCAATGAAGGGCAATAACCGGAATTACAACGTAACGCTGGATGCCTTTGAGCCGGCCAAAATCATGTTTACTAAAGCGCCGTTCAATCCGATTCTGGTGCATAAGGAAGAGTGGGCTGATTTTGTCCGGCGGACCAATGAGTATCTTGAACTGGAAGAGCAGATCCGGAAAAACAACGAACGGATGCTGAAAGAAGTGACAGTAAGGGCGAAGAAAACCGAACCGGTTGATACCCGCCGGATGATGTACGGAGCTGCCGATGCTACAGTTAAGTTTGATCAGATGAATACGGCTGGTGCCATGACGATCCTGGATGTGATCCGGAGCCGTGTGGCTGGTGTAATGATATCAGGCTCCGGTACATCTGCAACTGTGCAGATTCGTGGGGCTGCTAATTTTCAGGGGGTTATCGAACCCTTGTTCCTGATCGACGGGATGCCGGTTGACAAGGAGTCGGCACTAACGATCAATGTCCACGATGTAGAAGCGGTTGATGTCCTGAAAGGCGCCTCAACCGCCATGTACGGCTCGCGTGGCGGCGGTGGTGTGATTTCGATTCTGCTGAAACGCGGCGGTAGCGGGTCGGTCAATACAAATTATACGCCAATAGGTACGTTGCTGACAAAAGTACCGGGCTTCCAGCCGCAGCGGGAGTTTTATGCACCTCGTTATGATGTCAGCAAGCCGGATCATGTACGGCCCGATCACCGGTCAACCCTGCACTGGCAGCCTATGATTGCCGTTAGCGAAAGCGGGAAGGCATCGGTGTCGTTCTTCGCCTCGGATGCACAAACGAAATTACGGATCGTAACCGATGGTGCTACCGTCGATGGCATGCCGGGGAGCAGCCGGGAATTTGTAGAGGTAAAGCGATAGTGTTCGTTTATAGTCCAATTGTGGTGGCACGACTGAACAGGGACGCCCGGTCGTGCCACCACTGCTTTTAAAACTGTTTCAGATAACTCAGTTTGGCAATGACGTTCTGCTCCTGCTGGCGGGTGATGTTATTGAAGCCGCGCCGGTTGAAGACCAGATACAAAAACGAAAGCGGCTGGTATTCCCACGCCAGCCGGATGTTGTAGGTATCCCGCAACCCGCCATTCGGATTAGCTGTGCTGTTTTTCTGGTAAAACCCGATCAGCTGGAGCCGCGGGTTCAGCGCCATCCGGCCTTCAATCGAGTAGAGGTCAACGGTGGTCGTTGTCCGGGCTTCGCCCACATCCCGGAACCGGTTCGAGACGTAGCGGCCGGTCAGGGCGATGTGCGGAATCGGAGAGTAACGAACCGAAAAATCGTAGGTGCCCAGATTGCCATTGTAGTAGCGGCCCCCTTCATAATTAAGCGACGACGATACTTTGCGTGACGGGTTGGTCGCAGCATATACCTGATAACGGGTATACCGATAGGCGCCCGGCTGAATAACCACCCCCAGCGGGTCGAAAATCTCCGTCAGGTACTGGTAGGTTGGGTTGACCAGAATGCCGAAATAACCGCCGCGCTGAAAGTTAAACCAGATCGGATTGATGCTGATTACGCTCTCGATCAGACGGCCGGTTGACGCCTGGTGGTAGAATTCCGTCATAATCCCCGGCTCAAAAGCGCGGATGATTTTCTTCAGCGGAATCCATTTGCCCCGGTTGTAGAAGAAAACGCCGGGCGTAGTAGCGATCACGTCGCTCCGTGACACAAATCCGGCCGACGGGTTAAAGTCTTTCGTAACAACGGACTGTGTCCACCAGAATTTCCATTGATTTGAGGTATAATAGTATTGCGCATAACCGGCCATGCCGCGCTGCTTTCCGTCGGTAGAAGCCGACTGAATAAGCATCGTGCTCAGTGAGTGCGATTCGTTAAACCGGAAAAAGCCGTCGACGGCACCCACCACCGACGTTGTCCCCTGCCGGACGGAGTCCTTGCCAATTGCCAGGTCAGCCTCCTGCCGGATGGTAAACAGACCGCCTAACCGGTTCTGTTGGCCGAAATTCTGCGAATACCGGCCAACGGCAAAGTTGGTGGCCGGTGAGGTGCCGGTGGCCCGCTGGCGCATTACAATCCCGCCTACGTTCCGTTTCAGCGACCGGTACACCAGCCGTGCGCCGGCATCAATCGGGATCGGATTGCCGGAATCATCAAGGCCGATCCGGCGGCTGAAAACGGTTGTATCCGCATCGACCCGCCCGACATGTCTTCGGTCGGGCCGACACCGGTGCCGAACAAACTCGCATTTTCCAGAAAAAACTGGCGGCGCTCCGGAAAAAAGACGAGAACCGCGTCACGTTATTGACCTGCCGGTCGGCGTCTGCCTGGGCAAAATCGGTGTTAAATGTCAGGTCGAGTACCGTGTTCGGATTGATTGCCCATTTAGCCTCCCCGCCGAGTTTGACAGCGTTGGTCGATACCGCCGGCGACCCGTCCTGATTTTTTTGATTGAATGAGGTCAGAATATACGGCTGAAACCGGATGTTTGCCGTTGGCGGCGGTGGTTGCAGGCCGGTAATCTGCCCGGCGTAATCCATCCGGTAGGCAGAAAACGACCGCGGATACCGTGACCAGCTGGTTAGTTCATTGGTCATGCGCCGGTTCCGGAAAAAATTGATGCCCCAGCTCTGGGTTGTATCCGCCGATTTCGGATACCGGAGCGTTTGCCACGGAATGGCCATTTCGGCGACCCAGCCGGAATCGGTGCGGCTCGTCCGGACACGCCAGAGCCCGTCCCAGTCGGTATCGTACAGCAGGTCGTCAAATGAAAGCAAATCGCGTTGGGTACCGTAGGGGTTCGTGGCCATGATCATCGCATTCCGGCGGTCATTAAAACCGTCGATGGCAATGCCGAAGTGGTCGTGGGTACGGATGTTGAAATCCCGTTTGAAATCGGTAATCCGGAGGCTCCTGCGCCCCAGCGAGTCACGGCAAAAAGCCCCGATGTACAGGAAATGCCGGTTGAACAATACCCGTATTTCTGTGTCGTGGGTGGCGCGGTTTCCCTGAAACGGTTCGATCATAATGAAGTTCCGCGCCGGTACCGCCCGTTGCCAGTCGCTTTCGTCCAGCCTGCCGTCGATACGAAGATGATTCGCCGTCGGTCGGGCCGTCAGCGTACGTTTTACTGAGTCCGGTTTAAAAATAGTGGCATCCTGCGCGAACGCGCTTACACCCGTCAGAAGTGCAAAAAGGAAGGTAGTAAGTAAACGGAAATACATGGTAGGTTAACGAATAACCCGCAAATTTACAGCCACATACGTACTCCTGAAAATAATACTTGATGAATGGTTGCAGAAAGTTGCTGCCTGACGATGGAGAAATGCGTCCGGCTACTATATTCGTTTTCGGAAAAACGGTATAGTGTTTGTCTGACTGTTGCCGGGTAACGCTTAATGATATAAAGCCATGAAGGCAGGTGTACTACTAATTATGTTATTGGGATTCCTGTCAGGCAGACAGGTTGTACAAGCGCAGAATTTTACAGCTCCGGCTAACTTCAGCTTTTCGCACACGAACAGTAATCCGGCCTACCTCACCCGGTATATTCTGGTCAATACGCAGACAAACATTATTGCCTACTCGTCGGCACTGACCAGTTTCAGTAATGTGGGTGCCGGCAACTACCTCTTGTACGGTGTTAATTACGACGCGTCAGGCACTGCTCCGATACTGACACCAGGCACAAGTTTCAGCACCATCGGGAGCACCTGCGTCGGGTTGTCTTCGTCGCTGCTGGTACGGGTTAGTCCCGGGAACGGTTGCTCAACCATGTATACGTTGAAATCCGGTAACTGGAACGACATCAGTGTGTGGTCGTGTGGCCGGCTGCCGACCGCATCGGATATTGTGACAATAAAACCGGGACACGCCATTCTGCTGAACGTAAACGGCACCGCGAAAGGGGTGGTATATGATGGCGGAAAACTAACGCTCCAATCCAATACAAAGCTAACGATCAACGGCTAATTGCTTCCCGGCCGACACAAACCCCTTGTTTGCCGACTATATTTTTGCGGGATGTATGGCTTTTGTACATTACGCCGAAAAGAGGTTGATGAAGGAACGGGTTCGGGTTATTGTATCGCATATCGGGTTTGGGCTGGCCTTTCTGGCACTGCCCTACATATTCGCTCCGAATGGTCCGGGGCAGATCCGGCAGATTCTGTCCAATCCCCATGAGCTGACGAACTTCCTGTCGTATCTGCTGATGCTGATTTTCTTTTATGTCCACTACTACGTGCTGATTCCGCAGCTTTATTTTCAGGACCGTATTCTGGTGTACGGACTGAGTATTGCTCTCTGCTTCGGCGTCATCTTCGGCATGTTGTTTTGGGTAGACCGGCAAACCGTATTCGGGCCGGTGGCAGAACTAACGGAAGGGACAGATCACAGGCGCCCGCACGGGTACGGCCATCCGCATCCGGCTATGCCGCCACCCCCTGATCCTGACGAGGACAGACATAAGCCACCCGTTGGCTTTGAGCTAAGCCATTCATTGTTCCTGTTTCTGGTAGGTGTGTTCGGGTCACTGGCCCTGCAGGTTAATAACCGGCTCCGTCGTACGCAGCAGGAAAAACTGAATGCCGAACTGTCCTACCTGAAAGCGCAGATCAACCCCCATTTTCTGTTCAATACCCTGAATACCATTTATTCGCTGGCGATTGAAAAGTCGGATAGTACGCCGGAGGCAATCGTGGAACTGTCGGCACTGATGCGGTATGTAATCCGCGATGCGCAGGGCGATCAGGTGCCGCTGGCCAAAGAGCTGGAGTACATTACCCATTACATCTCCCTGCAAAAACTGCGGCTCGACGAAACCGTACAGATAAACGCGAGGATCACCGGTACGCCCAACGGCAAAAAAATAACGCCGCTGATTCTCATTTCATTTATTGAAAATGCCTTTAAATATGGGGTGAATCCTCAGGAGAAGTCGCTGATTGAGGTGTTGATTCAGGTTGACCGGGAGAAGCTGAATATGCATGTTGCCAATAAAAAACTGCGGTTGTTCTATGAGGAGGAAATACCGGGAGGCATCGGCGTGAAAAACACAAAAGCCCGTTTAGACCTGTTGTATCCTAACAAACACCTGCTTCTTATTACCGATACCGACACGGATTATACGGTCGATTTAACGATTCTTCTCACATGATACGTGCCATCGCACTCGACGACGAACCACCGGCGCTGCGTTTACTGACTCATTTCTGTAGCCTGACCGATGCCATTGAACTGGTACAGACCTTTACCCGGACCGACGATGCCCTTGCTTATCTGCGAACCCATCCGGTTGATTTGCTGTTTCTGGATATCAATATGCCGGCCATGTCAGGTATTGATTTTCATCGGGCGGCCCGGCAGGAAGCAGGGGCGGGGCAGTTAATGGTGATCTTTACGACGGCCTATGCCGAATATGCCGTTGAGGGGTTTAACCTCAATGCCGTCGATTATTTGCTGAAACCCTTTACCCGGGACCGGTTTTTGCAGGCTGTGCAGAAAGCGAAAGACTATCATGAGCTGATCAGCCGCGTGCCGTTGCCAAAAACGGCTTATCTCTACATACGTGCCGACTACCGGATGTACAAAATTCCCGTCGAAGACATTCTGTTTATTGAGGGGCTGGATGATTATCTGAAAATACACGTACAGAACAGCCGCCCGGTTGTGGCCCGGATGACGATGAAAGCGATGGTGCAGAAACTGGAAGAAACCGAAGGGGTGGAAGGATATTTTGTCCGCGTCCACCGATCCTACATTGTGCCGTTTCACCGGATTGAAGGCGTCCGTAACCGGATTATTACATTGGGTGCTGAGGAGATCCCGATCGGGGCAAGCTATGAAGCGGAATTCTTCAAACGCTTTTCGTGATTTCCGGACAGGGGAACCGGATTTGCGGAATTTTTCGAATATTGCATCACAAATCCGGTTAATTCCGCAACCCTGTTATGAGCGTACGTGTTAAAATCTGCTGCATCAGCAGTATTGACGAAGCAAAAACTGCCGTAGCATACGGCGCTGCTGCGCTGGGCCTGGTCGGCCATATGCCAAGCGGCCCCGGTGTCATCGGCGATGACCTGATCCGGCAGATCGTCCGGACGGTACCGCCCCCCGTTGCCAGTTTCCTGCTAACCAGCGAAGTGACCGCCCCGGCCATCATTGCGCATCACCGGAAGGTGCAGACCAATACCATTCAGCTTGTCGATGCATTGCGCGAAGGAACGTATGCCGATATCCGCGAGGCATTGCCAACGGTTAAACTCGTGCAGGTTATCCACGTGCTGGACGAAGCAACAATTGACGAAGCCCTGGCGGCGGCTGAACAGGTCGATGCCTTACTGCTCGACTCCGGCAACCCGAATCTGGCCGTGAAAGAACTGGGCGGAACCGGCCGTGCACACGACTGGGCCATCAGCCGCCGGATTGTGGCGCAAAGCCGTGTTCCGGTGTTTCTGGCCGGCGGGCTGAATGCGGGTAATGTCCGGGCGGCGATAGACACGGTGCAGCCATTCGGGCTTGATTTGTGCAGTAGCGTCCGGACCATTGGTAAGCTTGACCCGGAAAAACTGGAGCAGTTCTTCCGGGCTGTCGAAGGGTAATATATTATGGTTTAACCAGTCCGCCTGCGAGCTGGCTCAGCGGAATCGGGATCTGGATTTCGCCCATAGCGTATGGCCCGATCTCGTAAGGCGTGTAGCAGAACGTCAGTGTGGTGCCGGTCAGGTAAAAATTGCTGTTCGGCTTGATCGAATTGTCAAAAAGACCGGCTTGCTGTAAAGTTTCTGACGCTTTCACCGCATACTGCTTTCTGAAATTAGCCGCCAGTAACGCCGGTAGTTTCTGCCTGCCAACGGGTGTCAGGATGTCTGACAACGACAGTGCCTTGCCGGTTTTGAGGTCAACGGTTGTGTAGCCCGTACCATAATTACCGTGCGCTCCGCCGGTATATTCATACGACGACAGGGCCAGTACGGCATACTGATCTGACCAGTAGACCAGTTGCAGATTCGACTGCAACGACTGGCTGTATTGCCCGACCGACTCCAGCATTTCTTTCTGTGATACCCCGGCATTCTCTTTGGCATAGGCCGCCAGATAGGCTTTCCGGCGTTGCAGAAAGACATTACCCGGCGTGGCTCCCGCTGGTATTTTCAGTTGTTTCCGGATCACACTGGTCAAGGCTTCCTGACCGGTGGCCATTCGTTCAGTAGGCCAGATTGTACCTTCCAGATAGTCGGCGGCAGGGACTTCGGTTTTTCCCTTGTTTTCAATCAGCTTCTTCGATCCTTCCGTATAGATATAGACAAACTGATCGGATTTGGCGGCATTGGCCTGCAGGTTAAAGGAAAGCCCCGACTGTTTGGCATTGTTCGTCCATTTGCCCTGAAACTGTCCGGCTTTCCAGGTCCCATCAAACGCTTCATCAATCGCCGACCCCAGCCATGCTGTCAGTCGTAACGAGTCTTTGCTGACTGTTCCTATACAAGGAATAGGCTGTTGCTGCTTCTGATAATAATAATACCCCGACACTTTATTGCCGTACTGGTGCAGGTGCATGATGACCGGCACACTACCGATGGTGCCGCTGAAGTAGGTATACCGGCTTGCCGCAGGCTGGGCAAGCAGCGGTTGAAAGAAGCCTGACAGCATTGCCAAGGCAAAAAGGTAAACAGCTTTGTGAGTAACGCGCATAGAGTTGGTATAAGACCTGAAAGGTGAACAAAACTAATCGTAATCCGGGAAAATGATGCAGAGAACATGCTGCCTGTCCATACTTAACACACAGGTAATACTGGCTGCTGCGGCTTCCATGCATGACGGCAATTCGCTCTGAGTGGAATATTATTTTGCCATATGGTCGTTTTGTATAATACTATTCGATTTGTGTCTACTTTTTAGAATATTATACGTCAAAATTAAATTTTTTAAAAATTAGCTTCATTTATTAAATTTTTTTAAATTCATGATATATTTGCACATATTGACCCAAAAGTCATACACCTTGATCGAAACCGGTAATTCAATATAGATGCAGGTTAAGCGAAAGTGAATGACAAATGGCAGTATTTGTCTCAACGTACCTAAGGAAGAAAGTTTATCTAATCTCAAAACAATTCATGAAAACAACTTTACGAAAAGCCTTTTCTAAAGGTATGCTCCTGCTGGGAGCCTGGATTTTCGTCGCCATGTCGTTTTCTTTTGGAGCTGACAAGGACATCACGGGTGTTGTGTCTGACGAGAAAGGAAATAAGTTAGCGGGTGCTTCTGTGTCTGTCAAGGGTACAGCAAAAGGTACAACAACAGGTGCAAACGGTGAGTATCGGTTATCAGTTACTGACGGCAACGCCGTTCTGGTTTTCTCGTACATCGGGTATGAGACGCAGGAGGTTGCTGTCGGCAATAAGGCGGTGGTGAATGTATCCCTGAATCCGGGCAGTGCCATTCTGAATGAGGTTGTTGTAACAGCCCTTGGTGTTTCTAAAGACGCCCGTAAAGTAGGCTATGCCGTTACAACGGTTGACGGTGGGATGCTGACCAAAGCCCGCGAAACCAACATCGGTAATTCACTGGTTGGCCGCGTAGCCGGTCTGTCAGTAAAAGGTACAAACGGTGGTCCCGGCGGTACGTCAAAACTGTTACTCCGTGGTATGCCAAGTATGAACTCGGCCGGTTCGCCGCTGATCGTTATCAACGGGGTACCGATGGATAACACCCAGCGCGGCAGTGCCGGTGAATGGGGTGGTGCCGATGGTGGTGACGGTCTGGGTAACATCAACCCGGATGACGTTGAAAAAATCACAGTCCTGAAAGGTCAGTCGGCGTCAGCGCTGTACGGTGCACGGGCATCAAACGGTGTGATCCTGATCACAACGAAAGCCGGTAAAAAAGGTGATTTCTCGGTTGATTATAACATGAACTTTTCGGCCGACAAAGCCATTGACTTCACCGATTTCCAGTATGTGTATGGTCAGGGTACATACGGTCAGAAACCAACGACACAGGCGGCTGCCCAGCAAACTGCCCGTATGAGCTGGGGTGCTAAACTGGACGGTTCAATGCTGACTCAGTTCGACGGCAACCAGTATGCCTATTCGGCACAGCGCAACAACGTTAAGAACTTCTACAAAACCGGTACAAACTTTACAAACACCGTATCGGTAACAAAGGGCGGCGACAACGGCTCATTCCGCCTGTCAATGTCGAACCTTGATAATAAAGCTATTATCGAAAACAGCGGCCTGACCCGTAAGACAATCAACCTGACGGTAGATCAGAACATCACGTCGAAGCTGAGCATCAACGTGCTGGCAAACTACATCGATGAGCGTGTGAAGAACAAGCCGATCCTGAGCGACGGACCGATGAACGCCAACAACGGTATGTTCCTGGCAACCAACATTGACGAGCGTATTCTGACTCCGGGCTACAACACAACAACCGGCCGCGAAGTGGTTTTCAGCGATGACGAATATGTAACAAACCCGTATTTCGTGGTTAATCAGTTCGTAAACAACGTTGACCGGAAGCGTCTGATCTCAATGGCATCGGCGAAATACCAGTTTGCCGACTGGATTTATGCACAGGGCCGCGTTGGTTATGACAACTCAAACGACCGGATCTTCAAAGTAACACCTTGGGGGACAGGCTATTCAAACCAGGGCCGTGGCGGTCTCGACGAATTGTCTAACGCCCAGCGTACCGAACTCAACATCGACGGTTTGATCGGTATTAACCGCAACATTACCAGCGATATCTCGGTAGACGCCCTTATCGGTGGTAACATCCGTAAGAACTACTACGAGAAAATGGGCGTCAGCGGCAGCCCGTTTGTACTGCCTTACCTGTACAGCTACAACAACGTCGTAAACTTCGGCCGTTCGTATGAAGTGGCCAACACAGAAGTACACTCTGCCTATTACAACGTGGATCTGAGCTACAAAGGCATTCTGAACCTGAGCACAACCGGCCGTTATGATGCGTATTCAACACTGCCAAGCTCAGCCCGTTCGATCTTTACGCCATCGGTAACCGGTTCATTAGTCTTCACGGATCTGTTCACTGTACCAAACCTGAGCTTCGGTAAATTCCGTGCGTCGTATGCAACAACCAGCGGTGAGCCGACAACACCATACGGTACAAACATCTATTACGGTGTCGGCAACTCAATCAACGGTATTGCAACGGGTAACTTCAGCTCCGGCCTGCCAAACCTGTTCCTGAAACCGTTTACGAAGAGTGAGCTGGAATTAGGTCTGGAAATGAAGTTCTACAACAACCGCTTAGGCTTTGACCTGGCGTACTTCACCCAGAAGACACATAACGAGATCATGCCTGCCAACTACAGCTGGGCAACGGGTTACACAAGCGGTATCGTTGGTACGGGTTCAACACAGAACCAGGGTATCGAGCTGATGCTGAACGGTACACCGGTGAAGTCGTCAAAACTGCAGTGGAACGTGTCGCTGAACCTGACATCGGTACACAACAAAATCCTCCAGACAGACGAAAATAACAACACAATCGGCCTGGGCTCAAACCGTGCCACGCTGGGTAATGCTATCACAGCATTCGTAGTGGGCCAGCCTGGTCCGCAGATCCGTGCGTACGACTACAAGTATTCGTCGAACGGCCAGATTATTGTGGATGCTTCAGGCCTGCCGGTTCGTGGTGAACTGATCAACATGGGTACTGTACTGCCTACCTTGTTCGGCGGTCTGAACAACGACCTGACCTACGGGGCGTTCAACCTGTCATTCCTGCTTGACTACAACTACGGCAACAAAATCCTGTCAGCAACCGAAAACTATGCATACCGCCGTGGCTTACACCAGGCAACGCTGGAAGGTCGTGATGCCGGTATCAAAACCGGTGTGGTAGAAGGAGGTGCGGCCAACACGGTAACAGCCCGTGCTCAGGATTACTACACAGCCCTTGCCAATAACGTAACCAAACTGAGCGTTGTTGACGGCGACTTTATCAAATTGCGTCAGATCACGCTGGGCTTCAATGTCCCTGCCCGTCTGTTAGCTGGTGTCCCGCTGATCCGCAGTGTAAACGTTTCACTGGTTGGCCGTAACCTGGCTTACCTGATGAAAAAGACCACCAACATTGATCCGGAAGCAACATTTGGTGCTAACCTCCGCTATGCCGGTATCGAAGGAACAAGCCTGCCTTCGTCGCGTAACTATGGCGTTAACGTAAACATCAAATTCAAATAAGCATTTCCATGAAAAAGAGACTGATCGCATTAACACTTCTTGCCGGGTCGCTGCAGGTTGCTTGTACTGATAAATTTGATCAAATCAACACCGATCCAACCCGGGCGTCGTCGGCGACGTTCGATCCGAACCTTTTGTTGCCAAGCATTCAGTATAACCACGTTAACTCAATTACGGGTTATAACGGGTCTATTCTGTTCCAGAGCATGTGGGTGCAGCTGTTTTCCTCGACAACGTCGGGTGCGGCCAACTACTACTCAAACGGAGATAAATACGTTCAATCAAGCAATACTACGGATTACCAGCAGCGTACGTGGAGCGGCAGCTATAATGCGGCCAGCTACGCCTACGAAATGGAGAAACTGGCAACGGATAAACCGGCGCTGGCCAACCTGAAAAATATTGCGGTGATCATGCAGGTACTGTCGCTGGCTACCATCACCGATGTATACGGCGACATTCCGTACACACAGGCATTGCAGGGTAAAGCCGGTGTAACGCTGCCGGCGTATGACACGCAGGAAAGCATTTATAAGTCACTGCTGACGCGTCTGGAAACGGCTACTGCGGCGCTGAACACCGCCGCTGCCGGCCCGACAAATGATGCGTACGTATACAAAGGCGATGTGGCGAAATGGAAGAAATTCGGCTACTCGCTGATGCTGAAACTGGCGATGCGTCTGGTAAAAGCTGACGCAGCAACGGCAAAAACATATGCTGAAAAAGCAGCAGCGGCGGGTGTATTTACCAGCCTGTCTGACGATGCCTATATGCTGGCCGATAACGCAAACGGTTACTCAAACGGAAACGGTTCTGCCCTGATTACCCCGGCTGACGTGTATCAGGTACGGTGGAGCAAAACGTTTATCGACTTTCTGAAGTCGACAAACGATCCGCGTCTGTCGAAAGTAGCCGAAGTACCGGCAGCCGGTCTGGCGGCTAACCAGCTGATGACGGGCGGTATCTCGGATGCATCCGTACAGATGGGCTTACCGAACGGCTATGACCTGAACGGCGGCGCAACGGACATCTCAAAATCACCGGGTTATCCGGGTGCGAACGGCTCAGGGGCTGACGTGACGCCAATCGGCAAGTATTCACGTCCGGCGTTCATCTACCGGTCACAATCAATGCCGTTCTTTGTGCTGACATATGCGGAGACTGAACTGTTACTGGCCGAAGCCGCAACACGTGGTTTCAGCGTAAGCGGTACAGCGGCTGCTCACTATAAAAACGCGGTTTCGGCCGGTATTCAGATGCTGTCACGCTTTGGCACTGCGGCTGCTATTGATGCGGCTACGGCTGATGCCTATGCTACGGCTAACCCGCTGGGCACAGCTAACCCGCTGAAGCAAATCAACGAGCAGTACTGGGCTACTGAAGGTACGGTTCTGAACTTCGTGGAAGCATGGAACAACTGGAAACGCTCAGGCTATCCTGTCCTGACGCCGGTTAATTACGTAGGTAATTTCTCGAACGGTGCCATTCCGCGCCGTCAGCCATACCCGACCAGCGAAGCCACACTGAATACAGACAGCTATAAAACCGCTGTTGGTAAACTGACGGGTGGTGACGTATGGGCATCCCGCATTTGGTGGGATAAATAAGCCCGCCTGCCTGAAAAGGACAAGGACCTCCCTGTGAGGGCCTTGTCCTTTTTTTTATCTTTAGCGACTTATCAAGTCAATCCAGGAAGCATGTCTCCGCGTTGCTACTTACTGAAACTGCGTCGCTTACTGCTGACGTGGAGTTTTTACCTGCCGCTGCTCTCCCCAACGGTGGCCCAGTCTTTGTTTAAACTTCTCCCGCCTGAACAAACGCACGTTCGCTTTGTCAATACCATCGACGAAACGGAAAGCCTGAATGTACTGGCCTACGAATATTTTTTTAACGGCGGGGGCGTCGCCGCCGGTGACCTCAATAACGACGGCCTGACCGATCTGTTTTTTACTGCCAATATGAAACCGAATCAGCTTTTCCTGAATACCGGAAAGCTGACCTTTAAAGACATTACCAAAGAGGCTTCGCCGCAGCTCGGCGGCCGCGCCGGTGGCTGGAAAACCGGCGTTAGCCTGGCTGATGTAAACGGCGACGGCTGGTTGGATATTTACATCTGCTACTCCGGAAAAACCGATGAGGCCAAACGCCGGAACCAGTTATTCATTAATCAGGGCGGCACACCCGGCAGTATGCCCCGGTTCGTGGAGAAAGCGCAGGCATTTGGCCTCGATGACCCGGGCTACAGCACACAGGCCGTTTTCTTCGATTACGACCGTGACGGTGATCCGGATATGTTTCTGCTGAACCACAATGTTAAGAAATACGATAACCTGGAGTTAGCCAAACTACACCTTGAAACAGACCCACTGGCCGGCAACAAGCTCTTCCGGAACGATAACAACCGCTTCACCGACGTCTCGAAACAGGCCGGTATTCACCAGTATCCGCTGACGTTCGGACTCGGCGTGGCCGTATCGGATGTTAACGGCGACGGCTGGACCGATCTGTACGTCACCAATGACTATAACGAGCCGGATTACCTCTACATCAATCAGCGCAACGGTACCTTCCGCGATGAGACCACGCAGTGGTTCCGGCACCTGCCTCAGTTTTCGATGGGCGTTGATATTGCCGATTACAACAACGATGGCCTGCCGGATATCATGTCGCTCGATATGTTGCCGGAAGACAACCGGCGGCAGAAACTGCTGCAGCTCCAGGAAAACTACGAGTCATTTGAGCTCATGCAGCAGCAGGGCCTGCAACGGCAGTATATGCGGAATATGCTGCAACTGAACAACGGCAACGGCACATTCAGTGAGATTGCGCAGGCGGCCGGTGTGTCGAATACCGACTGGAGCTGGGCGCCGCTTCTGGCCGATTTTGATAACGACGGGTATAAGGACCTGTTTATCACCAACGGCTACCTCCGCGACTATACCAACAAGGACTTTCTGCGGTACTGGGGCGATTACAAAATCAAACAGGCCATTAACCGTGAACCGGTGCAGCTGATGGATCTGGTAAAGGCCATGCCGTCAACCAAAGTTCCGAATTACATCTTCCGCAATAACCACGACCTGACCTTCAGCAACAAACAAAAGGAATGGGGGATTGACATTCCGTCGATTTCGGGCGGGGCGGCCTACGCCGACCTGGATAATGACGGTGACCTTGAACTGATTGTCAATAACATCAACGAACCGGCCTATATCTACCGCAACATGGCCCGTGAGCAGGCGGCCAATAGTTACCTGCAACTCCGGTTGAAGCCGTCGAAAGGGAGCTCTGTCGGTACGCGGGTGACCGTCTACGCGGGTGGTCAGCAGCAATATCAGGAACTGAGTCCGGTGCGCGGCTATCTGTCAACTCAGCCGATGGTGCTACATTTCGGATTAGGAAAGACCACGCAGGTGGATTCAATACGGATTATCTGGCCGGATCAGACCACGGAAGTGATCCGCACCATGCGGGCCAATACGCTGCTGGACGTTGAACAAACCACGAATGCAACTACGTTTACACCAACTGCCAATGCCGTAAAACCTGTTTTTCAACGCGCCCGGCCTATTCTAAACTACATGCACGAAGGCTATGCCGAAAATGACTTTAAACGGCAGCCGCTGATGTTATGGATGTACTCACATGCCGGACCGGTGCTGGCTAAAGGCGATGTCAACAAGGACGGGCTGCCGGACCTGTTCGTGAGCGGTGATCAGAAGAAACAGGGAATTGTACTGGTGCAGCAGGCCAGTGGCACCTTCCTGCCGGTTTCGGATCTGGCCATCGGCGATGAATCGGTTTCAACCGTATCGGCCGCTGTTTTCTTTGATGCCAACGGCGACGGCTTTGATGATCTTTACGTAGCAAAGGGCGGCTACTCACTCTTTGACGCAGGTTCTGCCTCGTTGCAGGACGAGTTATTTCTGAATGACGGCAAGGGCCGCTTAGTGCCTTCGCCGGGTGCGCTGCCGAACCTGACGGCTAGTAGTAAATCCTGTGTCCGGCCGTGCGACTATGACAACGACGGCGATCTGGACCTGTTTGTCGGTGGCCGCGTAATTCCGGGCCGGTATCCGGAAACGCCGCAGTCGTATCTGTTACAGAACAACGGCAAAGGGCAGTTTCAGATCGTTGACGGCCCCTATGCCCGGATCGGGATGGTGACTGATGCCCAATGGGCCGATATGAACGGCGATGGCCGGAGTGATCTGATCGCTTGCGGCGAATTTATGGCGGTTCGGGTATTGCTGAATACAGCCACCGGCTTTGTTGATCAATCCGCGCAGTTTTTTGCCACCGGGGACAACGGTTTCTGGCAGTCTGTCCGCGTTGCTGATGTGAACAACGACAAAAAGCCCGACATCATTGCGGGTAATCTGGGAACCAACTCGCAGCTGAAGTTTTCGCAGGCACAACCGGCTGAACTCCTGTATGCCGACTTCGACAACAATGGCTCGATTGATCCGTTTTTCTGCTTTTACGTGCAGGGTACCATGTATCCGTTTGTCAGCCGCGACGAGCTGAACGACCAGATTTATGCCATGCGGAAGCGGTTTGGCTTTTACAAAGATTACGCCGACGCCACCATCGACCGGATTCTGACTGCCGAAGAACTTGGTAGGGCCCAAAAACTGAGCGTGACCGAACCACAGACAGTATGCTACCTCAGCCAGGCCGGTACGATGCTGGAAAAACGGGTACTGCCGGTTCAGGCCCAGTTCTCGCCGGTGACCAACATGCTGGTTCAGGACGTGAATCAGGACGGTCATACGGATGTGCTGTTGCTTGGTAATAAATCAGATAACCGGCTGAAAATCGGCAGTATGGACGCCAATTACGGCTGTCTGCTGCTCGGCAACGGAAAGGGCGATTTCGCATATACATCCCAGCCGGCTTCCGGCCTGACTGTGGTCGGCGATGTGAAATCGGTCCTTGAAATGGAGGTAAACCGGCAGAAAATGCTGGTCATCGGAGCGGCTTATCTGCCGTTACAGATTTATAAATTCAGTCAGCCATGAGGCGTTATCTTATCATTTTTTTACTGAGCTGTTATCAGTTAGCAGGTGGTGCGCCAAAGCCTGCCATGCAGAAGCACCTGCAACCGACGGTGTTTGCGCTGACGATGGTGATGATTCACGATGTGGTGAATCCACCGGCGGCCAGTCGGTTTTACAGTTATTGTCTGTTGGGGAGTCATGCCATTGTGGCAAAAACTGATCCTGCCGTCGTGGGCCCTGACCGGTTGATCCGGAAGTTGCCTGATCTGGCGGCTTCGGTGCCCGCTGCCTGCAATCACCGGATGGCCGCGTTATATTGTATGCTCGAAACGGGCCGTTTGCTGTTACCGTCGGGCAATACCCTGGACGCCGATATAGAGAAGCTAACGGTGAATCTGCGCAAGGATGGGTATCCGGCGGCGGAAACGGAGGTTGCCAGGCTTGCCGGGCAGCAGGTAGCCAAAGCGGTGGCCGCTTATGCCGCCACTGACAATTATCAGAAACTAAGCTCGTACCTGCGTTACCGCCCGACCAAAAAAGACGGCTACTGGTATCCGACGCCGCCCGGTTATATCGAAGCCATTGAGCCGCACTGGCGCATTATCCGCCCGATGCTGATTGACAGTGCCGGTCAGTTTAAACCTGAACCGCCGGTTGCCTACGATACTACGGCGGCCAGTGCCTTCGGAAAGCTGGTGCGGGAGGTGTACCAGACCGGGCGTAACCTGACCCCTGCACAACGGCTGATTGCCTCGTACTGGGACTGTAACCCGTTTGCCATCAACACGGCGGGGCATATGTCCATTGGCTTCAAGAAAATCAGTCCGGGCGGACACTGGATCAACATAACCAGTCAGGTAGCGGCGCAGGCAAAACTGCCGTTTGAGCAGGCCGTGTACATTCATTCACTGGTGGCGATGACCCTGCGGGATAGCTTTATCAGTTGCTGGGACGAAAAATTCCGCAGTAACCGGATCCGGCCCGAAACGGTCATTAACCGCCTGATCGACGTACGCTGGCAACCGTTATTACAGACACCGCCCTTCCCCGAATACACCAGCGGGCACAGTGTTATTTCCACGGCCGCCGCCCGAAGTGCTTACCTATTTCCTGGGCGATTCGTTCCGGTTTACCGATACAACCGAAGAGATTTTTGAACTGCCGTCGCGAACGTTTGCCTCATTCCGGCAGGCGGCTGAGGAGGCATCGGTTTCACGCCTGTATGGGGGGATACATTATCGGGATGCCATTGAAAACGGACAAAAACAAGGTCGTTTGATAGGACAATACGTTATTAATAGAGTAAAGAACGCCGGTGGCAGCCCTTTATTAAGTGACCGGAAATAAATCCGCTGTATATGAGCACGGTATGATAAGTGTCATATGGGGATTTATTCTGATGCAGAGATAAAATAGTATTAAATTAGGCTGATGGATCATCAAAATAGTTGGTACTTTTGTTGATACTGACTATCCTGAACAAATTAAAGGCGGGTTCGCCAAAGCAGGGGATGCCTGAAAAAGCCCTGCTTACGAGGTTAACATGATGCAAGACAACGCGGTTTTTTCGGTCATTGATGCGAAAAAGAATAAGTTAAAACGGAATATCATTAACGAGCTATACCGGTCAGGTCCGCGGACCTTGTCGCAGCTGGCTGCTGTTTTACACACCAGTATTCCTTCGGTTACGGCGCTGGTTGAGGAGCTTAATATTGGTCAGTGGGCACATGGTGTAGGAACCGGTCCTGCCCAGTTTGGCCGTAAACCGTCCTTATTCGCGCTTGATCCCGCCCGCCATGTTACAATAGTGGCCGACATTAACCGGCATGATGTTAAGCTGATTATCTTCAATCTGGCCAATCAGGTTTTATACCGCCTGGATGCAGACCTGCACCTGAACGACTCTGAAACATTTCTCTCGATTCTGCGCGAGCCGCTGGAGCAGATTGTCCGTGAGGCAGATGCCCGTAACCTGCATGTGATCGGCGTCGGCGTCGCACTGCCTGGTCTGATTGATCCGGTCCGTGGCATCAACTATACCTACCCGCACCTGAACCATCCGAACCACTCTTTGCCAGACCTGTTGCAGGAACTGTTTAACGCCCCGACCTATCTGCTGAATGATACTAAGGCCACTATTCTGGGCGAACACCGGTTCGGGCTGGCAAAAGGCAAAAACCACGTCCTGTCGATCAACATTGACTGGGGGATTGGTCTGGCGGCTATTCTGAACGGTGAGCTGTTGCAGGGGGCTTCAGGCTTTGCCGGTGAATTAGGGCACATTCAGATTCAGGAAAGCGGGCAGCTGTGCTACTGCGGTAAGGTGGGCTGCCTCGATACGATGGCTTCGGCCTATGCGCTCATCCAGCGGGTGAAAGCCGGGCTGCTCGAAGGACGGATTTCTAAACTGGCGGAAGAAGACATAGACCGGATTGACGTCGAAACCGTAATTGATCAGGCCAATGCCGGTGATGCCTTCGCCATTGACATGCTGACCGAGATCGGCAGCGAGCTGGGCCGTGGCCTGTCGATTGCCGTTCACTTGTTTAACCCCGAACGGATTATCATCAACGGCGTGCTGGCCAAAGCCGATAAGCTCATCCGCCGGCCAATCGAACAGGCCATCGATAAATACTGCCTCGCCGATTACCGCAATAACCTGTCGATTGAAATTTCACAGCTCGGCGAAATGGCCAAGCTGGCCGGTGCCCACGCGTTCGTCATGCAGAGCCTGCTTGATCAGGAACAGATACCCTGATCTGATGGTTTGTTCACAGAGCTGCAAACGTCGTCAGGCACCGGAAATGCAGGGTTTCAGATAAGAAAGAATAGATGGCAAACCGGATTCTTTGTAAGTTGCCGTAAAATTTCCTGAACCTCATGATAACCCGTTTCCTATCTCTGTTTTCTGCGCTGAGCGTATCGTTGCTGAGTGCCTCAGCGTTTGCCCAAACGGCTCATTTCCCGACCATTGGTAAAGTTACCCGCTACGATGCCCGGCTCGACAAACTGATCGGGAAAGACGCTCCGGTTGAGGTGCTGGCTTCCGGTTTTGTCTGGTCTGAAGGGCCGGTCTGGGTCAAAACCGGTAATTTTCTCCTGTTCTCGGATGTACCGCAGAATACAATCTACAAATGGACCGAAAAAGAAGGCCTGACGCCGTTTATGAAGCCATCGGGCTATACCGGTGTGGCGCCCTACGGCGATGAACCCGGCTCGAACGGCCTGACAATTGATGCCCAGGGACGGCTGATTTCCTGCGAACACGGCGACCGGCGCGTGGCGGCGCTACCGCTGACTGGTCAGGGGGGGAAACAGACACTGGCGGATAATTTTCAGGGCAAACGGTTCAATAGTCCGAACGATGTAGTGGCCCATTCGAATGGTAGCTATTACTTTACGGATCCGCCCTATGGCATGCCACTTAAAGAAAACGATCCAACCCGCGAGACCCCTCTTTTCGGCGTTTACCGCATTGCTCCCGGCGGTGAGGTATCGTTACTGGTCAATGACCTGACGCGGCCCAATGGCATTGCGCTCTCTCCCGACGAAAAAACGTTGTATGTGGCTCAGTCGGATGTTGAGCGGCCGGTGATTATGGCCTATCCAATCAAGGCAGACGGCAGTATCGGTGCGGGTAAGGTGTTTTATGATATGAAGGCGCTGGCGAAATATGGCCTCAAGGGAGCTCCCGACGGGCTGAAAGCCGATAAAGACGGAAATATCTGGACATCAGGACCGCGGGGCGTATTTATTATCGCTCCGGACAGCACGCTGCTGGGACACATCGACATCGGCGAAAGCACGGCCAATTGCGGCTGGGGCGACGACGGATCAACGCTTTATATCACCGCCGACATGTATTTGTGCCGGATACGTACCACGGCGAGAGGTGTATTTTAAGGAAAAAATACGCTGATTCCGATGTCGGCACTTCCGTAAAAAAGATTTATAATTTTTCTAAACACAGATGGCAAAGGGCTACATACGAATTACTAACTTTGTAAGGGTTGAATGTGTGTTGACCGGACTTGTCCATGTTTGAGAATAGAAGATATATCGTCATTGGCGCTTTCTGCCTCGTCGGATTGATATATATAGCGCGCCTGTTTTATATTCAGGTGCTTGACGACAGTTACTCGCTGGGGTCGTCGAAAAACTCGGTAAAGCGGGTGATTGAGATTCCGTATCGGGGCCAGATTTATGATCGGAACGGGAAACTGATTGTGTACAACACGCCCGTTTACGATCTCTATGTGACACCAAAGCAGATGAAAGTGCCGGATACACTGGCCTTTTGCCGGATGATGAATATTACGCGGCAGGAATTTGATAGTCTGATTAATCTGGCTACGACGTATTCTCCGCACAAGCCTTCACTGTTCCTGCGTCAGCTTTCCAAAGAAGATTTTGCCCGTATTCAGGATGCCCTGGTCGATTATCGCGGTTTTGAACCGCGTATGAGCTCCATGCGTACTTACCCGGCCCATACACTTGCGAATGCGCTGGGGTATGTGAGTGAAATTACCAAAAAACAGCTCGACGAACAGGCGACATTCTATTACCGTCAGGGCGATTATATCGGTCATAATGGTCTGGAAGAGCAATATGAAGAGTCGTTGCGCGGACGGCGGGGTGTTCGGTTTGTTATGCAGAATGTGCGGGGTGTGGTCAAAGGGCCTTATAAAAACGGCGAGTTTGATACCGTTGCCGTAGCAGGACAGAACCTCTATACGGGTATCGATCTGGATGTGCAGCAATATGCAGACAGTCTGATGGCAAATAAGGTGGGAAGCGTAATAGCCATTGAACCGGCAACGGGCGAGATTCTTGTATCAGTCTCGGCCCCGACCTATGACCCGAATATGCTGTCGAGCCGGTTCTTTTCAAAGAACTATGTCAAGCTGCTGAAGAATCCTTATAAACCGCTTATTAACCGGCCAATTATGGCCAGTTACCGGCCGGGATCAACCTTTAAACTGATTCAGGCACTGGTGGCTCAGCAGCAAGGGTCCCTGTTCCCTAATACGGCTTATTCGCATGCCGGGTCGCCGATGCGGTGCCACTGTCACGGGGTGAGAAACCTGAGCGGTGCCGTGCAGTATTCGTGTAACCCCTATTTTTACCATGTCTTCCGTAAAATGCTTTATTTCAACGGAGACCCGAATACATTCAAGGCGTCGGCCATCGGGTTACAGCAGTGGTATGATGCGGTAAAACTGTTTGGCATCGGGCAAAAGCTGGATATTGATCTGCCGACTGAATTAAGGGGCAATCTGCCTGGGGTTGACTATTACGACAAAATCTATAAAGGCCAGTATCGCTGGAAATTCTCGAATGTCTACTCCCTCAGCATTGGCGAAGGCGAGTTGCTGATCAGCCCGATCAAGCTGGCCAACGTGGCGGCCATTATTGCCAACCGGGGCTATTATATCCCGCCACATTACGCTAAGGGTATCGGGAAAGTAGGCTCAGGAGTAGATGCAACGTATTATGAAAAGCGTCAGGTAAATATTGATCCCAAGTATTTCGGTCCGGTCATTGAAGGGATGCGGGGAGCCGTGGTGCACGGGACTGTGACGCCGCTGGCCAATATTGCTGATGTGGAGCTTTGCGGAAAAACCGGTACGTCGCAGAACGCGAAAATGGGTCACAAATATGACCACTCAATCTTCATCGGTTTTGCGCCGATCAACAACCCTAAAATCGCCATCGCCGTGTTTGTTGAAAACGCAGGCTGGGGAGGTAAAGCCGCCGCATCGGTAGCTGCTCTGGTAGTTGAACGTTATCTGAAACGCAAAACGGAAGCCCTGAAACTGGACGAATCGGTGAAAGCGCAGAATTACATGCTGAACGTAGGCGTTATCGGCGGGAAGTCTGGTCTGAAGAAAAAAGTAGATAGCCTGCGCAAAGACACAACACGCAAAGCCGCTGTGAAAAAGCCGCTGATGACTAACGTCACGCCTGCCAAACCGGGAAGCCGGACTGCGGCGGCCGGTGTAAACGGAAATTAATAAAACTGGCGGGCAGGCAATAGCTGTCCGCCGCCTACCTATCGCATTCTCATGTCTCGTAATGATCCTTTTGCCCGGAATATAGACTGGCTGACGCTGGCGTTATACATCGCCTGTGTGATGATGGGCTGGTTCAACGTTTACGCAGCTGTCTACAGCCCGGAAATGAAAACCAGCATATTTGATATGTCGACAGATGCCGGAAAACAGTTGCTGTGGATCGGCACCAGTGTCATTCTGATTATTTGTGTGCTGGTTATTGATCATCGGTTCTACGATCAGTTTGCCTATATTTTCTATGGCTTCATGATCTTCATGCTGCTATTGGTTATGGTCGCCGGATCGAACATCAACGGGTCTCACTCATGGTTTAAAATTGGTTCTTTTTCCCTGCAACCCGCCGAATTTGCCAAACTGGCAACCAGTCTGGCACTAGCCAGGTACCTGGATGTTCCGGGGGTTAACCTTACTAAGCAGAAAGACCAGCTTTATGTGGCAGGTATTATTGGCTTGCCGGCCATTCTGATCCTGCTGTCAAACGAGACCGGATCAACGCTGGTATTTGCTGCCTTTATCATTATGCTGTATCGGGAGGGGTTACCGGCTATTTATCCGCTCGCCGGAATAACTCTGACAGTTTTGTTTGTTCTGGCGCTGATTTTTCCGCTGCCGTACATCTTTATCGGAATTGCCGTACTGTTTGTGGCGGCCGTTTTCCTGTTGCCGCGTTACAACCGCAATCTGCGCAGTATTCTGGGAGTCGGCCTGATTGGCCTGGCCATGATGGGTGTGGTAGCAGGAGTTGACTTTTTCGTAAACGACGTGCTGCAAACGCACCAGCAAAACCGGATTAAGGTATTGGTGAATCCGAACATCGATCCCCTGGGTGTAGGCTGGAACGTTACCCAGGCGAAAATTGCCATCGGATCGGGCCGCTTCGAAGGGAAAGGTTTTCTGGAGGGAACCCAGACCAAATTCGACTTTGTCCCGGCACAAAGTACGGACTTTATTTTCTGTACGATCGGGGAAGAGCACGGCTTTGTCGGTAGTGCAATTGTTGTACTACTGTTTGTTGGTCTGTTGAGCCGGTTGATCATTTTAGCCGAGAAACAGCGTAGCCGGTTTGCGCGGATATACGGGTATTGTGTGGCGGGGATCTTCTTTTTTCACTTCATGGTCAACATTGGTATGACCATTGGACTGATGCCGGTTATCGGAATTCCGCTGCCGTTTTTCAGCTACGGTGGCTCGTCGCTTTGGTCATTTACGCTTTTGCTGTTCATCTTCCTCAAACTCGACTCCCGCCGGACCAGCATGCTGTCGAGGAATTAAAGAGTGAAAGAGCGGAAGAGATAAAGAGCGGCCGCTACGCCGTGAAATAGCCGTTTACGCGTTATCTCGCTCTTTCACTCTTTATCTCTTTCGCTCTTTAGACTAAAGAAATGCCCAAAGCAGCAGGGCCCAGCCAAGAATCATCAGTACGCCGCCGATCGGCGTGATGGCTCCCAGCCACGAAACACCCGTAAAACAAAGAATGTAGAGTGAACCTGAGAATACCAGTACGCCGGCAATAAAAGCGTAACCGGACCAACCCAGTAGACGAAGAAGTGCTGCATTATCAGCAAATTGCTGCATCAGTATACCGATCCCGATCAGGGCCAGGGCATGGTAAAACTGATATTTAACGGCGGTTTCGAAAGTCGCCGTACGGTTTGTCGCCTCAAGCATACCCCGTAATGCATGTGCCCCGAAGGCGCCAATCGC
>CBDFHU010000110.1:0-26720 GCA_965247375.1 Arsenicibacter sp.
GTCTTCTATAAGTAATAGCGTTTGCATGACGTCGATAAAGCAGTTGGCGAGTAGCCTCGATTTGTTACAAATTAACTACAAATAGAACCGTAAATCCTAAAAGTGTATATGACCAACGTCATAATTCCGGGTTTACAAATGCTGCTTACGATCAGGTTTTGATTGGCTGGCTGTCATGTCCGGCAACCGTTAGCCAGAGTAGCTTTGTCCTGTCTTTCACTATTAACCAGCGCTCCGTCATGAAACGAATTTTGCTCGCCTCCGACTTTTCTGATGCTTCTGAACATGCATTCCGGTATGCTTTAAATGTTCTTGGTTATGTTCCCTGCGACTGCAAGTTGCTGCATGCTTTCCCGATACAGGTCGAAACGGCACATGCGCCGTTTTATGAAGCTGAAGTCGTACAGCAGCGTTCTCTGGAAATGCTCAGTTCGCTCGGACAGCAGCTCAAGGCAGAGCGGAACTATCGCTGGCACCGGTTTGCTCCGGAAACGTACCCAGGCAGTGCATTATCGGCTATTCAGTCGGCCAGTAGCCAGGAAAAATATGACTGGATTGTTGTAGGAGCCAGCGGGCGCGGATTAAATCCGTGGTTGGGCAGTACGTCGTCCGAACCTGTTGCGGGAGGCAAAGACTAATCTGATGGTCGTTCCTTCGAGTGCAATTATCCGGCCATTGCAGCACATCGTGATTGCGACTGACTATGAGAGCATCACGTCACCGGATGTATTTGAGCCAATCCGGTTGCTGGCTGCCAATAACCAGGCACACCTTACGCTGTTGTGCGTGCTGAAACCGGATGAAAAAGTGGTCCCGCCGTCGGCCGAGGCTCAGTTCAGACTCCGTTCCTTTTTTGGTGAAGTATCACTGACTACGGAATTTGTTGAACATGAGAGTGCAGCTGAGGGCATCGAAAACTTCCTGGAGGCTAACTCGACCGCCGACCTGCTGGTAACTGTACCACGGCACCGGTCATGGGCCGATGTCATTCTGGGCCGGAGCGTAACCCGTCAGATTGTGCATCATATCACCATTCCGCTCATTGCGCTCTATGATCCGACACTAAACGCAACCGAATCAGCCCGCGAGGCTGCTGACGTTGCCTCATAACCTATATTCCATGATTGCCTCGCCGACTGAACCGAAAACCGCAGATGCCGTAAAATGCTACCACTGCGGTGCTGACTGTCCTGAACCCTTATTGATGGCAGATGATAAACCGTTTTGCTGCGATGGCTGTAAAACGGTTTATACCTTGCTGAATGATAGTGAGTTATGCCAGTATTACCGTTTTGATCTGCATCCCGGTCTTTCGCCTGATAAAGACTACTATGAGGGCAAGTTCGCCTATGTAGACCTGCCACAGGTGCGGGAGAAACTCATCGACTTTGCCGACGATAACCGGACGTCGGTTACGTTTTACACGCCGGGCATGCACTGTAGTTCCTGCATTTATCTGCTCGAAAATCTGCACCGGTTGCATCCCGGGGTGCTGTCGGCGGTAGTGAATTTTCCGGAGCGGAAAGTCCGTATCCTGTTTCAGGAAGCCACCTTGCCGCTAAGTCAGCTGGCTGATTTGCTGACCCGGATCGGGTATGAGCCCTACATCAGCCTGCACGACCTGGACGGGAAGCAGCAGCGGCGGCAACGACGGCGCAAGATCATGCAGATCGGCGTAGCAGGATTCGCCTTCGGGAATATCATGATGATGAGCTTTCCGGAGTATTTTGCGGTAAGGGAGTGGTCCAAAGAGCAGTCATTGGGTAACCTGTTTATCTACCTGAATCTGCTGTTATCGCTGCCGGTGCTGTTATTCAGTGCGCAGGACTTTTTTAAATCGGCGTGGCAGGCACTGCGGGGCCGCTATCTGAACATCGATGCACCCATTGTGCTGTCTATACTCATAACCTTCAGCCGGAGTCTGTACGAAGTGGCAACACACACGGGCCCGGGCTATTTCGATTCGATGACGGGTATTGTGTTTTTCCTGCTGATTGGCCGATACTTACAGGACAGAACCTATGCCCGTTTGTCGTTCGAGCGGGATTATACCTCGTACTTTCCCCTGGCCGCCACTGTGAAGAAGGGACCTGCCGAGCGGCGGATACCGGTAACCGAGCTTCAGACCGGCGACCGGCTCTACATCCGCAATCAGGAACTGATTCCGGCCGATGCGCGACTGCTGAGTCCGGAAGCCATGATTGATTATAGTTTCGTGACGGGTGAGTCGGAGCCGGTAAGCCGGCAGGTTGGTGAGTTGCTGTATGCCGGTGGCCGTCTGGTCGGACAGGCCGCAGAGATGGATGTCGTAAAACCGGTTTCACAAAGTTACCTGACTCAGCTCTGGAATCACGATGCGTTCCGGAATCAGGATGCCGATGCTTCGGCTAAGCGGCACCGGGCTTCCTTACCGGAAAAAATCAACCAGTATTTCACGCCGCTGGTGCTCAGTATTGCACTGGGCAGCTTTCTGTTCTGGACGCTGCAAGGTCAGTTAACCGTCGGGTTAAACGCGGCAACCGCCGTGCTGATTGTTGTCTGTCCGTGTATTCTTCTGCTGGCCCATACATTTACCGACAGTAACCTGGTCGGTATCTTCGGGCGCTATGGATTGTATCTGCGGCAGGCCGGGGTAATCGAAAAATTGACCCGTATTACAGCTGTTGTCTTTGACAAAACCGGTACGCTGACCAAAACCAACGCGTCAGAAATTCACTGGATTAGCCTGGCCGATGGTGACGAGGGCAATGACGATTTGTCCGACGAAATGAAAGGTATTGTCCGGGCGTTAACCAGTCATTCAGTTCACCCGTACAGTCGTCGGATTGCCGCCTGGCTGGATGCGTATCAGCGTCGTGTTCCCCTGAAGCATTTCCGTGAAGTACCCGGTGCCGGGCTTGAAGCAGTAGTCGACGGACAGCTGATCCGGATCGGGTCAGCCGGATTTGTGGGCTGGCAAGGAGCCTTACCGGATACCACAGGTAGTCATACCTTTCTGGCGGTTGATCAGTATGTACTGGGGTATTTCAGTATCCGGAATCCATATAGGGCCGGTATCGACGGGTTAGTAAATGCGCTGAATCAGGAGCACATAGCGCAGTTTGTGTTGTCGGGTGATCGTGATGCAGACCGGCCGTTCCTGACCCGGTTGTTTGGCCGTGCTGATCAGCTTCACTTTCTGCAAAAGCCCGATGATAAGTTACGGGTCATTCAGCAGCTTCAGCAAAAGGGCGCTCAGGTACTGATGGTAGGCGATGGACCTAAACGATGCCGGTGCCTTACAGCAAAGTGAATTAGGTATTGCCGTCAGCGATGATCTGACTACATTCTCACCCGCCTGTGATGCCATCGTACAGGGCGATCAGCTTGTGCGTTTGCCGCAATACATTAAGCTGGCCCGCGCAGGGATGTGGGTACTGAAATTCTGTTTCGGTATTTCCCTGATTTACAACTTCATCGGCATTTCTGTCGCCGTTCAGGGGCATATGGCGCCGGTTGTGGCGGCCATTCTGATGCCGGCCACCTCGCTGACGGTTATTCTGCTGTCAACAATTACCTCAAACATTGTAGCAAAGCGGCTCTTCAAAAACATGTAGCACGGAATGATATTCCGTGCCCGCGATGACTGTTCCATGCTACATTGCTGGCTATGGATTGTATATATGAAAAATAGAGCGGAATTTCATTCCGCTCTACCTCTGTCTACTCTTCAATCAGTATACCCATTTTCCCTTTTTCTGAAATCGCGGTAGGCTTCCATGATTTCAATATCCGTATTCATCACAAACGGCCCCTGCGCAACAATTTTCTCACCGATCGGCTCGCCCGACATCAGCAGCGCACGGGTATCTTCCAGTGCTTCCAATGTAATGTAATCACCGTCGGTGGTGAACGTAACCATATTTTTACCGGTAACGAGCCGGTCGCCGTTCACTTTCGCATATCCGTCAAGAAAATAAAACAAACAGGTTATGACTAGCCGGAACGGGTATCTCGATAGTGCCACCAGCCTGCATATGAATTGTACCGGAGTTAATCGGCGTAAATGTCGGAATCGGTCCTTTGGCACCTAACAAATCACCCGTCACTACCTGTACGGTCACTTTACCATCCGTGCTGGTAACGGCCGGGGTTCCTTCTTTCGTTAACGGGTAGTACGATGGCTGGTCTATTTTGTTGGCTGCCGGTGTATTCACCCACATCTGAATAATTTCCTGCTCGGCCGTCAGCGGGCGTTCGCTGTGCATGATACCCATCCCGGCATTCATCCATTGCGTACCGCCATCGAAAATACTACCGTCATTTCCACGGCTGTCCCGATGACGTACACCGCCCTTAAATACAAACGTTACCGGCGAAAAACCCCGGTGCGGATGCGGATCAACACCGGCTTTGTCCAGTTGTTCGTCAGGGTCAGTAAGCGTATGGGCATGATGCAGAAGTACAAACGGATCAAGGTAAGGTAAACGGTTTGAGGGCAGCGGTTGCCGTACGTGTAATTTACCCATGTGCATCATTGGTGCCGGTAAAACCTGGTTAATCGTACGTGGCGTTTTCATAATATTCGTGTTTATGTATTTAATGTATATACATTAAATGATTCGAAAAAATTCCCGGTTAATCAGGAATAACATCCGGACCAACCGGGAAAGAACTTAATTGCCGTACAGGGCTTTGCCCGCCGCTTCGTATTTATCGCCGGCAATCCATTTGGGGGCAGTAGGGCGGTCGGCAATCAAACGCCCGGCATAGGCGAATGACTGACAGAACCGGTGCACATACCCGAAATCCAGAGATTCCGGATTATCGATGGCCTGATGGTAATATTTACCGATAGCGGCGTCAAATGATTTAAAGCCAGCTGAATAAGTAGGAGCCGGAACACCTTTTGCTGCGAAACTAACGTTGTCAGACCGGTCGAACAGACCTTGTTCCGGGGCTGGCTCAGCAAAAACACCCAGACCAAATTGTTTAGCAGCCGCTTCGATTTCGGCTTTAGCGCCGGTACGTTCCAGACCAATAACCGACACAATCGTGGTATCATTGTAGCCTGCTCCGTCGGAGTTGAGGTCAAATACGGTTTGTTTCAGCGGTATGAGCGGGTTCTCCGAGTAATACCGGCTTCCCTGCAGCCCGATTTCTTCGCCGGTCAGGGCCAGAATCAGGATAGACCGTTTGGCCGGTTTGATGCTGAATGCTTTAGCGGCCGTCAGCAGTGACACGGCACCCATTGCATTATCCCGGGCACCGTTGAAAATGCTGTCTTCCGGGGTATAGCTGCCACCGCCCTGCTTACCGACGCCAACGTGGTCGAAGTGAGCCGATAAGACAACATATTCATTTTTCAGTTTAGGGTCGGTACCTTCGATGATACCAGCTACGTTTGCCGAAGTGGCCGGTACTTTTATCCGTCCGGATGTCCGCAGGGTAACCTGAGCATTCGGGTCTTTCAGGCGACCGTACTTGTTATTCTGGTTGTTAATCCAGACGTGGGTTACCGCCGGACCATTAGTCGCCATGGCCAGTGAAATCTGTTCGCGGTTAAAATTCTGCGCCACTAATCCCCACGGGACCGACTCGCTGTAAAGCTCGATCAGGGCGGCGACTCCCTTTTCAGTAGCTAACCGGCGTTTGCTGTTTGAAGCACGGAAAATTTCGCCCGGGCTTTTCGCCTCCGGTGAACCACCCTGCACCACCACAATTTTACCTTTTACATCACGGCCCTTGTAGCCGTCTTCACCGTCGGTAAGGCCATAACCGGCGTAAACAACCTGACCGCTGAGATCCGTAGCACCACCGGCCATGACCAGCAGGTCTTTACCCAGCCGCAGCGTATCCTTATCTGTAATCAGCAGGCCGGCATTGGCAGCCTTGACCCGTTCAAACGGGATGCGCTGGAAATAGTCGGTCTGTCCGGGAGCCGGTTTCAGGCCCAGTTGGCGAAACTGTTCGGCAATATAACGGGCCGCAACCCAGTTTCCGGGATCACCGGTACGACGGCCCTGTAGTTCGTCGGAGGCCAGAAAGCGGGTCTGGGCCTCAACTTCGGCGCGGGTAATGCTTTGTTCGGGAAGGGATTGTCCCTTTTTACCTTGTGCAAAGGCAGTTGGTCCGATTAGACTTGTTGAGAAGGCTAAAGAAAGAAGAAGAGTACGCATTCGATTTGAGTTCTGAATATGTACGGCAAGTTACAGTGCTTTCTGCAAAAAAGCAGCACCATCCATCAGCCAGGCAATGCCAAGGTGAATTAATAACCCACCCCAGATACTGCGGGTATAGAGGGCCAGAATCCCCAGCAGGTAACCGCCGAACAGTGACGAAATGGTTTCACCCATCGGTTTGCCGAAGTGAATGCAGGCATAGGTAACGATCATCGGTAAGACGGTGCCTGTCCCCATTACCCGTTGCAGACCAATAACCAGGAAGCCTCTGAACATCAGTTCCGTCGGGATAAAATCCCAGCCGTAGCACAGCTCGTATATAGTGGCAGTAACCCATTGGGGCACACCAAGCACTTCATCAGCGTTTGAGTCTTTATAGCTCGGATAATAGCTCAGGAAATCCGGTTGAAATGAAGCAATCGTTACAATCGGAATCATGATCAGCAGCATAGTTGCGTAAAGCCGTAATCCATCGCGTTTGGGGCTAATTCCGTAAAAGTCAGGTTGCTGCTGATCCCGGAACCGGTAGTAGAGGTAAAGCGGCAAAACTATAGTGAATGCCGAATGGATATTGCTCAGGCACTTATAGACAAAATAGTAAATCTGTCCGTCGAAGAGTTGCCGGCTCCAGTCATTGTAGGCATAAAAACCGGCGTAAAACGAGTAAACTCCCAGGCCAAAAAGACTGTGTTGCCAGAAACGGCGCTTCTGCAAAATCCGTTGGTCCGGGTGAAAACGGTTCCAGATCAGGGCTGTGCCGTAATAAGCCGTTGCATACAGGATGAAATACAGAACCGGCCGCAGCCAGCTTCCCCGGAACGAATCAATAAACCCCCGCTCAAGGTTGAAACTGTAGTTGAGGCCGATCAGGGTAGCGGCAAAAAGGGCGGTAAGCCCGTAAAGCCCCGCCCTGAAGTCAGTTTGTATATGGTTGCGGATATAGCGTATGAGTGCAAGCATCGGATCAGCCTAATTCTGCCAGCAGTTTGTAGTCAATGTTTTCATCGGCGAGAAATTTCCGGATGCGCGGGCTGTCTTCGAAAACGATAATCAGCTCCTTTTTTTCCATTAATTCATCGTCTTCGGCCCATTTCCAGTCTTCGGCGGTGGCGTCGAGGATGTTCAGCACGCTGCCCATTTTTACCGGGTCGCGCTCTTTGCTGATGAGATCGCCGGTATTGGTAAAATAAAGTACAATCCGGATGTCTTCGAGCCATTGCAGATCATTAAGCGAATCGTTAAGCGCGTCGAGGTTGAAGCCGAAAACCGGGAACTCGAGCACATCGGCGATCTGCTCGTAAAACAGCCGCAGCGTATTGGCTTTCTGCCCGTCAATGTGGGCGATGAAATCGTCGCCAAAGTATTTTTCAAGCTCCGCTTCTGACTGACTGATAAGAATATTCGGTGTCATTTTACTTCGATAAAGGTATTGTAATGATCATTCGTGTACCAGCTGCGGCCATCAGAACCGGTGACCAGCCGCTCGGTACCACGGTTCCTGCCCTGCATTTTTGGGTTTACATCCCATTCCTGGTAATCAATTCGCCTACCCGACAAATCCTGACGGGGCAGGTGGCCTTCGTAATTCCCGAAGCGCCGTCCGCCGACATAACCGTCCATCGCCCGACCGGTTTTTTGACATAAGCCAGTACATCATACGCTTTTCGCGGGACGCTCCCCGACCGTATCTGACTGCCCGACTCCCGCTGATCCGACTGCTTTTGCTGCCGGTATTGGTCATTGTTGCGGTGCTTTTTATGTTTCCGGTGGCTTTTCTGCTCCTGACCGGCCGATGGATTGTTGTCGTAACCAGAACTGGTTGAGGTATGGCAGCTACTGCCGATAAACAGATACGCCAGCAAAAGCCAGATTCGCCAGCATCGACGTACTAAGTGAGGCATATAAAAAGTATTAACCACGAAGGCACTAAGGTAAGAAGATACACGAAGAAAACCGTTCTGTCAGGGACAAACAAAAAGGCACTTAGCCGGTAAGATCCACCTAAACGGTGTGTTTCTTACCAGCTAAGTGCCTCTGTGGCCTTATCAAAACCTTAGTTCAATGAAAAGAGCGGAATCCGGGCAGCTACCATGTTATGGAACATAAGCTCGGTAACAGTTGGGTCCATGTATTCAATCAGCGGAAATTCGGCAATGGTTTCCATCGCCTCCACTTCAGATTCTGCTTTCAGGATACACCATAGTTTCTGGCGGTCGGCCGAAAGAGAATATGACAGGATCTTACCGCTTTCCATCAATTCATTAATTTTCAGTCGCTGTGCGGGTATTCGCTGGATGAACTCCGTATCCATGTTGGCCGGCAGTTCAAATTCAATCATGTATTGGCTCATAGTGATTGAGGTAAATGTCCCTGCTATATAACCGGTAGTTTTTACATAACGTTCGATTTGCCTGTCCATTACCCCAATACCGGTCAGTTATTGACCACTTATCAGCGAATTAACAATTTTTAGTTCGTCTTCGTTGATGGTATGCGCGAAATTCGGGTAGAGTTTCGCCATTACATCGGCACCCATCCGCTGATAGACCGCTTCGGTTTCCAGCACCCGTGCTTTCGGGATGTGCGAATCGGTATCACTGCAACCCAGAAAAACCGGTGTCTGATCAAAATTGCCGGCATAATCGCGCGGGGTAGTGTCTGGGCCAATTAACCCTCCGCTTAAGCCGAAAATACCGCCGTACCGCATCGGGTTGCGGGCCAGAAATTCCAGTGTCAGACAGGCGCCCTGCGAAAATCCCAGCCAGTAAATCTGCGATGGCTTCAGATTGAAGTCGGATTGCAGGCGGGCCCTGAGCATTTCCAGCACATTCAGCGCCGAGGATAGATAGGGCTCATTTTGCTGCAACGGCTGCAAAAACGAATAAGGATACCACGTATGCTGGCTGGCTTCGGGTGCCACAAAGGCAAAATCCTTGTCGGTGATGTAGTTCGACAACGAAAGGATGTCGCGGGCCGAGCCGCCGCGGCCGTGCACCATCACCATGACTTTGGTCGCTTCTTCCAGCGGTTTTCCCGCTGTCAGTATATTGTTCGGGTTGTGAATCATAGGAATAAGGCATCGGGTCACCGGTCAACCGGTAACCCGATGCGGTTAAGTTATTTAACCTGAATAGGAGGGAGGGCCGCTTCGATTTTTGCCCGGCGTGGCTCATACCATTCCGGTAATTTAAGCGTTGTTCCCAGCGATTCTACCGGTTCGTCAACGGCAAATCCCGGAGGGTTTGTGGCCACTTCGAACAGGATACCGCCCGGCTCACGGAAATAGATGCTATGGAAATAGTTACGGTCGAGCACCTGCGTTGGCTGGAAACCGGCCTCAGACAATTTCTCCTGAATGGCAATCTGCGATTCGTCAGTATCGGTAGCAAAAGCCACGTGGTGAACCGTACCGGCTCCCTGCGCACCCCGCAGTTCATTCGGCGAATGCTGCACGTCGACGTAAGTACCTGCGCCGCCGTCGGCCATTGCCTTGAACCGGAAGCGGCCGCTTTCTTCGGCTACCAGAATATGGTTCATCGCACCGGTCAGCAATTCTATGGTTTTATCAACTTTTGCTTCATTGAGCGTCACGGTATGAAAACCGCGGATGGCGTTTTCGGCCGTAATCGACGGTGTTGCCCAGCCTTTGCGGAAATCAGTATCGTCGGTTACCAGCTCAACGCCCATGCCGTCGAAATCTTCGAAGCGGATGTACGTTTCGTTGAAGCGGCGGTATGGTCCGGCCACGGCAATATGAAATTCAGCAAGCCGGTTAACCCAGAAACTCAGCGATGCGGTTGGGATCGTAAACGCGGTATAGGTTAACTGACCTGTGCCTTTACGGCCACGGGGTAACCGGCCGTAGGGAAAGAACGTCATGATCGTTCCCGGCGAACCGGTTTCGTCGCCGTAGTATAGGTGATAGACATCGGGTGCATCAAAATTAATGGTCTTCTTTACTAACCGAAGGCCAAGAATCTCGGTGTAAAAGTCAACGTTGCGCTGAGCATCGCCAGCGATGGTTGTAACGTGATGAAGTCCTGTTATGAGCGTTTCCATATGTCTGAAAGTGTCAAGCGTTTCAAATTGTTTCTGCAAATATAATGTAATTACATTTAATGTAGATACATTTAAATTGAAAAAAATGTTCACTGGCGCTAAAAAAAATCGGCAGACTTGGGAAAATGCCTGTCGGAAAGCTCAAAACAAGGTGTCGGAATGATATTAATCCGAAAAAAGTGCAGTAAAATAGAAAGAGAGTGCTTGTTTTTCAGGGAATTATCATCAGGTAGTTATTTTTGAAAAAAAACCTTTCCGGCTAACCGATTCCGCAACTTTACCGACCACCAGATTTATGATACTACCCGCTACGATTGAAGACGTTCTCAAATCGCTTGACCAGATTATTGCTCAGGCGAGGCAGGACCGCTCGCCGATGGGCTACTTCGCCTCGTTATACCGGCGGATGACGGCAGCTGTGCTGGAGGGCATCCGGACAAATAAATTTCAGAATGCCGACCGGATGGTCCGGCTGGATATACTGTTTGCTGACCGCTACCTGGCTGCGTACGATCAGTTCCGGCAGAAGAAGCCGGTAACGCAGGCGTGGCGGGTGGCGTTCGACGCTTGCCGGCGCAACGAAATCACGGTCATGCAGCATCTGCTGCTGGGGATTAACGCCCACATCAATCTGGATCTGGGTATTGCTGCGGCCTTAACAAGCCCCGGCGAAGCCATTCATGATCTTGAAAAAGACTTTAACCTGATTAACGGGGTGATTGCGTCGCTGACCCGGACCGTGCAGGACGAGCTGACGGAAATCTGGTTTCCGATGCGGTTGCTCGACCGGATTACGGGTAATGCCGACGATGACCTGATAAATTTCAGTATCGGCGTAGCCCGTCAGGAGGCATGGCGGGTCGCGACTGAGCTGGCAGCGATGACCGAAGCACAGCAGAAACCATACATTGTTAACCTGGATAACCGGATTGCGATGCTGGCCCGTAAGGTCGAAAACCCCTCTTTTTTACAGGGAGCTACTCTGAAGCTGGTCCGGCTGGCTGAGGTAAGTGATCCGCGGCGGATTATCGACATTCTGGCTGCCTGAACCGTCTGTTTGTCACACCGAATTAACGATTCTGTAAGCGACTTCGCAGGAAGCCTCCTATCTTTGGAGCCGAAAAGTCTTCTTTCCTGCTGCTGCTATGACTATTCTATTGCTTAATACCCGCCTCGTTAACGAAGGCCGGATCACAGAAACAGACATACTTATTGAAAACGGAATGATCGCGCAGATCGCTCCGGACCTTTCCGGCCGTCAGGCCGACCGCGTTATTGATGCGGGTGGTCAGTATCTGCTGCCGGGTGTTATTGATGATCAGGTTCACTTCCGGGAGCCTGGTCTGACGCATAAGGCTACGATTCGTTCGGAGTCGCGGGCTGCCCTCGCCGGCGGAACGACGACTTTTATGGAAATGCCGAATACGGTGCCCAACGCCCTGACCCAACAATTGCTGGAAGACAAATACCAGATTGCGGCCCGGACGGCGTTTACCAACTACTCCTTTTTTATGGGTGCGTCGAACGACAACCTGGATGAAGTCCTGCGGACGGACCCGCGGACAGTATGTGGCATTAAGGTATTCATGGGATCATCGACCGGTAATATGCTGGTGGATAACGAAAGTACACTGAGTGGTCTGTTTTCGCAGAGCCCGATGCTGATTGCCACCCACTGCGAAGATGAAGCGACGATCCGCGCCAATGCGGCCCGTTACCGTGAGCAGTACGGCGACGACGCACCGGCACGCATTCACCCGATTATCCGTGACGAAGAAGCGTGTTATAAGTCCTCATCAATGGCTATTGCGCTGGCGAAAAAATACAATACCCGGCTGCATATTCTGCACATTTCGACAGCTGATGAGCTGAGTCTGTTTGATAACTCGTTGCCGTTGCCCCAAAAGCGGATCACCTCCGAAGTTTGTGTGCACCACCTCTGGTTTGACGCTGACGACTATGAGCGGCTGGGTAACCAGATCAAGTGTAATCCGGCGATCAAGGCGCCTCATCATAAGGAGGAGCTGCTGAAAGCCCTGATGGATGACCAGCTAGATATTATTGCCACCGATCATGCGCCGCACACCTGGGCCGAAAAAGAACAGCCTTACTGGCAGTCACCGTCGGGCTTACCGCTGGTACAGCATTCACTGCTGATGATGCTCGACTTTGTGCAGCAGGGTAAGCTGCCGATTGAAACCGTTGTCCGTAAGATGAGCCATGCTCCGGCTGACTGCTTTCAGATTGACCGACGCGGCTACGTGCGCGAAGGCTACTGGGCCGATCTGGTTCTGGTTGACCTTGACCAGACCACAACCGTATCGAAAGAGAATATTTTGTTTCAGTGTGGATGGTCTCCGCTTGAAGGCCGCACTCTGGGCGCATCGGTTACCCATACGATTGTTTCGGGTGAATTAGTCTACGAAAACGGCCGCTTCCTGGCCGACCGGGCGGGTCAGCGGGTATTGTTCGACCGATAGTCCCGTCAGAAAATCAGGGCGGTTGCGGGAGCACCCCGCAACCGCTTTCCTTATTTGTCCGTAATCTTTACGACCTTTGTAGGGGAAAAGCATACGGATGCCCTAGATGATATCCGGTTCATGTAGCTGCCTGTCAATCATATGGAAATAAAAAACGCTGAATTTATCATCAGCAACACAGATATTACGAAGTGCCCGAAACCGGATAAGCCGGAATATGCCTTTATCGGTCGATCAAACGTCGGGAAATCGTCGCTCATCAATATGCTGACGGGGCGGCATTCACTGGCAAAAATCTCCGGTAAGCCGGGCAAGACCCAGGTGATTAACCACTTCCTGATCGATAAGACATGGTATCTGGTCGATTTGCCAGGTTACGGATACGCGCAGGTAAGTAAGACCGACCGGGAAAAATTTGCCGTCATGATCGACTCGTATCTGACCGGCCGCCCGAATCTGCTCTGTACGTTTGTACTGGTGGATTCACGGATCGAGCCTCAGAAACTTGACCTTGATTTCATGTACAACCTCGGCGACCGGGGCATTCCGTTTGTGATTGTCTTTACCAAGACCGAGAAGTTGAAATCGGGGGCCTTACAGAATGCGAAAGACCGGTATAAGGAGAAAATGCAGGAAATGGGCTGGGATGATATCCCCGAAATTTTCGTTACCTCGGCAACAGCGAACGTGGGCAGGAAAGAAATTTTGTCTTTTATTGGGCCCCTGAATGAGGAGTTTAAATCACTGTAATCAAGCCAGGTTAGCGCAACCAACCGCAAAGTAGCGTATCTTTGCGCCTTTATTTAGCCAACTAAAAAACAATACGTCTGATATATAGACGTTATAGGATTAGAGTCATAACACATGGAAGGTCTACGACAGATTGCCAACATCGCCGGTTACAGCGGCTTGTATCGGATTTTGAAGCCCAGCCGGGCCGGTGTGATTGTTGAATCGCTGGATGCTAAGAAAGATAAAACAATGATGGGTCCGACCGCACGGGTGTCGGTGTTACATGATATTTCCATTTATGTTGATACAGCCGAGCAGTCGATACCGCTTGCCGATGTATTAATGGCGGTTGCAGAGAAATTCGGTGATGAATTGCCGACAGACGCCAAAGGATCAAACGCCGAACTGGCCGATTTTATGGCAGCGGCTGTCCCTGACTACGACCGTGAGCGTGTCCGGGTGTCAGACATTAAGAAACTGGTTTCCTGGTATTCAATCCTGCGCCAGTATGCCCCTGAGCTGTTTGAACAAAAAGCAGCGGAAGGTGAAGCGACAGCGACCGAAGGCGAAGAAGCCGGCGAAAACGCATAACGATTTCCATTTTTCAGTGAAAACAAAAAGCCGCGATTGGCCATTTGGCTTCGCGGCTTTTTCTATGCGGTTCAGTATACGTTAGTCAACTACACTCAGCTTCACCGTGTTGGTTTTGCGGTGCTGGGACAGCGGCATACTCAGGGTATTCACAAAAATATCACCCGATGACAGTACGCCCTGCTCAACCAGTAGTGCCTTGATCTGATCAACGGTCTGATCGACAGTGCTCTCTTCTTTTGGCTGGAATGGTAATACCTGAACACCCCAGTACAGACCGAGGGTATTCATCAGCTGGCGGTTTGTCGTACAGACATACAGGCCGGCTTTCGGGCGGTGATGTGACAAACGAATGGCGGTGTAACCCGATGTCGTGATGCCGATGATGGCTTTCGCTTTCGTATCACGGGCCAGACGGCAGGCGCTCATAACTACGTTATCATTCAGAACGGTAGCCGATGGCTCTTCGTTAACGTGTGCGTGGTAGCGGAAGTACAGCTGATCGGCTTTGTCTTCAACCTCGGCAATGGTACGTGACATGTTCTCAACGGCCAGGATCGGGTATTTGCCCGAAGCGGTTTCTGCACTAAGCATCACGGCATCCGCGCCGTCAAGTACAGAGTTGGCAATATCGTTGATTTCAGCACGGGTCGGGCGCGGAGCGTCGATCATGCTTTCAAGCATCTGCGTGGCGACGATAACCGGCTTGGCAGCGCGGTTACACTTCTCAACGATCATTTTCTGGATCATCGGCACCACTTCGGCCGGCATTTCAACGCCGAGGTCACCGCGGGCAACCATGATTCCGTCAGTAGCGGCAATAATTTCGTCGATGTTGTCGATCGCTTCGGGCTTTTCGATTTTCGCGACAACGCGGCTCTTTTTGCCCTTCGCCTTGATATATTCTTTAATTTCAATGATTTCAGATGCTTCGCGAACGAACGAGAGGGCGATCCACTCTACGTTGTTTTCCAGCCCGAAATCAAGGTCAGCGTAATCCTTTTCGGTCACCGATGGCATCGAGACCCGGGTGTTTGGCAGGTTAACCCCTTTTTTCGACTTCAGGGGGCCGCCATAGACCACTTCCGTGATCACATCGGTTCCATCAACACCAATTACTTTAACTTCCAGTTTACCGTCGTCAAGCAAAATGCGTTCGCCATGCTTAACATCCTGGTACATACCTTTGTACGGTGTACTTACACGATCGGCTGTTCCGATGACTTCTTCGTTGGTAAAGACTAGCTTATTACCGGGCAGCAGCGTGACGCCCTCATCTTTCTCAACCTTACCAATCCGGATTTTAGGACCTTGTAAATCCTGCAGGATGCAGAGGTTCAATCCGTGCTCATCGTTCAGTTCACGGATTCGCTGAATGCGTGAAAGGTGCTCTTCGTGAGTACCATGTGAAAAATTAAGCCGGTAAACGTTCACGCCGGCCTTGTGCAGTGCCAGCAGTTGATCTTTCCCTTCGGAAGCCGGGCCTACGGTGGCAACAATCTTGGTTTTTTTATTCATGGAGGCAAGAGAAAATTGGCAAGACGTACCAAAAACAGGGGCAAAAATAACGGGCTTCCCGGGATTTGTATGTAATTTTTTTGCGAATGCCCGATTTTACTAAACTTTAAGCACTTTTTAAGGCCTGTTTCTGCTGTTTAAACAGGTCGGCATCAGGCTGTAAAACAGCAAGCCCGCTGCAGAAGGGATTCCGCAGCGGGCTTGCTTACTTATCACTCAAACGTTAAATCGTTTCTTCGGTTTCTGGTTCCGGCTCGTCAACGCTCAGATTATTGGCCTTGGCAAAATCATCGCGCTGGCTTTCAAAGTGAGCAAAGATTCCGGTGATAGTATCCAGATTCTCAGCAATTTTTGAATGCATATCGCCCAGTGTTTTTTCCAGGTACGAATCATTCAGGTTCATATTGTCGGTCTCGATCTTTGTGATTTTTGCGATCAGGGCCGTCTGGCTGTTCTGCAAATCCTCTAACTCACGAACAATTTTGTTCATTAATTCGAATTTCTTTGCTTTGTCCATTTTGTCTATTGTTGTTGAGTACTATAGATGAAACAACGTACCGGCAAGAAAGTTTGAAAAAAAACGAAAAAGCTGACGTCAGTAGGTGAGTTCAATGCCAAAATCACTGATCCTGACAGCCGCTTCCGGAGCATGTTGCCGGCGGACTTCATCGGCAATACGCACCATAATTTCGGTGCGCCGGTCACTGGCCTGCCTCGACTTGGCGCCCCGGCAATAAAACGCCCACTGATCATTGCCGGGGACAAAGATGACAACACTTTTAAAGAAATGCTCGTACGCAAAGCGTAGCGAGATGAAGGGCTCACGATAGTTCACCCATCCGGATAGTCCACTCTCTTCCATTTCTACGGAATAATTGGTCAACGGGCTGGCCATAGCAGTCGGGTTGATACAGTGGTCAATCAATTTGTTCGTTTGTATTTGTTGTTTCGTAAATCTGTTGTCGATAGGCAGAAAATGAGCGTTTGGGGTAAAGATGACGTTTTCCGCGCCAACGTTGCACGGGGCAAAAAAGAATTTGCGGAAGTACCCGTCGGCAGCCACTGCGTGCGTATCACTCTACAGTCCCGTAAGCGTATTTAATTCCCTGCCGGAGCCGGTGTGGAGAAGCCGGAAACGCATTTTGTACCGGTCTGAAAATTAGTGGAAAGCAATTTTCCGGCAAAGATTTATGGTACAGAAGGTCGGTTCGCGTGAAAACAGGTTTATGAAAAATTATTTATGTAGAAAAACTGTTCTTAAAGAGAGATTTTTTGGAACTTTGAGAAGCAATTTAACTGCCTTTTTCTCCCTTGTTTACGCCATCAAACGACTTAGGCTTATGTAGCACATCCGCTTATGCTTTCCCGGACGAAATGACCGCTCTTTTCAGAGAGGTAAGAAAGCACCTGCATGGTACTTACCTGTATCCACAGGGCAATTGCCATAACGTAGCCCATGTGGCATCCCTGGTACTCAGCAAACAAGGGATACCGAACCGGAAAGTCTGGCTTTTCTCGCCATGCCGGTATAAGACAGGGGCTTATGAAGCCATTTGTTTACCCGATCCCAACGGAATTACTACCGACGGGATGATTTCGTGGGGGTATCATGTGGCAACACTGGTTGAAGATCCGCTCGCCGGCGAGCTGGTCTACGATTATTTTATTGATGCTGAACGCCCGCTGGGGCTTCAGGAATGGATCAGCATTCAGGGGCTGTCTACGTACCAGTTACGGGTTGAGCCTGCGCACAACTACCTTTTTTACTCCGAATCAACGCCGGGACAGCTGGAGAGCCTGTTTACCGGTGAGTTTTTCCGCTATGAAGGAGAAGCACTCGAAGGAGAGTGGGTAGCCAAAGGCCTGGCCGTGAACCAGACGGCGTACGACTTTTACCTTGAAGAAATTAAAAACCGTCCCGAGGGGCAGCTACGGTCTGATTACCAGGCGCTGGTTGAGAATATCAACACATTCGAAACCATTATCCGTGATCAGCAGCTACCGGCTGAATTACCCGCCGGATTGGTACAAAAACACCATCGGCTGCTGGCACATTACCAGCAACGATACGAATACTACCTGGCGCGCTGGCGTACACAACTGCCGCTGCTGGAACAACCTGAGCCGGTTGCCCGTCAGACTGAGGAGGCCTTTGCGCATTTGCCCTACTCGTGGCATACCAGAAGCTATGTACACGACGAGTTGATTCTGAATAACTCAATGGGATTGAACTAAACGGAAAAGCGAGGCTGGCCTCGCTTTTTTTGTCTACATGCAATCAACGTCGGCAACGATGGACACCTGTCTCAGGCCTTTATCCGTCAGAATATCGTTGATGCGCTCCTGAATAAACGCCTTGACGGCCTTCATATTCACCGGACCGCGTTCGATCTTGATCATAATATCGTACAGGAACTGATTGCGGATCCGCTCGACCAGCGGTTCTTCCGGACCCAGTACGCGGGTTCTTCCGAGCCGGTCGGTGAGTTCGGCTGCCAGCCGTTCGGCTGCCTGCCGGCAGATTGCCTGCTCAAAGTGCCGGACCGTCAGCTTGATCAGCCGCGTAAACGGCGGGTAGCTGTATTGTTCCCGTTCGAGGAGTTCTTCCGTATATAGTCCTTTATAATCGCCGGTAATTACTTTCTGCAGAACACCCTGCTGCGGGTTGCTGGTCTGGATAAGTACCTTACCCTGACGACCACCCCGGCGGCCTGCCCGCCCGCTTACCTGCGTAATCATCTGAAAAGCCCGTTCGGTGGCCCTGAATTCCGGAAAGTGAATCAGCCGGTCGGCGTCGAATATTCCGACAAGCGATACCTTATCGAAGTCGAGGCCTTTGGTGATCATCTGCGTACCGACAAGCATGTCAATTTCCCCCTGTTCAAATTCCTGGATAATCTGCTGGTACGCATTTTTGGCGCGGGTCGTGTCCAGGTCCATCCGCAGTGTTCTGGCATTCGGGAAAATGATCTGTAACTGATCTTCCAGCTTTTCGGTGCCGTAGCCCATCGTACGCACTTTGGTGCTGCCACAGGTCGGGCAGAGGCGCGGTACTTCTTCCTTGTGGCCGCAGTAATGGCACCGGAGCTCCGCCGCCCGCTGGTGATAGGTCAGGCTGACGGCGCAGTTAGGACATTCCGAGGTCCAGTCGCAGTCTTCGCATTGCAGATAGGGAGAATACCCGCGCCGGTTCTGAAACAGGATACTCTGTTCCTTACGCTCCATGTTTTGTTCCAGTGCCAGCAGCAAGGCCGATGAAAATTCGTTTTTCATCGTTTTCTGCTTTTTCTCCTGTTTGGTATCAACCAGCACGATTTCGGGCAGGGTCGCTTCTCCGTAGCGTTTAAACAGTTCGACGAGGCCGTACCGGCCCTGCTGCGCGAGGTAGTAGGTTTCAATCGACGGCGTTGCCGAGCCAAGCAGCACTTTGGCCTGCTGCCAGTGGGCAATCATGATAGAGACGTCACGGGCGTGGTAGCGCGGAGCCGGGTCATGCTGTTTATAGGATGTTTCGTGCTCCTCGTCTACGATGATCAGGCCTAAATTGTCGAATGGCAGGAAAACGGCCGACCGGACACCGACCACAAACTGGTATTTGCCCGACAAAACGCCTTTCCAGACTTCTACCCGCTCATTATCGGAGAATTTAGAATGGTAGATGCCCATCTTATCACCGAATACCTTTTGCAGGCGCACCACGATCTGGGTAGTCAGGGCGATTTCCGGCAGCAGATAAAGCGCCTGGGAACCACCGTCGAGTGCCTGCTGAATCAGGTGAATGTACACTTCGGTTTTACCACTGCCTGTGATACCGTGCAGCAATACGACATTCTGCTGCTCAAACTGACTCATGATCTGACTGGCGGCAGTTTGCTGGGCATCGGTCAGTTTTATCTCTGCCTGCGATGCCTGAATCTCGCTGAACCGTGGCTGAATCACTTCGAAGGTTTCAAAAACCTTGTTTTTGATCAGGGTTTGCAGCGATGACTGTGAAAGCTCGTCGTCCTGATTCAGAATCCCCTTGTCGAGCCCCTTCTGGTTTAGCTCCGGATTACGCAGCACGGGAATATGACTCAGGTAGCGCATCACGACTTCCTGCTGTTTCGGGAGCTTTTCGAGTCGGTGGATGAGCATCATCAGTTGGGCCTGCTCCTCATAATCGGCGTGTAACCGGATTTTCCGGATCATCTTCGGGGTATACTTCTCACGTACTTCCTCAAAAATGATTACTGCTTTTTTACCGACCAGTGACTTGATTACGGCCGGTACGTTGATGTCACCAACTAGCCTTCCTAGTTCATCATAAGATAATGCAGGGTGCTTTTTTAGCTCTTCCAGTAACTCTTCTTCGGAGCTTGTTAATAAATCTTTATGATCAAAATCAGGGTTATACTGCACTTTGGACTGGCTCGAGATCTTTAGCCCTGACGGTAGTGCAATGTTCATAACTTCACCGACACAGCACATATAGTAGTCTGATATCCAACGGAATAGTTCAAGTTGGTAGCCTGTTACGAGTGGATATTCATCCAGTAATTCAAGGATATAACGGGCTTGATACTGGCTTGGCGGCGTGTTATGAAGCCCTGCCACCACCGCTGTGAAGACTTTTCCCTGCTTTTTCCCGAAAGGAACAATAACTCTGGCACCAATTTTGATCACATCCACTAATTCACGGGGGACACGGTAGGTGAAGAGCTTTGGTACAGGTATCGGCAGGATCAGTTCTGCGAAGAATGTTAACTCCTCTTCGTTCGAATGATAATAGTTTAATTCTAACAAGGTACTAAATCAGTTTGTGCTGAAAGCGACGCGGGAAGTAAAGATAGCGAAAGGCTGCCGGATTTCTGGCAAGAAGTTTGCTTACAGACCCTTTGATTTCATATTTGTCCGTTGCGAGTTCTTTGCTTCCCGGTATTCAACACGGCAGATATGAGAGTTAACACATTTACCCACTATGTGATAGAGAATTTATACGTTTAAAACAGCCTCTTAATGTGTATGAAAAAACTCTATTCAATAATGCTTTCCAGGAGCTCTCTGGCCGGTATTATGATATGGCTCGGGTGGTTTGTTGTTTTACCGACACATGCCCAGGTCAGTGGTTTTGTGTATCGTGATTTTAATGCTGATGGTGTGAAAACGGATACGCTGCCGATTGAGCTGGGTATGGCGAATATCACTGTCAGAATTTTTCTTGACCGAGCCACACAACCAATCAGTACAATAACCGGTGCCGACGGGAAATATTCTTTTTCCGCGACGCAGGTGCCTCCCGGCAGCGTATTTCGTCTGGAGTTTGGTAATATACCGGCAGGTTTCTTCCCGACGCCCCACGGTACCGACAACCGCACAACTGTTCAGATAGGAATTGCGCCTGCCGCCAATATGAGCGCAGCCATTAACTATCCGGCCGATTACTGCGAGAACTCCCCGACGCTTGCTACGCCTTGTTATATAGCCGGTGATCCGCTGAAAACTACGTATGATGACGGGACTCCGATTCCGCAGGGCCAGCAGGCAGCGACCGGTGACGTGCTTGTTTCGTATCCTTACGGGGCAAACGGTGTGGCGGGAAAAACCGGAGACATGCCTACCCACCTTGCGTTTGGTGCTGAGACGGGGGCGTTGTGGGGGCTTGCCTATCAGCGGCGCACATCCACGTTGTTCTCCGCGGCGGTTATTAAGCGGCATACCGGTTTAGGTCAGCTGGGTACCGGCGGGATTTACCAGACCAACATGATTACCCATCAGACCCGTCCTTATCTGGATTTACAGTTGCTGGGAATCAGAACGGGGGCTAATCCGCACAGTGGCCTGTCGGGTGACAAGTTATTGGCCAGCTACGATTCGCTGGTCATGAATGCGGCCGGCCGCGTGGGGATCGGCGGAATGGCCATTTCAGAAGACGACAAAGTCCTGTACTTAGTTAACCTCTATGACAAAAAAGTATACGGTATAACGGTTAATGTCCCAACCCGCGATTTTGTGGGGTCATCTCTTACACCAACTGCCGCTGATACAATCTCCTGGAAAATCCCTGATCCCGGTTGCCGCAATGGCCAGTTTCGTCCGTGGGCCATTCAGGTTTATCGGGGACAAATCTATGTAGGTGGTGTTTGTTCGGCCGAAAATGCCGATCCGCTTAATCCATATGCGGATACGAGTGCATTACGGGCGGTAATCTACAAGTTCAATCCGGCTCAGGGACGCACGGCACAGATGACAGAAGTTATTTCGTTTCCGCTTTCGTATATGCGCGGGTATGCCGACGGTACCGACAGCTGTGCGAATTACAAATACTGGCTTCCCTGGACTAATAAGTTTCCGCAGAGCTGTAATCATAATAAGCATGTGATGTGGCCTCAGCCTGTTGTGTCAGATATCGTATTTGACGTAGATGGGTCTATCATGATCGGGATGCTGGACCGGTTTGGTCTGCTGTCCGGCCGCCACAATTTCGCACCTACTGCCACTGACAATAATAAGTTGTATGATGGCTTCTCCAGTGGGGATATGCTTCGTGCCTACAACAGCAATGGTGTCTATCAGCTTGAACACAACGGTAAGGCAGGGCCTCTGACCGGAACTGGCGTGAATGCAGGGCAGGGCCCGGGTGGTGGTGAGTTTTACGGAGATGACTACTGGCTGATTTCATCAAACGGGAGTCTGTTTGTCGGACATGATGAGATCTTTCATGGCGGGTTAGCAGTCGTACCGGGTAAAGGAGAAGTAATGACCACGGCCTACGATCCGCTTACGGATGTGTATCAGTCAGGTGGTATCCGCGGGGTATACAACAGTAACGGTCGCACCAACCGCGGTTATGTATTATATGCTGATGAGCCGGGCACGTTCGGAAAAGCATCCGGTTTGGGCGACTTAGCGGTGATCTGTGGTGTTTCCCCGTTTGAGATCGGCAACTTTATCTGGTTCGATGATAACCGGAACGGTATTCAGGACCCTTATGAGAAGGGAATACCGAACCTTATTCTGACGCTGCACGATATGGAAAACGGCGGTGTGCAGGTAGGTCAGACAACTACCAGCCCAACGGGCGAGTATTATTTCGATGACAGCAATGTTACTCCGAAACTGTTACCAAATCACCGGTATCAGATACGGCTTAATCCGCAGCAACTGGCTTCCTTTACGCCGTCATCCGGCCGGCGGGCAGCGGCGCTGGCGGGCCTTAACTTTTATCTGTCGGCCGCGAACCAGATTGATCCGGTCAGCGGATCCGGTTCAATTAATTCAAAAGGAGTTGTTTATGACAATTACTTTGTCATTGATATAATAACGACCGATGTTGGTGAGAGTAACCACCAGCTTGATTTATCGGTGTATGCCTGTCCGGATCTTTCGGTTGGAAATGATACAATCAAAGCATGCGCGGGCACAACGGTAAGCAGTCTTGTCATTAACGGGCAGAATTTCGCCCGCGACGATTCAGTTCGGGTCGTTTACTTTGATTCGCCGCAGTCCGGAACAGCGATGTATGGCCCTGGCGGAACCGTACTCGGAACCTACAAGCCGGTGAATGGGCAGGTTGTGATTACTAATCCGAATCTGCCACCGGCCGTTGGCGGCGAAAAGGTGTACTACGTCTATGCTATTTTGCATCCGCCGATTCCGGATCCGAACTGCCGGCCTTACACATCAATCGTGGTTATCATTGAACCGAAGCCGATCGCAACGGTAACCGCAGGAGCCTTATCCTGTTCGTCCGCAACGGCGCAGCTGTCTGTTTCACTGGCATATGGCAACGGGGCACCGGTCGCAAATGCAGCTTACAACTGGGCAGGGCCGAACGGCTTTACCTCTGCTATTGCCAATCCGGTCGTTTCGGCAGAAGGCACGTATACCGTGTCGGTATCAGCAGGGCTCTGCAACCCATTCCCCGGCCAGAACTTTACAACTGTTGTGGTAACCCGTCTTCCGGAGACGCCGGTCAGTGTCAGTATTCTTGAAGCCTATGGTACCTCGCTGTCGTGTTCGACCTGCGTGGGCAGCCTGAGTGCAGTAGTGGCTCCGGCCGGTGCGTCTGTTTTGTGGACGGGACCGAATAACTTCAGCAGTAATCAGCTCAATCCGAACGTTGACCGCGAGGGTAGCTATACCCTGGTAGCCACGAACACAAACGGTTGCCGGATTGTACAGGATGTGGCTGTTGTACCGGTATACACCAAAACGATCAGCGTAACGGCGGCCAGTATCTGTATTAAGGATACTCCTTACATTTCCTATACCATCGCGGCGCAGCATTTCGATCCGCCCACCAACGGGGCTACTATCACGGTGACGAAATATATTGGTGGCGACACGGTTTTAGTGATGAACAACCAGCCTTTAAGCGGGACATTCCTGTATCCCGGGGCTGCCGTTGACAACAACGGTGATCCGACCGACTGGCCGGGCTGGCGTTTTGAGAACGGCGAGTGGATTCAGGAAGACGACGGCCTGCGGCCACGGGTAGTGGTCCACATCAGTATTAACCCGACAGCAGAGACGATCGTGTTCTATCCTGACCCGAGTCCGTTGTGTATCGGCGGGCCTCCGATGGGATTGGGTGATTTCGTCTGGAAAGATTTTAATAAGAACGGGATTCAGGACGCCGGAGAACCAGGTGTACCGAATGTACGTGTAGAGCTTTACACAGTAACCAACGGGCAGCGCAGTGCCGCACCGGTCAGTACAACCGTGACGGATAACGCCGGAAAATACCTGTTTGACCGTTTAGGAAACGGCGATTACCAGGTACGGTTTGTGCCGGCAACCTTTCCGTCGGGTTGTACGTTAACGGTAGCGAATCAAGGCGATGACAAGCTGGACAGCGATGCCGATGCTGATGGATACAGTCAGGTCGTAACGTTGAGCCTGACCGATCCGGTGAGTCCGCGGCCAAACCGGACCATTGACGCCGGGCTGATTTTTGTGCCGGTCATGACCACGATATGCGCCGGTCAGCCGACGACTCTGGCACTGACATCAGGGGGGCAAACGCAGCCAGTGCGTTTTCTGGCCTCTAAAATTCCGCTGAGCCTGACGGATGTCTGTGCGGGCGTGGGGCTGGATTTAGGGTCAGCAACGGCCGGGTCAAACGGTGTAATTTCGTTGGCGACGAGCTCGCTGACATCAGCAGCTGGTATTGATCAGCGCTGGTACGTTTATGTAACCACAACGGAAACCGTCTCAGCAGGAGCGACCTGCCTGCCGGTTGGCGAACTACAGGTTCTGGCTACGGCCGTACCGCAAATTCCGGTTATTACGGAAGCATATGGCGGTGCCTTACCTTGTGTTGCCTGTCCGGTTACGCTGGAAGTCATTACCGATCCGGATAATGCCAGTGTGTTCTGGCGCGGGCCCAACAGTTTTACCAGTACACTGCATACACCTACTGTGTCGCGGGCAGGCTTCTATACCGTAGTAGCTTCCGCGCAGATCGGGGTCTGTACCATAGTGAGTGAACCGGTTGAAGTCGAAGTGTTGCCGATTATCGATGACCCTTGTCCGGTATTGATTATGAGCAGTGACCAGACAATTTGTTCGGGTAGTACTACGACAGCTATTGTTGCTAATACCTTTAACGTGAGCTTTGGCAGCCAGGTGCGGTATGTGGTGTTTGATACCCCGCAGGTTGATCCGACCGCGATTTACGAATCACCGTCCGGGACGGTAATTGCGTTGACTGCACCGGATGAGTTCGGAGCCGTCAGCCTGACGTCGACAACCGGGATTTTTGTGAATACCGGTACTGCGCCCATCACGAAATACATTTATACAACGGTCTATCCGGAACCCGCAGACATCAGTTGTCGTCCCTATGGTTTCATGCAGGTCAATGTATTGCCGGCGATCAGTTCAAGCGTCAGTGTGGCAGCGATACCGTCGACCTGCTCCGGACCGATGGCTTTATCAAACGGCAGCATTGTCATCAGCGGGTTTAGTGCCGGCGACCGGTACAGCATCGCGGCGCAATCTACAGGCCTGGCAACCAGTTATGCGGCGGCCAGTCCAATACCGGCCAACGGAATAATTGCCAGCCAGCTGAACAATCCGGTAAGCCCACTGACTTATTATGTCCGGGTGCTGAATGCCAGCGATTGCTATCAGGATTATACGGTTGTATTGACACCGACAAACTGTGTATGCCCCGCTCCGGTTTGTGTGCCGATGGTGATCAAACGGATACGTTAAGAAGAGATGCAGGAACAAAAAGCCTTCGTAGTGCAAACTAACGAAGGCTTTTTGTGTGTTAGGTGAGAAAGAATATTCCTGATTTGTACGATATGGCAGACCTGAACGGCACGCAAATTTACGATGTACTGATTGTTGGCGGCGGCCCGTGCGGATTAGCCGCCGGTATTGAAGCGGCCAGAAGCGGACTTTCGCACCTGATCCTTGAGAAAGGGAGTCTGACGGAATCAATCCGCCGGTATCCTAAAATGATGCGTTTCTTCTCAACGGCAGAAAACATAGAAATCGGCGGCATTCCCTTCCCGATTTCGGGGGTTAAAGCCAACCGGAATGAAGCATTGCAGTATTACCGGAAAGTGGCCGCCTACTACAAGCTGAATTTTAAACTGTTTCAGGAGGTACAACAGGTCGTTAAAACGGAGGAAAGCCTGTTTTCGGTCGAAACCGCAGGCGGTGATCTGTATCAGGCAAAAAAGGTAGTTCTGGCGACCGGCTATTTTGACCGGCCACGGTGGCTTGGTGTACCCGGCGAAGAACTGGCGCATGTGTCGCACTACTACGATGAGCCGTTCCGCTATTCGTTTACCAACGTCGTTATCATCGGAGCCGCGAATTCAGCCGTTGAGGCAGCTCTGGAATTATACCGGCACGATGTGCATGTGACGGTTGTGCACCGTGGCGAAGATTTTAAACCAACAGTAAAATACTGGCTTATTCCGGATGTCAAGAACCGGGTAAAAGAAGGGAAAATTCACACTGCCTTCAACGCCTGTCTGACTCGTATTGAAGAAGGACGGGTCTTTGTCCGGAATACGCAGACCGGCGAAGAGCAGGGCTTACCCGCCGATTTTGTCCTGATTCTGACCGGCTATACCCCGGATGCGGATTTTTTGCGCCGGTGCGGTCTGGAATTGGATCCCGTCACACAGATTCCGTCCTACGATAAGACAACCTTTGAGACAACCGTGCCCGGCTTGTATGT
>CBDFHU010000111.1:0-46808 GCA_965247375.1 Arsenicibacter sp.
ATCAGGGAAGCCTGAGCCGGTTCTATGTCGTCGAAAATTCGCCCGAACGGCGCGAACGGATGCAGCGGCATACAACCGAATACCTGGCACAGCTCCGGAAAATGGACTTCGACAAACTACCCGTCGACAGCCAGATTGATTACCTGTTGTTTCAGCGGAACCTGAACGTAGCCTTGCGCGAGCTGGCGCAGGAAGAGGCTGAGGTTAAACAGACTCAGCCGTGGTTTCCGTTTGCCGATAAGGTGTATGCCCTCGAAAAGGCCCGCCGGCGGGGGACGTCGGTGAATGGCGAGCAAATTGCCACGGAGCTGGCGAAACTGAGTAAAGAGATTGCTGATACCCGGAAAACGGTCGAAAAACTGGACAAAATCGACGTTGCCCTGGCGCAGCGGGCCGAGGGAACCGCCAGCGGCTTGCGGTCGGCGCTTAAAAGTGTATTCGAATTTTATAACGCTTACGACCCGCTGTTTACCTGGTGGGTACCGGCTCCGTACCAGAAAACGGACAGCCTGCTGGCCTCGTATGCGTCGTTTTTTGCGAAGAAAGCCAGGGTCGCGGCTCCGTTTAAAGACGATGGCAGCGGGATTGCCGGCGTGGCCGTCGGGCGGGAGGAGTTGCTGCGGCAACTGGAGTTTGAATACATTGCCTATTCGCCCGAAGAGCTGATTGATATTGCCAACCGCGAATTTGCGTGGTGCGACCGCGAACTGCTGAAGGCTTCCCGCGAGATGGGTTTCGGCGATAACTGGAAGCAGGCGCAGGAGAAGGTCAAAAACAGTGTTGTGCCGGTCGGAAAACAACCGGAACTGATTCTGCGGCTGTACAATGAGTCTATCGATTTCCTGAAGAAAAAAGACCTGATCACCATCCAGCCGATTGCGGAGGAGACGTGGCGGATGGCCATGATGTCGCCGGAGCGGCAGAAGTTCAGTCCGTTTTTTCTGGGCGGCGAAACCATCCTGATTTCGTACCCGACCGCCGGTATGTCGCACGAAGACAAGCTCATGAGCATGCGCGGCAATAACCCGCATTTCTCACGGGCTACGGTGCACCACGAGCTGATTGCAGGGCACCATTTGCAGGGCTTTATGAACAACCGCTACAAAACTTACCGCCGTTTCCGGACACCGTTCTGGACGGAGGGCTGGTCGCTGTACTGGGAAATGATTCTGTGGGACATGAACTTCCCGCAGACGCCGGAAGACCGGATTGGGATGCTGTTCTGGCGGATGCACCGCTGTGCGCGGATTATCTTTTCTCTCAACTATCACCTCGGCAAATGGACACCGCAACAGTGTATTGACTTCCTGGTCGACCGGGTGGGTCACGAACGGGCCAATGCCGAAGGTGAGGTGCGCCGGTCGTTCGTCGGAGGCTATGAGCCGCTCTACCAGCTGGCGTATATGACGGGCGGGTTCCAGTTTTACGCGCTCAAAAAAGAACTGGTTGACAGCGGCAAAATGACTTATAAGCAGTTTCACGACACCATCATGCAGCAGAACTCCCTGCCCGTCGACCTGATTCGTGCCCTGATGACCAACCAGAAACTGTCCCGCGAGTATAAGACAAACTGGAAATTCTACGTTCCGTCGCCGACGCGGTAAAGCAGGCAACCTGTTTAATGTACGATGTGTAGAGACAAGGCATGCCTTGTCTCTACTATTTTTGTCGTTTTTTAACTATGTTTGTAGTGAAAACGACAATGCTATGAAATTCCTGCCATTTTTCCTGTTGCTCTTCTGGTTTTCGCTGCCGTTGTTAGGGCAACGCCCTTCGACTAAAAAACCGTTACGCTCTACGGGAGACGGGCTTAAAGGGGAATATTTCAACGGGAATGCGTTTCAGGAAAAGGTCACTACCCGCATTGATCCGGTAATCAGCTTTACCTTCGACGGGTTTACCAAGCCCATCCCCGGATTAAAAATCAGGCCATTTACGGTCCGCTGGACAGGACTGTTGCTGGCACCGGTTACCAGTCAATACCGGTTTACGTCCGATGTGGATGACGGTATCAGGGTTACCCTTGGAGGGGTGCGGGTACTGGACGAATGGCGTTACCGGAGGCAGCTGGTTGTCGGACGGGCGTTCCGGATGGAGGCAGGCAAGTATTATGACATCGTGATTGAATATCACAACGATGCGGGTAGCGGTTATGCCGATCTGGACTGGGATTTCAGGGAAGAGGCAAAGTATTCTGCGCCCGGATTTACCACAACGCGTTCGACTATTCCGAACCGTTTTCTCTTCAGTGAGGTCGCGCCGAATACGCCGCCACCTGCCAAAACGGCTCCGGCAGCTCAAACGCCGGTTATAGCCAGACGTGAGACACCCAAAGCAAATCCTCCGAAAGTCAATACGGTCCAACCTAATGCGGTCCAACCAGTTGCGGTCCAACCTAATGCGGTCCAACCGATAGCTGCCGGCCAGCCTGTACTGCCACAAGCGACGGCACCACAACTGACGCTTTCGTTAGGCAGCACCGTCATTCTCCGGAAAGTAACGTTCGAAGAAGGGCAATATATCCTTAACCCGTCTTCCTTTTCTGAGCTGAATCTGCTGGCCACCAGCCTGAAGCAGTATCCCCGGATACATGTCGAGATCGCTGGGCATACCGACCTGGAGGGCGATCAGCGCCTGAATCAGTATTTGTCCGAAAACCGCGCCAAAGTGGTAGCCAACTACCTTATCCGGAAAGGGATCAACGAAGAGCAGATTACCATAAAAGGCTACGGCGGCAAACGGCCGCTGGTCAATAGCGGAACCTTGACCGAACGGGCCGTTAACCGCCGCGTCGAGATTATAGTAACCTCTATGTAAGCCTTATTTCACCGCTTTTACCAGCACATAGTAATCGGCGTCGGCGGTGAGGGATTTAGCGGTAGTGGTCATTTTCTGCCAGGCCGTGGTTGGGTTCAGGCGCTGGGTCGGGCCGTTGTCGTCCAGACAGACTTCCAGCGGCATGTTGAAGCCTGCCACGCAGTTGGTCCAGCGGTATTCCAGCGTCTTCCCTTTGAGGCGGTATTCCAGGGTCGGAATGCGGGTGTCGCGCAGGTACTGATCAAACACAGGTTGAAGATTCATGCCCGACTGCTGGCTCATATACGCCTCAATCTGCTTTCCGTCGACGGTCTGGTGGTAAAACGTTTTGTTCATACCCCGCAGGATGTTGCGCCATTTTTCGTCGTCGTTCACCAACTGGCGAATGGTATGCAGCATGTTGCCACCCTTGTAATACATATCGCCTGAACCGCTGTGGTTCACGTTATAGACCCCGATGACCGGTTTATCGTTGCGGACGTTCCGGCGGGTGCCGATCACGTAAGTGGCCCCGGCATCTTTACCGTGGTAATACTCCGTAAACAGGTTTTCCGAATAGTTGGTAAAGCTTTCATGCACCCACATATCGGCAATGTCGCGGTAGGTAATGTTGTTGGCGTACCACTCGTGGCCTGATTCGTGGACAATGATGAAATCCCACAGCAGACCCCAGCCCGTTTGCGACAGGTCGCGGCCCAGATACCCGTTGCGGAAACCGTTTCCGTAGGTTACCGAACTCTGGTGTTCCATGCCCAGATACGGCACTTCCACCAGCTTGTAGCCATCTTCGTAAAACGGATACGGCCCGAACCAGTGCTCAAATGCCTTCAGCATGTCTTTTACCTGCGGGAACTGCTTACGGGCCTGTGCCTCGTGTTCGGCGAGAGCATAAAAACTGAGTTGTAACGGACCTTTTTCACCGGTATATTCCTCTGACCAGGAGACATAATTGCCAACATTGACGTTCACGCCGTAGTTGTTAATCGGGTTGCTGACGGCCCATTCAAACGTACGGGTGCCGTCCGTATTCTGGATAACCCGCTGGAGTTTCCCGTTCGACACGTCCATGAGCGGCTCCGGCACGGTTACGCTGATCAGCATTGATTCGGGTTCGTCGTACATATGGTCTTTGCAGGGCCACCACGCGCTGGCTCCCAGGCCCTGGCATGATGTAGCAATAAACCACTGGCCTTTGGCATCGTGTGTCCATTGGAAGCCACCATCCCACGGCGGGCGTTTGGCTACCCGTGGCTTCCCTGATAAAATACGGTGAGTTGTTCGGTTTTGCCGGTTTGCTGCGGCTTTTTCAGCGTTACGAAAAAGGCATCGCCGTCGCGCCGGAACGAAAGTTCCTGACCGTCCTGCTCGATTTTAGTTACCTGAAGCGGCCGTTGCAAATCAATCTGCATAGTTTGCGACGGTTTCAGGACTTTGTACTGAATTAAATTACTGCCGCTGATAGTACTATCGGTTGGCTGTATCCGTACTTGTAGATGATAGTAGGCCAGATCCCACCATACGCGTTCGGGCGTGATGCTGCCGCGCAGCGTGTCGTCGTGGGTGAAGGTGTAACGTTGTGCCTGAAGCGAGCCGCTCAGCGCCAGAAAAAGGGTGATGAAGAGGAAAAAACGGTACATACGGGTCTTTTGATCTAACAAAGCAACTCAACAAATCGCTCCGCCATGCAATCTAACGTATTTCTGCTTTTAATGTGTTTATTACCGGGCTGGTTAGTGGCCCAAAGCGGTCCGGGTATCGTGAAAAGTGAATTTATTTACGAGACCGCACCCTTTCCGTCCTGTCATGCTTCGACGATTGCCGAGACGCCGTCCGGTCTGGTTACCTCCTGGTTTGGCGGCACGCACGAAAAGCATCCGGATGTCGGTATCTGGGTGAGCCGGCAGGTAAAAGGCAGCTGGACCCCGCCGGTCGAAGTGGCTAATGGGGTGCAGGCCGATGGCAAGCGGTATCCGTGCTGGAATCCGGTCTTATTTCAGTTTCCAAAGGGGCCGCTGGTCCTGTATTATAAAGTCGGGCCGAGCCCGTCGACGTGGTGGGGCATGGAAATCCGGTCGGCCGATGGCGGCAAATCGTGGTCGGCCCCGAAACGGTTACCGGATAGCATTCTGGGGCCAATCAAAAACAAGCCTGAACTCCTGGCTTCGGGCAAGCTCCTGAGCCCGACCAGTACCGAACACGATGGCTGGCGGTTGCACGTCGAAAGCTCAACCGATCAAGGGCAGACCTGGCAGGCAACTCCGCCGCTGAACAGCGGGAAACCCGGCGCCATTCAGCCGAGCATCCTGATCCATCCCGGCGGAAAGCTCCAGATGGTTTGTCGGGGAACCGGTGGCTACATCCTCAGCACCTGGTCAACCGATGGCGGGACAACCTGGTCGCCGCTTGAAAATACGCCGCTGCCGAACCCGAACTCAGGGATTGATGCCGTGACGCTGAAAGACGGCCGTCATGTCCTGATCTACAACCATATTTCTGACGGAGCCGAAAAATGGGGTCGCCGGTCGGTGCTCAACGTTGCGTTCTCAAAAGACGGGAAGGTCTGGGAGGCTGCTAATGTGCTCGAAAACGAACCCAAAGCAGAGTTTTCCTATCCGGCTGTTATCCAGACCAAAGACGGACTGGTGCATATTACCTACACCTGGAAGCGGGAGCGGATCAAACATGTAGTGCTGGACCCGTCGAAGGTGACGCTGATGGCAATGAAAGGCGGTAAGTGGCCGGAGTAACGGAATAACCCGGCGAATGCCTGTAATAAAAACGTCCCCTTCCGGTTTTATGCCGGAAGGGGACGTTTTTATTTTTTATATTATATCTGGCCTAGTGCGCGTGTTGCAGACGGCAATAACGAATGTTAAAGAGATGAGAAGCAACCAGCCCCAGCGAAGCCGCGTATCCGATGTACTCAAAAACCGGATTTACGTCTTCCAGCAAAATTGCTGTTGTAAACAGACTCAGAGATACCCAAAGGCTCGTCCGGACGCTGGTCGGCGCGTGCCGTGTAGCAAAATATACGGCAATGATATTCACACCAATGAAGATATAGTCGAGGCTTAAAAAGCTCGTCCGCACCAGATCATCTTTTAAGAAGTTGGTTGTCATTAGCAATACAGGAGTAATCAGGCAGTGAATCAGGCATAAAACTGAGCCCGTAATCCCAATGTAATCCGCTTTATTTGATTCCGCTTCCGTTTTCATCACCGCAAATTTACGTCAATTCTTTCGTCCGTTGGTACTATTAACTCAAATATTTGCAGCAAAGTTGCAAATAATATGCAACGGTGTTGCAAAAATAGAAAAATGTTTCTTTTCTTTGTCAGGACATTACAGCCATGCAGGGCTGTGCTATTGGTTTACAATCTGAATACGAAGAAGTTATGAGAAATTATGGGGCAAATTCTTTTCGCCGGTATCTGGCAGGCGCATCCCTGTTTTGTGCGACATTTTTTTTTGCTGACCGGCTGCGACAAGGCCAACAATCCGGAGCCGGCCGATGAAAACGAACTGATTACCACCGTGAGCCTGAAGTTTACGGAACAGGGAACAACCAACGCCCAGACCTTTACGTACCGGGATATTGACGGCGATGGCGGACAGGCTCCGACTAAGTTCGATGCCATTACGCTGACGGCCGGCAAAACCTACGATCTGGCCATTACATTCCAGGACGAAAGCAAGACACCGGTCGATGATGTAACGGCGGAGATTAATGAAAAGAAAGACGAGCACCTCGTGGTATACACCCCGTCTCCGGCCTCGCTGTTGACTGTAACCCTCACTGATAAAGACAGCCGGAATTATCCGGTCGGGCTTACGTCAACGGCGAAGGCGGGAACTGCCGGAACCGGAACCCTCAAAGTACAGCTGCGTCATCAGCCACCGGTCAATGGCCAGCCCGTTAAGAACGGTACCGCCACGCCGGGCAGCGACGATGTGAATCTGGATTTCTCGCTGACCGTAAAATAAGCAGGCAAAAGAACGTGTGCAGGGAGAAAGGCGAAGCCTTTCTCCCTTTTTTAATACACCTTATTCAGCACGGTATACGCATACAGCTTCCCGTTTTTACTGTAGGTTTCAGAGCGGATGTCGAACAGGGTATTGTTGGCGCGGTAGGTCACGACCTTCAGATTGGCCGGAATGCTCATGCCCATTACTTTCGACTTAATGGTCATGTCGGAGCTGACTTTAAACACCTCAAACGTTCCCGCCGGTACGGTCAGGCTTTCCTGGTTGCCCACGCTCCGGTTCGTCATATCGATGCTCATTTCAACCATCAGGGAGCCATTGTTATACATATCAGCTTCAAGTTTCCCGTCGGGCAGGGTCTGACCGGCCGAGAGCGCTGAATAGGTCAGCCGGTTCGTTTTCATCCGTAACTCTCCATCTTTAAACGACTGATTCTGGCCGTTCTGCATAAAGCCTGATAAATCGGCAATCAGCTCGTTGCCCGAACAGGTATAGGTCAGTGTCGATTTCTGCGTGGATTTCCCTTTTTCATCGGCCGACTCAAACGCGACTGTTACAACAGTATTGCCGCCTTCCCGCCGAACGTCGGTAACGTTGTAGGTCATTTTGCCGGTTAGTTTGTCTTTGGCATTGTAGGTAAGCATCTCGCAGCCCATGCCGGCCTTGAGTGTCATACCCATACAGGTCTGTGCATACGTTGCGGCAGACGAGATAGCAATCAATAAAAACGTGAACAGAAAGGAGCGTTTCATAAAACCAGGGAGTATTAACCGGTTCAAGATAACTGAAGTTACAACGCAGGTCTATAGCTTCTTAGGAAACGGTAATAAGGCATGTGGTTACCTGGTCGTTAAGCCCAGATCATACTGACAACACCAAGCAGCATGATGATTTTGCAGAGGTCGCTGAGGTGGCGGAAGTCCCGCTTTTTGTCGGCCAGCATTAAGCGGTAAACCAGATACCCCACCGGTAGGAGCAGCGCCGTGAAAATAAGGCTCAGGTGTAGATTACCCAGAGAACGGGCCATCAGAAACAGAATCAGGATAAAGGTAGCGATCAGGCCATACAGGAAATATTTGGTCCGGCGCAGGCCCCAGACAATGGGCAGCGTCCGGCAGCCAAACCGCGCGTCGCCCCGGATATCTTCCATATCCTTGATGATTTCCCGGACCAGTGAAATCACAAACGAGAACAGGGCGTAAATCATCAGTAAATCCACATTACGCCGGTAGTACACCGCCAGAATAATGAGCGAAAGGGCCGTCAGAAACGACACAATTACGTTTCCGATAAACGGCTGTCGTTTGAAATGAGCCGAATAAAACCACAATAACGTTACCGACAGCACATCCACCATAAATACCCACCTGCTCAGGTAGAGGCCGATCAGACAGCCGATGATATTGAGTGTCTGGTGGGCACCCATTGCCACGCGGCGCTTCAGGTACCGGCCGATAATCACCCGTTCGGGCTTATTAACAATGTCAATTTTAATGTCAAAGTAATCATTGATAATGTACCCTGCCGCTGCAATACAAACGGTTGATAAGGTGAGTAAAAGCATCTGCGGATCGAGCAGGGCCGACGCGGGTGCGGGATCCGGCCGGTTGGTGGCTGAACCGGCCAGGCAAATGCGGGCAAGGTACTGGGTCAATACAACAATCAGCAGATTCTGTACCCGGACCAACCGCAATAAACCAGTAAAATAAGCCGAAAGAGGGAGTTTGCGGGTCATGCCAGGACACTGATAATACTACTTAATCAATCAAAAATAACACATTACGGTTAGTAAGACGCGCCGTTCCATACCATTAACAAATTGTTTACGGTCATATATGGGATTTTTTACAGAAAAATGATGTTGCTCAATCATGAAAATCGGCATTGTTTGCTATCCTACCTTTGGTGGTAGTGGTGTGGTAGCTACTGAATTAGGCAAAGCACTGGCCAAAAATGGCCATCAGGTCCATTTTATTACCTATCAACAGCCACCCCGGCTCGATTTTTTTAACGAGAACGTATTTTACCACGAAGTCAATATACCGTCTTATCCGCTTTTTCAGTACCCGCCCTATGAATCGGCGCTGGCCAGCGAGATGGTGAATGTGGTCATGAATGAAAACGTGGATCTGCTCCATGTCCACTACGCTATTCCTCATGCATCGGCTGCCTACATGGCAAAAATGATTCTGCGGTCATGGGGTAAGTGTGTGCCCGTAGTTACGACCCTTCACGGTACGGATATTACGCTGGTTGGCAAGGATGCTTCCTACGAACCGGTTGTTACGTTCAGTATTAACGAATCGGACGGCGTTACGTCGGTGTCGGAAGATCTGCGGAAAGATACCTACCGGCACTTCAAGATTAACCGTGAAATTGAGGTAATACCGAACTTCATTGATCTGACCCGTTTTCAGCGGCAGCAGAAAGATCATTTTAAAACGGCCATTTGTCCGAACGGGGAAAAGCTGATCGTACATACCTCAAACTTCCGGAGGGTAAAACGGATCGATGATGCGGTGATGACGTTTTATCACGTCCGTCAGCAGATGCCGGCCAAACTCCTCCTCGTTGGCGATGGTCCCGAACGGAACCGGATTCAGCAGCTTTGCCGTGAGCTGGGTATCCATGATGATGTTCGTTTTCTGGGAAAACTCGATGCGGTGGAAGAAATTCTGTCGGTAGCCGATTTGTTTCTGATGCCGTCTGAAAATGAAAGTTTCGGCCTGGCTGCGCTTGAAGCCCTTGCCTGTGAGGTGCCGCTGATTACGTCGAATGCCGGTGGTTTGCCTGAGCTCAATGTACAGGGGGTGACCGGTTTCATGAGCAATGTCGGCGATGTGGATGATATGGTGAAAAACGCCCTGTATGTCCTCAATGACGATAACCTGCCGACATTTAAAGCCAATGCGCTGGCCAGGGCCAAGGAGTTTGAATTATCGAAAATTCTGCCTTTATACGAGAACCATTACGAACGGGTAATTGAACAAGCACAGTCGCTGCGGGTTTATCCGGTATAGACAGCGGTTGCTGAAATAGCCGCTGTGGCTTGTCCGATCAACGAAACACAAGTTATGAATCCAAACATACCTCCCCGTGACGGCCGGAAGCGCATTGTCATTGTTGGTGCCGGATTCGGGGGACTGAAGCTCGCCCGCCGGTTATCGCGCCGATCTGCCTTTCAGGTGATTTTGCTCAATAAGCAGAATTACCACGAATTCCAGCCGCTGTATTACCAGGTGGCTACGTCGGGGCTGGAAGCCAATTCCATCCTGTTTCCGCTGCGGGCAGTGTTTGGCGGCTGCAAAAACGTGCATATCCGGATTACGACCGTGACCGGTGTACGGCCGGCCGATAAAGCCGTTGATACTGAACTCGGCCCCGTTGAATACGACGACCTGGTGATTGCCACGGGGGCGGATACCAACTTTTTCGGGATGCAGAACATCATAGAGCGGGCCTTGCCGATGAAGTCGGTTGCCGAAGCGATTGCGCTGCGTAACCGGATTCTGCAAAACTTCGAAGATGCCCTGAGCGTCGGTAACGATGATGAAAAACAGGGACTTATGAATGTGGTCGTTGTCGGGGGCGGGCCAACCGGCGTTGAGCTGTGCGGAACCCTGGCCGAGATGAAACGCACCGTGTTACCCCGCGATTATCCCGAACTGAATTTCGACATGATGCAGATTTACCTCATTGAGTCGGGTGGGGAGTTGCTGGGACCAATGTCGGAAAATGCACACCGGAAATCACAGGAGTATCTCGAAGAGCTGGGCGTACACGTCAAACTGAATACACGCGTCAAGGATTTTGACGGCCGGACCGTGTTTATGGCCGACGGCAATACGCTGCGGACCAACAACCTGATCTGGGCGGCAGGTGTACGGGCCAATCCGCTGGCCGGGCTACCGGATGAATCGCTGGGGCGCGGCAACCGGCTGACTGTCAATCGCTATAATCAGGTGCAGGGCGTTCCCGACATATATGCCGTGGGCGATGTGGCACTGATGACCGAAGAAAAATGGCCGAACGGGCACCCGCAGATTGCGCAGCCGGCCATTCAGCAAGGCAGCCATCTGGCCAAAAATTTTATCCGCCGCCAGAAGGGGGAGGCCATGCAGGATTTTGTCTATAAAGATCTGGGCACGATGGCCACCATCGGTCGTGGCCTGGCGGTGGCTGATCTGCCGTTTTTGCGCTTTAGCGGGGTCATGGCGTGGTTTGTCTGGCTGTTTGTACACCTGATGGCCATTGTCGGGGTAAAGAACCGTTTGCTAATATTAATCAACTGGATGTGGAACTATGTGACATACGATAATTCACTACGGTTGATTATACGACCCAAATTGCCCAAAGGGAACTTTGAGGCGATAAAGGCGAAGGTTGATGATCAGGTAGTTGTAAAGTAGCGTAGGGGTATTCCGGATCTTAGCTGTCTTGTAACAGAGGATTTACCTCGGATGGTCATCTAATAATTTTAATAAGGTTATGAAACCTGTAAGCAAGTCTGACAGTTGTCATAACATCAAACCAGTACCGGTTTTAGCTTTGCGATCATTCAACTTTATAAAAACTACTATGGAACAAACTACTGAGAGAGCCGCCATGGAGCGTCCCGGATTCCGGGCGACACATGCACGGCCCAAAAATAGCGGAACCCGCCAGCTATTTGACAATCCTGTTCTGGAAGCACTTTCGCGTACGCATATTTCAGTGCCCATTTCAATGTGGCTTGCCTTATCGGCTTTTCTGGGCTGGTATGCGTTTACCTACACCGATATGAGCAGCGGCCTGATTGGCGGGCTGTTTGTAACGGGACTAGTTTCCTTTACGCTGTTTGAATACGTGCTGCACCGGTATCTCTATCACTTAGAGCCGAAGACCGAGCGCCGGGCTAAAATCCAGTATACATTTCACGGGATTCACCATGAATTCCCGAAAGATAAAACCCGGCTGGCAATGCCGCCGGCACTGGCTATTTTCGTAGCTGCGTTTTTCTTCGGTGTATTTTTCCTGTTGATGGGTGAAGCTGCCTATGCGTTTTTCCCGGGGTTTCTGGTTGGTTATTCAGGCTATCTGGCCGTACACTTCATTGTGCATGCCTACGCCCCGCCGAAGAATTTCTTCAAGTGGCTGTGGATTAACCACAGTGTACACCACTACAAAAACCACGACAGCAATTACGGTGTGTCATCGCCCGTCTGGGATTACATCTTCGGCACATACGTTCGCTAGAGGACCGGGAATGAGGGATTTGTTTTCTCTGGTATCCTGTAATCCTGTCAGAAGTAATTAAAAACCACTGCCGGCAACCAATCTGTTGCCGGCAGTGGTTTTTTTAGGGGAAATACCGAATTTCGCAGCATGGAAGAGCAACAGCTACATGACTTCATTTGCTAAAACCGTTTTTATTACCGGTGCTACCGGCTTTATCGGCAGTCATATTGCCCGGCGGTTTTTGCGGGAAGGCTATCAGGTGGAAGCCCTGAAACGACCGGAACGGGATGCAGGTCTGCTTACCGATGTTGCTGAGCAGATCAAATGGCACGAGGGTGATATTACCGATATTCCGTCGCTGGAAGCTGCTATCCGGCCGGGTATTGCTGTGGTACATGCCGCTGCCATTGTGTCGTTTGTGCCGAAAGACCGCGCGCACATGGAAAAGGTTAATGTCGAAGGTACGGCCAATGTGGTCAATGTCTGTCTGCATGCCGGTGTCCGAAAACTGGGCTATGTCAGCTCGGTAGCAGCCCTGGGTCGTCCGGCTACGAACAATAAGCCGGCGGGTCAGCCCGTTCTGATCTCCGAAAAGCAGAAGTGGGAAGATTCGCCCCTGAATTCGAACTACGCAAAAACAAAATACCGGGGCGAACTGGAGGTCTGGCGCGGCGTTGCGGAGGGGCTCAATGCCGTTATGGTTAATCCGTCGGTGGTCTTCGGGCCCGGCGACTGGAACCGGAGCAGTATGCAGCTCTTTCAATACGTGTACGACGAAAAACGGTTTTATCCCGGCGGGTTGGTTAACTACGTTGACGTACGGGATGTTGTGGACGCCATGTTTAAACTGATGGTCAGCGACATCACTGCCGAACGTTACATTGTGAATGCCGGCACTATTCCGTACAAAGAATTGTTAGACAAGATAGCAGTAGCGTTAAAGAAGCGTCCGCCAAGCGTTCCGGTGTCGCCCGTTCTGTCAGAAATTGCGTGGCGGGTAGAGGCTGTGCGGTCCTGGATTACCGGTACAGCTCCGCTGGTTACGCGGGAAACGGCCCGTTCGGCCGGTAGTTTCTATCAGTTTGATGGGAGCAAGATCCGGCAGGTAATTGATTTTCAGTATCGTTCACTAAGTGACACGATTCAGGCGGCGGCAGCGGTCATAAACGGTCGGGAGAGCAGGTGATTTACCCCATACAGTACGGCAAAAATTAGTTTGCGGTAATTGGTGAAATCATTTAAAACGCATATCTTTCTACTGCTATTAGATAGTTCGCACGGCTGTTGTGCGGCCCCTATCAACTGATTTGCGACTAACGAACGACGAATGGCGATCCTGTTGCGGTCGCTTTTTCATAGCTCGCACCTCGTAAATTGTACATCGTAAATCAATTGGACATGGAGCAAGAGTTTGAGGAAAGAGAAGGCGATATCAAGGAATCACTCCGTCAATTTGAACTGATGTTGGCCCGTCGCGAGCGTCAGTTTTTTGATCTGGAAGTGTATGAGCGCCTGGTAGAACATTATCTGAATGAAGGTGACCTCGATAAGGCGTTACTTGCCGCCGAGGCCGGTCTGGATAACTACCCCTATGCCCTGGAACTGATGCTCGACAAGGCACAGATTCTGGCTAACCAGACCCAGTTCGATGAAGCGCTTGAGCTACTCGACCGGGCGGGCCTGTTTAACCCCGGCGATCTGGATATTCAGTACATGCAGGGTACTGTCCTGAACATGGCCGGTCGGTTTGAAGAGTCGGTGCAGCTGCTGGAAGAACTGCTGGACCGTACGGACGATAAAGACGATATTTATTTTCAGATTGGCCAGAGCTACCAGAACTGGGGCCGGTACGACGAGGCTATTGAGCAGTACAAAAAGGCCATTGATCTGAATATCAATAACGAGAACGCGCTGTATGAGCTGGCTTTCTGTCTCGACATTACGGGCGAACTCGAAGGCAGTCTGCCGTATTATCAGAAACTGATCGACGGAGACCCGTATTCGTACAACGCCTGGTATAACATCGGGATTGCCTACAGCAAGCTGGCTCGTTTTGAGGAGGCTGCTGAAGCTTACGACTATGCCACGATCATTAAAGAAGACTTTGCGTCGGCCTGGTTCAATCTGGGGAATACGCAGATGAATCTCGGCCAGTTTGAAAAGGCAGAGCAGTGTTACCGGAATACGCTTAAACATGAAGAGCCGACCTCCGATACGTACTGCCATCTCGGTGCCAGTCTCGAAAAGCAGAATAAGCTGCAGGAAGCTATCCGGGAGTACCGTGAGGCGGTCCGGCTGGATCAGCTGTGGGACGAAGCCTGGTTCGGAATCGGTGTTTGTATGAGCGAACTCGGTAAGTGGTACGAAGCCCTGCCGTTTATCAATAAAGCCATCAAGCTGAACGATCAGAACGGTGAATATTACCTGGCTCTTGCTGAAACCGAATACAAAATCGGTAATGTAGTGTCGAGCGTGGAGGCCTTTGAAAAGGCGGCGGAGGTAGATCCTGCCAATCCAGACATCTATCTGGTATGGTCGTTACTGCCGTTCGATCAGGGGAACTTTACGAAAGCATTTGAGATCATCCAGCAGGGGATTTCGGAGTTGCCGAAGGAGGCCGATCTGTACTACCGTGCAGCCGTTTACCTCATTCATGCCGGGCTGTACCGGGAGGCGCTCCTGAATCTGGAAGCGGGTCTGACCATTGATTATGAAGCGCATATGCAGCTGTTTGAGTTTTTTCCGGAACTGGAAAAACAAAAGGCACTGTACAAAATCATTCAGCAATACAAAAAAGACTGATACATAAATGCCATTTTAGTCTGCAAAGCCGCTTCCGGACCCGGGGGCGGCTTTGTTGTTAACATAGGAATGAGCAAAGAGACTATTGCTGGAAAACAGGAAATTATAAGCAAGCTTCTATGAGTCCGCACCTTTTATCGTAACTTTGAGTTTTGATAGAAATCTCCGTTTCTACTGATTTATGAAAATTAATCTTCAGCAAACTGATCTGTTTGAGAACCGGCATAACGGAATTGTCGATCAGGACGTGACCGACATGCTCACCAAAGTAGGGGTCGACTCCATCGATGAGCTTATCAATCAGACCGTTCCAACAGGTATCCGGCTTGCCAACCCACTTAATCTGCCAGCACCTAAAAGCGAATACCGCTTCCTGGCTGACTTCAAAAAATTAGCCCAGCAGAACAAGATTTTTAAATCATACATCGGTACGGGCTACTACGATACGATTACGCCAAACGTTATTCTGCGCAATGTGCTGGAAAATCCGGCCTGGTACACGGCTTATACGCCGTATCAGGCAGAGATTGCACAGGGACGTCTGGAAGCACTGCTGAATTTTCAGACGGTCGTTATTGAACTGACCGGTCTGGAGATTGCCAACGCATCCCTGCTCGATGAGGGCACGGCGGCGGCCGAAGCCATGCACATGCTGTATGCCACACGGCCGGCTTCGAAAAAGAATGCCAATACATTCTTTGTATCAAGCCTTTGCCACCCGCAAACCATTGACCTGATCATTACGCGGGCAACGCCGATCGGGGTCAACGTAGTGGTGGGCGATCACCGCCAGGTAAATCTGACGTATCCTGACTTGTTCGGGATGTTGCTGCAATACCCGGCAACGGATGGCAGCGTGTTTGATTATACTGACCTGATTGCTTCGGCGCACGAACAAAATATTACGGTAGCTGTAGCGGCTGACCTGCTTGCGTTGACACTGCTGACGCCTCCGGGCGAGATGGGTGCTGACGTGGTTGTGGGTTCTGCCCAGCGTCTCGGCGTACCAATGGGCTATGGCGGACCGCATTCGGCGTTCTTTGCTACCCGCGATTCATACAAGCGTCAGATTCCGGGCCGGATTATCGGCGTGTCACAGGATGCAGAAGGCAAACCGGCGCTCCGGATGGCTCTCCAGACCCGTGAGCAGCACATCCGCCGCGAAAAAGCGACATCAAACATCTGTACGGCCCAGGTATTACTGGCGGTAATGGCCGGCAGTTATGCGGTTTATCACGGTCCTCAGGGGCTGCAAACGATTGCCGGCAAGGTGCATGGCCTGACGAAAGTATTCGCGACGGCTCTGAAACGCAACGGCTACGAAATTCTGAACGAGAACTATTTTGATACCATCACGGTGAAGGTTGACGATGTTGACTCGCTGAAAAAATCGGCGAAAGCGGCGCAAATCAATCTGCGTTACTATGCCGATGAAGAGCGCGTAGGCATTGCCTTTGATGAAACAAAAACGCTGGATGATGTAACCGAGCTGCTGACCGTCTTTGGCATTAAGGCTGATGTGGAACGCATTGCCGGTGAGCTGGAAATTACGTGGCCGGAGCGGCTGGTTCGCCAGTCAGATTACCTGACGCATCCGGTATTCAATACGCATCATACGGAGCACGAAATGCTGCGTTACCTGCGGTCGCTGGAAGAGAAGGATTTGTCGCTCGTGCACTCGATGATTTCATTGGGTAGCTGTACGATGAAACTGAACGCTACGGCGGAAATGATTCCGGTGACGTGGCCTGAGTTTGGTCGCCTGCACCCGTTTGCCCCGAAAGACCAGACAGCCGGTTATCAGCAACTGTTTAAGGACCTGAACGCATGGCTTTGCGAGATCACCGGTTTTGCGGCCATGTCGCTGCAGCCAAACTCAGGTGCGCAAGGTGAGTATGCCGGTCTGATGGTAATCCGGGCCTACCACCTGAGCCGTGGCGATGAGCACCGGAACGTTGCGCTGATTCCGCAGTCGGCACACGGTACGAACCCTGCCAGTGCCGTCATGGCCGGTATGAAGGTCGTTATCGTGAAATGCGACGAACGCGGTAACATCGACGTGGCTGATCTAAAGGCCAAGGCTGCCCAGTATAGCAACGACCTGTCGTGTCTGATGGTGACGTATCCGTCGACACACGGTGTATTTGAAGAAAGTATTAAAGACATTTGTGCGACCATCCATAAGTTTGGCGGACAGGTGTATATGGACGGTGCCAACATGAACGCGCAGGTGGGTCTGACCTCACCGGCTACGATCGGTGCGGATGTGTGCCACCTGAACCTGCACAAAACGTTCTGTATTCCGCACGGCGGTGGCGGTCCTGGTATGGGCCCGATCGGTGTGGCAGAACATCTGGTGCCGTTCCTGCCGGGCCACGTTGAACTGAACGGGACGGCTGAGCGGGCGGTGAAATCAGCGAAAGGTGCCGTTTCTGCGGCTCCCTATGGTTCGGCCAGCATCCTGACGATTTCGTATGCTTACATCGCCATGATGGGCGGCGAAGGCCTGACGAACGCCACAAAACGCGCCATCCTGAACGCAAACTACATCAAGGCACGGTTAGACGGCCATTTCGAGATTCTGTATACCGGTACTAACGGCCGTTGTGCGCACGAAATGATTGTCGACTGCCGTCCGTTCAAAGCATCGGCAGGTGTTGAAGTTGAAGACATCGCGAAGCGGCTGATGGATTACGGTTTCCATGCGCCGACGGTGTCTTTCCCGGTTGCCGGTACGCTCATGATCGAACCAACCGAATCGGAGTCGAAGACGGAGCTGGATCGTTTCTGCGACGCCCTGCTGAGCATCCGTAACGAAATCCGCGAGATTGAAGAAGGGAATGCCGACAAAGCCAATAACGTCCTGAAGCACGCGCCACACACCGCTACGGTGGTATTGAGCGATAGCTGGGACCGGCCATACAGCCGCCAGAAAGCGGTCTACCCGCTGCCATACGTACAGAGCCGTAAATTCTGGCCAACCGTGAGCCGCATCGACTCGGCCTTTGGTGACCGGAATCTGATCTGTGCCTGTATCCCGACGGAAGCCTACGCAACTGAAGAGGCTGCGACTGTGGCGTAATCAAAAAACTTGTGGTGGCACGACTTTGAGTCGTGCCACCACAAATAACTAAACGAAGGGGCCCGTTCTACTCAGAACGGGCCCCTTCGTTTAGTTATTTGTGGTTGGTTCTTCCTCCGTTTCGGCCGGTTTGTCTTTGGCATCGTAAGTGATTTTTCCCTTCTCATCCCATTCGCTGATGATGAACGGTTCGAACTCGGTATCCCAGCGGTCGCGGCCATACTGCATCAGCCGCTTGCGGAACTGACGGGTAGTACCGGCATAATATTCAGTCCACCGGCCGATTTTCACGCCGTGGTCGTACTTACCGGTAACCGAAATCTTCCCGTTTTCATGGAAGGCGTAGTACGTGCCGTTAACCTGGCCGTATTCGACCGGCGTTACCTCCTTGATTTTCGTGTGGGCTGAATCGTACCAGGCAATCCGTGCTTCGGCCGGGAAACCGTGGTGCCAGCGGCTTTTATCGACCAGCAGAAAGTTCTGGTCGTATTTTTCCCAGCGGCCGTCTTTGGTGCCCAGGTAATAAAACCCTTCTTCCATCAGGTTGCCGTTCTGGTAGCGTTTGTAAGGCCCGTGGAGCAACGGCCGGCGGTCGGTACCGTCGCGGGGAATGGCACTGGTAACCCGATGATTTTTTTCGTCGAACCAGTAGGTATCGGAGGTCTGCACAAACTTCGGCGAGTCCTGATGCTGGCGGAGAATGTAAAACTCTTCGACGACGGTCCGGTCACCGCTACCGAATTTATTGTAGGCCTTGACCATGGCAATGCCTTCGTAATCGGTCTTGGATACCTTTTTCTTCGCCCGTTCGGAATCTTTCTTCTTGCGAAGTTGCTTTATCTTTAAGCCCAGATCGGGCAAGGTTTCGGTAACCAGCTGATCGACATTTTTAGGCGTCTCGTAGCTGCCTGACGGTAAGCCGAGGCCCGACAAGGCCGATGGGGTAGATACTGAACCCGATGTAGATGGCAGGGGAATATTCGACAGAATCGACTTTTTCTTACCCCGCTCCTTCAGAGGCACAGGCGGTCCGCCCGCGGTAGTTAAGGCCGACGGTTGTGTGGTTTGCGACCAGACCGGTACACTAACCAGTAAACAAGACGCTAAAAAGGTCAAATGAATAATTTTATGCATAGTCGCAGGCACGGCGCATGAAACTGATTCCTGAGGGCGGCACTCCGCCGGAAGTTTCTTAGTTTTGCAACGCCGTGACGTTGTGATTTATTTTACAAAAATAATGCCTGACTTCGAATAAGTTGTCAGCACACCGGCAGACTACTGCCATTGATTTTCAGCCATTGTGGAACAACAAGCAAAAATTTATGTAGCCGGTCATCGGGGGATGGTAGGCTCTGCCCTGGTCCGGAAATTACAGGCCGCCGGTTACGAAAACATCCTGATGCGTACGTCGTCAGAACTGGATCTCCGGAATCAGGAGGCTGTCAATGACTTCTTTGCTGCCGAAAAGCCGGATTATGTATTTCTGGCGGCGGCGAAGGTAGGGGGTATTCTGGCCAATAACACGTATCGCGGTGAGTTTCTCTATGATAACCTGATGATTGAGGCCAATATCATTCATGCCGCCTATCAGAACGGGGTGAAAAAACTGATGTTCCTGGGGTCGTCATGCATTTATCCGAAAATGGCTCCGCAGCCACTTAAGGAAGAGTATCTGCTGAGCGGTTTTCTGGAAGCGACAAATGAACCGTATGCCATTGCCAAAATTGCGGGCATTAAGCTGTGTGAAGCCTACCGCAGCCAGTATGGTTCGAACTTTATTTCGGCCATGCCGACCAACCTATACGGTCCGAACGATAATTACGATCTACAGGGCTCCCATGTACTGCCAGCCTTGATCCGGAAGTTTCATGAGGCCAAAATCAATGATCAGCCAACGGTTGAGGTGTGGGGTAGTGGCTCGCCGCGCCGCGAATTCCTGCACGCCGACGATCTGGCCGATGCCTGTTTCTTTCTGATGCAGCATTACGACGGCGAGCTGTTTGTCAACATCGGGACCGGTGAGGATGTGACCATCCGCGAACTGGCTGAACTGGTGAAAGAAGCCGTTGGTTTTGCCGGCGAAATCCGCTGGAATACTGATAAGCCGGATGGTACCCCCCGTAAGCTGATGGACGTTTCCCGTCTGCACGATATGGGATGGCGTCATACAACCGACCTGAAAGAAGGGATCGAAAAGACGTATCAGGATTTTCTGGCCAACGTTGAGTTGTACGTTGAATAACCTGTGGTTCGGTCACCCCACGTGTGGCTGAATCGGGCGACCACGTGGGATGATTGAATGGTCTATTCGTTATCGGGCGACCACGTGGGGTCGCCCCTACAGGGCTTTGGCGGGGTTGCCGAATACGGTTTTGCCTGTTGCTACGTTTTCGACAACTACTGATCCGGCACCGATCCGGGCATTTTTGCCGATTGTTACGCCCGCTACCAGAACGGCTCCGGTACCGATAAATGCGCCGTCTTCGATGGTTACGCCGCTGTTGATCACACAACCGGTCCCGATGTGGACATAATCGCCGATGGTTGTCCCTGCATCGATAATCGTACCTGCCTGCAAAATGCAGTGATTGCCGACGGTTACGTTCGGGTTCAGTACCACACGCGCTGCAATCAGGTTGCCGTGGCCAATGCCCGATGAACTGGCCAGGACAGCTGTGTCGTGGATGGCATTCACCGGCTGTACTTTCCGGCGCTCATTGAGCATCTTTACTAATTGTTTACGGACCCGGTTGTCAGCAATGGCAACGCAGGCTTCACATTTTTGGCCAATCAGCTTCAGGTAGCCGTCGTCGTCGGTATCGCCAAGCACCGAAATTTCGCCGAATTCCTTTCCGTGCAGCTTCTTCTCATCATCGAGCAGGCCATATACCACGACATTATTACGCTGAAAAATGTCCAGTGCCGTCTGGCCAAGAGTACCGGCTCCAAATATCAAAACGGGATTTTCCATAGATCAAAAAACACAATCACTCTGTAGTGTACAATACGGCAGATCGCTCAAAAACGTTCACCGGCTGCTGAAGCAGTTGATTATTAGCAATTTCATAATAGTACCATAAAACCCGGATAATGTGCGGAATGTATTTTCGGACATGAAACCAAAACGGCATTTTCGCACCATCGTGCTCTCCGATATCCACCTTGGTACCTCAGGCTCGAAGGCAAAGGAAGTAACAGAATTTCTGAAAACATATTCCTGCCAGAAGCTGATCCTGAACGGAGACATTATTGATGGCTGGCAGCTGAAACAATACGGGGCCTGGAAAAAAAAGCATACGGCCTTTTTCCGGACCGTTTTGAAGCAGATTGTCCGCTATGATACCAAAGTCATCTACCTGCGCGGTAATCACGATGACTTTCTGGATCAGATCATGCCGTTGCGGCTCGGAAAGAACTTCTCGATCCGGAAGGATTATATCCTGCAATCGGGTGATAAGCTGTTCTACGTCACCCACGGCGATGTCTTTGACTCCATTACCTCACACATGAAGTGGCTGGCCCACTTGGGCGACATCGGCTACACCTTTCTGCTCTGGATCAATAAACTCTACAATCACTACCGGACCTGGCGCGGGTTGCCTTATTACTCGTTGTCGCAGGAGATCAAAAAGCGCTTTAAACAGGCGGTTAACTACATTTCCGATTTTGAAATTAAGCTCACCGAGCTGGCCAAAGCCCGTAACTGCGATGGCGTTATCTGCGGTCACATCCATCAGCCCGCCATTCATAACTACACCAACGGCATGATTTACATGAACTCCGGTGACTGGGTCGAAACACTCAGTGCGCTGGTAGAAGACTATGACGGCAACTGGAATCTGATTTACTACTCGGCCGATCAGGAAGAAAAACAGCCGCAAACCACCACCATACGCACCCCGACGTTTGAAAACCCTGCCGTAATGCCTAATTTGGCCATTTAACCAAAGAGTGAAAGAGCGAAAGAGACAAAGAGCGGTAACGCCATACTTTCACTCTTCCGCTCTTTCACTCTTTCACATAGATGCGTATTCTATTCTTAGTGCAGGGGGAGGGGCGGGGGCATATGACACAGGCGCTCGCCCTTGCCCAAATTGTGCAGTCGGCAGGCCATGAGCTGGTAGGAGGGCTGGTCGGAGTGGCGCAGGGGCGGCCCGTTCCTGCCTTTTTTGCCGACGCTTTTCCGGCACCGATTGAAGCCGTGAACAGCCCGGCCCTGGTGTTTGACAAGAAAACCAATGAGCTCAAAGTTGGTACGTCGGTCCTGAACTCACTCAAAAAAAGTAAGGTTTACTTCAGTAGCCTGCGTCAGATCCGCGATGCCATCCGGCGCCACCGGCCCGATGTTGTGGTTAATTTTTACGAAATACTGGGCGGGCTGGCCTATGCCCGTTATCGTTTCAAGGTGCCGATTGTTACCATTGCCCACCAATACCTGGCGTTTCATCCTGCCTTTCCGTTTCCGCCGCATAAACCGCTCGACAAACAAACGTTTCTGCTCCTGTCGCGCATTAACTCATGGGGAGCTACCCTGAAACTGGCCCTGTCGTTTGATGAGCTGCCGGATGTGCCGGGCGAACACCTGAAGGTAGTGCCGCCGTTGCTGCGGCAGGAAGTACTCGACCGCCGGCCTGCCACCGAACCGTATCTGCTGGCTTATGTGACACAACCGGGCCTACGGGTGCAGGTTGAAGAAGCTCACCGCCGGCGCCCTGATGTACCCTTACGCTTTTTTCACTCAGGCGTAACCCAGCCGGAAGAAATAGTTGACGAAACCCTGACACTTCACGCCATCGACGGAAAGCGGTTTCTGGACGTAATGCAGCATTGCCGCGCGGTGGTGACGACGGCGGGTTTCGAGTCGGTCTGCGAAGCGTTTTACCTCGGTAAGCCCGTGCTGATGATTCCGCAGCCTAACCACTACGAGCAGGAGGGCAATGCGCTCGACGGGCAGCGGGTGGGCGTAGGCATTGCCGCCAACAGTTTCGACCTCGACCGGCTGATGGATTACCTGCCCAACCACGATCCGGCCGCTAATGAACGGTTCCGGCAATGGCATGCCCGCTGCAATGAGCTGTTTCTGGCGGCGCTGGAGGGAGTGGTTATGAAAAAATAAATCGTCCCTCTTTTCCTCGTATCTTTAGGGGTTTCTTTCGCAACAAACCCCAATATGAAACACATTCTTCCGCTTTTGCTGATGGCGGGCAGCGTCTGTGCCCAGCCACCGGCTAAACGTCCGATTAATCCCTCTGACGTGGCTCGCTTACAGATCGTTAGCGATCCGCAGGTATCACCCGACGGCAATTGGGTGGCTTTCGTGCAATCGTCGGTCGATCCGGCAAAGGATAAGCGCAACGCCGACCTCTGGATGATCAGTTGGGACGGTAAGGAATCCGTACAGCTCACCAACAGCCCTGACGGGGAGTCGACACCGCGCTGGAGCCCTGATGGCCGTTACCTGTCCTTTACCTCGTCGCGGAACGGCGCAGGGGGCAGTCAGCTGTGGCTGCTGGACCGGCGTGGCGGCGAAGGTAAAAAACTTACCGATCTGAAAGGCGAGCTGGAAGAATATGAATGGGCGCCGGATGGGAAGCGGATCGCCCTCGTGATCCGTGATAAAGACTATTCGGATTCGGCAAAGACCAAAATCCGGACGCCTTATGTCATGGACCGCTACCAGTTTAAGCAGGATATTCAGGGCTACCTCGACCGCCGTGCCGCTCATCTGTTCGTTTACGACGTAGAGAAAAAAACGCTCGATACCCTGACCAAAGGTATTTACGATGAAACATCGCCGGTCTGGTCGCCGGATGGTACACAACTGGCTTTCGTAAGCAACCGGACGGCCGATCCCGACAAAAACGAGAACGCCGATATCTACGTCATGGCGGCGCAGAAAGGCGCGGCTATGCGCCAGCTCACCACATGGGCCGGCCGCGACGGTAATCCGGTCTGGAGCCCCGACGGCACGCAGATTGCCTATACCCGTTCGACTGCGTCGACAAACTTTATCATGTACGATCAGGCCGTATTGGCGGTGGTGCCGGTGCAGGGTGGTGAGCCGCGCCTGCTTTCGCTGGCGCTTGACCGGCCCGTGCGTAACCCGCGCTGGTCAGCCGACGGCAAGACAGTAAACGTGCTGGTCGATGATGATCGGCGGACCTATGTAGGGGCGTATACCCTCGCTGATGGTAAACTCAGCGTTGTCGCAGGCGGTGACCGCGCATTCAGTGATCTGGAGCGCCACCCGAAAGGGCAGTGGGTGACGCTGATGAGCGAGCCACAACTACCAACCGAGCTATACGCTGTGGAAGGTACCACGGTCCGGCGGCTGACGAAGATTCAGGACGAATTTGTGGCACCGCTGGCCCTGGCGACGGTTGAAGGTTACACGTCACGCAGCAAGGACGGCGCACAGGTATCAAACCTGTTGTTTAAACCGGCCAACGCCGTAGCCGGACAGAAACTACCCGCTATTTTCTTTATTCACGGCGGACCGGTCGGACAGGATACCTACGGATTCGACCTGTCGCGGCAGATTCTGGCATCAGGCGGTTATGCCGTTGTAGGCGTTAACTATCGGGGCAGCAGCGGCCGTGGACTGGAATTCTGCAAGGCGATTTATGCCGATTGGGGTAATAAAGAGGTGACTGACATTCTGGGTGCCGTTGATCATCTGGTGCAGAAAGGCATTGCCGATCCCGACCGGTTAGGCATTGGCGGCTGGAGTTACGGCGGAATCCTGACCAACTATACCATCGCCACTGACCCGCGTTTTAAAGCGGCGGCGAGCGGTGCGGGCAGTTCGCTGCAACTGACCATGTACGGCATTGACCAGTATGTGAATCAGTACGAGAACGAACTGGGTGCTCCGTGGAAAAATCTGGATAAGTGGCTGAAACTATCATATCCGTTTCTGAAAGCCGATAAAATCAAGACGCCAACCATGTTTATGGCTTCGGAAAAAGATTTTAACGTACCGGTGGCAGGTAGTGAGCAGATGTATCAGGCACTGAAATCGCTCGGCGTCCCGGCGCAACTGATTATTTACCCGAACTCCTTTCACGGCATTACGACACCCAGCTACCAGAAAGACCGCTTTGTCCGGTATCTGGACTGGTTTGATAAATACCTGAAAGTGCCGGCTTTGCAGGCACAGAAATAAACCGCGAAGCGAATAGTAGCAGTGGCCCGGTCAGACAGTATTACCTGTCAGGCCGGGCCATTGCTTGTTTTCCAAAAAGGTTATCTGACCGTTTACGCACGAAAACTAACCACTGGCTCATTCCGGGGAATATGTATCCGGTTTTGGATGTAAGTTCACTTCGTATACCGGCGTCATGCAGGTTTTCGGGTGAATTTACCGGATACGTATTGCCGCAATGAAACCAATAAGGCTACTCCTCATCATCTTCTGGCTGGCCCCTGGCTGCTTACTGGCACGGAAGCCAACCGCCCCGACCGCCGCCACCACGTTGACCGGCAGTATTCCGGTCACCAGTAGTCAGCAAACGGGTAATCCGCGCACCCGTACGTTTACCTTCCACCTGCCTGCCACGACACCTGCCTGTAATCTGCCGCTGATGATTGTGCTGCACGGCGACGGTGGTACCGGAGCCGGTATTATGAATTATACCGGATTTAATGCGTTGGGCGATGCCCAAAACTTTATCAGTGTGTATCCGGATGCGTTACCGGTGGCAGGGTCGGTACAATGGAACAAATTTGCTGACAACGTGACGGGTTCAGGGGATAACGGCAATGACGCCAATGCGCCTGATGATGTACAGTTCATCGTGGACCTGATCGACTATTTCTACCGGCGTTTCGGGATAGACCGGAGCCGCGTATATGTAGCCGGGCATTCGGGCGGGGGCTTTATGGCGTATTTTCTGTCCATTGCCAACGCGTCGAAGGGGCGGATTGCGGGTATTGTACCGGTCGCAGCCAGTCTGTGGGGTAGTGATGCCTATCTGAACAGTCAGTTTGCAGCCGGAACATTCTCCCGGACACCGGTTCTCCACATCCATGCTACAACCGATACTGAGGTCAGTTTCCCGGATTTAAACAGCGGCTGGATATGGCCCGAAGCCTCATATGCCTGGCCGGTCTGTGCTAACTCAGCACCGGCGATTTCGGTAAATACGGCCGATATAACCCGTTATGATTTCTGTACCGGTCCGACGCCAGTGGTCTTGCTGGCGCTGAAACGGGCAGGGTTGGGACACGCCTGGCCAACAACGGGTAATTCAGGGTATAGCGCTGAAGCACAGATCTGGTCATTTCTGAGTCCGTTTACGAAAGGAATATACACGACTCCGGCCCCCGTCGTCAATGCCTCGTCAACGTCGGTAGCGGCCGGGCAAACCGTTTCACTGACAGCGGTTTGTCCTGCCGGATCAGGGTATGCCTGGAGTACGGGCAGTACAACGGCCGCCATTACGGTTTCGCCGCTGACGACAACGACCTATACCGCTTATTGCACAGCCAGTCTGTGTCAGGGAACTGCCGGACAGGTGATCGTGACGGTAAGCATTAGTACAACAACGGCCACCCCTGTTGTTGACGACCATATCAAAACAGACCAGTTCGGGTACCTGCCGGATGCGCAGAAAATTGCCGTGATCAGCAGCCCCGATCCGGCCGTCAGTCAGTATAACCGGCTGAGTCAGTATACGCCGGGTGGAACGTACCAGATCAGGCGGGCGTCTGATCACAGTGTTGTGTTCAGCGGAGCGCCCGTGGCCTGGAATGGCGGCGCAACGCACGGTCAGTCAGGAGATAAAGTCTGGTGGTTTGATTTTTCGGCGGTTACGGCTGCGGGCACCTATTACGTTTGTGATGCAGGACAGAACAAGCGTTCCTACCCGTTTGTGATTGCGGGTAATGTATACGACGGCCCGGCCCGGCAGGCGCTGGCTGCTCTGAAGATGCAGCGTTGCGGAGTCGCCCGATTCGGGCAGTTGGGAGGTAAAATCTGGCAGGACGGCGCCTGTCACCTCGGAGCATTGCAGGACACGCATTGCCGTGATGTTGCTGATCCGTCGAATGTAGCCAAAGAACGGGATATGTCGGGGGGCTGGCACGATGCGGGCGACTTCAATAAATACGCCCTGTATGCGGCTGAAGCCCTGCATAATCTGTTGAAAGCCTACGAAGAAAATCCCGCATCGTGGACGGCTGCGGCCGGATCGCTGCCTGCGCCGTTGGACGAAGCAAAATACGAACTCGACTGGCTGCTGAAAATGCAGGATAGTGACGGGCGGGTACGCTGTAAGGTCAGTATTAAAGGGTATGGGGTTAACAGCCCTCCAAGTGCAGATACCCGTCAGCGCTTTTACGGCGGAGCCAGTACCTTGACCACCTACGCCGTTGCGTCGGTGTTTGCGCATGCCGCCAGTGTGTTCGGCAGTTTTTCGTCAACGTATGCCAATACGCTCAAAACGGCGGCTCAGCAAGCCTGGAACTGGGCGGGTGCCAATCCGGACGTTATTTTTGATAATACGCCTTTTCTCGTGAACGGGGGAGGTAGTTTTAATCCGGATAACGGTATTTACGGGGATGCGGTCAACAGCACGTATTATCGCCGGATTTCGTATCCGGCAGTGGCAGCGGCATATCTGTTCCGGTTGTTCGGCGCAACGGCGGGCGCGACCTATAAAACAGCCTTTGAAAACCTGTACGGACAGACCGTGCAGATGCAGTGGACGGCCGGTGCCGATGCCTATTTCCCCGACTGGCAGGTCGTACTTGATGCGCTGCTGACCTATGCGAATGCGCCGGATGCCGCCGCAGCCCACGCCAGCGCGATCCGCAGTAAGTTTACCACCCTTATCACCACATCGCCGAAACTGCTTCCGGCCTACACCGGCAAAACAGATGCTTACCGCGCTTATCTGAACTACCACCCGTGGAATTCAAACCAGCAGAAGGCGCAGGTGGCTATTCAGCTTCAGCTCCTGAAAATCAATAATCTGAGCGCCGCTAATAACGATGTTCTGCAACAGGCAACGCTGGGGTATCTGCATTACCTGCATGGGCTGAACCCTAACGGGAAGTGTTACCTGAGTCAGATGAACGCGCTGGGCGCCTCAAACTCGCAAAACGAAATCTATCATGGCTGGTTTTGGGACGGAACGGTCTATGATAATGCCCTGACTTCGGCCATCGGGCCGTTTCCCGGCTTCCTGATCGGCGGGCCGAATCAGGACTACAGCGGGGCTCTGATACCGCCCGGGCGACAGCCTGCGCAAAAAGCTTATAAGGACTGGAATACCGATTATCCGGACAACGCCTACGAAATCACCGAAATCGGGATTTATACGCAGGCCGCTTACATCCGGCTGGCATCGGCGTTTATGACCAAACCGGCGTGTACGGATGCAACGGTCAGTCAGTCAGCGCAGTCGGGAAACTGGCTGACCGCATCAACGTGGCGTTGCGGAACCGTACCGGCGGTGAGTAGCCGGGTACAGATTCTGCCCGGCCATGTTGTGACAATCAGCACACCGGTTCAGGTAAAACAGGTCCTTTTCGAACCAGGCGGTCAGCTGCGGTTTACGGCGGATGGCCGGTTATTACTGGCTCCTTAATTTTCTTAAATGCAACATTGTTGCATTTAAGAAAATTAGCAATACCTTTGCAGTGGGATTTTTCACAGTATACGTATGAAAAAATTACCTGTAACGGTATTAAGCGGGTTTCTGGGAGCGGGCAAAACGACCCTGCTCAACCACGTTCTGCATAACCGGCAAGGGCTGAAAGTAGCCGTTATTGTCAACGATATGAGCGAGGTGAATGTAGATGCTCAACTCGTGCAGCAACAGAATACCCTCTCGCGGACGGAGGAAAAACTGGTTGAGATGAGTAACGGCTGCATTTGCTGTACCCTGCGCGAAGATCTGATGCTGGAAGTCGAAAAACTGGCCCGCGAAGACCGGTTCGATTACCTGCTGATTGAGTCGACGGGGATTTCGGAGCCGCTGCCGGTAGCCCAGACCTTTTCGTTTGTCGACGAAGATAAGGGAGTTGACCTCTCGCGGTTTTCGCGTCTGGATACATTGGTAACGGTCGTGGATGCCTTTAACTTCCCGCGCGATTTCGGATCGGTTGATACGGTGCATAGCCGTGCGCTCAACGACGATGAGACGGATACCCGGGCCATTGTGAATCTGCTGACCGATCAGATTGAGTTTGCCAATATCATTATTCTGAATAAAACCGACCTGCTGCCCCGCCATCAGGTGGGTGAGCTGCGGTCGATTCTGCAAAAGCTGAATCCGAAAGCACGGATTATCGAAAGCCAGTTCAGTAAGGTTGATCCGGCCCTGATCCTGAATACCGGTCTTTTCGATTTTGATGAAGCCTCACAGTCGGCGGGCTGGATTCAGGAACTGGAAAATCATAAAAACGGCGTTGGTCACACGCCAGAAACGGAAGAGTATGGGATCGGATCATTTGTCTTCCGCGACCGCCGGCCGTTCCATCCGGTACGCTTCTGGCGGTATCTGAGCGAAAGCTTTCCGGCGGGTATCATCCGCAGCAAAGGACTGTTCTGGTTGGCCTCCCGGCCCGATGAAGCGCTGAATTTCAGCCAGGCCGGCGGGAGTCTGCGGGCTGAGCAGGCCGGTGTGTGGTGGGCGTCGATGCCGTTTTACCAGCGGTTACGGTACGGGGCTTTTCTCGACCATCGCAAACAGATCGAAGCCCGGTGGGATAAACGCTTTGGTGACCGGCAGAACGAACTGGTCATTATTGGTCAGGATCTGGATAAAGCGCAGATTATAAACGAGCTGACAGACTGCCTCTGCACGGAAGCTGAAATCCTGCATATGGAGAAAAAAGGACGGTTTGCTGATCCGTTCCCCGTCTGGCAATAATAACAACAAAACGATGAAACAAACGTACGATACCGCCATTGTCGGCGGCAGTTTTGCCGGTCTGAGCGCAGCCCTTGTTCTGGGCCGGTCTATGCGGAAGGTAGCGGTTATTGATGCCGGAAAACCCTGCAACCGCCAGACACCCGCATCCCATAATTTTCTGACGCATGACGGCCGGCCTCCGAAAGAAATACTGGCTGAAGCCCGTCAAAATGTACAATATTACCCAACCATTGACCTCATTGACGGGACGGTGGTTACGGCCGCAGAAACAGCCGGTGGATTTACACTGACTACGGAGGCAGGAGAGACCCTGACCGCCCGTAAACTGCTGCTGGCAACCGGCGTGGCCGATCAGATGCCGGCTATTCCCGGTTTTGCGGCCTGTTGGGGGCGTTCGGTACTCCACTGCCCGTTCTGTCATGGTTACGAAGTACGGGATCAGCCCATCGGCCTGCTGGCCAACGGCGATATGGCCCACGAACTGGCCCTGCTGATTGAGCAGTGGAGCCGGAACCTGACCCTGTTTACGAACGGGCCTTCGACGCTGACCGACAAACAACTAGCCGATGTCCGGCAACTGGGAATTCCGGTGGTAGAAACCGGAGTCCGTGAAATTATTCACCACGATGGATTTATGAGCGCCCTGCAACTGGCGGATAACCGGATTGTTGAGCTGAGTGCGCTATTCAGCCGGGTACCGTTTACCCACCATACCGACCTGGCCGTACAACTCGGCTGCACCTATTCGGAAACCGGTCATATTGCCGTTGATAACATGGGGCAGACCAACGTGGCGGGTGTATTTGCCGCCGGCGACTGTACGACGATGATGCGGCAGGTAGGGATGGCTGTAGCAGCAGGGAGTAAATCCGGTGTTGCTGTGAACCGTGCGCTCCGGCAGGAGGAGTTAGCGGGGCGTGGTATTCTGTAGGATAAAAAAAGCGCGGACAGGCCATTGGCTTGTCCGCGCTTGTATGGGGAGTACATCCGGCTTAGTGTTTGAACACCTTCACCAGATAGACACATTCCTGTACTTTCTTAATTTGCTGCTTACGTGGCAGTTTAGCCAGCGTATTCTTCCGGTTTAGCTTCAGCGACGCCCCTTTCAGCGAATCGCCCGGAATATCACCGATGGCCCGGAAGAGGTAATCCGTTTTGATGGCAAATGACGCACCTTCAGTCGATACCTGTTTCCCGCTGATGACACCGATTACGTTGCCTTTTTCGTCGAGGAGCGGACCGCCGGAGTTACCGGGGTTTACGCTGATCGCGACCTGATAGGCCGATGAATCATTGCGGTAACCCGTGCGTGAGCTCAGATAGCCTTCGTCATACACAATCTCATCGCGCGGATAGCCCAGAGTAAACACGCGCTCGCCCAGGTCCGACGGACGTGGTTCAAAACTGTAAGGCAGTGTTGGCAGCGGTTTATAGGTGCTGTCGTTCTGTATTTGCAGAATGGCCAGGTCATAGCCGCGGTTGGTGTACACGATCCGGGCCTTATACACATCCCCTTTATGGTCCTGTACATACACCGAATCGGCGCCCTGCACAATGTGGTTATTCGTTACCAGATAGCCGTTCGGGGCAACCAGAAAGCTGGTGCCGGCCACCCGCGCCGGTGTTGAGTTGAACGCAGCACGGCGGCGGGCGCTCAGACTGCTCAGAATCTGGTTCTGAGATTGCTTAATGGCCTGAACGTCGCGGCGCAGCATGCTGTACTGAGCCTGCTGCTGGTGCGTCGACCGGTATTGCCAGACGGTAAATAAGGTAGCAAACGTCGTTACCAGCGCGACCGAGGCTGCAATGGCCAGGGTTGGCTTGTGGGCCTGCCACAGCTGCCGGATCAGGGTCGGACGCTTTTGCTGCTGCCAGTTCAGATTGTTCTGAATGGCATCCATATCCATGCTGGCGTGAATCTGATCCAGTTTTTTCCGTAAATCGACCCTCTGCCGGTACCGTTCGAGGGCTTTTTCAATATCCTGATCTTCTTCCATCGGTCAATCCTCCTTATACACCGAAAAAAACAATCGCTTCAGCCGCTGCAAACACTTGTATTTCTGCGTCTTGGCGTTATCCGGGTTTGTATATCCAAACTTATCCGTTATCTCCTGCATTGAGAGATGGCGGATGTAAAAATCCTCAAGTAAGGTGCGGCAGGGCTCGCCTAACTTAGCCAGCGACGTTTCCATTACCTCAAACTGAATGTCGCGCTGTGCGTGCTCAGTCAGGTCGGTTTCGAGGGCCACAGTGGGCTCGCCTTCGCCGAGGTCACGTTCGGTATCGTAGAGCGTGTAACGGCCTTTCCTGGCCAGTTGTTTCAGCCACAGCCGCCGGCAAATGGAGTACAGGTAGGTTTTTACCTGACAGTGTAGTTCCAGCGAGCCTTCGGTAACCTTTTCGTAGAGGACCACCATGGCCTCCTGAAAAATATCTTTGGCGTCGTCTTCGGTTCCGTTGTTGCTGACAATTAAGTGCAGCGCCATCGGGAAATACCGCTGGTAGAGCTGTGCAAGTGCTCCATCTGCGCCTTCGGCCAGCCCTGCCAGCAGCTCCTCATCGGTGAGCCTGAGCCGGTTAGTGGCTGAGCCTGGCGATCGTAACCCGCTATTTTCCTTCATTAATTACCTTCATAGATTAATACGCCGGGCTGAAAATAGTAACCCAAAAAAAAAATTAAAATTTTTCTCAATCTAATGGGTTACCTATTTCCAGATAGGGTATTAAGGTTGACATTTATCATTAACGTTTAAACGCTACAAACTCATGAAAGCTCTGGTAAAATACGCATTCTTCGCAATGGCAATGATCTCTCTGGCTACAGCTTGCCAATCGAAAAAAACTGAAGAAGGTGCAGCTACAACTGACACGACAGCGACTATGTCTGCTGATTCTTCAACAATGGCTACAGACAGCACAATGGCAACTGATTCGGCTGCTACAATGTCAGCTGATTCAGCTAAGTAATTAGCCCTATTGTTCACTAGAAAAGCGGTCCCGACAACTCGGGATCGCTTTTCGCTTTTATACGGGTTTACGTAGGCAGGGAACATCTTTACAGGCAATCCTGTTGGTCATTGAATCACACAAATCCTGTCTGTTATGCATACCAATTATTATTTTCTCCGTCAGCTGGTACCGGCCCTTCAAACACATCTGAATGGCTTAACCTTCATGGAATGCTTTAGTCAGGAGCGGGATGAACTGGTACTCGTGTTTGCGCAGGCACGGGGAAAAAACAACTATTACCGGCCCTTCTACATCAAAGCTACCCTGAAACCGGACTTTTCGGGCCTGTTGTTTCCGGATGTGGTGCAGCGCGCCCGTACTAACAGCGTCGATCTGTTTGAGTCGCTCTATGATAAACCTGTCATAGGCGTACGGTCGTTTCTCAATGAACGTTGTTTGGCTATAGAGCTGGGCGAAGGCCGTACATTTTTATTTAAATTCTTCGGTAACCGGCCAAATTTTCTGTCGTTCGACGGCGATACGGTTCAGGATGTGTTTAACCAGAAACTCCAGACCGACCATCTGCTGCGGTTAAGTGCCATTGACCGGCCGATTGACCAGTCGTTTGCCGCGTTCGAACAGGCCGGATATGACCACCGCAAACTGTTTCCGACCTTTGGTAAGGTAGTCAATGCATATCTGGCCGCAGAATTACCCACACGCCTGACACCGGCTGACAAATGGGCGTTGTTGCAGGAAGTTGTCCGGCAACTCGAACAGCCCCGCTACTACCTGACTCAGATCGACCACCAGCCTACCTTGTCGCTCCTGCCGGTCGGAGAGATCAGCCGGGAGTTCGACGATCCGATGGAGGCGACTAACCGGTTTTTTATCTCGTATGCCGGCCAGAATTTCTTTGATAAGGAAAAAGGCGATGTGCTGCGCTTGCTGGAAAAACGGCTGAAACGAGCCAGCGCTCAGATTGATGCCAACATGCAGCGGCTGATCGGTCGCGAGGAGAGCATCAAAAATGAGGAGATCGCCAATATACTGATGGCTAACCTGCACGATATTGAGGAACCGCCCGGGCAGCGCTCACCCGAACAGGTGACACTCTACGATTTTTACCGCGACCGGCCGGTAACGATCAGGCTGAAAACCGATCAGACGCCCCAGAAAAACGCCGAGTTGTTTTACCGGAAGTCTAAGAATGAGAAGAAAGAAGAAGAACACCTTCAACAGCAGATTACGGTTCGTGAGCAGGATATCGCCCGGATTCAGCAGCATATCAGTGTACTCAATGAATTAGCAGGCCTGAAAAACCTGCGCAAATACATTAAACAAAATGCCCTCCTGACCGACTCTCCGGCCGAAGGACCGGCTGAACTGTTTAAAGAAATAAAATACGAAGGTTTCACGATTCTGATCGGCCGTAATGCCAAAAATAACGATTTGCTGACGCAACGGTACGCGTTTAAAGAGGATTTATGGCTCCATGCCCGCGATGTGTCGGGGTCGCATGTGCTGATCAAATACCAGGCCGGCAAAACCTTTCCGAAAACGGTTATTGAACGGGCGGCTGAACTGGCTGCGTGGTATTCAAAACGAAAAACGGATAGCCTATGTCCTGTGATTGTAACGCCGAAAAAGTTTGTCAGAAAGCCGAAAGGATTAGCTGAAGGACAGGTTGTTATTGATAAGGAAGAGGTGGTTATGGTCGTTCCGAAGGCATAAAAATAGCGGCACAACAGTAGTCGTGCCGCTATCCGGCTTAGGTACAATCATAAACTACCGGCCACCACCGGGAGAATCATCATTTCCGGCCTTTGGCTTAGGCGAACTCCCTTTGGCGGGTGTTTTCCCTTTTGTGGCAGGCGCTTTCTTGCCGGAATTAGCAACTGTCTTGCTTTTATTAATATTGTCAATCAGCTGAGTCGCCATTTTATTGGTTGGGTCCAACTCCATCGCTTTGTTGAGCGAAACCATCGCATTATCCAGGTCTTTCTGGTTGTAATATGAGTAGCCGACAAAGCTGTGGGCTTCTGCCAAGTCTTTCGGCGCCACCTTATTCGGCGATGAGGCTGAGACGGTATCGGCGAATGTAATCAGGTCTTTGTAATAGCCTACAGCACGGTCATTAGCCATAGAATCGGGCATGTATCGGTTCACCCGCGCCCGCCAGAGGTAAGCCCCGCCGTATGTCGGATTCACTTCGGCCAGTTTGGCAAAAGCCGAATCGGCCTTGGTAATCAGCGTACTGTCTTTGTTGATAGTAAAACCGAAGTACGCACTGCGGCCTACGTTGTAATAATCCTGACTGCTTACGGTCTGATTATGTTTTGCTTTCCAGTCGTTCAGCTTTTCGTAGGCGCGGGAAGCATTCGCATAATCTTTTTTCTTGGTGTAATAGATGTTGGCTACATCACCATAGAACGTTTTTGCCGTGTCTTCATCGCTGGCTTTGCTCAGATAATCAATCGCCAGTGAATCGTATCCGGGGCCTTCGAGGTTAGCATATGCCTGACCGATAGCTGCATAGTCAAGCGTCCGGACGAGTGAGTCTTTCTTCACGTCGTTGTTTTCCAACACCTGCTTCATCAGCTCCAGCGCCTTATCATATTGTTTGTAATCTTCCGTTACGTAGGCGTAAGCGTACATCCGCCGTACAGGATTAGTGTTCATGATAGCGTCCTTGTTTTTGACCTTATCAAGGTAGGTCATCATATTTTTATAATCCTCCGCCAGGAAGGCCATTTTGGTGTAGTTCAGCAGGGTGCTGTCGGGCACATTCTGTGAATTATCAATTGCTTTTTTGTAGTTAAAGGCGGCCGAGCGATAATTCCGGCCTAAAGTATACAGGTCGCCCAGCTCGTAGTAGGCATCGGCTTTTGTTGAGTCAATACCGATGGCTTTCACAAAATAATCACGGGCATTATTATAGTTTTTTGACGCTTTGAAAATCCGGCCGATCTGTGTCATGGCATAGGCATTCTGCGGCTGTAACTGTAGTGCGGCTTCATAGGCCGATACTGCGTCACCACCCTGGTTTTTCAGCCAGAAAGCGTCCCCTTTCACAAGGTAGTACTCGGCTTTTTTCTCTGCCTTTTCATTCTCCAGAACCAGATTGATCAAACGCAGCGCTTCGTCAGCGTATTGTTTATTTTGGGTCAGGGTATACGCCTCAGCCATGTGGTAAAGCCAGTCCGGATTTTTCTTCTTCGCTTTCTTTTCCACAGTAGCAAATGTTTCTTTGGCTGCATTTACGTCGCCTTTAATCAGGGCTACACTACCTTGACCAACCATACTCAGATAGTCTTTTTTATCAGCGGCAACTTCTTTATCGAAGATCGCTTTTGCTTCATCAATTTGGCCGTCGCGCAGGGCATCAAATCCTTGTTCAACGGGATCTTCACTGGCTGCTTTCGGCGTCGGCTGAGCGGCTACCGCATTAGTGGCAGGGGCCTGCTGAGCTGCTTGTGTATTTGTGTTGGGTTGTGCACCGGTTGCCGGTTGTTTTACCGCTGGCATGGCCGGTTGCTTCTGATCATTAGCGGGTTGTGTGGTAGTAGCCTGCTGCTGTGGCTTTGCGTTGACCGTCTGTGCCCATGTTGAGGGTACCGCGGCAACGCTTAACAAGCCAAAGGCTAATATGGATGCACCTATCGTTTTCATACCTTATTGAGTTAGTTGGATGGATAATTCCATAAATCGATGCTACAAAATTGGCATGGAGAACTAAGAGACTTTTTAGAATAAAATTAGAAATTCATTAGAGGGAAATTGTATTATTTTAATAGTTTGAAGCGTTAGTGATATTTTTTCTGTACAGACGGAGCAGATAGCCGGAGTGGTGGCACAACTCTAACAGGGCCGCCTGGCGGTCGGGGACGCCCAGTCGGGGACGCCTGGTCGTGCTACCACTACCAGATCAGCTTATGCAATTTCAGCAGCAGTTGCATCCATCGGAAAACAACAATAGCCATGGAAACAACATACTCGCTCGACGAATTGATTTTTGCTAACCGCAATAAAGCTTACGGGGCATTTGCCTTGCGGCGCGGTTACCGGAGTACCATTAACCGCGCACTGCTGGTCGGAAGCGGTATCTTTTTACTGGGTATTGGTATGCCGACGGTGTACCGGCTGTTTGCCGACCGGCTGCCAAAAGACGACCAAATGATTGCCGTCGACATGACGCCGATTCAGTTGCAGGAGCTTAAGGAAGAGCCCATCCCGATCCGTGCCGAGGAGCCGCTGCCGCAGCAAACCACGGTGCGTGATCTGCCGCCGGTTGTCTTACCGGATGAGGAAGTTCTGGAAGAAAATCTGCCGCCTACCATCGACGAATTAGCAGAGGCCAAACCCGGTGAGCAGACCGTTGAAGGTTCAGGGGATGTGGAGGAAATTATTGCGCCGGTTGAGTCGGCGGCTCCAACGGTGCAGGAGAAAGCGGTTGAAGTAGCTCCCCCGGCCGAAGACAAGGAGTTTATTATCGTGGAACAGCAGCCTGAATTTCCGGGCGGACCGGAGGCCCTTGCCAGATTCCTGCAAAAGTCGCTACAGTACCCGAGCCAGGCTGCCAGGTCTAACATCAGCGGCCGTGTGTTTCTGAGCTTTGTTGTCGGCACCGACGGGACGTTAACCGATGTTCAGGTTATGCGTGGTATCGGCTTCGGCTGTGATGAAGAGGCCATGCGGGTCGTTAAACTCATGCCACGCTGGAAGCCCGGTAAACAAAGTGGTCGTGCTGTCCGGGTCCGTTATAACCTGCCGATTGTGTTTGCGCTGGAGTAAGGGTTTGTTGCTGTTGGTTCTGAGTGGTTGCTGGTAGTTAATAAGTGGTGGCACGACTGCGGGTTGACCGCTTTATGAAGCGATGACTGACAGTCGGGGACGCCCGGTCGTGCCACAAATACAAAGCAACCATCAATAACGATCAGAACCAACAGTAACAACTTAAAACCAACCGCAACCACTCAGAACCAACAGCAACTACCGGCAACAAAATAGAACAAAAGAAACAGTTATTTACAAAGCGAGTCTGTCCATTGAAACAGCTCGTCGAGATCGTAGTCGCCACTGTGGGGCCGGTCCCAGGGCAGTTCCAGGTCAACGGCATATCCTTTGTTTTGCAGGTAAGTGGCCAGCATAACGGCAATAGCCAGGCTGGTATCCTTATCTTTTGAGCCGTGACGGATGCGCCAGTGTTTAGCCGTCTGCGTGCCCGCTGCACCGATGTAGTGCATCGGATTCAGCATCCGGACAAAGGACTCGTCGGCACGAGGAGCCTGCACCGTTGAATGGCTGGCCGAAAACGCCGTGAAATGTTGCTTATCGACCATTGCGGTGCCAAACTCCTGATTTTCGGGTGAGCCGAGGTCCAGGGCATCGAAGGCCGGCGGGGTTTTCATCCGCTCCTGATACCGGACAAACGCATCGAAATCCAGGCCGGTAACCTTACCGCCGCTAATGGTCAGCCACGTATGGGCAGACAAGTCTTTACCGCTCTGAAGGGCTTTCTGCGCTGAGGCGATCACGTATGCTTTGACGTATTCTTTAAAGGAACCGTTGCCGTTGTTATCGAGCGAAAGCCGTTGTCCGTTCGGGTGCTTAAGGTTCAGGCTGTTCAGGTAAGCCGGAAAAAGTGCCTTGAGCTGAGCCGACACTGTAATTTGCTCAGGGGTGAGGTCAGCCCCGGCGGCGTTGTTGCTCTGCATCGGGCCGCCGCGTTTGTAGGTGTTGATTCCGTTGAACTGCCATTCGTAGGCGGCATCGGCATGGTCAAGATTTGTGATCGGACAGTAGGCTGATACGGCAAAGATGTCATCTTTAGCCGGTGCTGCGCCGAGGGCAGTAAGATACGGTTCGTAGTCTTTATTGTTGCCGGTTGCGCCCAGCAGCGACGACATGGCACCACCTGCACTGGTCCCGTTTGAGATGATCTTGTTGGCGTCGCCCGGCATTGTCTTATCGTTGTATTTCAGGTACCGGATCGCCGCTTTTAAATCGACCAGAGCCGCCGGTGATTTACCGGTGTACAGGCCCTGTGCGTCTTTGGTCATGCGGCCGCGTGCTCCCGCTGAGGCGACAACGTAGCCTTTGGATAAGGCCATGGCAATGGCCGAAGGACCACGGTTACCGCCCATGCCGTTGGGTGGCATGCCGCCGGGGCCTTGGGGCGGATTACCGCCTCCGGCTGGCCGGCCATTCGGTGTATTAATGGCCGTAGCGGGTTGGGCTGCCATGTAGCCGCCGACCCGGTTCGGGAAAAAAAACGGCGCCGTTGCAGCCGTGTACCCGTTGATGGTTTCGCCGTTGAAATAGCCCTCGGGGACGTAAACATTCAGAATCTGATAGGCCGTATCCACGGGATTCCGGACATACACAATCCGCTCAAAGGCCCTGATTTTATAATCAGTACCATTGACAGCTATCGTCTGTGTCTCGTATTTATCTCCTTTAAAGTCAAGAGAATAGGCTTTCTGTTGTGCAAAAAGCGGATTGATACCTGTTGACAGGGCGAACAGGCCGGCGAAAAGAAAATGCATCGGTTTCATGGAGGCGTTGCTTTGGTTTACAACGGATTACTCAATCCGCTGCACCTGAATGTGCGATGCAAGTAGCGTCATTTCCGGCTGGTTTACGGAAACGAAACAAACTGATTCGGAGAAAAAACTAACATCAAAACGTTTCGACACTGGTTGTTCTGATTGTTGTGGTGTGTAAATAAAAAGTGGTGGCACGACTCTCAGTCGTGCCACCACTATGTGTCACTGTTATGTTACTGATGGTTCTGAATTGCTGAGTAAACAACCTGCAACGCAGAACGATCAGCAACAAAAATTACTTTAGTTCGAGCGCCAGAAACTTGCCGGTATAACTGCCTTTAACGGCCGCCACCTTTTCCGGTGTTCCCTCGGCAATAATTTGCCCGCCTTTACTGCCACCCTCCGGCCCGAGATCAATGACATGGTCAGAGACTTTGATAACGTCCAGGTTATGTTCAATCACCAGTACGGTATTGCCTTTGTTCACTAACTTATTCAGAACGTCGAGCAGGTGAGAAATGTCCTTGAAGTGGAGGCCCGTTGTCGGTTCATCCAGAATATACAGGGTCTGGCCCGTATCCCGCTTCGATAGCTCTTCGGCGAGTTTTACCCGCTGGGCTTCGCCGCCCGACAGGGTCGTGGCATGTTGCCCGAGGGTGATGTAACCCAGCCCCACATCGTTCAGTGTCTGTACTTTACGCAGAATTTTCGGATGGGCTTCGAAGAACTCCAGCGCCTGTTCGACCGTCATGTCGAGTACATCGGCGATGGATTTGCCCTTGAAGCGGACTTCCAGCGTTTCGCGGTTAAAGCGTTTTCCTTTACAGGTTTCGCAGGCCACGTGCACGTCGGGCAGAAACTCCATTTCGATTTTTTTCATGCCCGCACCTTCGCAATCTTCGCAGCGCCCGCCCTTCACGTTGAACGAGAAACGCCCCGGTTTATAGCCCCGGATTTTGGCCTCCGGCAGTTCCGAAAACAGTGTACGGATGTCGGAAAACATACCGGTGTATGTAGCTGGGTTAGAGCGCGGTGTACGGCCAATCGGCGACTGATCCACTTCAATCACCTTGTCCAGATGCTCCAGGCCGTCGATGCCGGCAAACGGCAGCGATTCGCGTTTTGACTTATAAAAATGCTTGTTCAGGGTCGGAAACAGGGTCTCGTGGATCAGCGACGATTTGCCGCTACCCGATACACCGGTAATCGAAATCATCCGGCCCAGCGGCAGTTTCAGCGTTACATTCTTGAGGTTATGCCCCGTTGCGTTGCGTAGAATCAGGAATTTGCCGTTGCCGGTGCGCCGTTCTTTCGGTACTTCAATGGCGTTCCGGCCGCTCAGATAATCGGCTGTGGTACTGCCGTTCCGGAGAAATTCCTGCGGTGTTCCTTTTCCGACAACCTGTCCGCCATGACGGCCTGCGCCCGGACCGATATCGAGGATATAGTCCGATTCGAGCATCATGTCCTTGTCGTGTTCAACCACCAGCACCGTGTTGCCCAGGTCGCGGAGGTTTTTCAGCGATTCAATCAGCTTCACGTTGTCGCGCTGGTGCAGTCCGATGCTGGGTTCGTCCATGATGTACAGTACGCCAACCAGCTGCGTACCAATCTGTGTAGCCAGACGAATCCGTTGTGCCTCTCCCCCCGACAGCGTTCGCAACGGCCGGTCGAGGGTAAGGTAATCAAGGCCGATGTCGAGCAGGAAACCGATCCGTTTCCGGATTTCTTTCAGCACCTCTTTAGCAATTACATTCTGGCGGTCCGATAGCCGGTCTTCCAGATTAACCATCCAGTTCGATAGCTCCGAAATATCCATCTGCGCCAGTTGCGAAATGTTTTTATCGGCAATTCTGAAGTACAGGGCTTCTTTTTTCAGACGCGCACCATTACAATCCGGACAGGTTTTGACCATCATAAAGTCTTTCAGCCAGTCCAGAATTTTTTCGGAGCCGTTTTCCTGCTGTCGTTTCAGGAAGTTAATGATACCTTCGAATTTAACCGGCGCCGGCTCGCGGCCGGTCGCTTTAGCCGTTGCCGGCGGGGTTGTTTCCTCGTCGGTGCCGTAAAACAGAATCTGAAGCACCTCGTCTGGAAACTTGTTGACAGGTGTAGTCAGGTTCAGCTTATATTTTTTGAGAATGACCTCAATTTCCTTGAAAAACCACAGCTCCCGATATTCGCCCAATGGCGCAATGGCCCCGCGGCTAATACTCAGCGACCGGTCTGGAATGATGGATTCTTCCGTAATTTCCTCAATATGTCCGAGTCCCTGGCAGGTCGGACACCAGCCGTAGGGCGAGTTAAATGAGAAGGAGTTCGGCGACGGTTCGTCGTAGCTGACACCCGATTCGGGATCCATCAGGTTCTGTGAGAAGTATACGATGGTGTTATCAGGCGTCAGGACCTGCATAGCGCCCTTTCCTTGTTTCAGGGCCATCTGCACCGACTGACTCAGGCGGTACCGCGACTGTGAATCGTCGGGGTCGTTTTTCGGAATAATCCGGTCAATTACCAGTTCGATGTCGTGAATTTTGTAGCGGTCCAGCTGCATCTTCGGAACAATATCCTGAATCTCGCCGTCGACCCGTACTTTGGTATAGCCCGCTTTGGCAATCTGCACGAACAACTCACGGTAGTGACCCTTACGACCCTTAATGACCGGTGCCAGCAGTACCAGTTTCTGGCCGGTATACTGCGTCACAATGGTATTAATGATCTGATCCTGCGACTGACGTTCCATCCTGCGGCCGGTCACGTACGAAAAGGCTTCGCCCGCCCGTGCGTACAGCAGTCGCAGGAAGTCATAGATTTCGGTGGTAGTGCCGACGGTTGAGCGCGGGTTTTTCGACGTTGTTTTCTGTTCAATCGAAATTACCGGACTTAAGCCGTTGATCTTATCAACGTCCGGCCGTTCCATGTCGCCGATAAACGAGCGGGCATAAGCCGAGAAGCTTTCCATGTACCGCCGCTGACCTTCCGCGTAAATTGTATCGAAGGCCAGCGATGATTTACCGCTGCCGCTGATGCCCGTAACCACCACCAGCTTATTGCGGGGGATGCTTACGTCTATGTTTTTGAGATTATGTTCGCGGGCGCCGAGGACTTCAATCTGCTCGTATCCCGTTAAGTCAATATCAGTTAATTCGGGCCGGTTTTCGGTTGCCTTTTGTTCGGTCACGATGTGTAGGGGTTATTCCAGATATTAACAGCAAAACGGCCCTGGTAGTTTCATGGAAGACAGGGCAATTACGGGGTATCCGGTCCGGCGGGGAGCGGTGCAGCGAAGTTAATTTCTTGTTTGTTATCTTTGGTAGAAAAAGAAACTGGTATGTCTATATATTGAGCAAATCGATCAGAAAGCTAGTCAGTTGCCCCCTGACCTACAGGCAGAGGTATTGACCTTTATTGAGTTTCTGGAAGCAAAGCAAGCAAAAAAGACGTTTGTTTCTCCTGCTTCTGTTCCTGCTTTGCCAAATAAATTTGGGGCGGGAAAAGGATTGATTACTTATATCGCGGATGATTTTGATGCTCCGCTTGACGAAAGGTTATATGCAGCACGGAGTGAGAAACTTCGTGCTGCAATAGATTAGTGTCAATGCGTCGGTTTGTCCGGCACGGGAGCAGAGGCGTGCAGCCCGTCGAGAATCCGGGCCATTGAACTGTCGAGCAGTGAAAGAATCCGGTCACGGTCTTCTGACCGGAAAATCAGACCGACATGGTGCTCCTTATTCATCCGCCACCAGATTTCCGGGTCGGCAAACTGGTTCATATCAGGCCACTGATGGCTGGAAAGCGAAATAATCAGACCGGCATAATGACGTTCCTGGGCCGGAATCTGGTAGTGCTCATTCCGCGCCACGGCAGTCTCCAGCTTCGCCCATTCGCTCCACAGGTTTATGCCCGACGAAGCTTCCACCATTTCGGCGATATGGGCTCCGCCCACGCGTGAGGCAGTTTCCAGAAAATAAAGCTCACCGTCGTGATCGCAGCGGATATATTCAGAATGCGACGCGCTGTATTGTAACCCGAAAGCGGTCAGTACCTGATTGTTCATGATGTGCAGCGACTGCGTCAGCGGTGAGTCATACGGCATCACACAACTGCGGAAGACGCCGCCGCCGTGGGCTACCTCCATTGGTGTGGCCAGATAACCGCTGACCCGCGTAAACACCGACTGCCCATCCATCGACAAGGCATCGGCGTGAAAAACCTGCCCCGGCTTAAACTGCTCAATCAGGAAATTATGCCGTTCGTCGCCGAGTGAATGAATATGTGCCCAGGCCTCATCGAGCGTATGTACTTTTTTGATTCCGGTCGTGGAGGCTTCAGCGCGTGGTTTAATGAGCCACGGCGCTTCGGTGGTCTGCAGGTACTCAGTAATGGTTTCGTCATGAAACAGACTGCTGAACACCGGCACGCGGATACCGGCAGCAGCAGCCCGGATGCGCATAGCCAGCTTGTCGCGGAAGTAGCGGGCAGTAGTTTGCCCCATACCATCAATCCGGAACGTCTCGCGGATCAGCGCCCCTTTCTCTACATCAAAATCGTCGAGGGCCACCACGCGGTCGATGTTACGGGACCGCATGGCATGCGAGAGGCCAACAATCATTTTATCCAGATTTTCACTGCTGTTCGATTCGGAAGGCAGGTAGAAGACCTCGTCAATGGCCTCAAATGGCCACGGGCTGTCTTTCAGTTTTTCGACCGTCAGCAGATAGACCGTATTACCAAGCGCTTTGCAGGTTTTCAGGAAATCTTGTCCCTTAAAATACGTGGCGATGCACAGAAACGACAGGTTGCTCATGAAGTTCGGGGTGTTATGGAAAGCGTAAGATACAATGCGTTGTGCGAATTAATCAAGCACGTAACTAACGAATCCGGAAAATTGCAGTAAGACGCCCGGTTTATACGATCTGACCCTGTTTATGCCTACAAAAAGGTAATTGGCTCAAGATTGTACATTTTACGGACGAAACTGCCCGTCTGTAGCCGAAACGAGTGAACAGATGTGTGAAAAAACATTATAAATAAAATAATCGGGATCGTTTTGAGTTAACTTAGGTAACGGTCTTTTTTTGTATTTTTATAACGTAATGCCCTGATTATAGCGAAAATATCTCCTCTTTTCTATGCAACGTTTACTTCTGTTCCTGAGCTTGCTGGCTTTGCCCGTTATCGGTCTGGCGCAGCGCACGCGTCTGCCGGAAGTAGACTTTGACCGGCGGAATGACGCCGGGTATATGGATAGTCTTCGCCTACTTGGGCATCAGCATCTCACATTTACGAAAAAATTACCCCGAACGCTTAAAAATGATACCCTGCATCTGGAAGGTCTCCGTTTTCTGGCTATTGTGTTCAAGCAACTGCGGGGTAATGTACAGGACAGCAGCTATTACTATGCCGGTCAGCTGGTGAGCGAAGCCCGGCAACGGCACAATAATCTGTACATGGTCAGGGGGCTGATGCTGGAGGAATTTTATGTGCGGTCGGTCAAAAAAGACTACGCGAATGCCTTGATGCTAAATCAGAAAGCCGCCGGCCTGTGTGTGAAACTGCGCCCCGAAACATCGCCCTTATGGCAGGTGCGTATGAACATGGGCGACATCTACCTGCTCATGAAAGACTACCGGCAGGCCATCAAAAGCTATGAAGAGTCGCTGGCCTTACTCCCGCTGAATAAGATTCTGTCGCGCCGGAACCAGCGGCTGCTGACGGGGCAGGCCGAAGGACAGATCGGTGAGGCGCTATTGGCGATGAAACGATACGAAGAAGCGATTCATAAATTTGAACGTGTCCGGGATATTGCCCGTGAGGTGAACTCACAGCTTAATCTGGTCTACGCTAATGAGCGGCTGGGGGACTTTATGCTCAACCGGCAGATTGCCGGCGAAGCTATTCCCTATTACAGAGAAGCGCTCCAGACATGGATAAAACTGAATGATCTGGCTGGTCAGGCATCGGTTTGGGCCCGATTGTCAGAGTGTTATTCTATGACCGGTGATCCGAAGCTGGCGGTTGATTACGGCGAAAAAGCATTACTGGCAGCTCAAAAGCTGCACAATGACCCGTTACGGCAGATGGCCAGCATCGCATTGTATAAATCATACCGGGCTGCCGGGCAGGTGGATAAGGCGTTGCTCATGTACGAATCGTTTGTGGCGATCCGGGATAGCCTGAACGACCGCAAACGCGTTGACGAGCTCGTGGCCCTGCAACGGAAATATGATGTGGAGAAGGTGCAGGCTGAGGCCGAAAAACGCCAGCTGATCCACCGGCAGCAGTTGCTGGAAATGCGCCGGCGGGCCGATGTGGAGAAAGTAAAGGCAGACGCCGAACGCCGGCAACTGGCCGCACAGGCGCGGGAAGCGCAGCTGCAGCGGAAGATTGAAACGGAAAAGCTGCGGTCGGTGTCAGTCCGGAAACAGGTGGCGCAGCAATCCCGGATTGAATCATTGAGCATGGATATTGAGCGGCAAACGCTGATGCGGACGTTCCTGATCGGCGGGCTGGTGATGCTGCTGGGCTTTGTGGCCACGCTCTACCGCAATAACCTGCTGGTGAGGCGGCAGCGGCAGCAAATCCGCGCTCTGAATGTGGGACTGGAAGATAAAGTCCGCGACCGTACCATCGAACTGGAGCTGGCCAACGAGCAATTGCGCGCCAAAACCGCGAGATCGAAGAGGCGCTGCTGCGCGGACAGACGCTGGAACGCAAGCGGGTGGCCGCTGATCTGCACGACAACCTCGGCGGTACCCTGTCGGCCATCAAGCTCAGTTTGTCGGCCCTTAATCCCGGCAAGCTGTCGGAGCGGGAGCAGCTGGTTTACCAGAACCTGGTGATGATGACCCGCGAGGCCTACGCCGAAGTACGCAATCTGTCGCATAATCTCCAGCCCGATGAACTGGAGCAGGAGGGGCTTGGCCGGGCACTTTGCCGGCTCGTGCAAAAACTGAATAACACCCAGCTGACCCAGTTTACACTGGCAGGTAATGAATTTGCCGCCTCTGAACAAAACGACAGAATTTCACCTCTATTCGATCTGCCTTGAACTGGCGAATAACATACTGAAACACTCCCGCGCCACCGAGGCCCATATTGAATTTAAGCGGGTCAACAACGACCTGAATATGATTGTGCGGGACAACGGCCGTGGTATGGAATCGGTTGTTCATCAGCATGATAATCAGATGCAGATGATCGGTATGGGACTGCGTAATATTCAAGCCCGGACCGAGGCAATGAAAGGCCGTCTGGAAGTCTACTCCGAGATCGGCGAAGGTACTACCTTCTTCTTCGTGCTTCCCCTCACAAAAGATACTGTACAGGTATAGGCCCGAAGATTGGCAAAGTTTTGTAAACTTTGTAGCCGATACACGTAAGTCTTCATCTGATGAAATTCAAAAAACACGTATTTATCTGTACAAACCAGAAAGACGCTCCTAAAAAAAGCTGTGGTACTGAGCGGGGGCTCGAACTGGTGGAAACGTTCAAACAGGAATTAACCAAACACGGTTTACAAAAAGA
>CBDFHU010000112.1:0-13108 GCA_965247375.1 Arsenicibacter sp.
TTGATCAGGTAATTACCGAAATGAAACGCCTCTACCCGCAATATACGATTGACCTCACAACTCAGATCAGCGGCACCGGCAGCGTTTCATGGCAGCTGATCGGTAACGAAGCATTGTTAAAGTCTGCCATTTTTAATCTGATTGAAAACGGCTGCAAGTTTTCTCCGGCACAAACAGTTAATGTGCAGTTATCCGGTTCGGCCGGTGACATACAACTTGCCGTACATAATACGGGGCCGGCCATTCCGCCGGATCAGCAGGAGGTCATTTTTATACCGTTTCAACGCGCCAGAAACGCCTCGGGTAAACAGGGGTTCGGGATTGGCCTACCCCTGACGAAACGGATTGTAGAGCTCCACAAAGGTCAGCTGTTGCTGACATCCACCGCCGCAGCAGGCACCACGTTTACGATCCGGATTCCTGCCTGAGCGTTTTAAACCCCGAAAATCTACATTTTTAAGCAGAATTTTCGGGGTTTCTGCATTTCTAATCCCGCTCTAATGTCACGCTAACACGAGCCTAACACCGGTGTACGATCTTTGTATTGTTAACCAACAGCAGTTCTTACCGAACGCAACATAAACCGGTTAACCATAGAAAACGATCATACGTCATGAAAACATACATCAATATTATCGCTCTTATCGGTTTAACGGCAGGCACTGTCTTAGCACAGGATTCTGACAAGTTACGGAAAGACGTAACCTATTCGACGCATAACTATAAACACGCCAATAAAGCAGCCACTGCCCGTCAGTGGGAGCAGAAAAAAAGTGTTACGTTAATGCACCGGCCCTGAATCAGAATCAGGTGGCGAATTATAAGCAGCAGGTACCGGGTGCCACACCGGTGGGAGGTGTATCGGTAAATCATACGCCACAGGTAACGCTGACCGAGCGGAATTACAAAATCCAGCGCGGGAACAGCAGCCCGCAAACGACCCAGCCAACGGGCGATGAAGTCGCTCAAACAGAAAAGGAGAACTAAGCAAGCCGGCTGATTAACATACAGTTTTGTACTGTTAGGGGTTATTTCGTCCCCGGATGCCAGTAATCCGGGGACGTTCCCCGACTAGTGCAGCAAAAAAGGCACAATCCCCGGGGTTGTGCCTTTTTTTGTAGTTATCTCCGTCATACATCCGTCAGTTCCGCCACCTACCTCAGCCCGGGCAGCATTGCCCTGCAAGACCCGCCGCAGATACTTCTGCGTCCGCGCATCCTGTCCGTTGGAAGTGGCGGGCAAGGTCTCAGCTCTGCCGGGAACGCTTGCTGTCTGCGGCATTTTCTCGGGCACGTACCAGAACGGAATCGCAACCAGTTCTTCCGGTTCGGCTTTTTTCCTGGGTACGACCCGGATCCGGATCAGGTTATACCCGATATGCATGTTAGCCGGCACCAGCACCGTTGCCAGCCTTTCTGTTCGCGCGGGCCATAGTGCGTGAACATGAGCCCAGGTTGCGAAATCAGCGAATCATTCACCTTTATCTGCACCAGTTGGTTCACCTGTTGACTACTCCATGACGCGTATTGTTGCCGCCGGGCCTGTCCCCGGAGCGAATCGGGCCATTTGGGTTCAACGGCAAGTTTTGTCAGCAACGTATCGAGCGTTTTCGGATAGGCAATGAATAGTTTCACATACGGTTCACGGATGATGTCGGCCTGAATCGTGGCCGCATCGACATAGCTATCGGCAGAGCGCTGGTTTTCGTAATTATCCGGGTTAATATAGAGGCTGTCGATCCGGGCCGTAAACAGGTGCCGCCGGTTCAGCATCGACACCCGGTTTTCGTTCTGCGTCATGTCGTGAATAAACTCAACCATAAACACAACCATAAACAAACTGTAGAAAATGATATAGGTACGGGTCAGCTGCTTTTTAGGAATATTGCTGAGAAACGTATTCATGATGTACGACATCGGCCCGTAGGTACCCATATACACAACCCGTAACATCCTCGTAAGCCGGTAATGCAGATGGTTGGCCCAGAGTTTATCGCGGAACCGTTTGCTGCCTAACACCGGTAGCAATAGCGAGCCACCAAAGAAAAATACATTCATCCCGATATTAAGCACCTGCCAGACCGGACCGGGCAGGAGTGGCCGGAGAAAGACGTACATGCAAAGCGCCAGCGTGTACAGAACAGCCGCAATGAACATGAGCAGGGCCACCTGAAACGCCAGCGCAAACAAAATATTACTCCGTTTGTCGAGCCAGAGAATATACCGGTCGAGGGGACCGAGTTCCTCGGCCATCCGCTTCTGTGTATATCCTGTCGACATCGGCAGGCTGTCGTACCGGATACCGCCCGGAAAAACAGCCTGTAATCCGACCAGACCCACCCAGAAGGCGCGGAATATAAAATTACCCAGAAACGCCGCGAACAGAACGTAGGCGGCCGCCTTGAACATACTGTAGGCCATGACCGGCAAACGGCCGACAAAATCATCACTTGCGGTCAGATAATTATACTGAATGTAGGAAAAAGCCGAATCCAGCAGGTCGGGCCACTGGATGATGGCGTAAATGGCCACACCCGAGATGGCTAATTCCAGATTCCAGCTTTGATTGGTTAGCTCGCGTAGTTTGGTTTGTTCGTCGGGGGTAAGGGATGAGGGTGAAGACGGCGTTTCTGTGTTCATAGTTCAGGCTAAGCGGTATACTTGGATAGTCAGAAAGGCTGAGCGAGCAGTGATGGTTTGCATAAAATCATACCTGATTTACTCTAAACAACTTATTTCTGGTCCTAAGTTACTGCTTTTAGACTTTTTGCCAATAGCCAAACCATCTATTGTTAATCGGCTCACAGTCGCACCGGATCTGGCGCATTGGGTTCACCGCTGTCATAACCTGCCGGTTCCTGTTTTAAAAAGAGTATTGTTTTTTTTCCTGTTCAAGCAGTACATTCAGCCGTTTCCGGGCCGGCACCTCAACAAACCGGTAGGTCAGTGAAGCCACAATGAGTACGATTCCGACAAACACGAGGCACGTTATTACATTTGCCAGACTGTACGCGACCGGTTGTGGCAGTGGCGGCGTCTTCAGGTTTACCTTGCTGACTAAATCTACGGCCAGAAACGTAAACAATATCGGAATGTGTACCATATAAAATGGAGAAAGACCAGTCCCCCAGCCGCTTGAAACACACGGGTGTTGAGTAAATTGCCTAAGCGTCCCTGGTTGTAAACCGATCCGATAATCAGTAGCGGAAACGCCCAGACGGTGATCGCATCCGGCACGTTCAGTTGCCAGGCAATTAATAAACCAGCCACGATTGCTATCAGGACGGTCCCCTTTTTCAACAGTGCGTACATCCATTGGGCCTTCCAGGCTTCCAGTGCAATCATACCGATCATAAAACCACTGAAACAGCGCAGAAAGCTTTTCGGAAACATGATGGCATCGAACGTATAAGGCACCGTTTTCAGCCATTCCTTGTAGTCGGGCATGGGAGGCTGCAGGTATGTCAGCATCACATAAACCACGCAAGGCACAATCAGAAAAGCACCTTTAGCCGACAAGGAGGACCGGCTGAAGACCGGCATTATAAACGGAAAAACCAGATACATCAGCCACTCCGACCCGATTGACCACGAGGGTGTATTCCAGGTTGCCGTTTCAGCCTGATTAAATCCGTTCAGCAACAGCAGGTGCAACGGAATATCCGGAATCGAAAATACGTTTTCCGCCCCGCCGGTCAGCTTCACGCCGGCACTGATCAGCCAGATGTACAAGCCCAGTACCCACAGAAACGTCAGCAGGTGCAACGGGTAGATCCGGGCCAAAACGGGCACCCATATAGCGCATAAAGCCAGGTTTCGATATACCGTTAATAAACCATTCCCCGTACACATAACTCATCACGAAACCGCTCAGAATGAAGAAGAAATCAACCATCAGATACAGGTGGCGGATCAGCTCCGTTTTAGCCGGATTGGTCAGAGGAAGCACAAAAACATGGAAATGAAAGAAGACAACCAATAGGGCGGCAATTCCCCGCAGCGGAGTCAACGGAGTCAGATAAGTTGGTTTCATGCAGTGAAAGTTTAACGTAGTGGTATATACGCTTGCGGCGTTCCGGCTTATTTATATAAGTGTGCGTGATTAGTCTGACTCTATTCTTCTGACCGTTTAAAATCCGGATCTTAATGCTTCCCTTACCAATCCCACGGCGCTCCTGACACCCGCCTTCCGGAACAGATTGCGGCGGTGGGTGTCTACCGTTGACACCGTAATACCCATTTTTGCCGCAATCTGTTCAGTGGTGATTCCACTGAAAATCAGCTATAACACGTCTTTTTCACGCGGGGTATGTTTCAATTGTGTCATGAGTAAACCAGAGAAGTAGCATGACAAAAATGGTGGTTTGGAAGGATAGTTATACTCATGGTTTTCCATGATTTTGCCTCATGGAAAACCATGATTCTGTCAGGCCGAGAGCTGTGCCACAAACCGGTTATGATCCCAGTCGATAGTCAGTGCTGTAATGCGGTCTTCCGGATCGAAGCTGAACACGAAAATATGATCGCTGTTAAACGTTTTTCCGTGGCTTGGCAGCCCCATGAACTCTTTTTCCTGAGTACCGTAAATGGCTACCCGGCAAATAACCGAATCTCCGTCTGCCATAATCGTGTCCACGGTGTTATCCACGTTCGGAAAGCAATCCATGATCAGCTGCCATACCGCACGGCCGAATTCCCAGAAGGTTCCCTTACCATTTTCGCCCAGCGGCAGAAAATGTACCGTCGCATCCGCCGTCGCGAGGTTGATCATCCGCGCCGTATCCAGATCGCTGTACGCTTCGAAAAAAGCGATGCAGGCACCTTTGCGTGTCAGCTCCGAAACTGACTCTTTTTTTACCGTTTCCATATGCGTGTTCGTTTTGGGTTTTATTTTCTGATTTAGTTCATGCGGGGTTGTACCTGTTCATATACTTCGCGCAGGTTACCATCTTCACTAGCCTGCACCAACCGGCCATCCGAGAGCGTAATACGGTGTTTCCGTTTCAATCCTTTCCGCGAACCGTCCGGTGCCCAGGACCAGAATTCGTTTACTTCGGCGAGCGTCTGCCCGTCATATTGATACGTTACGCCACCGGCTCCCACAAATGCTTTTTGTTTGCGGATTGTAGTACGCAAACACAGCCATAGGATAGCTGAACATTTTGATTACCTCTACATTTTTATACTTCCCTTCTCCCAGACGCGAGTTTTTCCATATGCCTTCCTTCATTCGCCAGACGCCTTCCAGCCCGTTGTTTTTCAGGGGTTCTGCCGGCTCCAGCCGCTTGCTGACTTCATTGATCGGGTAATCCTTATACTTTTCAGAATTCATTTTCCCGAACTGCTGGTATTCGGTCGGGGGTGATTTTGTAGTCAAAGGCAAACGTATTTCCGACAGCCGTTGAGTCCCAGGAATAGAAAGAAACATGTTCGATATATTTCCCGCTTTTGAGCTCATACGTTCCGCCGCACGCACCATTGAAAGAGGTGTGCCCTTTTCGTTTATCGTCGAAATAGGCTCCGAACCAGTAGCCGTCTCTGAATACTTTAATGACCGTAACCGAGTCGCGGGTTTTCCACTCCGTCATGGATCCATACTGGTTTCGCACCTGCAGGAAGGCACCATTAAGTTTGCTCAGCGGCTCATCAGCCTTCAGGGCACTCAAAGCAATCAACAGGCACGGGACTAGCAGTAACTTTTTCATAAATAAGGCGATTAGTTACCCCAAAACTAGTCCGCGACCCGTTGCCCGTATTGTAAAAATGCGACATTTACCACCTCAGCCCCGGAGATAGTTGGCCAGTTCGGCATTGCCCTTTACGTATAGAGACGGTGCTTTGCAGGTAAATTCTGTGAATTCCCTGATAAAGTGTGACTGATCGTAATAGCCATGCCGGAAAATCAGCTCATGCCAGTCCTTGACCTGCCACCGCTGCCCGGCCAGGACCGAACACAAATAACCTATTCGCCGGATACGGGCATAGTATTTCGGACTCACCCCTACCCGCTGAAGAAACTTCCGTTCGAACTGGCGACGGCATAAAAACGATTCCTCCACCAGCTGTCCGAGATTAATGACTCCCTTATTTGCGACAATCAGATTGGCAACATGGTCTATCCGGTCGGGGCGGATTTCTTTCTTCATGAATAAAAAAAGCAGATACTGCTCGATCACCTCAATACGCGCGGCGTACGTACGACATCCGGCAATCTGTTCCTCCAGCTGCCGGTAAACCACGCCGGATACATCGGCTAACGCAATCCGTTCGTCGGCAAACTCAATCATGGGCAATCCGAACAAACTACTTAAACCGGCCGGTCTGAACACAATGCCGGTCATATTAATAGAACCGGACAGGTAAAGGCGGTACTGCTGCGTTGATTGTCCGGTAATAAACGAAGACGGGACCTGATCTGTCCGGCCGCTGAGTCCGGTTTTGACGGTATAGGGTGTCCCGGTATTAAAAACGATTGATCCGAAACCAGTCGGCGGCGACTCAATTTCCATCCGAAAGGCCTTTTCCTCAGGCTTTGTCTCCTTCTCCCATATGTAATAGCATTCCACAAAAGGAGCTAAAAGGGGATGTGGGGCGTATTTTTTGTAAAACATGGCTCAGGACATCTAACGGAGTAAAGGTTCAAAAAACAGCCGGATTTATCCCTCATGGAAAACCATGATATTTCAAAAGCCCTGAACGCGGTATGGGCGATTGAAAGTATCCGGCACGAAGGGGCTTTGCACACGTTTTCGATTCCGCTACGCCAACCGGAGACTAGGTAGCAAGCCCGAACCGTACGGCATATTTCACCATGCCAACCACATTTTTGACATTCAGTTTTTTCATGAGGTGCCGCCGGTGGGTTTCAACCGTCGGAACGCTGATAAAGAGTTTATCGGCGATTTCGGAGGTTGAGCACTCGTCGGCAATCAGTTTCAGAACATCCATTTCGCGGTCGGTAAGATAAGACAGCGGGTTGACATCGCCGGACATGCCGGCATGTATCGCTGACAGCCCGTGAAGTATGTCATCGGCAAAGTATTTTCGGCCCTCCATCAGCTCATTAATGGCATACTCCAGTTCCTTGCGGCCCGACCGTTTGAGCACAAAGCCATGTATGCCCGCCTTCAGCGCGTCAAATAGTGTGTGGCTGTCCTCGGCCATCGTCAGCAGCAATACCTTCACCGACGGATGTCTTTTTTTAAGCTGTACGGCCAGTTCAATCCCATTCAGGTTGGGCATGTTCAGGTCACAGATCACGATATCAACGGCTTGATCATCCAGAAAATCCATGACCCGGCTACTATCGTTCAGACAGCCGGTGACCTCAATATGGTCCATGGTCGAAAAGAGTAACCTTAAACTATCTGTCACGATCTGGTGATCATCAACGAGGAGCAATCTGGTGTATAGTGGCTTCATGATCCCGGCGTTTAAGGTGAATGGCCAACGTTCATCCGTTAATATAGGGGATTGGCTAAAAAAGTAAGAATTGATTTTAATTAAAAGGTAAAAAAATGAATCCTTATTGGATTGGCAGGTTACTGATTAGCCTGAAATTGCTTAAGTCCCTCAACCGCTTTGTTGCGGATCGGCTCATTTTGGTTTGTTAACTCTTTCCGGAAAAGGGTCAGATACCGTTGTTTTGGGAAAGCCATGTAGTAGGTCAGGGCACTTACTTTCCAGTCCCACCCCGGGTATTCCTTGTAAATCCGGTCATACACCCGGTGCAGATGATCAACGTGATGGTCAATTGCCAGCCGGGTCAGCTCTACTGTACGGAGCGCCGGATTTTTTAACAATTCCGGTAATACTGGTTTCAGCAGCGAAGTTGGGTTGCCGTAGAGTGCAACAGCAGCCTGTGTCCGGACCGGCTTCTCCGGGTGTTTCAGCAGCCTGAGGCAAATCGCCGTCGAACGGGCGTCGAAACGGTTCGCCAGCAACGGGATCAGTTTTTCCAGTATAGCCGGATCGGTCACCGTTTCCAGTGCCGTCTGCACATCCGGCAAGAGCTCATCACGCCGGAAACGCTCCGGAAATATCAGATAATCATAATAGTTCAGGGGTATGGCAGGACTATTTTTTTGGGTCAGCAGACGAAGACTAAGCCGGTTGTTTTCTATGTTGGAGGAAAATAAAAGAGTTGTAATCAATTCCTGACTGAGCTCCGTTTGCCGGTCAATGTAATCCATTAACAGCTGGCGGTCGGCCTTAAACGAACTTGCGGCGATGGCCTGCAACGCCATCGCTTTCGTTTTTGGATTTTCCAGAAATGGTTTTGCATACACACCGACCTCACCGGCATTCTGAGAACCGATAACCGCCAGTACCATTAGCTTATATTCTTCCTGCCACTCCGCAAAGGCCTTCCATAAAACCTCCTTCGTTTCTACTGTAAGCGGGATATACCGCAATAATTGAAGGGCAACACTCTTTTCAGCCGGTTCGGGACTGTTGATAAAACGGAACGCAGTCTGTCGGAGGGAGTCCTGTGGCTGCTGTAACAGAATAGGTAATACGTAGGGAAAAACCTCAAGTTGCTTTGGTTGAGTCAGTACCAGAAAGGCGTCAGTAGTAGCCGGAATTCTCAGGTACAGGACAGAACAAACTAAAGCCAGCGCCTGTGCTGTTGTTCGTTCAGAACCCAGTCGTTGTTTTAACAACGCATCATAACCATGATCGTTTGCGGCAGCAAGCAGCCCATAGGCGATCCCCCTCGACAGCTGATGATCTGTATGCAGTAAGTAGGTAACCGCTTGCTTGTATGCCGAATCGGTTTTAAATGATGCCAGCGGGAAATTATGGAGGTTAAATCCGAGGCTATCCGTAGAAAAGTAAGGGTCCAGCAGTTTGTGATTCCGGTCGTAAAATTTAGTGATGGTGGTATCGCTGAGCTGTTTTTGGCTGATTAACCAGGCCAGATCCTTTTTAAACTGATCAAGGCTCTGGCCTTGTGCCGTATTCAGCAGTTGAAAAACGAGATAGAAAAAAAGGGTGCGGCCAGGCATATGGATTGATTTAGTTCGGTTGCTAAAGTAGTTTACTACATGGATGAAAAACTTGATTTGGATCAAGTTTTCTCAACTTACTGCTGCGTGAATCGGTTTGCCTGTCTTTCTTCCGCTCTCCGAAACCGGCATTCCGCGGGCCGAACAGGCGGTTCGGCAGAATTCATTGGCATCCGTAGCCGGTTTCGTTTAGCTTTGCCCGTACATGAGTGCCCCGACCACATACCGCTTAACCCTCCGGCAAAGCAGTGCACTGGCCCTTAGCCTGGCGCTGATCTTTGACCCGATCATTGTCTACGTAAACGCACCGGAACGTTCGCTCACGTTCCTGCTGTCGGTGTATCATTTTCTGTTGATTGAGTTTCTGTTTACGTTTCTGATCTTTTTTGCCTGGATTGTCTTTGCCGAATGGGGACTCGACCGGCTGGCCAAACGCTTCGGCGACGAATTCCTGCTCGACTTTACCCTGTCCGGCCAGGCCTTGCTACTGCTGCTGGCCATCGGGGCGGCCCTGACGTTCAATGAAGTGAAATCGCAGGTACTCTTTAAACAGATCGGTCCGCTTTTGTGGCCGAAAACCGAACACCGGCATCAGGAAAAACCAAGGCGGCCACCTGACGCCAACGAGCGGGGCAGATGGGACTATTTCGAACGGTCAAACAACGGGCTGGCAACGGTGATGATGCTGGCCATCTTTTACGTGTCGGCGAACCGGAGGGCAAACCGCCGCCTGAAAGACATTCAGGTGCAGAAAGCCAGTCTGGAAAAAGAAGCGGTACTGGCCCAGTTTACAGCCCTCAAAAATCAGGTAAGTCCCCATTTTCTCTTCAACAGCCTCAGCATTCTGTCGTCGCTGGTGCATATCAACCCCGACCTGTCTGAGCAGTTTATTGACCAGTTATCACGAGCGTACCGGTATATTCTGGATCAGAAAGACAACGATCGGGTAAGTCTGAAAACCGAACTTACCTTTATCAGGTCCTATACGTTTCTGCTCAAAATCAGGTTTGAAGACAGTTTTGATGTACAGATACAGTTGCCGGAGGGTTTCGGTGATCAGTATGATATTGCCCCGCTGACGCTTCAGTTACTGGTCGAGAATGCCGTAAAACACAACCGCATGACGTCCCGGGAACCCCTGCTGGTAACCATTTCGGCAGAAGACGGCTACCTGATCATCAGGAACCGGATGCAACCCCGCGAACAGATTGAAACCTCAACGGGGGTGGGTTTGCAGAATATCATTAACCGATACCGACTGTTAACAGATCAGCTCGTCTGGGTCGGCGAACAGGAAGGGGCCTTTATCGTTAAAATCCCGTTATTGGCATGAACGTAGTCATTGTCGAAGATGAACGCCTGACGGCGCAGCGCCTGCAAAGTCTGTTACTGAAATATGATCCGTCTGTTCAGCTGCTGGCCGTTCTGCCCTCGGTCGAACTGGCCGTTCCGTGGTTCCGGTCACATGAAGCCGCTGGCAATCAGCCGCTGGATCTGGTGTTTATGGACATTCATCTACAGGACGGACTGGCTTTCCGGATCATTGAGCAGGTTCAGCTGACCGTACCGATCATTTTCACGACGGCCTATGACGAATACATGATTCAGGCGTTTAAGGTCAACAGCATCGACTACCTCCTGAAACCCATTGCCCTGGACGACCTGACCGCCGCCATCGACAAGTTCAAAGCTCTGCGCGACCGGTTCAGCAAACCGGCCGGTCAATCCCGGCAGCCCGAATTTGACGCGTTGCTTCAGCTGCTCGGCAAACCAAAGGATACGACCTACAAAAACCGGTTCATGGTCACGATCGGGCCTAAAATCTACAGCATCGAAACAACCGATACGGCGTACTTCTACCTCGCTGACCGCGCCACCATGCTGGTTACGCGGGACGGGCAGTCGCTGCCGGTCGAATACAGCCTCGAAAAACTCGGCCAGCTGCTGAATCCGGACGATTTTTTCCGGATCTCGCGTCAGTTCCTGATTGCACGTAAATCCATCCGGTCGATTCTGGCTTACTCTGCCGGAAAATTAAAACTGGAACTTGACCCGAAACCGCAAACCGAGGTGTTTGTCAGCGGGGAACGGGTGACCGATTTTAAAGAATGGCTCGGTAAATAACCAACCTGTTCAGCCCCCGAAAAACGGAACTCCACCCCGAAATTCGGGCACTCTGCATGTTTCATTTAGCGGGTTGCAGCCGGCAGCGCAATTTTGTATCGTACACTAATGATCAAAACACGCTGGATGAAAAATTTACCGGTCTCAACGTATGCATGCCCTCTCCTCACCGGATTACTGCTTTTCGGTAGCCTGACGCTATCCTACGCCCAGGGAGGTCCCGGGGGCGGTGGCCCTCCCGGTTTCGGTGGCCAGCAGGAACGTCAGAAGAAAGAATTTGTACCCGGTTTTTCTGATGATGTGCCGAAAGGAAACGCTAAAATTACGGGTGTCATCGTCGATTCGTCGGCAACAACGCCGGTTGAATTTGCCTCCATTGCGCTGATCAGTCAGAAAACGGGTAAACCCATCGACGGCACCGTGGCCGATGCCAAAGGTAAATTTACCCTCAGTAAAATAGCCGCCGGCGAGTACCGGCTTCAATACACGTTTATCGGGTATAAAACCATCGAGTCGAAAGTGGTTAAACTCGATAAGAACACCGACCTCAATGTCGGCACCATAAAATTACCGGCCGATATCAAAACGCTGAATGAAGTAACTGTAACCGGTCAGAAAGCATTGATCGAGGAAAAAGTTGACCGGCTGGTTTTCAATGCTGAAAAAGATATTGCCACCAAAGGTGGGGATGCGAGTGATGTACTGAAACGGGTACCGATGCTTTCGGTCGATCTGGACGGCAACGTGAGCTTACGGGGTAGCCAGAACATCCGCGTGCTGATCAATAACAAACCGTCAACGATTGTAGCGGCCAATGTTGCCGACGCCCTCAAGCAGCTCCCGGCGGATATGATTAAAACGGTGGAAGTAATTACCAGCCCGTCGGCCAAATACGATGCCGAAGGGGCTGCCGGTATCATCAATATCGTCACGAAAAAGAATACGCTCCACGGCCTGACGCTCAATATCGATGCCGGCGTTGGTTTACGGGCTTCGAACCTCGGGCTGAACGGCTCGTACCGGCAAGGCAAGCTGGGCATTACCCTCGGTGGTTTCGGCCGCGCCATGTATAACCGTCAGTCGTCTTCATTTATTCAGGAAACGATTGTTAACAATCAGCTGCTGAAATCGACGCAGGAAGGTTCGGCGTTTGACAAACCGCTTTTCGGGCAGTATACACTGGGCTTTGATTACGATCTGGCCAAAAACCAGTCGCTGTCGGCTAATGTCCGGTTCGGTACCCGGAATTTTATCCAGTCGCAGAACCAGCTGACTAACTCGTACATGAACGGGCTGCTGTCGGGTACCACAAACCGCGACGTTGACCGGAAAGACCTGTCTAATTCAGTGGATGTAAACGTCGATTACATCCGGACATTTAAGCCGCAACAGGAATGGTCCATTTCAACGCAATACAGCCGCACAGGCCTGGTCAATAACTTCTACGCTGACCTGCTGAACGGCAGCAACGAACTGACCGGCCGCCAGCGCAACCTCAATAACAACACCAACGGTGAGCTGACCATTCAGACCGATTACCAGACGCCAATCAAAACAAATCAGCTGCTCGAATTCGGTGCCAAGGCCATCATGCGGCAGGTAGACAGCCGCTACGAATACCAGGTCGCCACCGGCAACGGCTCGCTTTACCTCGACCCGAAAAATCCGGCCGGCTCGCTAAACTACGAACAGAACATCGGGGCCGGTTACCTGTCGTATACCTATGCCACCAAAAACAAATACACGTTTAAGGTCGGAACACGCTATGAACACACCGGCATTTCGGCAAAGGCCAATGATACCAAAGCCCTGAACATTCCGGCCTACAGCAATCTGGTGCCAAGCATCAATGTGTCTAAATCGCTCAAGGGCGGTACTACGCTCAAAGCCGCTTACAACCGCCGGATTCAACGGCCCGGCCTTCAGCAGCTGAACCCGAATGTCAACGCTGCCAACCCGCAACAGATCATGGTCGGT
>CBDFHU010000113.1:0-180848 GCA_965247375.1 Arsenicibacter sp.
TTGCAAAAGCCACCACACTCCCCCGCATCCATCCTGGCCATTGTGCCGATACCAGATGCCGTTGCCGCGGCAGCCGGCCGGTTCCCCGTAGGGTCACCCCGCTGTAACGCTGCCGGTTTCGCACTCCCGGGCTATTGCGTTGCAACGTCATGAGCAATGACTCTTCAAACGGCTTGCCGGAGGCGATCAGGACTTCAATCTCCAGCGCCAGCCGGCGGATTAATGCCTCCGGTACTTCACGCTGCGACTCCCGACGCCTCAGTTCCTGCCGTAGCCGGGATAGTTGTACACTGGATAGTTGTTGCATTGTGTCTGACTAATATGATGTGGAACAAAAATATATAAGAAAATTATATATACAAGCAGTAAGGATAAGAATATAAAAAGGGCCTGCTTTCAGAAGCAAGCCCTTAAGGGTGAGTAGCTCAGAAAAACGGCTCAGAAACTCCATTTCAGCCGTACGGCCATGTTACGGCCCGGATCATCGGCGAAATAGCGGAAACGGTTAAGGTAATCGCGGTAAACTGTGTTGAAGAGATTATTGACCGACAGGCTAACGGTTAAGCCGTGATCATCAGTGAAAGGAAACGTTGCCCCGACAGCGGCATTCCAGAGCGAATAAGCCGGTGGCGGCGCCACAAAATCGCTGTTGGCCGGCACACGGTTCTGCCGCGCTACCAGCAGATTACCGATTTCGGCATACAGGTCATGCCAGTGAGCATGTTCGCCTTTTTTCTGTGTATCCCGTCCCCAGACCGGCAGCTCAAAGCGAAGGGCATTTTCGAACCGGTTCGGGGCAATCCAGACCAGGGGCTGGCGATGGACTACATCCTGAACGTAGAGATACGCCAGTTTGGTCGTCCACAACAGCCCGCCCTGATTCGTGACCGGCAGCAGTGTGACGGTCCCCGACGCGTCGAAACCGGTATAAATCACGTCGGTCTGCGTGTATTTAAAAAACGGAAATGCCCCGCGGATGGTCAGCCGGGGTTCAGCCTGCGGTTGCAGGTAAATGTAATCGCGGATGTAGTTATAAAACAGATCGACCTCCGCCTGAATGCGTTTGCCGGTGTAGGTTGTGTTCCAGTTCAGATTGTACGCTTTTTCGGGTTGAAGGCCCGGGTCACCCAGTTCATAGGCCGCCGCCCCGTGATGCACCCCGTCGCTGAATAATTCACTAACGTTGGGCGCCCGCCATGCCGTCCCGAAATTCACACGGCTCGTCCACGACTGATTCAGGGTATAAGTAGCTCCCAACGTACCGGAGCCGTTGGCAAAAGCATAGACCGGACTGGTCAGTACACCGTTCTGGTAGCGGAACACCTGCATGTGCCGGACATCGAACCGCAGACCGGCTTCATATTCCCAGCGTTCCTTACGAAGTTTTTCGATCCAGAACGCCCCGGCCGCAAACGTCCGGAAGTTTGGGATCAGGGGTCGGCCGTTCATGATGTTAAACTGATACATGCCGGTAATCCCCGCCTGCCCGCTCAGCGACCCGACGGGTTTATGCTCAAACACCAGATCACCGGTATAGGTCGTCAGCCGGAACCGCAGTTCGGGCCGGTTCAGGGCCGCGAGGCTGTCATTGCGCGGCCGGTGGAGGTCAAACTCGCTCCGGTCGTCGAACTGCCGGGCCAGTGTCAGTGTCCACAGCCCTTTTTCAGCTGGTTTATAGGTTGTCCGCCACTTCAGCAAGTCGTGCTGTACCTGCTGCGACGGCCGGTCAATGGCATAACTGAAACCGGATTTAATGTAGGGCTCGCCCGAGGCCAGTACCTGCTCCAGATCGGTCAGGCTGCCGATGTGGGCACCGGTAAAAATGCCGATTTTAGTATTGAAGCGGCTGTAAAACAAATCGGTGGTCAGCTTGCGGGTACGGTAGGCCACCGCTACTGAGCCATTCTGCTCCGACGTACCGGTGTTGCTCAGATAATAGCCGGGTGTCTGGAGGTTACCACCCCGTTTCAGGGTCCCCTGCACCCGCCAGGCAAACTGATTGTCCTTACCGAGGGAGTTTTCGGTCTGTCCCGACACAACACCCTGCCGCCCATTCGTAAAACCAACCATGTTTAGTTCGCCGTGTTGCCCGTGAGTAGCCGGCAGCGGTGCGGGTTCAACCAGAATCACGCCCCCGATGGCATCAGAGCCATACCGTACACCCGACGCACCTTTTACTAATGATACACGGCTGGCAATAAACGGGTCAATTTCGGGCGCATGTTCCGATCCCCACTGCTGTCCCTCCTGCCGGATGCCATTGTTCAGAATGAGGATACGGTTGCTGTGGAATCCGTGAATAACCGGTTTGGAGATGGTGGAGCCGGTTTGCAGCGTAGTTACGCCCGGCAGTTTTTTCAGAGCCTCCCCCAGCGACTGACCGCGCGTCTGATCAAGTTCCCTGCCGGCCAACACCTGCACCGCCTGACTGCTCAGAGCGGCTGTCTTCTGGGCCGTTACGTTGACATCGTGCAGGTGAACGGCGTCTTCGTCCAGCAAAAAATCCTGATTACGGGATGATTCGTGTTCAATCGTAAGCGTCTGCCGGATTTCCTTATACCCCAGAATACGGGCCAGCAGGGTATAGCGTTGCGGACAGAGATGGTCAATGCGGTAATAGCCGCTGGTATCGGTAACGGCTCCGAGGCCCGTCTCCTGAATAATCACCGTTGCCCCCGGAATCGGCTGATTACTTTCCCGGTCAATGACTTTACCCTTTATATAACAGGAACAGTTTGTCTGCGCCCGGGCAGCAGGCATCCATAAAAATAAACCACTAACCAGACCAATCCAGAGACTCCGCATCCGCGTGTAAGAGAGTTTTTAGTACCATTTTTCTAACGCAACCATGTTTCAAAAAGGTTCAGCCAGCGGGTGAACAAAAATTTTTATGCATTCGGGCAAACTAAACAGGTTTGTTTAACGTATTAGTATCAAACCTTAAACAAGAAGAGGAACAGGATTTCTACAATTTGGGGCTTTTTTTCCACAGTCCACAGTGTAAAAGGAAATTCTTACCTTCAAATTGGCACAATTTAAGGCATTTATAAATCAACGACTTAGCTCTTTTTATCCGTATTTTGGCTAAGTGAATCTAAAATTTCTGAATCTGGTTGGATTTTTGTTTAATTGATGTATAAATTTGGTTCAACAAAAAAAATATATAGATCCATGACAGCGCTCGAATTCACTCAACATATCGGTAAAGTCTCGAAGTCACTACGCCCGTTTGCACTCCGCCTGACAAAAGACGTTGAAGATGCGAACGACCTGTTACAGGACACTTTGTTAAAAGCATTCACCAACCGGGACAAGTACACGGATGGTACCAATCTTAAAGCGTGGTTATACACCATCATGAAAAACACGTTCATCACGAACTACCAGCGTATGGTTCGTAAAAACACATTCATCGACACAACGGATAACCTGCATTACATCAACTCGACAGAAAGCAGCACCGATAACCTGGCGTACTCAACATTTGCGCAGGAAGATATCGCCCGTGCCGTGAGCGGTCTTGATGATACATACCGGACGCCGTTTATGATGCACTTCCGCGGTTTCAAATACCACGAGATCGCGCAACGCCTTGACATTCCTATCGGTACTGTGAAAAACCGCATTCACATTGCCCGGAAAGAGCTGAAAGACAAACTAAAGATATATGCCTATTATGGCGCCTGAACAAATTACCGCTCAAGCCGGTTATCATCAAAAACCTTGATTGAGTAGTTTTTGGTTAAAAAAGAGGAAGGTTCCGAAAAGTTGGGTGTTTTACGCCCAACTTTTTTGGTTTTTGTAAACCAAATGTTCCTTCTTTAGTTATCAATTGTACACTTGCGCGCGTGAAAGTACGGCCATCGCCCGCAGGCCACCACTAACTAACCGTAAACTACCTACATGCCTAAACGTGTTCTGGTCATTGGTGCCGGTTTTGCCGGTCTGGCAGCCGCTACCAGTTTAGCCGACAAAGGCTATGACGTGACCATTCTCGAAAAAAACAGTACGCCGGGCGGCCGCGCCCGTGTGTTTGAAGCGAATGGCTTTGTGTTCGACATGGGCCCCAGCTGGTACTGGATGCCCGATGTGTTTGAAACCTACTTTGCCCGCTTCGGCCGTAAACCCGCTGACTACTACAATCTCGTCCGGCTCGATCCGTCGTACACCGTTATTTTCGGTCCCGGCGATGCCGTTGATCTGCCGGTCGGAGTAAAGAACCTACAGGCACTTTTTGACACAATCGAACCTGGCAGCGGCCCGAAACTGGCTGAATTCCTGCGCCAGGCCTCTTATAAGTACGATGTCGGCATCCATAATTTTGTCTGGAAACCAAGCCGGTCCGTTACCGAATTTCTGAGCCTTAAGCTGTTGTATGATGTAACGCGGCTTGATGTCTTTCAGTCCTTTTCTTCGCACGTCCGGAAGTTTTTCAAAAATCCGAAACTGTTGCAGCTGGTTGAATTCCCTATTCTGTTTCTGGGTGCGACTGCCGAAAATACACCGGCCATGTACAGCCTGATGAATTACGCCGAAATGACGATGGGCACCTGGTACCCGATGGGCGGCATGCATGAGATTGTAAAAGCCATGGTGAGTCTGGCGGAGGAAAAAGGGGTGAAAATTCTCTACAATCAGAATGTGGAGCGCATCGACGTCACCGGCAGCGAAGCACAACGGGTTATTACTGACGCCGGGGTGTTTGAATCCGATGTGGTGGTGGCCGGTGCTGATTACAACCACGTTGATACCAAACTCCTCGATCAGCCGCTGCGGAACTACGATGATGCGTACTGGCAGAAACGGGTGATGGCCCCGTCGTCGCTGCTGTTTTACCTGGGCGTCAACAAACGGGTTCCGAAACTACAGCATCATAATCTGTTTTTCGACGAGGATTTTACGCTGCATGCACAGGAAATTTACGAAACACCCCGCTGGCCAAGCAAGCCGCTGTTCTACGTGTCGGCCCCGTCGAAAACGGATCCGTCGGTAGCACCCGAAGGCTGCGAAAATTTATTTCTGCTGATTCCGGTTGCCCCCGACCTGACCGACGATGAGGCCACGCGGGAAAAATACTATACCATGCTGATGGACCGGCTGGAAGCTTACGTGGGCGAAGATGTTCGTAATCACGTAGTTTACAAACGCAGCTATGCGCATCAGGATTTCAAAAGTGATTACAATGCGTTCCGCGGCAACGCCTACGGACTGGCCAATACACTGATGCAGACGGCTATACTGAAGCCATCTTTGAAAAACAAAAAAGTTTCCAACTTGTTTTATACTGGTCAGCTGACGGTGCCAGGCCCCGGTGTACCACCTTCGCTGATTTCGGGGCTGGTGGTTGCCGACGAAGTAGCCAAAGAATTTGCACTTGTCTGACCGGCTGTCCCGTTAACTATCTTTTCCTTACTTTTAACTTAGAAATACCTAACTTATTGCCAGTACCACTACCCGTACAAGCACATGATGTCATTATTCAACCAGACGGCGCTGGAATGCAGCAAACTGATTACTGAACACTACAGTACATCGTTTACGCTGGGAATCAAAACGCTGGACCGTAAGTTCCATTTTCCGATTTATGCCATTTATGGGTTTGTCCGCTATGCCGATGAGATTGTGGATACGTTCCATGATTATGATAAGAAAACGCTGCTCGAAAAGTTTAAGAAAGATGCCTACACGGCAATTGACGAACGTATCAGCCTGAATCCGGTGCTCCATGCGTTTCAGCTGGTAGTGAGGCAGTATGATATCGACCATGAGCTGATCGACGCCTTTCTGAAGAGCATGGAAATGGACCTGTATTTTCAGGATTACGATGCCAGCGGCTACAATGAATACATCTACGGTTCGGCCGAAGTGGTAGGACTCATGTGCCTGCGGGTCTTCTGCGAAGGCGACCGTGCGATGTACGACCGTCTGAAAGAACCGGCCCGTAAACTGGGGGCGGCTTTCCAGAAAGTGAATTTCCTGCGTGATGTCAAAAGCGATTATCAGGAACGCGGGCGGACATATTTCCCCGGCGTAAACTTCGACGATTTCACCTGCGACGCCAAAGAGCTGATTGAGCGCGATATCCAGAACGATTTCGATGAAGCCTATATCGGTATCATGAATCTGCCGAGAGGCGCGCGTATGGGCGTTTACCTGGCCTATGTCTATTACCAGACGCTGTTTAATAAAATCAAGGCCCTGCCTGTTTCGCGCATTCAGACAGAGCGGGTGCGGGTGCCGGATACCAAAAAAATTGCTCTGCTGGCCCAGACTTATCTCAAGTACCGCCTGAACGTTATTTAATAGTAAGCCCCACAAAGGCATGAAGAACCGTAACAACACAAAGACTTCGTGCTCGTCCGGCTCTTCATGCCTTTGTGGCTGTTGATTTAAGGGCTTCTTTGATTGTTAGCCCCTTTGCCCCTCTAATCCTGTCTCATTTTGCTGTATCTTTGCGGTAAAATCACAACATATTGTACATGGTGGCAGAGGAGATTATATCACCGGACGAGGTAGCCAAGCCCGATGGTCCTGTTTCAGGCGCGGAAAAATTCGAAGCAGTTATTGGATTGGAAGTGCACTGTCAGTTGCTGACAGAAAGCAAAATGTTTGCCGCCGACGCGAATGCGTTCGGGGCAGATCCGAATACCAATATCAGCGTGATTACCCTCGCACACCCCGGAACGCTCCCGAAAGTGAACCGCAAAGCCGTTGAATACGCCGTGCGTATGGGCTTAGCCTGCCAGTCAGAAATTACCCGACATAACGTTTTTGCCCGTAAGAATTATTTCTATCCTGACCTGCCGAAAGGCTATCAGCTCTCGCAGGATAAAGGTCCGGTTTGTGTCGGTGGCGGCATTCTGGTCAAGGTCAAAGATCCGGAAACCGGTGCACCATACGAACGCGTGATTGAGGTTCACCATATTCACCTCGAAGAAGATGCGGGAAAATCCATCCACGATGCCGACGACTGGGCAACCTGCCTGGACTATAACCGCGCTGGTACGCCGTTGATCGAGATGGTAACCGACCCGTGCATCCGTACCGCCGAAGAGGCAGCTGCTTACCTGACTGAAGTACGGCGGCTGGTGCGTTACCTGAACATCTGTGACGGCAACATGGAAGAAGGTTCGCTGCGGTGCGATGTCAATATTTCCATCCGTCCGAAGGGTGAAACCTGGCTCGGCACCAAGGTGGAGGTGAAAAACCTGAACTCGATCCGGAACGTACAGCGCGCCATCGAGGTGGAATTCCGCCGTCAGATTGAGCTCACCGAAACCGGTGGCCGGATTATTCAGGAAACCCGTACGTTTGATGCCGGCAGCGGACAGACGTTCGGCATGCGGGAAAAGGAAACCATGAATGATTACCGGTATTTTCCTGACCCGGACCTGCAACCGGTAACGATTTCGGATGAGTGGATGGCCACGATTGAAGCGAATATGCCGGTGTTGCCCGCTCAGATGTACCAGCGGTTTGTAGAGCAGTACAGCCTGCCGGAATATGACGCTGCCCTGCTGACCGACGCCCGCGAAATGGCAGAGTTCTACGAGTCAGTGGCTCAGCATACCCGGAATTATAAAGCGATTTCGAACTGGCTGATGGGTCCGGTACGGTCGCTGCTGAACGAAAAAACGCTCCGTGAACGCCAGTTCCCGGTCGATGCCGCACGCATCGGTGCGATGATCAACCTGATCGATGACGGTACGATCAGCCAGACGGCGGCTCAGAAAGTGTTCAGTCTGATGGCCGAAGGTGCTACCGAAACGCCGGACGTTCTGGCCGGACAGCATAATCTGATTCAGAACCGCAATACCGACGCGCTCGGAACGTTGGTAGAAGAGGTATTAGCCGCATGGCCCGATAAAGTCGCTCAGTACAAAAAAGGGAAGAAAAACCTGCTGGGTATGTTTATGGGTGAGGTCATGAAAAAATCGCAGGGCTCAGCCGACCCGAAACTGGTTAATGCGTTACTAATGGAAAAGTTGAACCAATAACCACATACAGGCAACGCAACTCGTTCGTAAACGGGTGTTGCGCCGCCTGCATGACAAAACAAGAATACCATGAAGGTAAAAAATGGCCTTTTGGCCGGCCTGTCTATCCTCAGCCTTACTGCATTCGCACAAACCCCGGCGACCAAAGATTTTACCGTAACGGGTAAACTGAAAAGCTTTAATCCGGGCGGCAAAATATACCTCGAAAGCAACGGCCAGCCTGCCGCACGGCTCGATTCGGCAACGATCAGCAAAGACGGTCAGTTTAAATTGACCAGTAAAGTCCCTTACGGTGGTACGATCTACATTCTGGCGGCCAATGACCAGAAGGTAGCGCTGTTGGTCGAAGGCGGCGAAACCCTGACCGCCAACATCGACGGATTCCGCGAAAACCTCAAAACTAAGCAGAAAGGCATGGCCACGGTAACGGGGTCCAAAAACATGGACTATTACCAGCAGATCATGGGCCTGCGGGAAAGCATTGAATCACGTGTGCAGACCTGGAATAAGCAGTATCAGGACGCCAGTGCGAAGAAAGACAACAAGAAAATTGCCGAGATTGAACAGCAATACAACACCGCCAATGCCGATATGAAGGTAAAGGTAAAGCAGATGATCCCGAATATGGGAACCGATCTGGTTGCCTTGTTTGCCACCAATTTCCTCGATGAGAAAGAAGATTTCGAGACGCTGGATATGCTGGCGCGCAAGTTTGAGAAAGACAAGCCCGACAGCCCGATTGCCCAGTCATTCGTTGGCCGCATGAACCGGCTGCGTGGCCTGATGATCGGTGCGGTGGCACCGGATATTCAGCTGGCCGATACGACAGGCGCGGTCGTTCCCCTTTCATCGCTGAAAGGCAAATATGTCCTGATCGACTTCTGGGCGTCGTGGTGCGGTCCGTGCCGGATGGAAAACCCGAATGTAGTCCGGATGTATAACAAGTTCAAGGACAAGGGCTTTACGATCTACAGCGTATCCCTTGACCAGACAAAAGACAACTGGCTGCGCGCCATCCGCAACGATCACCTGACTTGGACGCACGTATCAGATCTGAAGTTCTGGCAGTCGGCGGCGGCTCAGCTGTATGGCGTTCAGGCGATTCCGGCCACGTTCCTGCTGGATAAGGAAGGTAAAATAATCGCCAAAAATCTGCGCGGTGAAGCCCTGGAACAAAAGCTGGAAGAGATTCTAAAGTAAGTCAACCCCAACCCATAGTCAGAAGGTCAGGTCTTGTGCCTGACCTTTTTTTGTGGCTTAACTCCCCGAAAGTTTGGCTTAACTTCCAGGAAGTTTTAAACTTCATGGAAGTTCCGGCTTTCAGAAGAGTCATTTTAAGTACTTTTGCAGACCGGATTTTCCGGTCGTTTACTTCATCACATCCCTTTTCAGCGCCAGGTTTCGCCTCCGGCGGACAGCCAGGCCTTTTATGTATCATCCTCGTGCTTGTCAAAATACCCCGAAGCATGAGTCATCACATACGCAGGGGGTTGTTATTAAATCCAATGAAAGTTGCTATTGTCGGCTGCGGGAATATGGGTATGGCGTTTGCCAAATCATTTTTGCAGTATGATCTGGTGAAACGCGATGACCTGATGCTCATCGAAAAAAGTGCGGACCGCTCTGAGGCACTGAAAGCCGAAAAGGCAGGAATGGTTGTTGATACCATCGGGCCTCGCGTGGCTGAGTACAATCTGGTGATTCTGTCGGTAAAGCCGCAGGACTTTGCCAGCGTACAGGATGAGTTGCGGAAGGCCCTGCAACCGCAGCAGGTCGTGCTGTCGATCATGGCCGGGATACCGATTTCGCTGATTCAGGAACGGTTAGCGCATAAGCAGGTAGTGCGGGCGATGCCGAATACACCGGCCATGCTGGGGCTGGGCATTACCGGTTTTGCTGCTGCCGACGAGGTACAGATCGGCAACCTCCGCAAGGTCGAAAACCTCATCAACGCGACAGGCCGTTCCATTTTTCTGGAAGATGAAAGCATGCTGGACGCCGTAACGGCCGTAAGCGGCAGCGGACCGGCTTATTTTTACTATATCGTTAAAGCCATGGTCGAAGCCGGTAAACAGCTTGGTTTCGATGAATCGGTATCGACCCTGCTGGTGAAGCAAACCATGCTGGGCTCGTATAACCTGATTCAGAATACCGATAAATCGCTGGATGATCTGATCAAGGCAGTGGCCTCGAAGGGCGGCACCACCGAAGCTGCGCTGCGGCAGTTTGAAGCCGGTGGACTCGCTGATACACTGATTGCCGGCATCAAAGCCGCACAGGTCCGCGCCACGGAATTGTCGAAAGGCTAATTTTTTCTATTATAAGTGAGTGTGTAGTGTCCCAACCAGGCGTTCCTGACTTTAACAGGTGCGCCTGATTGGCCACCACTGCTCTATACGCCCGTATAATTATATGGCGTAATGGCACTCAGCTCAGCTTTTACACTGTCAGATACATCAAGGTCCTGAATAAAGGCCTTGATACTCGCTTCGGTAATTTTGCTGTTCGTGCGGGTCAGGGCTTTCAGGGCTTCATACGGCTGCGGGTACCCTTCACGGCGTAAGACCGTCTGAATACCCTCAGCCACAACGGCCCAATTTTCTTCCAGATCAGCTCTTATAGCCGCTTCGTTCAGTTCCAGCTTATCCAGCCCTTTCAGTGTTGATTTCAAGGCAATGACCGCGTGTCCGAACGGCACACCAAGATTCCGCAGTACCGTCGAGTCAGTCAGGTCGCGTTGCAGGCGGGAAACCGGCAGTTTCGCCGACAGGTGTTCCAGCAGCGCGTTGGCAATCCCCAGGTTACCTTCCGAGTTCTCAAAGTCAATCGGATTTACCTTATGCGGCATCGCCGACGAACCTACCTCACCGGCTTTGATCTTCTGCTTGAAATAGTTCATCGACACATACGTCCACATGTCGCGGTCGAGGTCAATCAGGATCGTATTCAGGCGTTTGAACGCATCGAGGGTAGCCGCCAGCATGTCGTAGTGCTCAATCTGGGTCGTGTACTGGCTCCGTGTCATCCCCAGCTTACCGACAAACTCGTCGCCGAAGCGTTTCCAGTTAATGTCAGGATATGCCACGCTGTGGGCGTTGAAGTTACCCGTTGCCCCGCCGAATTTAGCCGCTGTCGGAATATCGGCCAGCATAAACAGTTGTTTTTCCAGACGCTCACAGAACACCAACAGCTCCTTGCCTAGGCGGGTTGGTGAAGCCGGCTGACCGTGCGTACGGGCCAGCATCGGAATGGCCTCCCACTGATGGGCCAGCTCCTGCAACCGCTGGTATACTTTCCGGTACAACGGCGTGATTTCCATGTCCAGCGCTTCGGCCAGCGACAAAGGAATGGCGGTGTTATTGACATCCTGCGAGGTCAGCCCAAAGTGGATAAACTCCAGATACGGCTCAACCGGCAGTCCTTTCAGCTTTTCCTTGATAAAGTATTCAACGGCTTTCACGTCGTGATTGGTCGTTGCTTCGATTTCCTTAATCCGGAGCGCGTCGGCTTCCGTAAAGTTTTCGTATAAGTCCCGCAACGACGGGAATACCTGAGGATCAACGCCTGTCAACTGAGGAATTTCCCATTCGCACAAGGAGATGAAATATTCGATTTCGATGCGAATGCGGTAGCGGATCAGACCAAATTCAGAAAAATAAGGCGCCAGCGCCGATACTTGCCGACGATAACGACCATCGACCGGCGAGATAGCCGTCAGAGCAGATAATTCCATAAATGTGATTCAAAATGCAAAGGTAGCAGTTGACCGCCTATCGCAGGTGGTCAACTGCCGTTAAATTTCATTCTGGCCTGACTCAGAAGGGATTCAGGTAAACGCCGAGGCCAACCCACTGGATTTGCTGGCTCTCATACTGGCTGTACGGGCGAAATCCGGTATAACTTTCGATCAGAAAGCTCAACGAGTTACTGGTTGATTTACCCAATTCGATGCCGGCGGCAAAGTGAATGCCCGGGCGGAAATCGTTTTGCTGCCAGACTTTCAGGTCAATGCCTGCTACCGGCCGTACAAACTTAGCCGCTCCCGTTGCCGGATTCGGCTTGCGGTAGTAAAAACCGGCCTGTGCGCTGATTTTACGGCGTTCGTCCGGTTTGCGGAGGCCATAGCCCAGGTTCACGTAATAGCGCATACCTTCGAGCGTCTGTACGTCACGGCTGTAGGTTACGTCCAGCAGTTCGTAGTTGACCGGATTCGGGGTCCGGTAATTAATCTGGTTCCGGATCAGGTAATCATCGCCGAGGTGCGACGACAGATGGTATCCGCGGAAACGCCAGCTGTTCCGGCCGCTGCGCAGGTTATAGAAAATACTTACCTTATAATCGTTGTTCACGATCTGACGGCGCTGCACGTTATTTTCATCGCGATATACCTCAAACTGGGTAAACGAGACAATATCCAGCCCGACTTCGGCAGCGCGGCCTTTTTTGGTCGGCCACCGGTAAAACGGCTTACCAAATCCAAATGAGAACGGCACATACGACCCGTTGTAGCGGTTTCCGTCAATAACGAATACCGGCAACACACTGAGGTAGGTCTGGGCCTCCAGCGGGTCAAGAGTAATAGGGGCAAACAAATGCCCGCGCGGCAGAAACTCTGCTTTTACCGACGAAGATTGTATGTTTTCCGGTGCAGCGGTGGTTTCAGCAGTCGCATCCGGTTTTGGGGCAGTAGTTGGTTCAGGGGCTTTTTTACGTTCCTTCATCCGTATCCGTTCAGCCTCTTCGGCTTGCCGCCGGGTCTTTTCTTCAGCCAGACGGGTCTGCTTTGCCTGTTCTGCTTTTATCCGTTCAGCTTCCAGTGTCTGCTGACGCTGTTGTTCAGCCGCCGACTGCGTAGCTTTCTGCTGTGCTGTTTTTGTCCGTTCGGCTTCTTCTGTTTGCCGGCGCTGCTGCTCATCCAGTTGTTTTGCCTGTGCGGCTTTGGTGCGTTCAGCTTCTTTAGCCTGTTGGCGGGCTACACGGTCAGCTTCTTTCTGTTGGCGTTCACGCTCCCGCTCAGCTTCTTTGGCTTGCTTCCGGGCCAGTTCTTCAGCTTCTTTCTTTTCTTTGGCTAACCGTTTTTCTTCCGCTTCGTTCGATGACGAGATGGTCGAAAACGGCGAAGCCGATGACACCGGTCCGGTGGTGGCAGGCGTAGTAGCCGGGGACTTAGCCGGGGCAGTCGTGGCCGGTTTTGTTTCTGTCACCGGAGCATCCGCCTTTTGTTCTTTTGCCAGCTTAGCGGCTTCACGCTCCTGCTTTTCGCGGGCTTTAGCTTCCTCCTTTTCTTTCTTCTTCCGTTCTTTTTCAGCCTGCTCAATTTGTGCCCGCCGCTGCAACTCGGCCATTTCCGCTTTGTACCGGCGTTGTTCTTCGATCCATTTGGCCTGCTTCTCACGAAGCCGGATTTCGGCAGGCGTCAGTGGTTTACCGTTCGGGCCGAGCGGAACCGTGGTTGAGGCAGGTTGGGTGGCAGACTGGGCCATTGCCATCGTGACCGAAAAAACAGTCAGAGCAATCACGCAGCTCATTCGCCGGAAAGAGTAGAAAGGTTGGTTCATGTAAGAATATTGGCAAACAGAATGTTCAGGAAAATGAATAATTGATAGTGTAAAATGAATAATGGCCTGCGAACCTGACATTAAGCGTCCCTAGCGCAGTACATTATTCATTTTACATTGTCCATTTTACATTATCCGTTATTGATTAGCCTTCAGCGCGGCATAATGTTTAAAGAATAAGGGAATGGTCTCAATACCTTTGTAGAAATTAAACAGACCATAGCTCTCATTCGGTGAGTGCAGCGCATCAATATCAAGGCCAAAGCCCATCAGGATCGATTTAAGGCCCAGTTCGCGTTCAAATAAGGCCACAATCGGAATACTGCCGCCGCCGCGCGTCGGAATCGGCTTTTTACCCCATGACTCTTCCATAGCCAGGCTGGCGGCTTCGAACTCAATCGAATCCGTTGGCGTCACATACGGCAGACCACCGTGATGCGGACGTACTTCGACCTTCACCGATGGCGGTGCGATGGCCTTGAAGTGGTTGCTGAACAGTTCGGTGATTTCGGCATCGGTCTGATGCGGCACCAGCCGCATGCTGATTTTAGCATATGCCTTCGACGGCAAGACCGTTTTAGCTCCCTCGCCGATATAGCCGCCCCAAATGCCGTTTACATCCAGCGTCGGGCGGATAGAGGTACGTTCGTTGGTGGTGTATCCTGCCTCACCGGCTACCTCGGCAATATCCAGATCCCGCTTGTATTCGTCGAGATCAAACGGCGCTTTCGCCATTTCTTCCCGCTCTTCAGCCGACAGCTCGACCACATTATCGTAGAAACCCGGAATGGTAATATGCCCGTTGGCATCCTTCATCGAGGCAATCATCTCGCACAGTACGTTGATCGGGTTGGCGACGGCACCGCCATATACGCCGGAATGCAGATCCCGGTTGGCACCGGTCACCTCCACTTCTACGTAAGACAGCCCGCGCAGCCCCATTTCCAGCGACGGCACATCGTTGGCAATAATGCTCGTGTCAGAAATCAGGATTACATCGGCTTTCAGCATATCGCGGTTAGCCGCCACAAACTGGCCTAAATGATCGGAGCCAACTTCTTCCTCACCCTCGATCATCACCTTCACGTTACACGGCAGGCCATCGGTTGCCAGCATGGCCTCAACGGCTTTAACGTGCATATAGACCTGGCCTTTGTCATCGCAGGAACCGCGCGCATAGATGCGCTCGTTGCGGATGGTCGGCTCAAACGGCGGTGTGTGCCACAGTTCATACGGGTCGGCGGGCTGAACATCGTAGTGGCCATAAATCAGCACCGTTGGTTTAGCGGGGTCAACAATTTTTTCGGCATATACCACCGGATGGCCCGCTGTTTCGTGCAGCGCTGCTTTATCCAGACCGGCAGCAGTCAGTTTATCGCGGAGAAATTCGGCGGCACGGCGCACGTCATTTTTGAATGCTGAATCGGCCGACACCGACGGAATGCGTAATAAATCAAACAGTTCGTCTAAGAAGCGTTGTTTGTTGGACTCAAGATATTGTTTCATCAGTGATGGCGTTTAGCAGTCAGGTCACAGAAGCTGCCAGAGCCTCAAACCCGGCGTTTAACCCAAAAAATTTGCCCCGAAGTTACACACTTTCGTATAACTCCGGGGCATAGATTATTGTCGGAAACCGAGATTCTTATGGTAGTGTCTCTGATTAGTCACGCTTTTTACGTAACCGGATCAGGACCGTCCGGTTCTCCTGGCCGCGCAGTAACCGCCCGATGTTTTTCTGGTGCGTTAATGCCACGATGAGGAAAACCACAAACCCAAAGGCAATCAGCAACGGGCTTTCTTTTTCACCGAAGATACGGAGCAGTAACAGAACAGGAAAAGCCAATGCGGCCAGCAGCGAACCCAAGGAAACATATTGAGAGGCAATTACCACCAGCAGGAAAATACCGATGCACACCACGGCCATTTCCGGGTGAATGGCCAGCACCATTCCAAGCAGCGACGCCACGCCTTTGCCGCCTTTAAAGTTGGCAAAAACAGGAAACAGGTGCCCCACTACCGCTGTTAAACCAAACACAAGCTTCCAGGTCAGCACATCATCAGCATTAATAAACTGATAACGCCACAGCAATGTCGCCAGGATGGTTGCCGTAAACCCTTTCATCACGTCGACCAGCATCACAACGGTACCGGCACGTTTACCCAGCACCCGGAAGGTGTTGGTTGCACCGGCGTTTCCGCTACCGTAATTCCGGATATCGAGTCCAAAAAAAGCCCGGCCATACCAGACAGCCGATGGGATTGAACCGAGTAAATACGCCAGCACTAAAGCACTTATAAGGGCAATAACATTCATTCGGGAATACGCTACTATTAGGTTTAAAACTGTTAAACAATCTATATTTAGCTTGTCTGAGTCCGGCAAACCTCATGAATTGAGGCGGTTTTGCCTTGCAAGATAGTGAATTGGTATGCGAATGGCAGTCAAAGTTAGCTATATTTTAGTAATTTCTTCATTTGTTAACGGCTAACTAACACTACTAAAACACTATTCTAGCTAGAATAATTTCATTTCCCGCCAACGACTATTTCTGTCAGGCTGCTGATATCCAGATACAGATTGGCCATCTGCATGATTTCGGCTGCCGTAACGGACCGTAACCTCGGAATATAGGTGTTCAGGAAATCGTCGGGCATTCCGTCCAGCAAAATGACCTTGTACCGGTCAGCAATTTCAAACGGGGTGTTCAGCGAGCCGACAAATTCACCGGCCATGAAGTTTTTCACTGTTTCCAGTTCGTCTTCTGTCACAGGTTCTGTCTGCAATAACCGTACTTCTTTAGCAACCTCATCGAGCGTCTGCTGCGTGTTTTCCTTTTTCACATCGGTGCCGAGCGTAAAAAATCCTTCGTGCCGGAATGAAATCAGGCTCGATGAAATGCCATAGGTAAAGCCCTTATCTTCGCGGATATTTTTCATGAGCCGGGAGCCGAAATAACCGCCGAACACCTCATTTGTGACGAGCATCTTGATAAAATCGGGGTGCTCACGGGTAAACAGCAGCCTGCCCAGCCGCACCGACGACTGTACACTCGCCGCTTTATCGACCGTAAGCGCTGCGGTATCCGGCACCGGCACAAAATCCTGCCGCAGCGAAACCGGCACCGACGTAGGGATCTGACCCAGCGCCTTGTTGACCATCTCTACTTCGAGGGGTGTAGCATGGCCAGCCAGCAGCACCCTGAAGGGCCGGTTGCGGATGGTGTTTTCAAAGAAGCTGACCACATCAGCGCGGGTAATAACCTCAACGGCAGCCGGTTGCTGCATCCGCCCATACGGATGTTGAGGGCCAAACAGCTTTTCACGCATCCGTACACCGGCAATGTAGGCATTTTTCTCAAAGCTCACCCGCAGGTTCTGCAAGGTAATGTTCCGGAGGTCTTCGAGTTCCTTTTCCGGAAAAACCGGTTCGGTCAGCACTTCCTGCATCAGCGTCAGTATCTGCCCGAGGTATTTTGTGAGGCAATAAACGACAATACTGGCACGGTCAGGGCCGCTGTTCAGCTCCAGAAACGCCCCGAATTTGTCAAGGTACTCGCTGATTTCAGCCGATGTGCGCGTTTTTGTACCTTCCGTCAGCATTTTGATGGTAAAAAAGGCGGCAGATGGTGTCTGTTCATACCACGAACCGGCATCCAGAATAATCTCCAGCCGGACCACCGGTTGCTGCATTACTGAAATCAGGTAAACAGGTACATTATTATCAAGGGCAAAGGTCTCATAGGCCGGTAACCGAATCTCGCTTACTGCCTGAAACCCGGGGGCCTGGGTACGATCTAAAACCATAATTACTCTTCAGGTACGGAAATGAATGATACAAAAAATGGCATTCCTGAATGAAATGCCATTTTCCGGACAAATAAAGCAATAAAACTGACTAGTTGTTTGTATCGTCAGCTTCGTCGGCATCATCCTCTGCCGCTGCCCGTGCACTCTTGGTCAGGTCGATCAGCAGGGAGATACGGAATGTATTTGACAGCGGGCTCTGACGGCCGGTCGGCATAACATACGAGAAGTCAATGCCATAGCGTTCTTGTAAGCGTAGCCCGATCCCAGCCGTAAAGTAATTACGGCCCCCTTTCAGTTTCGATTCGCCATGGTAACCTACCCGCACCGCAAACTGATTGTTGTACCAGTATTCGACACCGGTGGATACGTTAATTTCTTTAAGCTCTTCGCTGAAACCGCCCGGTGCATCCGCAAACGAGGCGAAAATAGAGGCAACCGGTGATTGATTAGGATTTACAGGCGGCGTAGGCACCATCAGTTTGTTCAGGTCTAAGACAAAGTTGAACTTGTTAAACAAGTCAGAGTAGTAGGTTACAGAACCGCCTAAGCGCAGGTTTGTCGGGATAAAATACCGCTCAGGGCTACCGTAGCTGATTTTACCGCCGATGTTGGAGATCATACCGCCAAACGTCCAGCCAAGGCCTTTTCCCGTAACCTCGTCACGGACTTCAGTCTGGTAGTAAGCACTGATATCAGCCGCCGCCGTACCGCCCGGTTTGATCTGCGTACCGTTCAGGTTATAGGCACCGGCCAGGTTTGAGTTGAGGTAGCGCAGGTTCAACCCCATCGAAAAGTTTTTCGACAACTGCCGTGAGTATGACGCCGTGAAGGCATATTCCCGTGAATTGAATGTCCCGGACGACAGACCCTGACTGGTCGTAAACTCAATCGTTCCGAGATCAAAATACATCAGAGAAGCTCCGAAAACCTGGTTCTTACCCACTTTTTTGTAGCCGGTAATGTAGGTGTAATACATATCACCGATCAGATCGCGCAGCCACGGGGTATATGAAATTGACGCTCCGGCGCTTTTTTCTGCAAAGACCAGTTTCGACGGATTCCAGAAAATAGCATTTGCGTCGGCGTCCCGCAAGGCACCGCCGGCATCTCCCAAACCACCGCTGCGGGCATCCGGCGTAAAGTTCAGAAACGGAACCGCTGTTGTGACTGTATTTAAGGGTTGACCATTCAGGTTTGTTCCCGTTGTACTTGACGGGCTACTTGTCTGGGCAAACGCCGAAGTGTGTAGTAGTGAACAAAAAGACAGAAAGCCGATAGCTCCAGTAATGCGGGAAAAGCTGCGCTTCATAGATAGATGTTTGTAAAGGTCAGTAGCTCAGCGTGCCGCTTTATACTGAACGCTCAAAATTACGACGATTCGTTGGTAATAAAAAAGTATTCCGGGTTCACAGCTGCATTCAGCGGCTCAAAAAGACCCTGCCGGCTCCTTTCGCTTCGGTTCCATCATTGACCGAGCGCACTTGCAGCCGGTAAATATACAGGCCGTTGGGTAATACAGCCCCGTTGGCAACCTGTCCTGTCCATTCGGCCACCGGCACCGTAGCGGGGCAGTCAGTACAGTTTCCGGTCTGCTCCGTAAGCACCCGGCCGCTGACATCCAGCACCTGTAGGGTCCAGTCGAGGGCATCGCCCGGTCGGTTGTGCGTCAGTTGAATGGTGGCCTGCTGAACAACCGGGTTCGGATACACCTTCAGGCTTGTAACGGCCAGACCAGGCTTATCCGATACCCTAAACGTCAACGTGCCCTCTCCCGAATTATTGTTGACATCCCAGGCTTTTACCCGCAGCGAATACGTACCGGAGGGTAAATTCCGGAATGTATACTGTACCTCTCCCCTGGTGCCGTCGTCGGTAGTGGCCACGTAATAATCGTTCAGAATGACCACCGTAGTATCGTTTAGCCGGGCCGTCAGTTCATGCCCTAATCCGTTGCGGGCCAGATTAATACCGACATTATCCGAAAGCTGCACCCGCACCGTTACGTCCGGCCCCGCTACCCGCACCGGCGTTTCGGTCAACACGGCATTATGCAGTGCCAGCTGTACAGCCGGAGCCTGCCGGTCGGTTGCGTCGATGGTGGTGCTGCCGCCAATGATTAACTGAGACAGGCTGCCGGCAGCATCCATCAGGCTGTCTGACCGGATCGCATAGGCTACCAGCCGTCCGGGACCGAACTGATAGTCAATGTCCTTCGGCACAGTAAACCGGATGCTGAACCGCCCTTGTTTTACCGGCACCTGACCGGCATACACCAGGCTGTTGAATACCTTGTAGGTCATCGGCGTGCTCTCCGTTCCCCTGGTTGTTTGGTTCACGGCCTTATCATACACCGACAACTTCAACATACCGGTAAAATCGGCCAACAGACTTCCCGACTGCGGATCCTGAATCTGTCCCTCCAGCGCTACCGTTTGCAGCGCCCGCAGCGTATCTGCCCTTCCGACAGCTACAGTCCGGCTATTGATTTTCGTCACGGCTACCGTCGCCTTCGGATAGGCCAGCCGCATCGACGGGTCGCCCAGCAGGCTGAAATTGCGGTTCCGGCTACCGCTGAGGCTTTTGTTTTTGGTCAGGCGCAACACATCGCCCAGGCGTGGCATCTGCCCGTTTACGGGCGCAAACACCGACTGATAAAATGCCTGGTTCAACAGAAAGTTCGTATTGGCGGCAACAGGCCGGGTCGTCGTCAGCAGGGCAATAGCCCCGCCAAGGCGGCTGGTCAGTGCCAGTTCAGCGCCCGAGCGTACATTCGGATCATCGTAGCGGCCGAACTCACAGGTGCCGGTCACAAAAAGCGGCAACCGGCGGTTGCGCCAGCTGAAAATGTCCTGCAAGGTCAGAATCTGCTCCTCGGCCCAGCCCGACTCGCCGCCGTGGCCGGTGTAGTTGATGATCAGCCGGCCGTCGGATACAGCTTCGTCAATGGCTTTATTCATCAGCGGTGCTTTCTGTCCGGTGGCCGTTACCTCCTGCGGAAACGCATCCAGCAGCAGGCGCTCGGGCCGGTAAGCGGGGGCTTCGGTTTCAACGTAGCGGGCAAAAAAATCGGCGTCAGACTGGTGAATATTTACATCACCGTCGTCGGCTACCAGTGTCAGGCGGCTCTGCCAGTCACCGGCCAGCGTCTTGTCGGAATCATACCGGATCAATTTATCCACTACGGTCCGGGCATCGTCAGGTGAACGCACCGGCAACCGCCCTACGCCAATGTCCAGTAACTGATCGCCGGCTTCGCTTTCTGCCCATTCGCCGTCGGTTTCTTTCATAAACCCGAAATAATCATCCGACGAAAAGCCATCTACCGGATGGAATGACTCACGGCTTTCGTAGACCGGCACCGTATTCCATTGCTGCACGGCCGTTTGCATCCCCATGATATTCCGGTAGTCGTAAGTGGAGTTGCCTACCAGCAGAAGATATTTCAGCTTTCCGGTCTGCTGCCGGTAAAAGTACCGGACGGCATCGCGGATCGCAGTCGGGTCGGCCTGACCGGAACCAAATTCGTTGAATACCTGCTGCGTGGTCAGCACCAACACGTCCATACCAGTATTGCTGCGCCGGAAAGCGGCCAGCCGATCGGCTTCAGTTTTCCAGCCGGGAGCCGTAATGATGAGCAAATCCGGTGTGGGCAGTCCGTGCACCTGCTGATTGGGTATTAGTTTGATACTGGCTGGCGCCAGCGACTGATTTTCGGTAAACAGGAGGTATGTACCCGTAGCGGCTGCCGCCCAGGTCGCTTCATTATTAGTGATGGTAAACGTCTGCGTCCGGGGTTTCAGCGGATCGGTAATGTCCCAGAGCTTACCGGCTGCCGTTGCCTGACGGGCAGTATAGTGGCCTGCCGGAAGCCGGGCAATTGCCGGCTGATCATACCAGCGCAGGTCACGGCGGTATTGAACGGCCAGAAAGTTGAGATAACCCTGCGAACCGGTCTGCCCGTTTTTGTCGTAGGTCAGCACAAACGGCAGCGTACCGGTGGTCAGAGAGGTACTCGTAGTAAACGTCTGCCGGTTTTCCAGTCCCTGGTAGTCGTACTTGTAACCTGACAGGGCATTAACCGGCTGCCGGCCGAGCAGTTGCCCGTTCAGTTGCCATGAGAATGAAGTTGGCACGACGGCATTGGCCACCACCGATGACGTAATCAGCAGCGGGGCGGCGGGTACCAGTCCCGGTACATTGAACGACAGCGGCAGGGTTGTATTGACGCCCAGATACTCGCCCATCCACTCACGGCCCGTTTTGGCAATACTGGTCAGTTCCTGCTCGTGAAACTGGTAATCGTCGAAGGTTGTAATGGCCGATCCGCTCAGGGATGCCGACGGTTTCGGTGGGATACGCAGACCGGCTGCGTCACCGATGGTCAGAAAGTAAAACGTGGTATCGCTGTAGGGATTGATCTGATGGGTGAAGCGGTTAGCTGCTGAATCGAAGCGGATCACGTGCGGGCTTTGACCGAAAAACAGAATGGCATCACCGGTATCAAGCTTACCGTCGTCTTCTCCCGACACCATGATGGCATTTTCAGTCAGATCAACGGCCCGTTTAGCGTCATTTGCCTGGGGCAGTACCGCGCCGCCGTTGCCATACAGCCGTAAGCGGCGCGGATCAGCGGTGGCAAAGGCCGGACTGGCTTTAGTAAGCATGTCCGCGGTCAGCCGGTAAACGCCCGTGGTTGTCACCCCGATTTTCAGCCAGGTACCCGATTTAAGTACAGTCTGTGCCTGCGTCAGACTCCCCCACAGGAGCAGCAAACCGGTTAACAGCCCCCACCTATTCACATTTTTCCACCAGGGCATGAGCCAGGATTGCGTAAGATTTTGATGAACTTATTTCTTTACAAACGACGCGGGTGCGGCGTAACGTGCCCCGCCGGTATGTCTTTTCCCGGAATTGAAATAATTCGCCTTCGTTCAGCTCCCGCAGGGGCCGTAGACGGTCATTACTGTTTATTGCGTTATGGCGTACGGGATCAGCCTGCCGGAGTGCTTCGACAAGGGCCGGGCTGGCATGACTCGACGCCGCAGGGGCCTGCATGTACACCCGCAACGGGGCCAGAATAGCGGCCGGAAACACCTGTTCGGTCAGCATCGGCTGCATAAGCCGCTGAAAGGTCTGCTGCCAGACAGGGCCGTGGGGCTTCATAGCACGCAGCTGACGGGGCGTATGCGAGACATACACACCGGCGTGGGCAACTTCGTGAATGTAGGTAATCAGAAAAGCGAAGGGATTCAGATCGGCGTTTACCGAAATCTGTAACTGCCCCGGAGCGAGGGCTCTGAAATCGCCGAGTTTGGTTTTACGGGCCCGGACAATCTTGAGTTGAAAAGCATAGTGTTGCCACAGGTTCTGACAGTAGGATACCGCTTCTGCCGGCAAATACTTTGCTAATAAATCCATGTAGACACGTTTTAAAACAGAAAAAGCCCTATAAATATAGAGCTTTTTCCTTGAAGTAGAGAGCGCGGTTGTCCGCGGTAAATTACTTCGCTGAGTCTGCAGGAGCAACAGCAGCTGAATCTGTAGCAGCAGCAGCCGACGTATCAACAGCAGCTGAGTCAGTTGTCATTGTTGCAGTTGAATCAACAGCAGCTTCTTCAGTTTTAGGCTTGCTCTGGCAAGCAGCGAAGGTAATCATTGTACCTACGAACAATAAAGCGATAACTTTTTTCATGCTCTTTTAGTGGTAATTTATGGTTCCGGTCGCAAATATAGGCTTCTCCAGAAAAATACAATAATTTGAGCCCATATTTTTTGTAATTTGCCCGTAAACCCTTATATAGTTCTATTTCCTACCGGCAAACCAGGCTTTTAGGATATAAGAAAAATCTAATTTTCGCTTCGTTTTTTAGCTTTGATCCGGTCATAGAACCCTGTACTGCGGAACGTAAGTAAGCGGTGTCCGAAAAAGTTGGCCAGAAAACTCAATCCCATACCCACAACGTGTGAGGCCTTTTCTCTGGCAAACGCCGATGCTTCCGGGAAAAACGGGTTGGCAATCTGTTTCAGGGTAATTTCTGAGGAATATACCTGTACGGCCAGCGCTACCAGGGCAATGCCGACATACTTGACGAATTCCCGGCCTGCATTGTCGGTTTTCTTTGCATCGAACGCAAAGTTCTTCGTCGGGGCAAAGGTCAGGACCATAGCGGTCACATAGCCCAGAAAAACGCTGGTTGTAAAGTTCAGGCCGATCAGTTCACGATAACCGATCTGGCTGAAGAAATTAATCAAAGCGCCTAGAATGGCGGTAAAAAAATAGGCGATAAAGTCCTTATATCCCTTTCGCTTCGTTGCTGGTACAGTACTCACATTCACGGCCCGTAACTTACTGTCTGGTTATCAACTCACTAAAACAAACCCGGGGTCAGGCTGCCAGACAAGTAGTTGTCGTACCAGAACCTGACCCCGGATGAATCTATTCCTTCTGTAGAAGACTCATTTACGTCATTCTTACTTATACTAATCCGTCAAGCAAACCGGGTGCCAGACCTAACACTAAGGTTAAAATAGTCGCAGCAATCAGTACATACCGGTAGAACGGTGCCACTTTAACCGGTTCACCGGCTCCTTCGCGGAAGTACATGGCGATAATCACCCGGAAATAATAATAAATACCCACCGTAGACATCAGTACGGCAAATACCAGTATCCAGAAAATGCCTTTATCGGCTGCCGTTGTGAAGATCATGAATTTACCCCAAAAACCGGCGGTCAGCGGAATACCGGCCAGCGACAACATCGACACAGCCATCACAAAACCAAGCAGCGGATTCTGCCGCGCCAGCCCGTTAAAGGCATCGAAGTTCTCGTTCACCCCGTTTTCATCCTGACGCTGACGCGATACCACCAGCAATACGCCGAAGGCGGAAATTGTAGCCAGTGAGTAAGCCAGCGAATAGAACACCAGGGCCTGTTTGGTTTGCGTACCCAGGGCCGTCAGACCGATTAACAGGTAACCGGCATGCGAAATACTGGAGTAAGCCATCATCCGCTTAAAACTGTTCTGGTATACTGCTGTTACGTTACCGATCAGCAGTGTCAGGCAGGTCAGTGCCGCCAGAATCGCCCACCAGAATGAGTAAACACCAACAAATGACACCGACAGCACACGGAATAAGGCCGCAAAACCGGCTGTTTTTACCACTGTCGACATAAATGCCGTGAAAAGGGCCGGTGTTCCGTCGTACACGTCCGGCGTCCAGAAGTGAAACGGAGCAGCTGATACTTTAAACAACATACCGATCAGCAGCAGCAGAATGCCCATATACAGCAACAGCGACACCCCGTACGAATTCGTGTAGACGTAGGATTTAATGCCCGAAACCACAAATGTACCGGTGGCGCCGTATAAGAGCGCGATACCAAACAGCATGATACCGGTAGCAAATGCACCCATCAGGAAGTATTTCAGCGCGGCTTCGTTCGAACGCGGGCTGTGCTTATCACTACCCGCCAGCACATACATGGCTACCGACAGAATTTCAACACCAACGAACAGCATGATCAGGTTTTCGAAGCTGATCATCATGATGGCTCCTACCAGCGAAAACAGCAGCAGGGCGTAATATTCGGCAGGCTGTGCCTGTTCGTCTTCAATAAAACTATTCGAGAGGGCCACTACCATGAACGCCGATAACAACACGATTGTCGTAAACATAATCGCGAGGTTGTTGGTCAGCAGCATGTTCTGGAAGTAGAGATACGTTTTCCCCCAGTCCGTGAAGGTGGTAGCCAGTGCAGCCAGGATAAATACCAGTGTTGCCGGCAGTAACAATACTTTGGACTTCAGAAACCCCATGAAGAGCAGGACAATTCCGAAAACCGATAATAGGATAATGGGTAGCATTTCTTTAGTCGTTATTTTACAACGTATTGCAACAAATTCATTACAGCAGGTTCTGTCACTTTCAGGAATGAGTTCGGGTAGATTCCGATCCAGAAAACCATTACGGCCAGCGGCAACAGTACCCAGCTTTCGGCACCGCTCAGGTCATCGAATGTTTCCGTACGTGCCGATGTTGGTCCGAACATCGACTTCTGGAACATCCGCAGCATGTAAACAGCACCCAGAATGATGGTTAAGCCGGCCACAGCGCCTAACCAGTTGTTATAGGCAAAAACGCCGTTCAGTAACAGGAACTCACCCACAAATCCGTTGGTCAATGGCAGAGCCACCGAACCAAGCAGCAGAATCATGAAGTAAACCGTCAGTTTCGGCGTTGTACGCGTAATGCCACCCAGCTGATCCAGGAACCGGCTGTTGGTACGGCCGAAGATAATTTCGGCGACAAAGAAAAGCCCCACTACATTGACACCGTGTGCCAGCATCTGAATCAGTGCGCCTTGTATGCCGTTTGGCGTCTGCGAGAATACCCCCGCAGCCATCAGGCCTACGTGTGCAAATGATGAATAGGCAATCAGGCGTTTCATGTCGCGCTGGCGGATGGCGATGATTGAGCCGTAGACAATACCGGTAACGGATAAGGTAGTGGCCAGTAAACCCCATGTCTCCAGTCCTGCCGGTACAATCGGCAGCAGGAAACGGATCAGGCCGTAAACCCCCATTTTCAGCATGATACCCGACAGCAGCATCGTTGCCGGCGTCGGTGACTCTACGTAAGTATCAGGTTGCCACGTATGGAAAGGGAATACCGGCATTTTAATCGCAAACGCCACAAAGAAGGCCCAGAAGACCCAGCCCTGTGCGGCCGGCGTCAGGTTCAGGTTGTAAAAATCAACGATGGCCGATGAATGAACACCCGGTTTGCCAGGTACACCGGTCTGGTAGTACAGATACACCAGCGCAACCAGCATGAACAAGCTGCCGAAGATGGTATAAATAAAGAATTTGAAGGTGACGGCAATCCGCTTTTCGCCGCCCCACATCGCCGCCAGAAAATAAACCGGAATCAGGGCTGCTTCGAAGAACAGATAGAACAGGAAAGCATCGCGGGCCGTGAATACCCCCATCAACGCCGCCTGCATGAAGAGAATCAGCGAATAGAATGTCGATGGACGGTCATAATCCCGGCCGAAGGCTGATAAGACAATTAATGGTGTCAGTAACCCGGTCAGCAGCACCAGCAATACACTGATACCGTCAATACCCCCGCTGAACCGGATACCGGCACCAGCGATCCACGGGTAATCGAATTCAAACTGCATTTGTGCATCGGCCTTGAACGTAGCAAAGGCATAGGCGGCTAATGCCAGCTCAACCAGGGCTGCTCCCAGGGCAAGCGTTTTGACCGCCGGGCTCTTGATCAGCAGTAGCAACGTGGCCGCTACAACCGGTAGTAGTATAAGTGAAAGCGTAAGCATATAGGTTAAGTTTCCTCTCTATGCCCGCCGGCTCCCGTCAGGCAGGAGCGCCGGGCATAACCTCCTTTTAGAACCGAACAAAGAACCGAACAATCACGATGACAGCAATACTGAATACCATCGCAAATACATAGAAGCCGATTGACCCCGACTGCAGTAACCGCAGCTGTGCCGACGCGGCCCGTACCAGCCATGCAACGGCATTGACAATACCGTCAATAATAAATTCACCGGCATTGTAGAGCAGATCGCCCAGGGCGCGGATCGGACGGACGATGGCTACTTCGTATAGTTCATCAACAAAATATTTGTTGTACACCAGTTTTGCGATACCTGACCGCTCCGCCGATTCGGGTGCCGGCACAGCGTTGCGGCTGATATAAACCACATAGGCAGCAATAGCCGATCCAATGGCTACCGCCGTTGAAATGGCCATCAGCATATATTCAGTACTGTGATCAATTTCGTGACCGAAGGCTTCCGGATTCACCTGTGCCGAACCGGCAAACAGCGGCTCCATGAAGTGCGTCAGCCAGCCACCGCCCGGCAGGTTCAGTAAACCGCCGACCACTGACAATACAGCCAGTACAATCAGGGGCAGCGTCATCGTCGCCGGTGACTCATGGAGGTGATGATGTTGTTCTTCCGTTCCACGGAATTCACCAAAGAAGGTCAGGAACAATAACCGGAACATGTAGAACGAGGTCATGGCAGAACCAACCAGACCCAACGCCCAAAGGGCTTTATTGTGCAGGAATACGTGGGCCAGAATTTCGTCTTTCGAGAAGAAACCGGCAAACGGCGGAATACCGGCGATGGCAATCGTACCCAGCAGGAACGTGATAAACGTAACCGGCAGGTGCTTGCGGAGGCCGCCCATTTTACGGATATCCTGCTCATCGGACATGGCGTGAATCACACTACCGGCACCGAGGAACAACAGGGCTTTGAAGAACGCATGCGTAATAACGTGGAACATCCCCGACGTGTAGGCCGCCACACTCAGGCCAAGGAACATATAGCCCAGCTGAGAGACCGTCGAGTAAGCCAGTACTTTCTTGATATCGTTCTGCAACAGACCGATCGACGCCGCCAGAATGGCCGTGGCAATGGCGATGAAGCCGATGATTTCGAGCGTTACCGGCGACAGGGTGTACAACACGTTCGAACGAACGATCATGTAGATACCTGCCGTTACCATCGTTGCGGCGTGGATCAGGGCCGACACCGGTGTCGGACCGGCCATCGCATCCGGCAGCCAGGTATAGAGCGGAATCTGTGCCGATTTACCCATCGCGCCGACAAACAGCAGCAGGGTAATGGCCAGAATCATCTTGTCGCCCACCGCGAAACGCGTCGCCTGTTCGAAGATTTCGGTGTATTCGACCGAGCCGAACGTGGTGATTAATAAGAAGATGCCCAGCAGAAAACCAAGGTCACCGATACGGTTCATGACGAATGCTTTGCGGGCAGCGTTGTTATAGTTGACGTTTTTGTTCCAGAAGCCGATGAGCAGGTACGAACACAGGCCGACCCCTTCCCAGCCGATAAACATGATGACGTAGTTAGAACCCGTTACCAGCAACAGCATGAAGAACAGGAACAGGTTCAGGAAAGCCATGAACTTGCCGAAGCCTTCATCGTGCTTCATGTAGCCGATGGAATAAATGTGAATCAGCGAACCGACACCCGTTACGATCAGGAGCATCAGCAGCGAAAGCTGATCAATCTGGAACGAGAAATTAATGTGCAGGTCGCCGACACTGATCCAGTCGAATAAGGTGGCTTTAACGGGTTGGCCGCTGAAACCGCTGAACAGCATCAGCGATACGACGAAGGAAGCGAGCGCGGCTGCCGAGCTGATGGCCCCAACCAGGCTTGTGGGTACCTTGCGGAAGCCCAGGCCGTTGATGGCAAAACCAATGAGTGGGAACAGCGGAATTAAACTACAGAGTAGGTCTGTCTGCATGTACTTGAATTCAACGTTTGACGTTTGCGGAACAACTTTCCGGCACGGGCCGGCCAGCGACCCCTTGCCCCGGAAGGCTCCTAAACCAGTTTTACCATTTGAGTTTATTCAGCAATCCGACATCAATCGAGCGGATATTCCGGTAGATCATCACAATGATGGCCAACCCTACCGCAACTTCGGCAGCGGCCACAGCCATGATGAAAAAGACGAAAACCTGCCCCGCCGAATCGGATCGATACGACGAAAAGGCGATTAACAGCAGATTGACGGCATTGAGCATGAGCTCAATCGACATGAAGATAATAATGGCGTTACGCCGGGTCAGTACGCCGATGATTCCGATAACAAATAGCGCTGTGCTAACGATCAGGTAGTAGTTGAGCGGTACTTGCTGAATAAGTTCCGGTATTGATACTTGCTGCGTGGGCTGCATATTAAGCCGGTTGATAAAAGATGCGGCAAAGTTATAGATAAATTGGGCTTACTCAAACCGATTTGCCGTTTGTCGGCGGCCTTATTCATCAACATTCGGAATTTATTCCTGATTATGCTTGTTCAGATTGGCTTTATCTTTGCATTTTCGATGCCGCCCCGTCCGGTTTTCAGCAACGGGACCGGCCGTTTTTTCCGGATTCATGATGCAGGATGCTCCTCAGATTGCTGTGCTCGGCCTTGGTTACGTGGGTCTGCCGCTTGCCGTTGCCTTTGGCCATACGTACCGTGTATTGGGTTTTGATAGTAACCCAAGCCGCATTGCTGCCCTGCAAGAGCATCAGGACCGGAACGGCGACTTTACGGCGGAAGAACTGGCCGGCAGCCGCGGCTTGTCGTTCACCGGTCAGCCTGATGATCTGGCCGCCTGCACGGTTTTTATCGTCACGGTACCCTCGCCGATTGACAGCCACCGCCAGCCGGACCTGCGGCCGATTCTGACGGCGACCCGGACCGTAGCAAGCGTCCTTAAGAAAGGTGACCTTGTTATCTATGAATCAACGGTTTATCCCGGCTGCACGGAGGAAGACTGCGTACCGGTTCTGGAAGCGGTATCGGGGCTGACCTTTAATGTTGATTTTTTCTGCGGGTATTCGCCTGAGCGTATTAATCCGGGCGATAAGCACCATACCCTGACCAATATCCGCAAGGTTACGTCTGGCTCTACCCCGGCCATTGCCAAACGGGTGGATCAGCTCTATGCGTCAGTCATCACGGCGGGCACCTACCGCGCACCCTCGATCCGGGTTGCCGAAGCGGCCAAGGTGATCGAAAACTGCCAGCGCGACATTAACATTGCATTCGTCAATGAACTGGCGCTGATTTTCGACCGGATGGGCCTCGATACCCATACCGTGCTCGAAGCGGCCAATACCAAGTGGAATTTCCTGCCCTTCCGGCCCGGACTGGTGGGCGGCCACTGCATCGGCGTCGATCCATATTACCTGACCTACAAAGCCGAGTCGCTGGGCTACCACCCGGAAGTGATTCTGGCCGGCCGCCGCATCAACGACAACATGGGTGTAGTCGTGGCCAATAAGATCGTAAAGCTGCTGATCCGGCACAACCGGCCGCTGCACCAGGCAAGGGCACTGGTGCTGGGAATTACCTTCAAGGAAAACTGGGCCGACATCCGCAACTCGCGCGTGCCGGATGTGGTATGGGAGCTTCAGGAATTCGGTGTACAAACCGACGTGTATGATCCCCTCGCCAATCCCGTAGACGTTTCCCACGCCTATGCGCTTGACCTGCTTACCGATCTGCCGGCAGACGTGGTTTATGATGTCGTTGTCCTGGCCGTTGCCCATCAGCCCTTCCTGACCCCTGAGTTTTCGGCCAGGCTACCGCAGCTAGGTCATTTGGTGTATGATGTGAAAGGCGTCTTGCCGGTGGAGGTGATTCACGGCCGGTTGTGATGACTACCGCGTATAATAATCCCCCTTCGCGATTGTCTGTTCATACTCGCCGCTGATGGTTTCCAGAAACTTGCCGGTTACCCAGCCGATATCGGCGTTACGGACAAAAACAAACCGCTTTGGCCCCAGCGTTGCGGTATAGGCCTGCATCAGGGCTTCCAGCCAGAGTGTACCGGCAATCAGTTGCTTCTCGGTCAGCATCGACTGCACATTGACCAGGTCACGTACGGCGCGCTCACGGGCTGCAGGGTCCTTAACTGCCTGTAAATCCGGCCGGCTCACGGTGCCATAATCGCTCATCACCAGCTTTTTAAACCGCTGAATATCCTCAACAGAAAGCGGTACAGCGGTCAGATCAGCCTTGTCGGGATACAGGTACGTCACGACGGCCAGTGCAATATCGCCCCCGACACCAACCGTCTGTCGCCCCTGTAAACCGGCTTGCTGCCTGCTCAGCCGCGGGCGTACTGCCGAATCAGCAATGGCCGAAATAACACGCGGGGCCTCGCGCCGGAACGCATCCATCGTCAGCGTTTTACGGTTTTCTATCTGAGTGACCAGCCCGTTTGTCCCCACCGGAATGTTCAGGCCATAAAACGTTTTCTGCGCACTGCCCGTACTTTTCGGATCAGGCTGTGAATCGAAGTAACCGCCAACGGTGTAATTGTCATTAATCGCCAGCGCTGATGTGGTCGGCCAGACTTTGCGCGGAATGGCCCCCGTCGTAAACAGCTCGGCTTCGCGATTTACCGTAATCGATGTATCAATCCGCAACCCGCCGATTGGCAAGGCATCAATCAGGCGGTCATACAACCGCTTTTTACTGTCCGGAATCTGATTCATCTCACTGCTGAACGCAATGAACACCCGTTCATTGGGAATGTTGTATTTCCGGATTGTATCAAAACATACCTTCAGCGCATCCTGCCGGTTCCGGAATGCCGTTGACGCGTCGGTCAGTAAGGGCGAGCCAGGCACATCGGCTTTCAGTTTGATTTCTTTTTCGTAGAAATCCGTTTCGTACCGGGTCTTGTAAATGCCCAGTTTCACCTCCGACGGGCTGATCTGGATACCGGCATAAAAATTTTTCCCCGATACATCGCGGATCAGCTCATTAACGGCCCAGGCACTCGCTACAAAATTCAGTTTTGCATACCGGCTGCGGGCAACTTCGAGATAATAGGCAGCCTTTTCCGCATTTTTCTGGTCTTTGTACGCCAGTCCCAGTTGCTCATAGGCTACTGCACCCCAATATACATCGCTGGTACGCACGGCCGGCAAGGCCCGCTCCAGCAGATCAATCGCTTCTGTCTGCTTATCCAGTTCGCGCAGTGTACCGGCCAGCTTAATATATTGGATGGCTTGTGGTACGTTACGGGCATCCTGTGCCAATGTCCCGGCTCCCGTCATCAACAGGCAAATGAGTCCGAAAAGAAATTGTTTCATAGTTGAGTTAATCAGAAAATCAATGATGTATGTCGCCGTTGAGTGCTCGCTCCAGATCACTCTCGGCCGTTACAGACTGTGGTTTCGCAGGCTTCGGCCGCTCCGCCTGATTCAGCTCGACCGGCGAAGGCGTCATGACCGGCAAGCCGGATGACGGCTTTGGAACGCTGACAGGGACAAAACCAGGACCGGGCACTATCGGCGGCTGACGCATAACCGGAGCAGGAAGCGGAGGGGCTTCAGCAACAGTCAGGGTATCAACCGGCGCGATTTCTGCCCTGAGCAATGTATCCGGCCCGGGGGTACTGACCGGCTGCGGCAGTTCCCGAAGCAGCGTATCCGCTTGTATTTCAACCGCAGCAGGCCACTGCCTGTCGGGGCATAGTACCGGTGAAATCCGGCAGCGGTTCTGATAGCCCGCTACCAGACCAGCAATGCCAAGACCAATACCGGCCAGCAACCGCCACTTAACGGTAAACGGCGCAGGGCTCCGGCCGGTCAGATCAACTTGCTGACGGCTGTAGGGAGTCTGAATAATCAGCCGGGCAGTAGTTGTACCAGACTCTTTTGGGGAAAAACGGATGCGCAGCTTTGTGTCAACCGGTGTCGGCACAAACCCGATGGCGGGCAGCAGCCGGTCGTCGGGCGGAATCACAAACGAAAATGCATCAGGATTGTCAATCGTCAGCGAGACGGGTGTATCGGCATAGTGCTGTACAACGGAGATCGTTTGTTCAGTCGATGCGCCCCGCCGGGTTAGCGGAAAGCCAACTGATTGCCGGTCAACAATGAGAAGGCCGGGCTTTACAGTCTGTTCCGGAACAGCTGCCTCCGCTGCCGGTTGCGGCGGGGTTCTTTTTTTCCGTACCGCTTTCCGTTTCATCTCTTCTGCCATACACACTTGCCGGTTGCTTTGCAGATATAACGATCCGGACGCCCGCCCGTCCCGAAACCAGCCCGATTTAAGAGCGAATGGGAAGATTAAAGAGCGAAATAGTGAGCCGCGCGGCGGCTAAAGAGTGAAAGAGCGGTCGCCATGCGGCGCAAAACAGGGTGAGGGCCTCAAAAAACGTAGTGGCAGGGCTATTCTGCATCTCAGAACAACCCTGCCACCATATACAATACAAAACAGCATCCGGAACCACCAGTCTATTACGCTCCTAACACCCCGGCCGCTTCCTTAGCGAAATACGTCAGGATCACGTTCGCACCGGCGCGTTTCATGGCCATCAGCGACTCCATCATCGCGCGTTCGCCGTCGAGCCAGCCGTTTTGGGCCGCCGCTTTGATCATCGCGTATTCACCACTGACGTTGTAGGCCGCAATCGGCAGGTGATAGTGATCGTTCAGGAGTTTGATAATATCCAGATAAGCCAGAGCCGGCTTCACCATCAGAAAATCAGCACCTTCGGCCAGATCCAGATCGGCTTCGATCAGGGCTTCCCGACTATTGGCCGGATTCATCTGATACGTTTTTTTGTCGCCGAAACGCGGGGCTGAGTCGAGCGCATCACGGAACGGCCCGTAAAAGGCACTGGCATACTTGGCCGTATACGCCATGATCGATACATTTTTGAAGCCCTGCGCATCCAGCGTCTGCCGGATATAGCCCACCCGGCCATCCATCATATCGGAAGGGCCAACGATGTCGGCACCCGCCTTTGCCTGCGCAACGGCCATCTTACCGAGTACTTCGAGCGTTTCATCATTCAGAATCTGCCCGTTCTCCACAATACCGTCGTGTCCGTCTGAGCTGTACGGGTCCATGGCAATATCGGTCATGACCACCACATCCGGAAATCGGTCTTTGATCGCACTTACCGTTTGCAGGTACAGGCCGTCCGGATTCTGGCTTTCGGTGGCATACTTATCCTTTCTGCTTTCCGGTAGATTCGGGAACAGCGCAAATGTCCGCAGACCAAGGTCTACACACTGCCCGATCTCGTCGAGCAGCAGGTCTTTCGAAAAACGGGCAACGCCCGGCATCGATACTACCTCGCTGCGTACGTTCTCCCCTTCCATGACAAACATGGGGTAAATAAAATCATGGACCGAAAGGCGCGTTTCCTGCACCATGTCCCGAATGGCTGCCGACTGCCGGTTCCGGCGTGGTCTTCGAATAATATTCATCCGTCTTTTCGTTAACAGGCCGTAATGGATGATCAGCCCCGTATCCCGATAAGCCGCTCTGCCATTACAACCATCACACAATCAGTTTGAAGCCCTCGCCGTGCACATTGACCAGCTGTACCGATTCGTCTTCACGCAGGTACTTGCGAAGTTTGGTCACGTACACATCCATGCTGCGGGCATTGAAGTACGAGTCGTCGCCCCAAACCATTTTCAGGGCAAAGCTACGGCTTAACGGCTGATTCAGGTTCTGGGCAAACAACTTTAATAACTCTGATTCTTTACTGGTTAGTTTCTGACTCGACAGATTTCCGCCTCCGTCGGGCCGCGACAGAGTCTGGTGCGGATAGTCAAACACAAACGTACCGATCTGATAAGTGGTCGATTCAAGGGCATCAGCCGTGCCCCGCTGGTACCGGCGCAGAATCGCCTGAATCCGCAGCAGCAATTCTTCCATGCTGAACGGCTTCGTCACGTAATCATCGGCTCCGAGCTTAAACCCCTGAATGGTATCTTCCTTCATCGACTTGGCTGTCAGAAAGATAATCGGTACATCACGGCCCGTCATCCGGACCTCTTTGGCGAGCGAAAACCCGTCCTTCTTCGGCATCATGACGTCGAAAATACAGAGGTCATACTGCCCGTCCGTAAACATCTCAAGCCCCTGATTTCCATCCGTCGCGCGGTCGGTATCAAATCCCTTCAGGATCAGGTATTCCTGAAGCAGGCTGACCCAGATTCGGGTCATCCTCAACAACTAGTATTTGTGGCATAGGTTATAAAGAGCGAAAGAGTGGGAGAGCGAAAGAGTGGCCGCCGATCGGTGAAAAAACCGTTAGGCCGCTCTTTCACCGCGCGGCGGCCACTCTTTCCTTTCACTCATTTTATAGGGTATAATAACGTCAAATGCACTTCCGTGGCCGGGCTCACTGGTTACGTGAATGCGGCCGTGGTGGGCATCCACCATTTTCTGAACATAACTTAGTCCGAGCCCGAAGCCTTTTACGTCGTGCAGATTGCCGGTCGGTACCCGGTAAAAGGTTTCAAAAATACGGTTGACCTGCTCTTTCGTCATGCCGATGCCCTGATCGGCAATCGTCAGACACACCCCCTCGGGCAGGCTGCGGGTCCGGATCGTAATGTGCAGGGTATCCGGCGAATACTTGATGGCATTGTCCAGCAGGTTATACACAATGTTGGTCAGGTGTACTTCATCGGCTTCAATGACTTCGTTTTCCGCTTCGAAATCCAGATCGACCTCGCCCTCGCGCTGTTCAATCTGAATGCCGATGTTGTTCAGCGATTTTTCAATGATGTCGTGAATATTTACCTGCGTAACCTTCAGCTTGATTTCACCACGGTCGAGCATCGCCATCTGCAACACTTTCTCCACGTGTGACCCCAGCCGGCGGGTTTCTTCGCGGATGATATTCATGTACCGCGACAACCGTCCGGTAAATTCAGCAGCCGGACTGCCGGATTCAGCAGCCAATGCATCACCGTACATTGCTCCGACGTTCCTGCTACCAACACCCTGACCTACCGCCATCTGGTCCTGCGCCATCTCAACCGCCAGCGCAATGGTCGAAATCGGCGTTTTAAACTCGTGAGTCATGTTGTTGATAAAGTCGTTCTTAATGTCAGCCAGTTTTTTCTGCTTCATAATCGTGTTGATTGCGATATAAAAACAGCCCAGAATAACCAGAATCAGGATCACCGACGAGGCAAAGTTGAACGTCATCTGCTCCTGAATAAACTCGTCCTGACCAGGGAAATAGACGTACACATAGTTTCCCGAATCCAGAAAATTGTTCGGGAACAACGCCGCTTTGTAGCCGTTTTCGACAAATGATTTCGGATTGCCACCAAACGTCGTAAATAAAAATGAGGGTTTATTGGTCTGATTCGTTTTAACGCCATAGGCAAAGGGCAGCCGTATTCCCCGGTCTTCCAGTGCCTGCCGGAGCAGGGTATCCAGCGTCATCCGGTCAACCCGCTCCTCAATGGGCCGGTCCGACAGAAAGAGGCTTTTCAGCGCATCTTTTACAATCTGTGAATGCTCCGACATCCGGTTTCCGGTATCTTTCAGCGTACTGGCCGTCAGTACTGACGATGAAACCGTTTCTGCTGCTTTTGCCTTTGCCTGCCGTTTCCGGGCCAGTCTGGCAAGGCTGTCCTGCTTTTGCTGATGGCGGTTCAACTCGGAAATCTGGTCGGCCAGAATCCCGCTGGCCCATTCCTCAAACTGACGCTGGTCTTCGAGCTGTGCCTGCCAGTCGCCGGTGGCCATCAGCATTTCCTGCCGCCGCAAAAAGTGCTCCACAACCGCCTCCTGTTCCGGCGTAAGCGTCTGATCGACCGGATGCAAAGCATCCGACGGGGTAATGCCCAGCCGTGACATCCCACGTACAATATTACCATTGCCATCAAGCACCAGCTGACCGTTAATCCGGTTTGGCACCTGCTCACGGGACGCCCGGGGTACTTTATGTTGTTTGGGTTCGGCCTTAGTAACAATGGGCTGACTATCTTTTTTAGAAATCGCGATCAGCCGCTGTTGTTGCTCCTGCGCCCGTATCCGCTGACGGGCGAGGTACGAAATCTCCTGCCGCTCCAGCGTCCGGACCACTTCCTGCAAGGCATCCGTAACTTTATAGGTAAACTGCTCCTGCTGCAACCGGTAGGCACTTCTGACCCAGTATAACTGTAAGCCCACCAAACCAAGAAGGCCCACTGCCATCAGCGCTACAATCCAGCGAATCCGTTGTTTCGACATTTTAATCTATTGCTGTGCAACCTTTGGGGCTGACTTTTCATCTTTCTGCTGAATACAGTATAAAACAGCCGTTTGCTGTTGTCATACACCTAAATGTACGAAGGCAACCGGTGGTTCATTGAGTCTTTAAGAAACTTTAACACGGGTACTTATGCAACATACGACCCGGAACTGGTGTCTTTAGAAAAACCAATTGACCAACAATACGAAAGTAAACAGGTACTAACTATGAAAACAACATTTGTCGCTGCCCGGCGGTTCGCCATGGCGGTACTGCTGACTGGTGCGGCTACCGGACTGGTAGTTGCTCAGGAAAAAACCGAAAACTCAAACGAAGTAACGGTCAAAATCATTGAACGTACCGGTGATGATGTCCGTCAGATTGACCGTACTTACAAAAACCTTCCGTCCGGAGAACGCGACAAAGTTGTTGAGCGGCTGGTGGATTCGCTGAAAACAACCCGCAAAGACGGCAAGAAACGTCAGCTTACTATTGTCGTTGAAGATAACGACGGCCGTGAATCATTACGGGCTAAAGGCGGTCCGGGACAGAACCGGCTGTATTTCTACAAAGGCCGTCCGGGACAGACCAAAGGCGATGCCTGGGTATGGGATAACGACAACTGGCAGCGTGATTTCCACCGCGGCATGGATTCGCTCAACGACAAACTGAGCCGGCTGGAGTTCACGTTCCCGAAAGATTTTAACGAGCATATTATCCGTCCGTTCGATGCCTGGTCACGTGGTGTTGACGGCAAAATGAAAGCTCCGACCATTCGCGGACTGGATGCTTTCCCAAACAATCCGGACAAAGATCAGCTGAACCTGCGTTTCAATGCCCCGGCCAAAGGCGACGTGATCATTTCCGTTACAAACCCGAAAGGCAAGGAAGTGGCACGCAAGGAGGTAAAAGACTTTACCGGTGAATTTGTCGGACAGATTGATCTGGGCAAACAGGCTAAGGGCGTATATTTCATTACGGTAACCCAGAATGAAGACGGAGCCGTACGGCGGGTCGTAGTCGATTAATTTTCCGGAGGGATCCGGACCTGTTGGCCCGAATCCCTTCATTTTTTATGAAAATATTTTCAAAAATATAGTACTATGTATTGCAAGGTATTATAAAATTCACTTACCTTTGTCATGTAAATCACAAATACGAATGACGATGAAAGCGAAAAAGACCTTAACAGCCGCTCTACTTTTAGGATTGATCAGCTTACAATCGATGGGTATGGGCCATCCGCACAATCTGTTCAACGCCCGTAAACAGATCAAGGCAAAACATGGTGTTACTACTGCGGTGACAACTCCGGCAACCGGTTCATCATTTGAGCCAGCCAAACTTTGTGCTTACTGGGTAAAAGTTGCCTGTACACAACTGATTAAAACGCTGTAAGCATAGCGGGCGAATCGCTTCGCTTTCAGGATCTTGTGATTTTATACGTTGGGCGCCGGTAGCGGGCGCCTTTTTTATTTCATTTCACCACAAAGGCACGAAGATAAATAAGGGGCACAAAGACTTTTCCCCATCGTCTTTACGTTTAAGCCACTGAAACCTTAGGCTTACCGGTCAGTTTCTCGTAATACTTACAAAAATCTTTCAGCTGGCATTCATCACACTTCGGCGAGCGGGCAAGGCAGATATAGCGGCCGTGCAGAATCAGCCAGTGATGGGCCCGTGGTACGTGCTGTTTGGGGATATAGGCCATGAGGGCTTTCTCAACGGCCAGGGGCGTGGTTGCCGTCAGCGGCGCCAGGCCGAGCCGGTGCGATACGCGGAACACATGGGTATCCACCGCCATTGTCGGCAGGTTATAGACAATAGACAGGATTACGTTGGCCGTTTTCCGGCCGACACCCGGTAACTGTTGCAGTTCTTCCAGGGTTCCGGGCACCTCTCCGTTAAAGCGTTCCATCAGCATACGGCCCATACCGGCCAGATGTTTTGCCTTGTTGTTGGGATACGAAACACTGCGGATATACGTAAAAATCTCGTCAGCCGACGCGGCAGCCAGCGATTCAGGCTCCGGAAAACGGGCGAATAAAGCAGGAGTAATCTGATTGATGCGTTTATCCGTGCATTGCGCCGACAAAATCACGGCTACCAGCAGTTCATATGGATTGCTGAAATGCAACTCTGTCTGCGGCTCGGGAAAATGTTCCGTGAAGTAGTCGATAAAACGGCGGAAGCGTTCTTTCTTTTGCATAGCTTTTCAGGAGCCAATACGTCCTTTCAACACAGAAAGAAAACCATATAGTGAGGTTCTGTGCAGCGGCAATAGTCTCCCGATAAGGCAAAAATAATCCCTTTGCTGCATGAAACACATGTGCTCTGTGTTTCATACAGCAAAAAAATAACCCATCACATCAGGCAGGGCCTAAGCAGATGGGCTTGCAGGATAATTACGGGAATATGACAAGATATTCTGGATAGAACTCTCGCGGGGCTCACGCTCAATTTTGTTCATCAACGCGCGGATTTCGAGCGTTTCGAGGAATTGAGTCATCATTTCCGGATCAGACATCAGGGTGTCTTCGACGGCGAGGTTCTCCTCTTCGGAAGTCTCTTCGTACACGTACCGGATTACATCATCGTAAGTAGAGGTTTGTATCATAACTGGGGGTTCGTTTGCTCAGTTGTTTGCGCAGATTAATCAGCGCATAACGCATACGTCCCAAAGCTGTGTTGATACTGACGCCGGTAGCATCGGCAATTTCCTGGAAACTCATTTCCTCGTAATGCCGCATAATCAGCACCTGGCGTTGTTGTTCAGGCAGTCGCTGAATCAACTCACGCAAATGCTCATGTGTTTCCTGCCGGATCTGGATAGACTCAATCGAATCTTCCGAGAATTCGAGCGTGTTAAACACATTGCTTCCGTCTTCAAACACTACATTGGGGTAGCGTTTATCCTTCCGGAAATAGTCAATTGCCAAGTTATGAGCGATTCGAATGATCCAGGGTAAGAACTTGCCTTCTTCATTGTACTTACCGGTCTTGATTGTATCGACCGCCTTAATAAAGGTGTCCTGCAGCAAGTCTTCCGCTATGTACTGATCTTTAACAATGAGGTAAATCGTTGTATAGATCTTAGACTTGTGCCGACGTACTAATGTTTCGAAGGCTTTCTCGCTACCACGGATGTACAGAGATATAAGCTCACTGTCAGTTACCTGGGCTTTTTCCATTTTCAGTAAGACAATTAGGTAACGTAGAGCTTTCTCCCGATAGTATATGAAGGTTTAAATTTTTTGGTAGCGTTATTTTCTTCTGACAGTAAAGTAACCTTTCTGCGCGCTATTTTGCAAATTTTCGCTAATTTTTTTTGTAAAAAAACAGACGTAAATACAATAAAAACGGGCAAAACGTATACAAAACCGACTTACTTTTCTCTCAAAAATAGCTTTTCAAAGATTTTCTTGCACTTATCAGGCTATTTGTTGGTATAGACCCTTTTTTGGGGTCAGGGGTTTAAATCCCGGCTAAAATTAAAGAAATTTAATCTGCCGCAAAGGCATGAAACCTTTTTCCTGCTCGTTTTAACAATTTGTTTAAACAGCCGGCCGGTCATTCCATAATCTGCCTTATCGGCATTTCCGGTGTGCCGACTAACAGGCGGCACACCGGAAGATACGAAATTTTATACTTCTTCCAGAATTGTGATGCTCTGAATTTTATCGCCCTGCCGGATCTGATCAATTACATCCAGTCCATCAACAACCTTGCCAAATACCGTGTGGTTACGGTCGAGGTGCTGCGTATTCTGACGGTTGTGGCAGATGAAAAACTGTGAACCGCCTGTATTCCGGCCACGGTGTGCCATCGACAGGACACCACGGTCATGGTACTGGTTTTCGCCTGTCAGTTCACAAGGAATTGAATAGCCCGGACCACCTGCACCCGTACCGGTCGGGTCACCCCCCTGAACCATAAAGTTCGGGATCACACGGTGGAACGCTGTATTGTCGTAATAGCCTGATTTCGATAGCTTCACGAAATTTTCAACCGTCTTCGGAGCGTCCTGCTCAAAGAACTCAATAGTCATTGTACCCTTATCGGTACGCATTTCTGCTTTCATAAACAATCAAATATAAAGAGTGAGAGAACGAAAGAGCGAAAGAGCGAAATGTGGAAAACCACTCTTTCACTCTTTCACCGCGCAGCGGCCGCTCTTTCGCTCTTTAAATCAGCTTACTGTCCCTCCGTTCCAGACGGGTTTGTGGGGCGGCAGGAGGGCAAGGCTACCGTCGCGGTCTTCGGCCATCAGGATCATGCCCTGCGACTCAAGGCCCATCATTTTCCGGGGAGCCAGGTTGGCGAGGAACGTTACCTGCTTACCGATTAGTTCTTCCGGCGTAAAATGTTTGGCAATTCCGCTCAGGATCTGGCGCTTATCAAACCCGTCGTCTACTTTCAGCTTTAAGAGCTTATCACTTTTCGGTACCCGTTCGGCCTCCACAATGGTGCCGATCCGGATGTCCATTTTCGCAAAGTCGTCGTAGGCAATTTCAGCCTTCGGAGCCGGTACCGACTTGGTGGCCAGTTCGTTCATGCGTTTCGCGTCGTGTAATTTCTGTACTTGTTTTGTGATCTCGTCGTCTTCGATCTTGGCAAACAACAGCTCGCCCTGATTAATCGCGTGTCCGTCGGCCAGCAGGTCAGCACGGCCGGCATTAGTCCAGTTGAAGTGTTCGGTAATGCCCAGCTGTGCTTTCAGCTTCTCCGCCGTAAACGGCATAAACGGTTCGCAGACAATGGACAGGTTAGCCGCAATCTGCAACGCCACGTTCATGATCGTTTTCACCCGCTCCGGATCGGTTTTCACGACCTGCCACGGTTGTGTTTCGGCCAGGTACTTATTGCCCAGACGGGCCAGATCCATCAGGCTTGCCAGGGCTTCGCGGAAGCGGTAATTGGCAATTGCCTGTCCGATACGGTCCGGGAACTGTGCCAGTTCGTTGAGTACTTCGCGGTCGTAGTCGGTATACTCGCACGGACCGGATACCTTACCGTCGCAGAATTTGTGGGTCAGTACCACCGCCCGGTTAACGAAGTTGCCGAAAATGGCTACCAGTTCGGAGTTGTTACGCGCCTGGAAGTCTTTCCAGGTAAACTCACTGTCCTTTGTTTCAGGCGCATTAGCGGCCAGCACATAACGCAACACATCCTGCTTACCCGGCAGTTCGTCCAGGTACTCATGCAGCCAGACAGCCCAGTTCCGCGAAGTCGAGATTTTATCGCCTTCAAGATTCATGAACTCATTGGCCGGCACATTATCCGCAAGTACATAACTGCCGTCGGCCATCAACATGGCCGGGAAGATGATGCAATGGAAAACAATATTGTCTTTTCCGATGAAGTGCACCAGTTTGGTGTCTTTATCGCGCCAATAGTGTTCCCAGTTATGGCCTTGCTGCTCAGCCCATTCCTTGGTCATGGAAATATAGCCGATCGGGGCATCAAACCAGACATACAGCACTTTGCCGTCGGTGTCCGGCAACGGTACCTTTACGCCCCAGTCCAGATCGCGGGTCATGGCGCGGGGCTTAAGCCCTTCTTTCAGCCACGACAGACACTGACCAGCCACGTTGGTTTTCCACTCCGGATGACTGTTGACATAGGCCTCAATTTCCGGCTGCATCCGGTCGAGCGGTAAATACCAGTTCTTCGTTGGTTTCAGGATCGGCTGTGCGCCCGACAGCATCGACCGGAGCGGTGGCTTCAGTTCGGTAGGGCTCAGCGTTGAGCCGCAACGTTCGCACTGATCCCCATAGGCATTCTCGTTGCCGCAAACCGGACAAACGCCGACAATATACCGGTCGGCCAGAAACTGACCGGCGGTTTCGTCGTAATACTGTTCGGTAACGACCTCGTCGAAATACCCTTTGTTGTACAGATTGAGAAAAATCTCCTGCGAGGTCTCGTGGTGAATCGGGTTCGACGTACGCGAGTAAATATCGAACGAGATGCCAAAGTCCTCAAAGGCCTTTTTGATCTGTACGTAATACTTATCAACTACCTCCTGCGGGGTAATACCCTCTTTCTGCGCCCGGATGGTAATCGGGACACCGTGTTCGTCGGTACCGCTGATAAACGCAACATCTTTCCCCGTCGAGCGCAGATAGCGCACGTAGATGTCGGCAGGCAGGTAACAACCGGCAATGTGGCCGATGTGAATCGGCCCGTTGGCATAAATCAATGCCGCCGTGACGGTATATCGTTGTGGGTTTTCTAAAGCCATGAAGCGTGTTCCTTCTTGCGATTGTTGGACGAATGCAGAGGCTGTCGGGTTACGTAAGCCACATAAAAGCCTACATTTCAACTAGTCTTACTATACATCACTCATCCGGATGAATCGCTGCAAAATTAGTGATTTAACCAGCAAAGTAGATAGAGAACTTATGTCAGTGCTGAATAACCACCGTACGGCCTCCCAATCCCTGCACGCTGAACGCCCGCAATTTAATGGTGCCTTTGGTGGTTATCGGCGCTGAGTAAACCAGACTATTGGCATGAGGCTGACTACCGTCGGTCGTATACCGGATCGTGAAACCCGGCAACTGACTATTGGCCCGCACGGCACCATTTTCTACCACAGCACCAACGGTCGGAATCCGGTAGGCAAACCCGCCGGCATAGCTCCCCAGCCGCGGTAACTCCCGTTTACCCAATTGATTAACAAAGGTATTCCACGCCTGTGCATAGAGCTGCTGCGCGGTAGATTCATCCGTTGTCGTTGCCCAAACAGGATCACTTGCCCATGCGCGTTCGGCCAGACCGATCAGCTTGGGCAGCATCATGTATTCCATCCGCTGCGGTCCCAATACGGTTTCACTCCATAAAAGCCCCTGAATACCGACAATATTTTCTTTTCCGTAATCGGTCAGCCGTTCTTTTCCGTTAAAGATTGACCGGTCGAGCGGATTACCCAGGCGGTCTTCGCGCGCACTTTTGAAATAATCGTACGGAATAAAGTAATAGCCCTTATCTACATCTGTAAAACCACCCCAGTAGTATCCGGGTTCCTCAAACGATTTCTGATAGGCCATGTCGAAGTAATAGTTTGTCACCGGCGACAGGACTACTTTATACCCGGCATTGGCCAGTTTATACGCCAGGTCTTCGGCACCCCAGCCCAGGACATTGTTCCAGACATCGACCTGCACGCCCTTACCCGCAAACTCCGGATTCGGAATCGTGTGTGCTTTGTCGTCAAGCCGGGTTTTCCGCATCCCGACCTCTTCCCAGCCATAGAGGTAAAGTCCCCGTTTACTGACCAGTTCGTTGACCTTCCGGAAATAATAATACCACAGGTCATCGACGGTTTTCACCGCCGGATCGCTTTTCATCAGCGCCTGGCAAACCGGTGATTTTTCCCACACACCCGCCGGTACTTCATCGCCGCCAAAGTGAATAGTCTGAATCGGCGCACCGGCTTCGCGGTACATGGCCAGCAGGTCGTCGGTCACGGTTTCCAGAAAACGATAGACCGACGGCAGCGCTACGTTCATGACGTTATCATTCCAGGACTGCACCGACCGGTACACCGACTGATCCTGCAGATCGCGCAGCAGGAAACGTTCCGCTTCATCACGTTTACCTTCCGCCATTAGCCGTTCGTAGCGGGCATCCATCGATTTGACAGCCGCCCGGGCATGTCCCGGCGTTTCGATTTCGGGCACTACGCTGATATGGCGTTCGGCGGCATATTTCAGGATGTCAATAAAGTCAGCCCTGCTGTAGAAGCCGCTGCCGGTCGGGCTCTGCACATCCGGCCCTGAACCGTACGATGGCTGTAAAAACGTTTTGTTATCGAGTGTATGCCCCGTTTGCTGCCCACCGCCGTCAGCTCCGGCAGCGACGGAATCTCAACCCGCCAGCCCTCGTCGTCGTTGAGGTGAAAGTGCAGCACATTCAGCTTGTAGAGCGCCATCAGGTCAAGGAGTTTCAATATCTGTGCTTTCGGCTGGAAGTTACGGGCGACATCGAGCATCATGGCCCGCCAGCCAAACCGTGGCGCGTCGGTCACCTCAACGCCCGGCACCGCCAATGTTGGTTGCGGCGTTGTCCAGGCGGTGGGGGGCAGCAGCATTTTCAGCGACTGAATGCCATAACAAATGCCTTCGCCGCCGGCCGCCGAAATGACGATACCATCGGCGTTGACCCGAAGCTGATAGGCCCCGGGAGCCATCGCAGCCGCCGTTTCCAGACGGATTTGTCCGGCGGCTTTTTGTGTCGTTACCAACGGCTTTTTCCCCAGTACGGCAGCCAGTTCGCCGGCCAGATAACCGGCTTCGCGCTGAAAGGCAACATCCGCCGCAATCGACACATCGCCGGTCAGTGTAAAGACACTTCCTGTCTCACGGTAGGCCGCCGGTGATGGCAGAATCTTTGGCAACTTATTTTCCGGGATATCCGTCAGCACTTTATTCTGGGCGTATACAGTCTGCGGATCAACGAAACCGGGTTTATCGCCGGGAAAGCGGGTCGTTTGCTTTGGGCCGGTCGACGGAATGATCGTGTAAGCTGTGACCGGAATGCCTTTCTGCGGCTGTGCGTTCCATACCCAATAGAGGCCGGCCGGTGCATCGGTAAAGTTCAGTACCCAGGCATCAGAGACAAACTCAACCCGAACAGAGGCTCCCGGTTTAAGAGGTGCCATGCCGGCCTTGGGCACAAGCCGGAAGAAATCGCCGTTCAGGTGTTCGATCTGTACCGGCCCGCTAGTAGAACCAGGTTTGATCGTGCGTACAAAGTTAAAATACAGCTCCCAGCCGGTGGCCGGCAACGGCGTTTTGCCGGTATTCGTCAGCGTAAAAGCCGACAGGGTTTGGGTCTTCTGTTGATGATTATTTTCGATGACTTCCCAGCGGACAGCCAGCTTTTGGGGATCGAATGCCGGTTTCTGTGCAAAGGCGCAGGGCAGGCACAGCAGGCAAACGAAAACGGAGAACAAGGCGCGCATAACGATCAGAATTTGCGCCCGAAGATACGGAGTGCTAAAGAATATCAGAGCGTTTCAATTTCGTCTTTTGTTAACCCGGTTATTTATCCATACTCCGGCAGTAGTACCTGTTACCCTCCCTCCCACTTCGTCGTATCGTTCACCGCGACGGGTATACTGTCTTCGGATGGAGCGACAAAGTGATGCACCTTCGGCCGGTCGGGCCCGATGTGATATTGCCGGACAGCCTGCTGAATGTGCAGATCGTCTTTGGTCAGCCGCTGGTGCTGACGCAGATGCTCAGCCCAGGAAGCGACGACAAAAAACTCAACCTGCCGCTCCGGATCAGTGGCATCTGTAAAGATCCCGCCCCGCAGCGCTCCGTCACGGCGGCGCAGGCGTTTCAGCGCATCCATCGCGTGCAGAAAAGCCGGCACGTCTACCGTCCGGACCCGGTACTCAACCATAACCACCACCGGCCCCTGTTCCGGCTGAATAACGCCGGTATAGTCAGGATGCGTTGCCCGGTCGGCCGGGCTGAAGTCGCGTACTTCACCGACCGGCAACCGGAACGGAATGGCCAGCAGCGTAGACACCACCATCCAGCCCGCCGCCAGCAGAAAGGTAACCGACAGGCCGTATTGACCGGCAATGGTCCCCCAGACAATACTACCCAGCGCCATTCCCCCCTGAAATACAAGCTGATAAATACTCAGTACCCGCGCCTGCACCCATTTCGGCAGATTGAGCTGAACCGATACGTTCAGACTCGTCAGCGCCATTAGCCACGCCATACCCGCCAGAAACAAAACCGGATACAGCACCCACAGCGAGGTAGATAGCCCGACACAGACGTTCACCACCACAAAGGTCAGAATCGCCATAAAAATCCGCACATTGGCGCTGAGTTGCTGCGTCAGCCGGGTCAGCACGAGGGCTCCCGTAACGGCTCCGGCCCCTAGCCAGGTCAGCATCAGACCGTATACGCCCGAATCCATATGCAGCTGACGGGCGACTACCAGTGATAGTAAGGCCCAGAGCGCACTTGCCCCGAACGTAAAGGCAAAAGCCCGGATCAGAATGGCATGCAGCAGCGGCGTGAACCAGACATACCGGACTCCCGCCCGCAAAGCCGTCATAAAATCTTCGACCGGCAGGGTGCGGGTAACCGGCGTCCGTTGCCAGCGGTAAATGACCAGAAACGTAGCGCCGAATGACAGGCCGTTGAGCAGAAACACGTACCCCGGCGAATAATACGCGATAATCAGACCGCCCAGCGCCGGACCAATCGCACGGGACAGATTAATACTAACCCCGTTGAGCGTCAGGGCGACGGGCAGCACGGGTCTGGATACCAGTTCAGGGGTGAGCGACTGCCAGGCCGGGCCGTTCAGCGCCGCCCCGATACCGAGCAGAAAGGTAAACCCCAGAATGGCTTCGGGCCGGATGATGTGCAGCAAGGTCCCGGTACCCAGCGATAAGGCCACAACGGCCATAAACCCCTGCGTCACCAGCAGCAGGCGCCGCCGGTCGATCAGATCGGCCAGAGCACCGGCGGGGATACTGAGCAGAAAAACGGGCAGACTGGTGGCCGTCTGCATCAAGGCGACCAGCACCTGCGACGATGCCAGGGTGGTCAGCAGCCAGACACCGGCCATGTTCTGCATCCAGGTGCCGATGTTGGAGACAAAGGCAGCCAGCCAGATGGCCCGGAAAAGCGGAAACGCAAAGGCATCCCAGAGCCGCAGCGGCCGCACGGGTGCCGGTTGGTCAGTAGAGGGTATCATGCCCACACAACCAGTTACCCCGGTGCTTTGTTGAGCTAGCCGATATAGGATGGTCCCTGCTGATCAAAAAATTTAGGGAGCGTCACAAAAGCGTTTAATTCGCCGTTCAGCACCAGGATGCTGATCATGGCATCAATGATGGCGATGACCGGATGCTGCGCCTTCACCAGCTTTTCCGCAGCCGACCGGCTCACGGCGTAGGCATGGGTACAGTCGTGCAGGCCAGCCAACCGCAGATTCGGCGAATATGGGCGGGGCAGGTAACGGGCGGCTTCTTTGGGTGTCCAGCGCAACAGCCCAAAGGGGCTGGTCAGTTTATAAAACTGCTGCTTTACCTGCTGTTTCAGATTGATTTCCTCATTTTTTGTATAACCCAGATACACCAGTTCCCAGTTTTGGGGCAGTTGCCGGATCGCTTCGGCCAGTTGATGGAGCTGCTCAAAAACGGGCACCACATCATCTTCAAAGATCAGTACCCGTTCATACCCTTCGCGGACGATCTTTTCGTGCAGCTGCCGGTGCGACAGCGAACAGGCAATTTGTCCTTCACTCAAGCCGTCTACATGACGATAGCGGGGATGCCGGGCGGTTGCATCATCGTAAACGCCCCGACGGATTAAATCCGCGCGGTTCAGGTCCTGTTTATCCACTGCCCGGAAGATTTCGTAGTCCAGTCCGGACAGGAGTTTTTTAAATATGGAATGCCGGTCGTGCGCCCGCTTAAGGGTAATGATGTAGATTTTATCGAAGTAGTTTTGCAGAAAAGCACACACCTCCGGTGGTAAGCTCTTTGTCGTCATGGGCAGTTGCCAGGCAGTATAGTTTCCGGTAAAATTACGCATCCTTATGCGGACCGGCCATGAATCAGCGTTCTTTATTTGCCAGACTAAAATAGATTCAATAGTTTTAAAGATAATCAACCTCATCAATGTCAATGCGTTTACCTTGCCTTCTTCTCACAAGCATCCTGACAGGCGGCTTCCTGTCAGCGGCCTCCGCCCAGACAACCACCCCGCCTGCTTCGCAGACCGCCCAGAGCAGATCGCCGGTAGGTTACGACGCTCAGGTTAACCTCAACGCACTCGCCGGGGCGACGGGCAGCGGCAACGGGGTAGTCCGGAGTTTCGACAACCGGTATGAAGGCGTGAAGGGCAGCCCGTTCTGGGTTGACCAGTGGCTGCCGGGCGAGGTTGAGCTGAATAACGGCAATAAAATCACGAACATTCAGCTCAAATTTGATGCCTTGGGGCACATGCTTTACCTGAAAACGCCTAAGAACGATTCGGTTAAACTGGGAGAAGCCTTCGTCAAACGGTTTATGGCAAAGCAGGACGACGTTCCCCAAACGTTTCAGCGGCTTAGTAATGCCGGCGATGCCCTGAAAACCAAGCTTGTCCGTGTGATCTATGAAGGTAAATACTCATTGGCTGAGCTGATTCAGAAGAACATGCAAAAGGCAGATTTCAAAGGCGCGTACAGCTCCAACGTGCGCTACGACGAGATTTATGCCGAAAATGCCTATTACCTGATCCGGCCCGACGGTACGTCCGAAAAAGTAAAACTCAACAAAAAGTCGATTCTGTCTGCCCTCGGAGATGCCGCCGGCCCTAAAGTCGACGACTATGCCAGGACGAACAAACTCGACTTTAAAAATGAAAGCGATCTGGTAAAAGCGCTGACCTTTGCCAATGGCCTTTAGGTTCAGTTGCCGGTGATTGCTGCCGGTTCTGAATCAGTTGGTCGGAGATCAGATGGCCGGTGAGGCTGTCTGATCTCCGGACCGCATGTGTTCTCCTTACGGCTGATACAACCAGCATCAGCGATCAGACGTTATAATGCTTACCCTCACTGCACCCGCACCAGCTGAACAACCGATACAGGACGGCCATCGGCGGTAATACCCTGAAGCACCACCCGTAGCGTCTGTACCACATCCGACAACGGAAACCGGAGCTGACTACGACCCTGACCGTCGGTCTGCATAACGGGCTTCCAGTATAAGACGTCCCGCTGGTCGACGGGGCCGGAAATGGGGCCGTTCGCGGCTTCGGTGTCGTAGCGGGGTACGTAGAATTCACGCTGCACCGACGGATAGCCGATAAACCGCATCGGCTTCATCGTTACCGGCGGTTTCGCTCCGGCCTGCATCGACCGTTTATTTTTGGTATAAAACGCAATTACCCCGTTTGCGCCCTGCGCCCCGTACATCCCTGCTGCACCGGCACTTTTCAGCACTTCGACACGCTCGATGTCGCTTGCATTAAAGCTCATTAACGCATTTCCGTCAGGGTCCTGAATCGGTACCCCATCCATCAGAAAGAGCGGCTTCGTACCGCTTTTGATACTGGTTCCTCCCCGCATAAATACCTGATAGCCATGTACCGTTGTCCCACCCGGCGGCGCAATATTCCGGCTAACCGTTACCCCGGTCAGACGCCCCTGAATCATTTCGTACAGGTTTGAATAAGCGGGTGTTTTATCATCAAATACCAACACCGCATCTGCCGTATTGTGCAGACTGCGCATGTTAATATCGTCGGGCCGGTCGGTCGGTTTCTGCGCCCGGACCGTTACTTCGGCCAGTACCTTTATCGTTTTATCCCGATAAACATCTGTATCTGCCTGTTGCCGTGTACGGGCAGCCTCCAGTTGTGCCCGTATCGCAGACCAGTCAGCCACCGGGGTTGTTTTTCCGGTTTCCCACTGCCCGCCCGGTGTCTCCAGTACCAGCCGGGCATCTTTAGCCGCCAGATTCTTTAACTGACGGTCTGTGAGCTGAGCGACCAGCTGAATCGTATCCTTAATGGCCAGACCTGCCAGCCGGAAACGTCCTTTCTCATTGGCACCCGCCGATTTTACAAACGACTGGCCGGGAGCCGTCGCCATCACCATGACTTGTGCGCCGGGCATCGGTTCATTCCGGGCATTCAGAATACGCCCCATGAGCGAAATACCGCCGGTCTGCTCCGCATCCGGCGTACCGCTAACCCGCCGCCAGCCCTGCGTCAGCAGCAGGTCATCCAGTGCTTTGCGGGTTTCGGCAGCCCCCTTGAGCAGATACTGACCGGGGTTTTCAATGTGGCCGCGCAGCTCACCGGTCAGCAATAAATGGGCGTGTACGGTAGCAGCCGTCGTATCATCCGGCACTTTGCCGGCATCCGTAACCGACGCCGATAAAGCGGCTAAGGCCGGTGATCCGTTATCGTTCAGATTGATACTCAGCAATACCTGCTCACGGGGCTGGTACCGGTTTTTGTTGAAGCCCATCAACACCCGTACCGGTGCGACAAATTCCGGAACAAATATGAGCCGTTCGGCCTGTGGTCTGGCCGCGGCATCGTATAACGTAATCTGCGCCAGTCCCGGCAGCCAGCTCATCATCGGCAGCCCGACCCTGGCCACCCCGTTCTGCAGGATAATTTTCCGCTGATCAACCACCCGGCCGTGTTGCTGAATGAGGATGTAGGCGGAGTCAGCAGCAGCCTGGTTTGTACTCCTGACGGTCAGCGCCAGCTGCGTTGTGTCGCTGATGGCATCGGCAGTAAGCAGCAGTCCTTCTGTTTCCGGAGCCGGCAACGGAACGTGTTGCCGCTGATCGTTATAGGTAACGTCGGCGTAATAGGTCCGCTGTGCCTTTGGTTCTGCCAACACACTGGTCATCCCCTGCTGATTGGTCCTGAACCGGGCAAGTTCAGCGCCCTGGTCATCGACAATACGCCCTGCGACGGCCAAACCACGCCCGTCAGGCTGCACAATTTTTACGCCCAGACGTGCGGGCAGCCCCGCAATCCAGCGACCGCCTTCCGGCAAGACCTGCACGTCGGCCTGCCGGGAAACCGGATCAGTCTGTGGTACGGCATCATTCCGGAACAGATTATAGACCGCTACCGACCGCTCAAACGCCGGGCGCCGCTGCCCATCATCCGCATCGGTATAAGCCCGCAGGCGGTAGGTACCCGTTCTGAGCGTATCCGACAGCCGGAATGTCCCCTCACCACGTCCCTCAGCGATGCGTATCCACTGGTGTTGCACGGATTTTCCGGCCGGTGTCAGCAGATCAACATGGAGCGCCGTTTCACCGCCAACCCGCCGGTGACTGGCAGCGTCAAGCAGGTATACACTCATCCAGATCCGGTCGCCGGTTGCGTAGAACGGCTTATCGATGTGCACAAATGCGGTGGGCGAAAGGACCTTAAACCGCTCATTGAACGTCTCCGCAATCCGGCCCAGCCGCGCATCGGGGGGCGCCAGCCGGCCCTGCGTAGCCAGGGAGCCGCCCGCAGAGGATTCTTTGTCTCCCCCGTCAGGCCTCCAGTCGGCGGGTAGCATGGTCGATAGCCGGTCGTTGCCCATCGAGCCCTTGGCTTCCATGCCTTCCGGCATCGTAATCACGCCATCGACCGTCATTTGCAGCTGACCGGCAGGCAGTTTTATTTCGGTGTAGGCGTACCGGGCATCGGGATAGGGCGAAAACTCCGAGGTTGCTTTCGTATAAAACACGATCAGTTTCATGGGTGACACCAGCCGGCGTTCGACCGGCAACCGGCCGGGCATAATCAAGGCAGGCGCCTTTGCGGCAACCAGCCGCTTATAGTCGTTGACCATCGCCGCCAACGTTACCGAACGGGCATCGAGAGACACCGGCTTTGTGAGATCTTCCTGATACACCTGAAAACCGGCATGTTCGACGGTATTCGTTATCAAACTGGCCATCAGGTGCCGGATTGACCCGTTGTAGGCCGCAATCCGGTTACGCCGGAACCGGTTCGCCTGCCGGTCGTCGGCCGGCTTTACTTCTTCAAAACGGGCCGTACCCGCCACCAGAATCCCCCCCGACGGGGGAGCTTCAAAATGCTGCAGATCATAGATCACCCGATAGCCCGTTGCCTGATTGTCGATCAATAGCGGCTCGGTAGCCGTTGCATACAGGTATTCCTTTTCTTCTTTAAAATGGAGCGCATCGCTGTTTACCAGTACACACTGGCCACCAAAAGGTTCGCCGAAAAACAGCCGTTTAAACTGGCGCAGGTGCCGCTCGCGGAGCTTCGGATTAGCCCGCACGGTTACGGCCTCCAGCGTCTGCTCACTCACCTTAAGCTGAAAGTCAGCCTTTTGCGGAGCCGGACTATCAAACCGGATTTTTCGGGAAGCAGACTGGTAGCCGACAAATGAAGCTGCCACCTCAACCGTTCCCTGCGGCACGCCCGTCAATGTATAAAATCCCTTTTCGTCGGTGCTTGTGCCCCGTGTGGAGCCATTGATGTAGACATTGGCAAACGGCATGGGCTTACCTGTGGCCGCATCCGTCACGTAGCCGGTCAGTGCGGCCGTCGTTTGGGCATACGTCAATAGTGTAGATAGCAGCAGGAGGACGGCAGTCATCCAGCCAGTCAGGAAGGAGCGGTGCATAGTGATTGAATTACCTGCCGTGAAAAGGATGCCGTTCCGGGATTATACCTATCCGTCCCGGCTCAACCGGTTGGCTGTGAACAGAATGCCAACGTCTGTAATCCCGCTATCTATTTACGTATTTCCTTATCCGGCCTGCTACTCAATTCTGACCGGAAGCCCGGTAGTAAGCAATTGATTTATTGCCGGAGGCCGGTACATCTTCAGATATACCGGCCTCCGGCAATAAACGCTTTGTTACGGACAATTCCGCCCCACGCTCACTGTCCGGGTCACCGGCGCGCTGGTGCCGCAGCTGTTGCTGTAAGTCGCCGTCAGGGTGTAGGTCCCTGCCTGCTTCACATTCAGCCCGATGGCTTCATGCGTTGTCCCCTCGCGGTAAACCGTGCTGAAGACGTAGCTGCCCGGACCCGTCATAGTGAATGAGCTGGCCACGCCACGGCCTGTTAACCGCACCGGACAGGCCGATTCGTCGGCCGTGAAACTCAGGATCTGCGCCGGCGGCGGCTGAATGCCGCCCACCACCACCTGACCGGCAGCCGTGGCCGAGCAAATCCCCACGGTACACGTGGCCGTTAGCAGGCTGGTACTGATGCCCGCCGTCAGGGTAAGCATGGCCGTTGTGGCGCCGGTTGACCACAAGATTTGCCCGCTGCAACCGCCGGCGGTGAGGTTCACCGACTGGCCGGGGCAGACGGTGGCCGAGGAAATGGTAAACAGCGGCAGACTGAAATCCTCACTAATCAGCAGGCTATTGCTGACGGCGGTGCAGCCGTTGGCGCCCGTGGCGGTGACGGAGTAGGAGCCGGTCTGGCTGACGCTGATCGTCGTTGTCGTCTGGCCGGTCGACCACAGCAGGGCCGTTACCGAAGCGGTAGCCGTCAGGGTGAGCGTTGGCTGGCTACAGGTCAGCGTGGTGCTCAGGGCCGACACACTGACGGCCGGACTGGTATTATCCCGTACGATGGTCAGACTGTTACTGACGGCCGAACAGCCGTTGCCATCGGTAACGGTGACTGAATAGACACCCGTCTGGCTGACGGGCAGGGTCTGACCCGTGCTGCTACCGCTGCTCCAGGCAAACGCCGTAGCCGAAGTCTGAGCCGTCAGTGTCAGGCTTCGGTTAGTGCAGGATAGGGTAGTTGACGGGGCAGCCGTGACCGTCACCGACGGCAGGGCATTGACCGACAGACTGAAAGCTGTTGAGGTCACCGACGGACAATCGCCGGAAATGACGACCGAATAGCTACCCGCATCGGTGGTCCGTACGTTCGTCAGCGTCAGGCTGGCGGTGGTGGCAGAGGCGATGCCGGTCAGGGCAGTGCCCGACCGGTACCACCGGTAAGCGGGGGCTGACCCTGTCACGCTGACACTCATCACGACTGTAGTTCCGGCACAGACAGCCGAACCCGATACGGGTTGCAGGGCGATTTCGAGGGGCACACCGCTCAGGCTTTGATACTCGATAGCTCCCATGTCAATCCGGGTGCCGGTAATCCGGGCGTTGCCGGTCAGATCAGTGGCGGGCAGTGCCGTAGCGGAATAGGGTCCGTCTGTAACGGTGATACTGAGCGGATTACCCGCGTTGATGGCCGGTGAACAGAGAGCCAGCGCTACCGATGTTGCTGACACGAATGGCGAGCTAGTGGTGGTAAGGTTACCAGGGCCGGTAATATCTACACCAGTCGTCACCAACTCCGGCTCGTAAAGGCTGTAACGTAACTGTGTTGACGCGTTACTGTTCATTAAACTATTGCTGCCTCCATTGCTCCACAGGATACAACTGGTGAGCAACGGATTTGATCGTCCATTATCACCATTGCTGATCATCGCCCCGCCAGTTTGAGCCGAATTGCTCTGTAGTGAGCAGTTGGTCAGCACCGGACTCGATACACCATAACTTCCCTGGTTGTACATCGCTCCGCCTAGCAGGCCAGCTGCATTGCCTTGTAGTAAACAGCTGGTCAGTACCGGATTTGATATACCATTAGTGCCAAAGTTAAAAATAGCACCGCCAATGTCAGCCAAATTGCCTTGCAGCAAGCAGTTGGTTAATCCGGGACTCGATAGGCCACCGCTTCCATCATTTAATATTGCCCCGCCAGTTTGAGCCGAATTGCCCTGTAGCAAACAGTTGGTTAACCCGGGACTCGACAGGCCACTACTCGTCCCATAGTTGAACATTGCTCCGCCGGCGCTGGAAGCCGAATTTCCCTGTAGTAAGCAGTTACGGAAGCTGGGGCTACAGACCGAGCTACTGCCATTGTTATAGATACCACCACCTTCTTTGTTGGGGGAAGAACTCGCATTGGCATTTCCACCGGTGATAACAAAACCATCCAAAACCGCACTGTTGGTCAGGCTCAGGCTGGCGGGGTTATAGATGATGTGGTACGAGTTATTGGCCAGCGTGCCATCATTATCAATATCGCCACTTAGCGTACTGCTAGACGGATTACCGGTGATTGGGTTGACGGCCGGCCGACCACTGAGGGCCGTTTCGCTACCCATAAACCCGCCAATGATCGCCACCCCGGGCAGCATACGAAAGCTGATGTCGCGGGCGGTGGTGTTGGTAGGCTTGTAGATACCCTCCGCCACCCAGATTTCCGTCAGGCTCTGGCTACAGGGATAGGTCAGCGCGCTTTGCAGGTCAGGGAAAGCCGTAGCCCAGCTCTGGCCGTCACCGGCGTTGGCCGTCTGGCTGGCCGCCACGTAGAGACGGGTGGGACTAGGGTTAATCGTTAACCTGAACGTCGTACTGGTGACACTCAGTCCTCCCGTTACGACGACCGAGTAGCTTCCGGCATCGTTAGTATTTACATTGCTGAGTATCAGAGTGGCTGAAGCCGCCGAGGTATTTGTCGTCAGGGGAGATCCGTTCCTGTACCACTGGTAGGACAGGGAAGAACCTGTGGCACTTACGCTCACCGTAACGGTAACACCGGCACAGACTACTGAAGCAGAAGGGGGATGCCGGACAATCTGTACTGAAACAGGACTGCCGTTCTGGTCTTCGTAAGCCCCCATGTCAATGCTATAATTGGTGCCTACAATACGGGGATTGCCAGCCAGGTCGGTCGCCCCCCCCCCGATAGCGGTATAGCTGGCGAGATCGCCCCGGTCTCTGGCTACCGAATTAACTGCCAGTTGTGTGGTGGCCGTACCGGCAAATGGCGATGTGGTTATACCGGTGAGGTTAGAAGGGTCGCTTATAAAACCCGTGACACCGCTCTCAAATAGCGAGTAGCGGGCAGTTAGTGTAGAAGTCTTCGATGTAATCGTGTTTGAGCCATTATTGCCAAATAGTATACAGTTAGTAAATAATATATTACAATCAAGGCCATATACTGCCCCGCCACTTCCGGAAGTCTGATTGTTCTGGAAGCTACAGTTGGTCACTATGGCAGTGACGCTCCCGACACCAATAGCCCCTCCAGAATCAGAAGCCTGATTGTTCTGAAAACTACAGTTAGTCAATGCTATATTGCTTGTGGATCGGTTCAGAGAAAATCTTGAGTTATTACTGATGGCCCCGCCAACTTGAGACAGATTGTTCTGAAAGTTACAGTTGGTCACCACAGGGCGGCTGTCAATAAAGTAAATTGCCCCGCCGCCAATATTAGCCTGATTACTTAAGAAGTTACAGTTGATCAGTGTTGGAATGCTGTTCTCAGAGTAAAGCGCCCCGCCGCCAGTATTAGCCTGATTACTTAAGAAGCTACAGTTAATCAGCGTTGGACTACTGCCATTATTATACATCCCGCCCCCTAGAGATACATTTCTCCCTCCGGTAATGACAAACCCATCCAGCAGCGCGGCAGGAGTCAGACTCAAGCTGGCCGGGTTGTTAATGACGCTGCTCCCATTACCCGCCAGCGTTGTTGCGGATGGCCGGCCAATAACCGGGTTGACCACAGGGCGGTTTTCAGGACTTTGTTCGCTGCCGGTAAAGCCGCCATAAATCGCTACCCCATCCTTCATGGAAAAAGGCTGGTTCTGCGCGGGTTTATACAAGCCTTGCGCTACCCAGACCTGATCGCCGGGCTGGCTGGCATTAATAGCTCCCTGTAAATCGGTGGTGCTGGCAGCCCAGCTGATGGCTGAGGCAGCCGGCGTGATGCCCGTCGTGGAGACGTAGCGGGTCGTCTGGCTAAAGGCCCAATGCGTGAGCAGCAGGCAGCACAGCAGGCCGAAGACCCGGATTTGTATACATGTATTCATGCGGGTTACTGTTGTTGTGTAGAAACGGATTATTGGATGCATTAAAAAGACATGCCGGTTGATGAGCGCCTGTAAAGCTGAGGCGTTGTTTCTTGATGGTATAAATCAGGCAAAACAAATGGGCGGTATTGCCCGGACGGGATGAACACCGGATTAACCGGATGCGCATGTGGGCGGTACACCTGCAGGACAGGGAAAAGCATGGCAGAAAAGGGGTTGTTTGTCGCTGCAAGTTCCGGTTATGGATCTCCCGGGTTGTTAGTTATTCGTTCAAAAATGTTTCCCGGCAGGTCATTTGAAAAAAAAACTTCGTGTATTGTTGCATTTGTATACTAATACAACCAATCAGTATAATTAATATTGTTTTTTTGCAGGGCCTCCACAAGCCGCCCCTTTTTTGTACATTAGTCTGATTTTATAGCAATCCTATCCCCATCCCTTTACTGCCCCATGTTCCACAACTACCTTACGATTGCCTGGCGCAACCTGCTCCATCAGAAGCGCTACAGCCTGATCAATATCGGCAGTTTAACCATCGCACTCACCGCCGTCCTGCTGCTGATGATGTGGGTGCAGAACGAGTTCCGGTTTGACAACTACCACCCGGCGGCAGACCGGGTCTTTCTGATCACCAACCGCGAACAGACCGACATTTCGCAAAGCACCTTGTGGGAGCACAGCCCCTATCCGCTGGCCGGCCTGCTCAGCCGGCAGTTTCCGGAAGTGGAACTGACGGCACAGATGAGCCGGTCACAACAGAATGAGATCCACCTCCGCGTGGGCAGCCAGGTCTTTACCCAGGAGTATGCGGTCTACGTCGACGATAACTGGTTTAAACTGTTCAGTTACGACGTGCTGGACGGAACACTGACCGGTTTTTCTGCTCACCCCTATAGCCTGGTCCTGACCGAATCAAAGGCGCGGACGCTGTTCGGCGCCGCCCGGGTGACGGGCCGCAGCATACGTATCGACTCAACGGACTATACCGTTAAGGCCGTTGTTAAAGACAACCCGGTCAATTCCAGCTTTCAGTTCGAGGTCATGATGCCTTTAGCCGCTGTCCTGAATACCCCGCAACGGCAGCAGCAAGCCAATAACTGGTTATACACCACACACCGCACCTTTGTCAGGCTTCACCCCCGGGCCGATCCGGCCCGAACGGCGCAGAAAATCACACGCCTCTATGACACGCACCGCGACAGGAAAAACCTGACAGCAAGCCTGTTACCGCTGACAGAGCTGCACTTCGGGAACGGGTTTAAAGTATCGGCCTTTGTGCATGGCGACCAGACGAAAGTCCGGATATTCACGATTCTGGCCGTCCTGCTGTTACTGACAGCCTGCATCAATTATGTGAACCTGTCGGTGGCACGGATCAGCGTACGTGCCAAAGAAATCGGTGTCCGCAAAATGGTGGGTGCCAGCCGCATGCAGTTATTCCGGCAGCTTCTTACCGAGTCGGCCCTGCTGAGCGGCATTGCGCTGGTACTCACACTGATACTGGTCCGGGTCAGCCTGCCCGCTTTTAATACGTTTACCGGTCAGCATTTTCCGTTCAATCCGTTCGAACTGCACACGGCCGGCCTGTTGTCGGGCTGCTGGATCGCTATCCTCCTGCTCATCAGCGTCTATCCCGCCTTATTACTTTCTGCGGTTAACCCGGTACTGCTTTTCCGGGGAAATGTGCTTTTCAGGCTCAAGGCATCGGTGTTCCGGCAGGGACTGACCATCTGCCAGCTTGGTCTGGCCGTAATCATGGTATTCGGGGCTATCGGTGTATACCGGCAGTTAGCGTTTATGCAGCGTCAGCACGCCGGCTATGACCGCAGCCAGTTCATTACGGCACAGGTGCCACGGGAGAACGTGCGGATTTCCAGCTATGAAGAAGCCATGGCTTACCGTCGGCAGCTAGACTCCCGCCTGCTGGCGCTGAAACGGCAGCTTCAGCAGGAGACAACGATACAGGAGGTGGTCCGGTTGACTATGACCTCTGTAGTAAACAATGGCTATACCATCTCGGGCGGCATCGACTGGGACGGCCGTCCGGCAGATTTTCAGCCTGAATACATTCCTTTTTCGGCCGATGAGGACCTGCATAAGGCATTGCGGTTCACATTTACAGAGGGACGCTGGTTTGATTCGCGGTTAGCTTCAGATCAGACCAACGTTGTCCTGAACGAGACTGCCGTCAGGCAATTCGGACTCACGCCCCCTGTAATCGGGAAGCGGTTCGATCAGGGAAAAATCATCGGTGTTGTGAAGGATTTTTACCACAAAAGTCTGCATGAAAAAATCGCTCCCGTCGTCATCCAGATAAATAGCCCTAATCAGGCTGCGTTTTTGATTCAGACCCGGCAGGGGCATACACTACAGGCCCTGGAGACGGTTCAGGCCGGCTTTGCGAAACAATTCCCGGACCAGCCGCTGGTCTATTCCTTCCTGGATCAGGAGTTTGATCAGCTTTACCGCGCAGATCAGAAAGCGTTGCAGTTTACGTGTTGGTTTTGCGGCCTGAGCGTACTGATTGCCTGTATGGGCCTGCTGGGCATGATGACGTTTATCACCGAACAGCGCCGGAAAGAAATCAGTGTACGCAAAGTCCTGGGCGCTTCCGTAAACAGCATTGTGACGCTGCTGTCAGCCGGCTTTTTAAAGCAGATGGCCATTGCAGCCGTTATCGCCTCGCCGGTTGCCGTGTATGGCCTGAATTACTGGTTACAACGTTTTGCCTACAAAGCAGACCCTGAGTGGTGGATGATTGTTGTGGCGGGTTTGCTGGCGATGAGTATCGCGTTGCTGACCATTTCAGTTCAGTCCGTAAAGGCCGCTAGGGCCAATCCGGCAAGGGCGCTGCAACAGGATTAAAACGAGGGAATTAATGGGTAGGGAATGACATGCAAATCATGCTCTGAACCGGCTTATCTGTTACATAAACAACACATTATGCATACTATAATTCGGATCATGCTGTTGCAGTTAGCCTGCCTCAGCGCGTTTGCGCAGTCTCCGAAACAAATCTGTATTACTGTCGACGATCTGCCGGTTGCCTCACAGCGCCCCCTGAGCGCCGGTGCGCGGGATACACTGACCCGAAAGCTGTTAAAGCACCTTACGGCTTATAAAGTCCCCGCCATGGGTTTTGTCATCGGCCGGCCGCTGCTCCGCAACAACCAACCGGACAGGCAGCAGATCAGCCTGTTGCACCAGTGGCTGAAAGCCGGTATAGAACTCGGGAACCATACCTTTGCGCACAAAGGCTATAATTATATTCCGGCGGCTGAATACCAACAGGACGTGGCCGGGGCGGACCAGGTGCTCCGGCCCGTACTCAGGCCGTACGGGCAGCGGCTCCGGTACTTCCGGCATCCGTTTTTACAGCGTGGCAATACCGTCAGCAAACGGGATTCGCTGGTAGCCTATCTGCGTGATCACCACTATGTAGAAGCACCGGTAAGTATCGATAACTCCGATTATCTGTTCTCGGCAGCTTATGAAACCGCGCTGGCCCGTAAGGATACAGCCCTGGCCGCCTCAATCGGCAAAACCTACACCGGCTACATGCTGGCGTGTGTGCACTACTATGAAGCTCAGGCCGATTCACTGTTTAAACGGCCCATCGCCCATATTCTGCTGACCCACGCCAATGCAATCAATGCGGATTACCTGGGCACCGTTTTATCGGCCCTACATCAGGAAGGTTATCACTTTATTTCACTGGATGAGGCGTTAAAGGACCCCGCCTATCGCTCACCCGATACATTTGTGAACAATGGCGGTATTTCCTGGATACACCGCTGGGCACTGACGCAGGGAAAACGCGGGAGCTTTTTTAAAGGCGAACCAGAAGTGCCGCAGCTGATTTCAGACCTGACTGAAAAAAAATAAGGGCTTCCGGAAAGTCCTCTGCGGCTCTGGAAGCGCTCCCTATGGCTACTGGTCTATTTTTTAGACACTGCCTTTTTCAGCAACGCATCAATCTCCGCCGGTTTGTCGGGCAGCGGCGCATTGCGCTTCACAAATTTACCGGTCGGGCCGATGATGGCCGCCGTTGTGGTACTCATAGACTGTAGTTCGATCATTGCCGATTCATACTGGGTATTTGTCATCAGCAGGTGATCACCCTGCAGGTTATAGCGCGCCATGAATTCGGGGACAAACCGCTTCATACCATCTTCGGCAGGAGCTACATAGAGCAGCGCAAAATCGCGGGGGTTGTACATGCGTTTCAGCCGTTGGGCCTCAATGGCCATTTGCCGGCCCAGCTCTTCATTCGGGTCCCACGCCAGCAAGTAAATGACTTTCCCACGATTGGCGTTGATTACCTCCCCCATGATAACACCGGCAGCAGCCAGATTGTCAGCGGTTACCAGTATGCCGGTTTCCATTTCCGTATTCGTAAGCACACGCTTACCCTTAATCCGGTCAATGGCTTTTTCAATCCGTACGCGGTCTTTTACCTGAATATAATACAACTCTTCCAGCGACGCCTTCCAGAGCGGATACCGGATTTTAGGGGCCGAATACTGATGCAGTAAGTCGGCCGTTGCCAGCGTAAATTCAGGCAATGTATTGGCAAACCAGTAGGCCGCCATGTACTGCAACATCAGCGAATCTTTACTTGTCAGGAATTTATCGGCACGGTTTACCCAGGATTCGTAATTAATAATCCGCGAGAGCGTATCGGAGTTGCGGCGCATGAGTTGTTCAAAAAAGCGGATATCCACCGTCCGGGCCGTTTTTTTGGTTTCGATATCATTCAGCCGTGTCAGCTCCGTTACGGTTAAGTCCGGGGTATATACCCGCAGAATCGCAGCCAACTGATCCACGCCTAAGCCGCCGGTCTGCGAATTAGTTATGGAATTCCGGATTTTGCTTTCGATCATATCGGCATACCGGTTTGTGGCATTGGCGCGGGCCGCCGTCAGGATTTTATCATTGGCCGGCCGCAGTGAATCGTCCAGCGTCACCGTTATGTTGCCAAACTCGGCAGCGGCTTTTTCATACATGAATGCCGCCGTATTGTACCGGGCCACGTTCATGAGCCATGTGCTGAGCAGCGGCAGCGGCCGTTCCTGCTTCATAAAACCAGCCAGTGGCTCCCAGTTGGTCGTCATCAGCAGGTTATACAGTTCCTTGTCTTTCATACCGCTGGCCTGACGGGACAACGATTTACTGTCCATTTTGCTTTTATAACCTGCCTCAAACGCTTTGTAGCGGGCATACTGCTGATTAACAGCCGCATTGGACCCTTTAAACCGGAATGGAACCGCCGACGAGAAAAGAGAATCCGCATCCAGTTCAATCGTAACCGTACCGGCAGAGGCAAGGAACCCCGTCGTGATGTTATTAAAGTTAAAATACATCTCCTCGTAGGGAAAAATCAGCGGTACCGACACCCGGAAGCTGCCATCCGGAGCCAGCTGGGCAGGCCGGATCAGTTCGCGGCTGGCTTGCAGAACATTATTGCGGCTAATCGCAACTTGCGGCGACTGACGGTACATAGCCGGTGTCAGGTGCCGGATACGGCCGCTGACAATCACAGAATCGGTTTGCGCAAAGGTTACCGTCGAAACCAGAAAGAGTATCCAGGTAAGGTGTTTCATAGTGTTACATTATCAACTGCCTGACTCAAAGTTACGGCTTCAAACCTTTTTTCCATGCGTTTGAGCGGGGTTGAGGTATCATTCTTAACGGACAACCATCAGGTTTAGCGCATGGTTTACTACCTGCGGCCGAAAATCGCTATCTTTGCGGCTACATCTGTAAAATTCAATGAGATCAGGAACTTACCGCGTTTTATTACGCAAAGAACCGGAAGGAACATATACGGCAATAGTTCCTTCTATTCCAGGCTGTGTAACATGGGGAGAAACCATTGAAGAAGCCATTGCCATGGCTAAAGAAGCGGCAGAAGGATGCCTGGAAGTCTATGCCGAACAAGGCATCAGCATTCCGGATGACAGCGAAACATTTGAATATACCATTCAATTACCGAATAATCAGGCAGCCTAAATATTCATGGATTATTCAGCCAAAGGGCTAATTCGATTACTTGAAGAGAGAGGCTGGGAACTGGCAAGGACCAAGGGAAGTCATCATATTTACTTTCATAGAGAACTGAACCGAACCATTCCGGTACCTGTTCATGGTAACCGCGATATTCCGAAAGGGACTTTTTATACAATTTTAAAACAAGCCGGTATTGACCGTACGGACGTCTGAATAGACACATAAATCATGTTTGAAAATCTTCAGGATAAACTCAATAAGGCCATCAAGACCCTGAAAGGGCAAGGCCGGATTACCGACATTAACGTGGCAGCAACCGTAAAGGAAGTGCGCCGGGCACTGACTGACGCCGACGTTAACTACAAGGTTGCGAAAGAAATTACCGACCGGATCAAGGAAAAAGCCCTCGACCGGAAAGTCTTGATCGCTGTTGAGCCCGGTCAGCTTTTTGTAAAAATCGTGCAGGAAGAACTGACCGACCTGATGGGTGGTCAGGCCCAGAGCATCAATACCAAAGGAGACCCGGCCGTTATCCTGATTGCCGGTTTGCAGGGTTCGGGTAAAACCACGTTTTCGGGTAAACTGGCAAACCTCCTCAAACGGCAGGGCCGTAACGTATTGCTCGTTGCCTGCGACATCTACCGCCCGGCGGCGATTGACCAGCTGAAAGTACTGGGTGAGCAGGTTGGCGTTGAGGTGTATGCGGAGCCTGAGAACAAAAACGCGGTGGAGATTGCGCAGCACGCCATCGACCACGCGAAGAAAACTAATAAGCGCATTGTTATCGTCGATACCGCCGGTCGTCTGGCTGTCGATGAGCAGATGATGCAGGAAATTGAGAACGTTAAGCGGGCCATTGACCCGGCCGAAACTTTGTTCGTCGTTGACTCAATGACGGGTCAGGATGCGGTGAATACGGCAAAAACGTTTAACGAGCGCCTGAACTTCGATGGCGTGGTTCTGACCAAACTAGACGGTGATTCACGCGGTGGTGCGGCCCTTTCGATCAAAACGGTCGTGAATAAGCCGATCAAGTTCATCAGTACGGGTGAAAAAATGGAGGCGCTCGACGTCTTCTACCCTGACCGGATGGCCAGCCGGATTCTCGGCATGGGTGACGTAATCTCACTCGTTGAAAAAGCGCAGCAGGCGTTCGACGAAGACGAAGCGAAACGGATCAACGCCAAGATGCGTCAGAATCAGTTCGACTTCAACGATTTCCTGTCGCAGTTGCAGCAGATTAAGAAGATGGGGAACGTCAAAGACCTGCTGGGCATGATTCCGGGCATGGGTAAGATGGTGAAGGACCTTGACATTGACAACGATTCATTCAAGCCGATTGAGGCCATCATCCAGTCGATGACGCCGAAGGAACGCGAGAAACCGGAGCTGATCGATGCCAACCGTAAAAAGCGGATTGCGCTGGGGAGCGGTACGAGCCTGACCCAGGTCAACAACCTGATGAAGCAGTTTGAAGACATGCGCAAGATGATGAAGCAAATGAACCGGATGCAGGCGTCGGGCAAGCTCAGCAAGATGATGAAATAGCCTAACTATTCTGTCAGAGCAATTTACGTACTCTGACAGAATAAACGATCACTTATATATGCAAAAATTATTCATAGAAAAGCTGGGGCCTCTACAAAATATTAACCTTAACCTTTCTGATAATCTACTATTGATCGGCCCGCAAGCCAGCGGGAAAAGTACTATCAGTAAAGCAATTTTCTTTTTTAAATATGTTAGGGTCGAGGTCTCAACACTTTTTAATGAATTATTAGTTGGCCTTCAATTTGACAAACCGTTACTGGACACATTACGTCCACGTTTACTGGATAAATTCAGGCAAATCTGGGGACCGTTAGCTACTACAGGTGATATACGCATTTCATATGAATATAAAGCCAATATAATTATTAACATTTGGCTGAATACCGTTACGAATAAACTAGAAATAGCGTTTAGCGAATCGTTTTCAGCTAATCTTTATAAGGTATTAGATTCAGTAAATGCATATAGACATCTTTATCAGCATCAGGATGTAGCTTCTACTCCAGAAAATCAAAGGATTTTACTGGAAGCAACCAGAAAGCTCATTAGCCAAAATATTCAGTTAGCTGTAAATGAACTACTTAACGACTTTCGTGAGCCAATCTACGTTCCGGCGGGCAGAAGTTTACTAGCTATATTATCCGATCAGCTGTTAAAAATAGACCGCACTCGTCTCGACTTTCTTACATGGTCTTATCTGGATCGGATTTACGACCTCCGACAAAGTTTTAATCAGGGTATTGAAGGACTTTTAAAAACGTCAGATTTATCAGAAAATCCTTCATTGGGAAAGGCGCTTTCACTGGCGTCAACGCTTATCAGCGGAATTCTGAAAGGTAATTACAGATATGTTGCGGACGAAGAACGGATTTATTTATCCGATAAGGAGTATGTCAAATTGAGTTTTGCTTCGTCGGGTCAACAGGAAGCCATATGGATGTTAAATTTGATTCTGCTCCGGCTATTAAATCAGGCAGATACATTTCTTGTCATTGAAGAACCGGAAGCTCATCTTTATCCGGAAGCTCAATATGATATTGTTAAGTTAATTTCCTTATTCAGTCATTCGGCCGACAATCAGTTTATTGTCACCACACACAGTCCGTACATATTATCGTCATTTAATAATCTTTTGTTTGCCGGTAAGCTCAGCAAACAAGACAAAGAGGCCGTTTCCGCCACTATTCCGGAAAGTTTATGGATTGATTACAATGCATTGGAGGCCTATTTCATCGATCAATCTCAAATACGGTCAATTTTCGACAAAGACGAGCATCTTATTGAGACGCATGCAATTGATTCAGCTTCCGTGATTATTAATAATGAGTATGAACAGCTATACAATATAGAAATCCGTGAAGAATACTAACGATCATTGCGCCGGATTTGAGGATCTCCCTTGTACTTTTTGTGATGAAAGATCAGTATTCGTTGTAAAGGAGCAACAAACTACTTTCCGTTTAGAAAATACCCAAAATAAGCGTATCTGCCAGATACAGATTGACGGCTGTACAACCCATAACATACCCGCTGATAAACCGAAATGTGACTACGCATTTATTCTTTGTGAGCACAACACCGCTTTATTTGTTGAGCTAAAGGGGACCGACTTAATTCATGCCGCCAGGCAGCTGTATAATTCGATCGTTGCGTTTGAGCAGCAGACCAATAAGATGTGCGTAAACGCCTATATCATCTGTATACGTGTAGACCCGAACGAGTTTAGGTTTCTCAACAATGACCCTACCGTAAAGAAGCTCAGAGACAAATTACGAAAGCAGGGAGGCGAGTTAAAGCAGCTTAAATCTAACTCCCCTGTCAGAGCATAATTTCACACCGCAAACTTTTCCAGCCACTGCGCCACCGTAGCGCCCGACAGGTTAAAAATCAGGTTAGGCATCAGACCCAGCAACAGAGCCAGCAGCCCCAGCGGAATGAGCATCAGCCGTTCGCGGCTGTTCAGGTCCGTTAACGTGTTGTCAACTCCGTCGCGGGTCCAGAGTGGTCCGAAAAACATGCGCTGCATGCTCCAGAGCAGATAGGCCGCTGCCAGCACAATGCCGGAAACCGCCAGCGACGGCAGCCAGCCCGGCAGCCACAATGACTGGAATCCGCCCATCAACGTAAACAGTTCGCCGACAAACCCCGAGAAACCCGGTAGCCCCAGCGACCCGAAAAAGGCAACGGCAGTCAACACTGCGTACTGCGGCATCACCTGTAACAAGCCACGGTAACTGTCGATGCGGCGGTCGTGTGTCCGGTCATAAATCACCCCGACCACGAGGAACAACATCGCCGAAAGAACCCCGTGACTCACCATCTGGTAGATGGCACCATTAACCCCTTCTGAAGTCAGCGAGGCCACACCCAGCAAGACAAAGCCCATGTGTGACACCGACGAATAGGCAATCATTTTCTTAAGATCATTCTGGGCCAGTGCATTCAGGCCGCCATATACAATTGACAGCACACCCAGCCCGGCCAGTATCTGGGCATATTGGGCAGCGCCGTCGGGAAACAGCCCCCAGGCAATCCGGATAAAGCCGTATCCGCCGATTTTGAGCAGAACACCGGCCAGCACCACCGATACCGGCGTCGGCGCTTCAACGTGGGCATCGGGCAGCCACGTATGCAGCGGCACAATCGGGAGCTTAATGGCAAAGCCGATAAAGACTGCCCAGAACGCAATCATACGTGCCGGAATGCCCCAAAACGTGGTCTCGCCGGCACCGCTCAGAAAGGCATTCGGCAGATAATTACCGCCATCGGCCATGTACCGCAGATCAAACGTATGGACAATCTGCGAGGAGTTGATCTGCATATCAGCCAGCTGCGCCTGTAGCAACCGGATCAGGTCAGTATCGACCGAAGCCGCATCGGTGGCCAGGCCTGCCATTACCGCCGTACTGACCGGGTCCATTACCGAGAGGTATAAGCCGATCATAACCAGCAGAATCAGCACGGAGCCCAGTAACGTGTACAGAAAGAATTTAATCGACGCATATTCCCGGCGCGGCCCGCCCCACAGCCCGATCAGGAAATACATCGGCAACAGCATGAATTCGAAGAACAGGAAGAACAGGAAAAAATCGAGGGCCATAAAGCAGCCCATCACGGTTCCGCTCAACAGCAGATAAAGCGAAAAATACGCCTTCTGCCGATGCTCGATGGTCCACGACGAAATAACCCCGATCAGCAGCACCACTGACGATAGGACAACCAGCGGCAGACTGATGCCGTCGATACCCAGCAGGTAGTCAATCGACACAACCCCCAGATTACCGAGCGGCAGTGTGATCCAGTCGGCTTGTTCAAGCAGCTGATAGCCCGTGTGTTTCTGATCAAACTGCCCATAGGCAACGATACTCAGCAGCAGTTCGGCCAGAGCCACACCCAGCGTCAGCCATTTAAACGGGATATGCTGATTGTCGGGCAGTAACGCCACCACCAGGGCACCAATTAACGGCAAAAAAATAAGTAGTGAAAGAATCATAGTAACCACCAAAGCAACGCTAACAATCCAACTACAGCCGCTGTCACATACGACTGAATACGTCCATTCTGCACCGACCGTACCACCTGACCGGTCTGCGCGGCCAGCCAGACCGCTCCGTTGACGGTTCCGTCAACAATCAGGCGGTCAAACGCATGCACGATATGTGCCAGCACCACCGTGCCAACGCCCACACCGCGGACAAATCCATCGACCAGCCCCCTTTCAGCCTGATGCACTGACCGGATTACGTGCGTTGATTTCGGGGCAGCAAGCTGTTTCGCCGCTGCGTCATCATGCTGTTTCGTCAGATCAGCCAGATGCTCAACCGGCCCAATAACCAGCCAGTGGTAGAACCGGTCCAGAAATCCGTACTCCACCGATAAGCGCACCCAAAACGACTGTGGATTTAGCTGCGTCATCCAATCATGAGCATACCGCCATCCCGCCCAGCCACCGACGGCGGCCAGCAGCAGCGAGGCAGGAGCCAGCCACACCGGGCCTTCGGCCTCAGCAGCCTGAAAAACCGAAAAGAACCAGCTGCCGTGTGCCGACAGCGGATTAACCGAGAAGCCGGCAAATAAGGACAAGGCTGCCAGTATGAATAACGGAATCTGCATGCGGGCATCGGGGCCATGAATATGGTCAGCATGATACCGGCGTTTACCGCCGAACACAAGCTGTAGCTGACGGGCCATGTACAACGCCGTCAGCCCCGATGAGAGCAATAACACCACGGGAATCAGATTGGCTAGGCTACTACTCTGTTCCTGGGCCCACGCAAACGCGCCGCCCAGAATCGCTTCTTTCGAGAGAAATCCGGAAAAAAGCGGCAGCCCGGCCAGCGCAGCCGTACAGATGGCATAGACCACAAACGTAGCTGGTAAAGCTTTACGCAACCCGCCCATGTCGCGCATGTCCTGCGTATGAACGGCGTGAATTACGGCCCCGGCGCTCAGGAAAAGACCGGCTTTGAAAAACGCGTGGGTCAGCAGATGGAACAGTGCACCGGATACGTTACCGGTACCCATACCAGCTACCATCAGGCCCAGCTGCGACACCGTTGAAAAAGCAAGTACCTTTTTAATATCGTTCTGAAAAAGAGCCGAATACCCACCCCAAAGCGCCGTAATGGTGCCGACAATGGCAATCACCAGCAGGGCATCGGGCGGCAGCAGCGGATGAATACGGGCCAGCAGAAAAATCCCGGCGGCGACCATCGTGGCTGCATGCAGCAGGGCCGAAACCGGCGTCGGGCCTTCCATGGCATCAGGTAACCAGGTCAGCAGCGGAAACTGCGCCGATTTACCGACACAGCCCATAAACAGGCACAGCCCGACCCAGGCGGGTAGTTGCGTGATCCCGGCCTCGCCCGTCAGCAGGCTGAATTCAGTGGTATGCAGGAGCCGGTAGGTCATCAGAATACCGATCAGGAAACCGGCATCGCCGACGCGGTTCATCAGAAACGCTTTGGTCGCGGCTTTTGAAGCCTGCGGCTTAAACGTCCAGAAGCCGATCAGGAGGTACGATGCCAAACCGACCAGTTCCCAGAAAGCGTACAGTACAATGAGGTTTCCGGCCAGCACAATACCCAGCATGGCTCCCACAAACAATTGCAGATAAGCAAAATAGCGCGGATGCCGCTCAGGCTGATCGCTGAGGTAGGAAATGGAATAGAGCTGTACCAGCAGGGCTACAAAATGCACTACCAGCAGCATCATAACCGTTAAGGTGTCAATCCGGATACTGAACGGAATAAGCCAGTCAGTAAGACCTACCCAGGTTGTACTGAGCGATACCGGCGCAGCCGGCAGGTGCATGGCTAGCCAGCCCGACAGCAGTAACCCGCCCCCCGTCAGTCCGGTTGCCAGCGGACCAGCCCATCGCTTGCCCACACCCAAAAGCCCCGCAAAGCCGGCAAAAGGTAACAGCAACAATAGTGTCGTGACAATCTGGAGAGAGAAAACGTGGTCGTTTATCATTCCGGGGAAAAATTTAGCCGCAAATATCCTGTTTATCTTAACGCCGTACAAATCAGAATCAGTTTCAGGGCCGTTTTCGCGGCCTGCCGGACGGCTTTTTTCCCGTAACCGCTGCCGGTCGGTCCGGTAAAGCACAATAAAAAGCCCCCGATAAAAAACCGGGGGCTCCATAAGGAAAATCCGTAAATTTGTCTTAACTAAACCTTACGCGGGAAAAGCAACGGTTTAAAACCATTCGGTAGACCGAGCCAAAGTGCTCATAACACCAGGTTTTAAGTGCTTTTATTTCGTCCGGCACGAGGGATTTAATGGCTTTTCGGAGTTCTTTTTCAAACAAGGCTTTATCGAAACTGACCTTCTCGAGGATCATTTTGATGTACTCCAGCATTGTTGCCATATGATTAATCTTTTTGGTTAAAATAAGCCTACAAACTATTAAGGTAAGGATTAGGAACATCCATTATTACAACGGGCTAACACCCGGAATGTTGCCGTAAAGTAAAGATGAATATTGCAATTTTTATAAAAATTTTTGTATTATTTTTTTGTTTGTCGCTGACCGCTTTTTCGCAAAGTGCTGATAACATTGTAACTATAGAATTAAGTCAGTCTACTTTTCCTATCGAACGGCCGTTCATAATAACAGTGCAGGTACGGAACAGTGAAACACGCCCGAATATTGCTTTTCCAGACATCCCGGGCTTCACAAAGCGGGCCACCTCCATCAGTACGACCAATGCCGAAACAGGTGACAAAACCACTACAAATCAGATCATTACCCAATCTTACATGGCCAACCAACCCGGTACTTACCGGCTGGCTCCGTTCAGTCTTAACGTGAACGGGTTTGTGGCAAGGTCAGAGGGGGTTACCCTGGTTGTACGTGCTCCCGCAGCAGCCGGCGATGATCAGGATATACTCCTGCTGCCGACCGAATCGGGTACCGCCTTTCTTGCCGTGCGCCCTTCAAAGGGGTCTGTTTATGTCGGTGAAGGCCTGACCGTGCGTTTATCACTTTTCGTAGCCGACAACTATCCGTTTGAGCTGGCTTACTGGCAGCTTGATCAGCAGATTCAGTCCATCACCAAACAACTGCATCCGCCGAATACCTGGGAGGAAAATGCCAACCTCAAGGAGATCCAGACAGTTCCGATTGAGATTAACGGCCGCCGTTTTACCGAGCACCGGCTTTATCAGGCCACTTTTTTTCCGCTGTCGGCCCAACCGATTAAACTGCCTTCAGTCACGTTACAGATGCGCCGCATCCGGCCTTCGGCTGCGGCCCCGAAAAACGCACCGGCCGGGGCTGAGCTGTTTTCGTTTATCAGCCGCCCGATGACAATTGCCGTAAAAGCGCTGCCTCCCCACCCCATGAGCGGGCAGATTGCCGTCGGAAAATTCCGGCTGGCCGAAAGCATCGAACGGTCAAAAGTTGACGTCGGAAAAAGTACACGCTATTCGTTCAGAATTGAAGGCGAAGGCAACATTGCGTCCTTACAGGCCCCCAACGTACAGGATGCCGCCAATGATCCGGCCAACCCGACCATTCTGCCCGCCGGTACCAGCCAGTCGGTAAACCGGAGCGGGTATCAGGTCAACGGTTATAAGTCGTTCGACTACTTTCTGATGCCCCGGCTGGCGCAGGCATTTCCGCTGAAGAACGTCTTTTTCTGGGTTTACTTCGATCCGGGTATGGCCCGCTACGATACCCTGACCTCGGCCATCACGCTTCAGACAGGCGGCAGCGCCGGACAAACGGAAACGACCGGAGAGCCGGTTGTGATCCCGTCGGCCAATGCCGAAGCCGTGTCAATTTATACTGGGCTGAGCCAGCTCGACAGCAGCAAACCCTTTATCAACATCCCCGCGATAATTCGGGCAATTGCCAATGTGATATTGATCGTTATGATAATCGGAATGATATTTGTGCTTTTTAGACGCTGATGAGTAGTACATACGGAACCATATTCAAAATTTCAACTTTCGGCGAATCCCATGGCCCGGCCATTGGTGTAGTCATTGACGGCTGTCCGGCCGGGGTTGATTTCAATACCGATTTTATTCAGACAGAGCTTGACCGGCGTAAACCCGGTCAGTCGCGGATTACCACCCAGCGCCGCGAAGCCGACGAGTTTGAGGTGCTCTCGGGCGTTTTCGAAGGTAAAACGCAGGGGACCCCTATTGCCCTCGTCATCCGCAACACCGACCAGCGCAGCAAGGATTATGGTCATATTGCCGAACAATTCCGTCCGTCGCACGCGGACTATACCTATACGGCAAAATACGGTACCCGCGATTACCGGGGCGGTGGTCGGTCATCGGCCCGTGAAACGGCCGCCCGCGTGGCAGCCGGTGCCGTAGCCAAATTAGTACTGGCGCATCAGGGTGTTCAGATTCAGGCGTACGTATCGCAGGTCGGCAAGCTGAAACTCGGCAAACCCTATCAGGAGCTGGATCTGAGCCAGACCGAAACCAACGCTGTCCGCTGTCCGGATCCGGAAATGGCAGAACAGATGTTTCAGTACATTGACGAGACCCGCAAAAAAGGCGACTCGATCGGCGGGGTGGTTGATTGCGTCATTACGGGCGTTCCGGCGGGGTGGGGCGAACCTGTTTTCGATAAACTCCATGCCGAACTGGGTAAAGCCATGCTGGGCATCAACGCCGTCAAAGGCTTTGAATACGGCAGCGGGTTTGCGGGGGTAGAGCTGTATGGTTCGGAGCATAACGATGCGTTCTATACCGATGAGGCAGGCAAGGTCCGGACCCGTACCAATCTGTCGGGCGGCATCCAGGGCGGCATTTCTAACGGTGAACCTATTTATTTCCGCACGGCCTTTAAACCGGTGGCAACTATCATGCAGGATCAGGAAAGCGTTGATGTTCACGGTCAGCCGGCGGTTGTATCGGGCAAAGGCCGCCATGATCCCTGCGTGGTTCCGCGCGCCGTTCCGATCATTGAAGCGATGGCCGCCCTGGTGCTCGCCGACATGTATCTGCGCAACCTGGCCGCCCGCGTGTAAGCGGCGTGGCCGGGGAAACCGGATTTCATAATATTTCCTGATTTTGGTAAAATCAGGAAATCCAGACCGCTCAGTGCCACTGTGTCGGGCAGTGGCACTGAGCGTTTACAGCAGTCACCCATAACCTCATGCATACTCTTTTTATTGATACCGAACGCCTGCGCGACCTTAACAGCGGCCTTGGGCAACTTTGCCTGCATCTGGGCCGTGAACTGGTCCGGCAACACCCCGCCAACAGTGATGTTCAGCTGACATTCGGTATGCCGAAAGGGAAAACCGGCCTGTTTGGCGATCAGGTAAACTACCACACAACCAGTTGGGTAGACCGCATTGTGTCAAAACCCTATCACCTGTGGCATGCCATGCACCAGGATGCGTACCTGCCACCAGTCAGTCCGCTGTCCGGTAAAAAGGCAAAGCTTATCCTGACCATACAGGATCTTAACTTTCTGGACCGCCCCGATTATTCCGACGCCAAAAAAGGGCGGAAGCTGGCCCAGCTGCAACAGAAAATAAACCGGGCGGCTCTGATAACGACCATCTCAGACTACACCGCCACAGTCGTCCGGCAACACCTGACGATACGGCCCGACCAACCCGTGAAGGTGATTCATCTTGGCCTCAATCCGCGGCCGGTCAGTACGCATGCGGCTAACCCAGTCCCTTCGTTTGCCGGCCAGCTGGATTCTGTGCCGTTTTTTCTGTTTCTGGGCGTTGTCCATCCCAAAAAGAACTGCCACGTGCTGCTACCCCTGTTACAGGCTTTTCCGGATTATAAACTGGTCATTGCCGGTGACGATTCGCACGACTACGCGAAACACATCCGCGAACAGGCGCAGAAAATCGGGGTAGCCGATCAGCTGATTATGACCGGTCCCATCAACGAAGAAACCAAATGGTGGTTGTATGAACACTGCGAGGCCTTTCTGTTCCCGTCACTGACCGAAGGATTTGGTCTGCCGGTGGTCGAAGCCATGAGCCTTGGTAAGCCCGTCTTTCTGTCCAATCGCACCAGCCTGCCCGAAATCGGCGGCAATGAAGCCGTTTTCTGGGAAAACTTCGAGCCGGATTATATGGTTGAGGTATTCCGGCAAGGCATGATGGCATACTACGACGACCCGTTGAAAGCCGACCGGATCCGCTGGCACGCCAAACGGTTTAACTGGGAAAAGACAGCACAGGCCTATTGGGACGTGTATAAAGAACTGATCGGGTAAAAGAGTATCATGACTCAGCCAGATATTCTGTTTGCTTCTCATCTGATGCACTAACAAAAGCGGCACGACATTGGGATCGTGCCGCCGGAACTACCGCTCAAAACGATCAATAGGTTGGCGTTTGCCCTTGTGCTACACCTCTTCCGGCAAAGAAATGTCTTCCGGCAGTACATCCGCAATCCCCTTTTGATGGGCCCACATCGACTGAAAAACCGCACTGTGCTGCCGTAACTCCGCAAACGTCCCTTGATCGGTTACCCGGCCCTGGTCCAGAATGTAGATGTAATCGAACATCGGCAGCAGATGCAGCCGGTGCAGGGTCGACACAACTGCCTTGCCCGAAAACTCAGCCATGATCTGGCTGTAAATCTCAAATTCAGTCTTCGGATCGACACTGCTGGTGGGCTCATCAAACAGCACAATGTCGCTCGTTCGGGCGGCCAGAATCCCCCGTGCGAGAGCAAGCCGCTGCTTTTGCCCGCCCGACAGGTTAACGCCTTTTTCCTGAATATTGGTGGCTAGTCCGTGGGGCAGCTGTGCCAGAATACTGCTGAAACGGGCAGTGTTGCAGGCCTCCAGCATATCGGCTTCCGGAAATGGCAGGCCCAGGGTAATGTTGTAGGCAATTGTGTTCTCAAAAATCTCAGGCTCCTGCGGAAACAGCGTTACCGTATCGGCAATGACGCCCAGGCCGGTCTGCTCAATGCCGTCGACCTCAATCCGGGTCCCCGCCGCCGGTGTATACAGCCCCCGCAACAGTGTCAGCAACGTACTTTTGCCGCTGCCGCTTTCGCCGATCAGCGCCACCCGTTTACCGCGCTGTAGCCGGATACTGACCTGATCCAGCCCCGCTCCTTTCCGGCTGGTACCGGCATGGTGCTGAAACGTCAGGTTCCGGATCGAAATGGTCTGCCAGCCCGCGGGCAGCTGTTCGTCAGACTCCGGCCGGTGGTGTTCGCGGTAGGCGGCGGCAATGTCGCGGGCCGTCTGCACGTTAGTGTAATCCTGCACGATCTGAGTATACTGCCAGGCTACATCTACAAACACACTCGTAAAGTTATTGACATAGCCGATCAGCGCCACCAGACCACCCACCAGCAATACCTGCCCGGGCGTATAGTGCTGATAGACATACCCCAGCGTGATGACGGCATAAATAGCGGCCACCAGCATACTGGCCACAAACCATTTCCACTCGTTGATGCGGATATTCCGCCGGAATGGAGGCAGTACGGCCATCACTTTAGCCAGCAGGCTGTGTTCCATCTGTTTTTCGAGCCGGAGTGTAATGACCGTAATGATGTTGGACAGGCTGTCGAACAGCGTTGACGACACCACATGTTCCCGCTCGTTGGTTTCTTCGAGAGTTTTGATAAACGGCTTGTCGAAGGCCATAATGACCCAAACCGTCAGCACGCCGAGGCCCACGCCGATCAGGCCGAAGACCGGCGAAAAATAGAGCATGGCCGCAAACGAGAACACACATTTCAGGAGCGTATGCAGGTAGGTAAACCCATTCTGGAAAAACTCTTTCAGGGCTTCGTAGGCTTTTCGGATGCGGTTGATGGTTGCGCCGCTGTGATGGTCTTTGTGCCAGCCAACGGGCAGGTGCAGGGTCTGATGGTACAGATCGTCCAGAAAGTTGCGGCTGACGGTAAACGCCAGTTCACGCTCTATGATGCGGGCCGGGCCGTGGAAAAACCATTCGACCAGTTTTAGGGTCATAAACCCGGCGATGTAGAGCCAGCCCGTGTGGAGGATGTCCGTGCCTTTGCGCTGAATGGCGTCTATGAACCAGCCAAAGAGAAGCGGGTGCAGCGCGGTGATGATGTTGGCACCCAGAAACAAGCCGTAGGTGAGTACATACCGGCGCTTTTCGTGTCGGGCATATTGCCAGGCAATACGCAGCAGGGACACATACGGATTAGTCATGGTAGCAAGTTACAGAACAGCAGGCGCTGTTCTTCTAGACTACAAAGCTAATAGATTACACCCGTTTGCCGGCAGTATGACCCTGATTTGCCGGATTTTTGTTTTTCTGTTCCCTCCCACTCCCCCAACAAAACAAAACCCCGTCAGCGCAGGGCGCTGACGGGGCGAAGGGTTAATTATAGGGTGACGGGTTGTTAAGGTTTCGGGAAAAACTCGTCCAGAAACAGGTACCGGTCGCGGTGCTTTTCGGTTTCCTGACGCGTATTGACATCAATAATCATCACCGGTGCCGGGCTGCCGGGCTTGATCGGGTCCCAGGTTGGCAGGCCCTTGCCGTTCGGATTGTGATTCTTGACGAAGTTCTCGAAATAGGTCTGCATCGTTTCCGAGACTTTGTAATCGTCGGGGCCCCAGGCAAACACCTTATTGGTCGAGAGGTTGCCCATCGCGTACTCAATTTCTGCCGAGTGTACGGCCCCTTTGGCCTGCGGCACTTTCGGCGCATTCGGATCGGCGTTGCGGACAACACCACCCGCCAGACCGGTGCTGGCATTGCCCATTTCGGGCACCATTGCCGGACGCGGACGGGTGTAATAATACCGGTAGACCGGATGACCGCCCGTTTGGGCCTGCATGTCGCTCCACTTCCAGGTACTGAACCCGATAAACCGGTCACCGGCAAGGTCGGTGGCGGCCTGCTGAATTTCGTCTTCGGTCGTGCCGTTATATACTTTGAGCGCGTCTTCAGCGCGGTTCGGGTACAGCTTCTGCACCGCCGCCCGGAAGTTTTCGGGCGTTGGTTTCTCCTGCCCCATCACCATGCGGGCACTCATTTCTTCCGAGTTCCAGCCTACCAGCAGCGGGACCTTTGCCTGCTCACCGGCGGCAAAAATGGCAGCAGCCGGTTTCGGGAAAAAGTAGCCGTCGATGTTCGCTGAGAACCGTGGCAGATTTGGTTTGGCCGTCGCCTCCAGCAACTGATCAGCCGGCATCGCCCGCAGCTCGGCCAGCGATTTGGCACCCACGGCTTCGGCAAACTTCACCCCGCTCTGCTCGGCCTCCGCCAGCGTTACCGGCGACAGCGTGCCTAACAATGAACCACTTTCGCCGATGGCAGCCGAGAAGAGATTTTTCGACAGTGGTGAAGTCATCATCGCACTCACCGACATCGACCCGGCCGATTCACCGGCAATGGTTACCCGTTTCGGATCGCCGCCGAAGGCCGCAATGTTTTTCTGTACCCACGCCAGAGCAGCCTGCTGATCCATGAAACCGTAGTTACCCGACGCCTTATTCGGCGACTCTTTGGTCAGTTCCGGATGTGCCATCAGCCCGAACACGCCCAGGCGGTAGTTGACCGTAACGGCCACAATGCCGCGTTTGGCCATGCTCTCGCCGTCGTAGCGCGGCTCCGACCCATCACCGGCGATGAACCCGCCGCCGTAGAAGTACACCAGTACCGGTAGCTTCTCCTTTTCTGATTTAGCCGGTGTCCAGACGTTCAGGTACAGACAGTCTTCACTTACACCGTTCGACCGGAAGTTCATGTCACCGAACACCGCCCGCTGCATGGCCCGTGGGCCAAATTTTTTCGCCTCGCGGACGCCCGTCCAGTTTTCGGCAGGTTGCGGGGCTTTCCAGCGCAGGTCGCCAACGGGCGGCTTTGCAAACGGCAGGCCTTTAAACGAACGGACGCCGCTCGCTTCGAGGTTGCCTTCGACCATCCCGTTCACGGTTTTCGCTTTCGGGCCGGACTGCGCCGTGGCGTCGGAGACCACCGCACCGGCGCCGGTTAAGGCAGTAAGTGCCAGCATCATCAATACAGATTTCATATGGATAAGTTAAGGGACTGACGCCTGCCGGAGCAGGCAATTAAGTTGTTAAGGTCAGGCTGTGAGGTTTATTGTCTCACAGTGCGACAATAATAGCGGGTTATTCGGAAAACAGCAACTATTTTGTTACTTGCCAATAAATTTTTGACTAAATGCATGAATCAGGCGAACCGGTCGGGCAGAATACCAGTGGTGCGGGCTATTTACAGAGCCTTGCCACGGACCTTGTTATTTTTGGTTTTCACGAAACCCAGCTGAAAATTTTATTGCTGGAATACGAGAATACGGGACTGTTTGGGCTACCTGCCGGGTTTATCCGCGACGACGAAAACCTGAATGATGCTGCCCGCCGGACCCTCACCCAACGCACCGGACTGAGTGATATTTTTCTGGAGCAGTTTTATGTCTTTGGAGACGTCTGCCGCCATGATCCGCAACCACTGCGGTCGATTCTGATCGGCAAAGGCGAAACTCCGCCCGACGACCATTGGTTACTCCGGCGGTTTGTGACGGTGGGTTTTTACGCGCTGGTCGACTTCACCCGCGCCTTTCCCAATCCCGATGCCCTCGCCGACCGCTGTGCCTGGTATGATCTGGCGACGCTGCCTCCGCTCATGCTCGATCACCTGTCGATTGTTCACAAGGCGCTTGACACCCTTCGGGTCAATCTGGATCATAAGCTGGTTGGCAGTAATCTGCTGCCCGAGACGTTTACCATGAACGACCTGCAACAGCTTTACGAAACGATTCTGGGGCAAAAAATAAACCGGTCGGCTTTCCAGCGGAAGATGCTGGCTTTAGGGATTCTGGAGCGTCTGGAGAAAAAATTCAGCGGCGGGGCACACAAAGCACCGTTTCTGTATCGGTTTACGCAAGGGATCAACTGCCAAACCGGTCATTAACCGATGATCACTCTGCTGAATAACGCTTTCAGCAAATTAATTTTGGAAGTTATCCACATTCCCACATAGTTATCCACATTTCTTCTGCTCTTAACGTGGATAACATTACTTAATCGCGCCGGCTTTTTTCAGCAGGTCGACTACACGGTCAACCGGCAGTGCCTCAATTTTGTGATTCTGATCGCCCGTAGTGTTTTGGGCAGTGAAGAGCGAGTTGATTATGGCTTCTTCGGTGGCTTCGATAGCGGCCATAAATAAGGGCGACACATTGTCATTCCGCAGGACTTTCATCTCATCGAAAGCACTTTTGCTGTCGTGCGGAATGCGGTAGGCTGTCGAGACCGCAATTACATAATCGCCGCTGCCGTTTGAGGCAATCCCTCCGGTCTGCGCAAGGCCCATAAACGCCCGTTTGGCCAGTCGTTTCAGGTTACGGGCGTCCAGCGGCGCATCGGTAATCACCACCATCATGCACGAACCATCCAGATTTTCCTTGTACGAGTACTTACCCAGCTCAACGCCGACCGGCACACCGGCAATCTGCAATACGCCGCCGAAGTTGGTCTGCACCAGCGCTCCGACCGTATAACCGCCCAGCGAAGCCGGCAGTTTGCGGGAAGCCGTTCCGACTCCCCCTTTAAAACCAAAACAGACGGTGCCGGTTCCGGCACCGACATTTCCTTCTGCCACCGGCCCCGACGAGGCTTGTTGCAACGCATCCAGCACATGCTGCTTCGTCACATGCCGCCCCCGGATGTCGTTCAGATAGCCATCATTGGTCTCGCCGACGAGCACATTGACCGACCGGACCTGCTCATTACCGGGCAGCGACAGGGTGTAATCGATCAGCGCGTCGGCTGCCGTCGGCACACTCAGGGTGTTGGTCAGAATAATCGGGGATTCGAGCGTTCCCAGCTCCTCGACCTGGCTAATACCGGTCAGTTTTCCGAAACCGTTACCAATATAGATAGCGGCAGGGCACTTTTGCCGGAAGATATTACCGTCATGAGGAACAATAGCCGTGACACCCGTCCGGATTGACGGGCCTTGCTGAAGCGTTACCTGCCCGACGCGTACGCCTGGCACATCCGTAATGGCATTAAGCGGGCCGGTTGGAATTACGCCCAACCGCAAACCATAGTCACGGGCACGTTTCGGCGTCTGGGCGTCCGATAACCCGGTGATCAGTAGAGCCATAAACAGTACAAACCCTGAACGGCTGATCATCAGGCATAAACAGATGATGATACCGGCAACTTTAACTCACGGTACATTTCCTGATAGTAGGACGTTTCCTGATAGGACCGGTCTGCCATGACCATCAGTACGGCATCATCCGAAAAGTTATACATCATCCGCCAGTCTTCAGGGTCAAGCAACAGTACTTTTTCGGGGGTATCCAGCGTAAAATGATAATCCCGGTGCGGCGACTGAACATAAACACTGACCGAACCGGAGACACAAATCAGCCCCATCTGACAGCGGGCATGATGGTGCCGGCCGCGTGCTACGCCTTCCGGAACGCCGTAAATAAAAAATATCCGTTCAACACCACGTCCCCAATAATCCCGCAGCCACTCCAGATCGCGGTTTTCAGCACCTTTTTTTGTGATTAACTGAGCCATAAAAGGATTACTTGCCTGATGCTCCTCTTCTCCAACCTACATCACCACAGAGCACTCAACAAATATACATTTTATTACCTACAATTTTAATCAGGTTTTAACCAGGCACATCAAATTTCAGAAATATAACATTACTGTCATTCGTAAAAAAGGCAATCCGGAGGTGCAGGATGGTCTCTGACTGCGGTTACGATCACATAAACAGCATCATATTAAACGGTGCCATTGCCTCGGCCAGCCGGTTTACCAGCCAGTCATTTTCGTCGGTGCGGCGTACCGGTAATTGCAGAGTGTACCGGACCTGACCGGCCTGATGCAGATCGTGAACGGTAATACAGAGGCTTTCCATCACCCGCAACAGCAGTTGATAAGTCGCGCGGTCAAAGGCAGAAAGCAACAGGAAATTGCTGTTGGTATTGGTTACCTGAAACGTCGGGGCGAGCAGGGCGTTCAATTGTTCATAAAACCGGTTCCGGCGCTGTGCTACCAGATTCAGCTGGCTTTGCAGACACTCCTGCCGTAAACCCGCCGTCAACAGCCCGTCGAGTACCCGCTCAGACACGTGATTCAGCGACAAGGGAGGCAGACCGGCGCGAAGCGCCGTACTTAAGGCCGGTTCCGCAATGGCATAACCAAGCGTTGTGCCGGCAATGGTCAGCGACCGTAACAGAATCAGGTTTGCGTATTGGCGCGTCATAGCCAGCAGGTTTCCGGCGGGAGCCAGCGCGTGCGACTCATCAATAACAACGTAATTTTCAGGATATTGCTCCAGCAAATGCCGCAATGTTCTTTCGGAGACAGCCGCGCCAACAACCGGATCCGGTGCCGCCATCACGACTACCGCACCGGCTGGAAGTTCCGGAAACAGTGCCTCATGATAGGTATACTCTTCGGTCAGCGGCCACTCATACACCGTCAGCGAAGCGTCTTTGGCCAGCGCGCGGACTTCAGCCGCCGATGGTTTCACAACAACCGCCACCGGTACCCGTAACCGCAAGGTATCCAGTAACTGACCAAGCAGCGACACCACACTACTGCCCAACACAACCTGATCCGCCGGCAAGTGCAGGGCATCACTCAGGCGACGTTCAATAAACTGACGGCGACCGGTCGAATGGTTCGTGCGGAAGCGGTTGGTCAGTCCTTTAAACACGCCACCAAGACTAAAATCCTGAAGCGAAAATGGGGTATCAGCCGACGGCTCTCCAAGGCCGGCTATATGGCGGGCAGCCGTCGTACGGGTATTTTGATAAGAATAGTGCGTAGGGATCAGGTTTGCGTTCATCGTAGTTGTTGTCTTACGATGCAAAATTGACAAAACCAGCCGACTGCTTTTAGCGCAGTATTACCCGATTTTCCATTGCGTATATTTACGCATCGGTTACAAGTTCACCAGTTTTAAACAAACCGGTGCGGGAACGGAGACCGGTTCACCAACCTGGGTCAGGAGACCGGTCTTCTGGTCGATCCGGAATATAACGATCGTATCAGTATCCTGATTAGCTGCCAGCAGAAACTCGCCTTTCGGGTCAATCATGAAATTGCGGGGTGTTTTACCCATCGTAGACTGATGCCCTGCCGCCTTCAGCCGTCCGTCGGGCTGAATGGCAAAGATGGACAGCACATTAGCGCCCCGGTTAGACTGGTACAGGAACCGGCCTTTCGGGTCGATGTGAATGTCGGCGCTGGTATTTGCCCCCGTAAAGTCAGCAGGCAGGGTCGGAATGCGTTCTTCGAGCACCGTCAGAGCACCGGTTTTCTGATCCACCGAAAACACGGCCACCGTGGAGGTCAGCTCCTGCACACCATAGGCAAACCGGCGGTTCGGGTGAAACACAAAGTGGCGCGGACCCGAACCGGGCGTTTCCGATACAAAAGGCGTAGCGGCCGGTTTAACCTTTCCGGCGGCCTTATCAATTTCATAGCTATAAATCTTATCCGTCCCCAGATCAGATACGTAGACAAACCGGTTGTCGGGCGACACAATAGCTGAGTGAATATGCGGTTTTTCCTGCCGCTGTTTATTCGGCCCCGTTCCGGCGTAGGTCAGTGAATCGGTTGCCGCTCCCAGTGAACCATCGGCCTTAACCGGCAGGACCGCGAAGGTACCGCCGCCGTAGTTCGAGACAAAGGCTACTTTGCCCGTCTGATCGATACTGATGTGACATGGCCCCCGCCCATGCGACGATTCCTGGTTCAGGGCCGTAAGCTGGCCGCTGTTCCGGTCAACGGCATAAGCACTGACGCCATTGGCCACCGGCGCCCCTTCGTTCACTGAATAGATGTATTTCCCGGACGGATGAACCGCCAGAAATGACGGGCTTTTCGGCCCCGGAACGGCCTGTACTTTCTTCAGTGTAGCCGCCTTACGGTCAAACGCGAAGACATAAATACCTTCACTTCCCCGCTGCGAATACGTCCCGACATATAAAATCTCCTGTCCTGCCTTAGGTGCTCTGGCGGATGCCGGTTCGGGCAACGTGCCTGCAAAGCCGCAAACAAGCGCCAAAAGTGCATGTAGTATCATAAATGTATCTACGATTAGTAAAAGATTCACCGGTAAAAGAGAAATCTGTGTGTTTTATCCTGATTTGCACTATTTTATGGTTTGCATTGCCTAACCTAACCCACTCATGCTACGTGACTTATCAAACTATCTGTACAAAATAGCTTCCTGGAAAACGCTGCTGCCGGCCATACTGTTGTACGTACCGTTTCCGGCTTACTTTTTAAGCAATCTCGAAGCTACCCTCAACCGGTATGCCGGGAAAGCCATTGGCCCGATTGACCTGCTGATTTTTAATACCGAACCGGCCAGAATTCTGGATATGGTTGACCTGTATGGCCCCGAAGGCCGGCAGGTTTACATTGACGGAGAGCTGCTTTACGATACGATCTATCCGCTGATCTATACGTTTCTGCTCTGTATCATTCTGTCGGTAATCTATAAAAACCGCGCGGTAAAACCCTTTGATCTGGTCAATACGCTGCCTTTTCTTTTTCTGTGGACCGATTATCTGGAGAACATCTGTATCATCACCCTGCTACGGACCCACCCTGACACTTCGCTGACGGTAGCCGCCATCTGTGCCATTCTGAGTGCGGTAAAATGGGCCGGCTTCTTCGTCTCGCTCGTCCTTATCATCTACGGCCTGCTGCGCCGGTTCTTTGTCAGGCCGGTGCCGCAGCCCGCCCGCTAAGTAGGCCCGGAACATTTTGCGGCCGGTTCGTTACAGTAGGTATGAAAGCTGTAGTAATCAATGAATATGGCGGCAGTGACGTACTACATGTTGCCGAGCTGCCCATGCCGGAGCCCGACGGCCACGACGTACTGATCCGGGTCTTTGCGTCAGGGATTAACCCAATGGACTGGAAAGTCCGCGATGGAGCCATGAAGCTGCTCCTGCCGGGTAAGTTTCCGAAGACATTAGGCGGCGAATGCGCCGGTGTTGTGGAGGCTGTCGGCGTACTGGCAACCAACGTGAAGCCCGGCGACCGCGTGGTAGCCTCGCTCGGTCCGGTGGGCGGTGGTTATGCCCAGTATGTCATTGCGCAGGATAAAAACGTGGTCAAAATCCCCGACGAAGTATCGTTTGAACAGGCCGCGACGATGGTCGTTTGTGGACTGACAGCGCTACAGGCGTTGCGCGACAAAGGCAAACTGCGCCCGCACGACCGGGTGCTGATCAATGGCGCGTCGGGCGGCGTCGGAACGTTTGCCGTTCAGTTGGCCCGCTTCATGGATGCTGATGTAACGGCCGTATGCAGCGCTACAAATGCGGAACTGGTCCGGCAACTGGGTGCCGACCGTGTGATTGACCATGCCGTTACCGACTTCACCAAAGAGCCTGAAAAATACCATGTTGTATTCGATGCAGTCGGTAAAAGCTCGTTTGAAGCCTGCCGCGATATTCTGACCGAAGAGGGCACTTACATTACGACGCTGCCCTCGGTCCGTCAGGTGTTTGATCAGGTCAAAAGCGTGTTTACGTCCCAAAAGGCGGAGTCGATCCTGATGTCGTTCACCGCTGAAGACATGAATTACCTGCTCACGATGGCGAAAAAAGGCCTCCTGCAAAGCATCATCGACCGGCGCTACCGGCTGGAAGAAATTCCCGACGCCCACGCTTACAGTGAAACCGGCCGCGTCAAGGGCAAGCTGGCGATTGTTGTTACCGAAGAGGACTATCGCGGTTGATGTTTCTTTGACAGGATTACAGGATTGACAAGATTTTATAAGCTGTTAATCCTGTAATCCTGTCAGATGTGTTTATTACGAGTCAGGGGCCGGCGCCTTCTTTTTCCGCTTTTTGGCGGGCTTCGGCTTCGAGAGGTTGATGATGTCCGGACGCGGTTCGAGCGCTACCGGCTCACCCAGTAACTCCCGGATCACCACTGAGGCACATACCCCGCCGAACGCCGCCGGTATGTACGAAATCGTGCCATAGGCCGACCGCTTGAAGTTGCTGCCGTCGGTCATGATCAGCGAATCCTTACGGACGTATTCCAGCGAAAACACCGCTTTGATACCTTGTTTTACCGATAATTTTTTAAGCCGCTTGCGGACGTATTGCGCCATCGTGCACGACCAGGTATCAAACAGATCGGTCACGCGCAGTTGTGTCGGGTCCATTTTGCCGCCTGCTCCCATCGAACTGACAATCCGGAAGCCCTTTTCATACGCCTGCTGCAACAGAATGAGCTTGGGTGTGATGCTGTCGATGCAGTCCATGACGTAATCATAAGGCCCCGCCGCCAGCAAATCCTCAACCATCGACGGGCGGATAAAGTCCTTCACCACCCGCAGGCTCAGCTCCGGGTTGATGGCTAATAGCCGTTCGGCCATGATATCGGCTTTCGATACGCCGTGATTGGTCGATAAGGCCGGTAACTGCCGGTTCCGGTTCGACGGGTCAACCACGTCGCCGTCGACAATGGTCATCTGCCCAACCCCGGCACGGGCGATAAACTCGGCGGCAAACGAACCAACCCCACCTAATCCGACAACCAGAACATGGGCTTTGGCCAATTGGTCAAGCCCTTCATTACCAACCAGCAGTTGCGTACGCGAAAGCCAGGAACGATCTTGCATGATGCTTATGTACGTTACGGTTTTTCTATACAGCCGGACGGCTTCGTGCGGTCAGCTGCATTGTCAACGTACCCCGAAAATACGCCTTTTTTGTCAACTACACACCAAAAACCGTTCCGGCGGTTGCCCGCACCTGCACCGCCAGCCGGTGCAGCGGACAGCCAAGCCGGCTGGCCGCTGCGGCATATACTTCACTGACAGGAAACGCCTTATCATCTGTTTCGAGCAACAGCCGGTCGGCCGGAATACGGGCAATGGCCGCTGAAGCCGGTGAATCCCCGCGCAACAGAGCAGCTCCCAGCGAAACGTGCAAACCGGCATCCAGCACGATGTCGAGAAACGACGCGCGGTTATTGAAGCCGTGCAATATCCAGGGCTGCGTTGGTTGCTGTGCTTTGTGCTCCGCCACAATTTCCGGAAATGCCCGGACGCAATGAATAATCAGCGGTTTCTGTACAGACTCCGACAACGCAATCTGCTGCCGGAAAACGGGCCACTGCTCCGTCAGCGGCGTATCCGTCAGCCGGTCAAGGCCACACTCACCAATCGCCCTGACCGACGGATGACCCGCCCACGCACGCAGTTGATCCATACCGGCGTTCTGCAGGTACCACGGATGCAACCCAACCGAACAGTACGGGAACGCATCCGGTGTTTCCGGATCATGCCCCACAATGATGTTCCGGATAGCGATAACCGTATTCTCGCCTGTCCGCTGATGGGTATGGGCATCCACATACTGTATATCCGTCTGCACTTCCGGCATCGCCATAAACTCATTTTTCTGTAAAAACCAACTGATTATTTTGCCTTACACCCCTGTCACCAAATTACATTTTATTGTAATATCACACGACAGAACTGGCGTTAACCTGCCAACTGCACTTAACCAGGCAATACTATAAAAAACCTATGAAACAGTACGTTACGTTACTGGCCGGCATGCTGCTGGCAACCGGAGTGTCGGCCCAGAGGTCGTACTACGGCACCGAGCCCAAATTCCCGGAGCAGGACACAACCAAAAAGTTTTATACCGTCAAAGGCGAACGGCATGGCATCAGCTTCTTTAAAAAGCACTACGCCAAAGACGTTGAATACTTTCCCGGCCCCAAACTCAGCTTCGATGTCTATCATACCCCCGAGGTAATGTACAGCTGGTGCCGGAAATGGGCCGACCAATACCCTAACCTGGTCGACCTCTACGAAGTTGCTAAAAGTTACGAAGGGCGGCCGATTCTGCAACTGACCCTGACCAACAAAAAGACGGGCAAACATACCAACAAACCAGCAGCTTATTTCGAAGGTGGCCGCCACAGCGGCGAAGTCACCAGCAGCGAGGCGGTCATGTGGCTGGCCAAATACCTGCTCGACAACTACGGCAAAGATCCTGCCATTACGAAGCTGCTTGACACCAAAACCATTTACCTGCGCCCGCAGAATAACCCCGACGGGGCCACGATGTACCTCTACACGGCACAGCGCAACCGCAGCACCGTACACCCGAAGGACGACGACCGCGACGGGCTCTTCGACGAAGATCCGGAAGAAGACCTTGATAACGACGGCGTTATTTACCAGATTCGGAAGAAAGCGACCGCAAAAGAGCTGGAGAAAGCAGATTATGTACTTGATCCGCGCGACCCGCGTCTGATGAAGAAGGTGCAGCCGGGTCAGGGACAGTGGCTGGTCTATACCGAAGGCATCGACAACGACGGCGACGGTAAATACAATGAGGACGGTGTAGGCGGGCTGGATAACCACCGCAACTATCCCGAAAACTGGCGTCCCGACCAGGGTGGCGATTTTACGGGACGCGGGTTTACCCAAGGCGGTGCGGGCGAGTATCCGCTGAGCGAAATTGAGACTCGGGCTACTGTGCTGTGGCTGCTGGGCCACCCGAATATTTCAGTGGTCAACTCGATGGATACGCGCGTGCCGATGCACCTCCGCCCGCCTTCGACGTCGAGCGGCGAAGAAAGTATGTTTCCGCCCGATCTGGCCATTTACAAACACATGGACAGTCTGGGGCTTTCGTTTACGGGGTATCCGTGGGCGGGCGACGTGTATAATACCTACCATACCCGCTCAAAAACCGACCGCCTGACCGGTGACCCGACCAAACCGACACCGCTATTCGGCCACGGCCCTGATTTCGGGTATTTCTACTATGGCTCGGTCTGGTACGGCGACGAACTCTGGAACGGCGGGGCAATGAAAGACTACGACGGCGACGGGCAATACGACGAATACGACGGCATCCGCTGGGACGACGAAGCCAACAGCAAACGGGGCTTCAAGCCGTGGACTAAGCTCGTGCACCCGCAGCTGGGTGAAGTCGAAATCGGCGGGTTTCATCCGAAGTTTTTTGCCCAGAACGGTCCGGCCTGGCAGCTCGAAAACTGGATTTCGAAGCAGGCGAAATTTAACCTGGCCATGGCCTTTGAACTGCCGCAGCTTACGATGAAAGACGTGAGTGTGAAGCCGCTGGCCAATAACGAATACGAGATTACGGTCAGCTGGAGCAATACCGGCAAACTGCCCGTGGCACTGGAACAGGCCAAACGCGTCAAAATTGTGCAGGAAGACCAGGTCTCGCTGGACATTGACAAAGACCTGCTGAAAGGCTTCGAAAATGCCAAAGTCGTTATTACCAAACCGGCGCTGTTTGATAAAACCATTTATGCGGGCTACACCGGCACCGGTGAATCAAAAGAGGCCTCGTTTATCGTAAAGCTCAACCAGCCCGGCAGCATTAAGGCAAAGGTCAAGCTGTCGTCGACGCGCGGCGGATATATTGAGAAAGAGATTACGATCGGGAAATAGAGATTTCGGGCCATTCCAAAATTTCATGCTCCCGTCATGGTTAAAAACAATGGAATACCGGATTTATACTAATTAGTGATTGCGTGAGTGAGTGAATAATGGTGATTAACCACTCATTCGCTCATTCACCAATTGCTTTTCGTCCCTTATTCCTATGCTCATAACCATACATTCCCGCAGGCTTGCGCTGGGTTGCCTGAGTGCGCTTGCGCTCAGCCTCTATGCCTGCTTTCAGCACAAACCTGTCAGCCAGACAACAACCGCTGCCAGCAGTCCGGATACCCCTGTATCTAACGGCCGGATTCTGGTCTTTTCAAAAACGAAAGGCTGGCGGCACACGTCGATTCCGTTCGGAATCAAAGCCTTGCAGAAAATCGGGCAGGAGGCACAGATACGTGTCGATACCACCGAAAATGCGGCCTGGTTCACCGACGACAGCCTGCGGCACTACCGGGCGGTTGTTTTTCTAAGCACCACCGGCAACGTACTCAACGCCCGGCAACAGGCGGCGTTTGAGCGCTATATTCAGGCTGGTGGCGGATACATGGGTATCCATGCGGCTGCCGATACCGAATATGACTGGCCTTGGTACAACAAGCTCGTCGGCGGTTATTTTTCCAGCCACCCGAATATGCCCAATGTCCGGCCGGCCACGGTGGATATACTGGATAAAAAACACCCGTCGACCACGCACCTTCCCGACCGCTGGCCCCGTACCGACGAATGGTACAGCTACCGGTCGCTCTATACCGGTCTCCGCGTACTGGCCAACCTTGACGAAAACTCCTATGAAGGCGGCACCAACGGCGCCAATCACCCCATTGCCTGGTACCATGAGTTCGACGGCGGACGGGCCTTTTACACCGGTGGGGGCCATACCGACGAATCCTATAGCGAGCCGCTGTTCGTGCAGCACCTGATTGGTGGTTTACGGTACGTGATGGGCGCCGGCAAGCCTCTCGACTATAGCAAAGCCTACGCCGTGGAAGCCCCCGAAGAAAACCGGTTTGTCAAAACAATTCTGGTTAATGACCTGAATGCACCGATGGAGCTGGCTGTAGCTCCCGATGGCCGTATTTTCTTTTCGGAGCTGAATGGCAATCTGTCAGTCTACGATACCCGTACCAACCAGACTAAACTGGTGCACAAACTGCCGGTAATCATCAAAGGCGGAACGGGTCTGATCGGCGTAACACTCGACCCGGACTTCAGCCGCAACCAGTACCTATACCTCTACTACGCCCCGCCGACCGAAAACGAACCGATTGATTTTCAACTATCCCGCTTTATCGTAAAGCCCGACAATACGCTGGACCTGCTTTCGGAAAAAGTGCTGCTGAAGGTGCCGGTACAATATAACAGCGGGTCGCACCACGGCGGGTCACTCGCCTGGGATAAAGACGGCAACCTCTATCTGTCGACCGGCGATAGTTCCAGCCCTTTTCCGTCCAACGGCTATTCCCCCATGGACGAGCGCCCCGGCGCGGAGTACTACAGCCTCGATGCCCAGCGGTCGGCCGCCAACACCAACGACCTGAAGGGCAAGGTACTGCGGATTCATCCGGAGGCCGATGGCACGTATACCATTCCCAACGGTAATCTGTTCCCGAAAGGGATGGCCAAAACACGGCCTGAGATTTACACAATGGGCTGCCGGAACCCCTACCGCATTGCTGTAAACCCCAAAACCTCGGTGCTGTATTGGGGCGAAATCGGGCCGGATGCCGGCAAAGACAGCATCCAGGGACCACGGGGCTATGACGAGTTTAATCAGGCGAAAAAAGCGGGTAACTACGGCTGGCCGTATTTTGTCGGCAACAACTACCCCTATGCCAAATGGAACTTCGCGACCAGCATGGCCGGTCCTCGCTTCAATCCGGCGGCTCCGGTCAATACCTCGCCGAACAATACCGGTCTGACCACCCTGCCTCCGGCCACACCCGCCATGATCTGGTATCCCTATGCCGCCTCCACCGAATTTCCGGAACTGGGACTCGGCGGCCGTAGCGCCATGGCAGGCCAGTTTTACAGTTATAATCCGCAATCAAGCGCCCCCAACCGTTTTCCGGAGTATTACGACGGCGCGTTGTTTGTCTTTGACTGGATGCGGAACTGGGTCCTGGCGTTGCGCTTCGACAAAGACGAAAACTACATTCGCAGCGAACCGTTTATGGCGGCCAACGGTGATTTTCGCCGTCCGATTGATCTGGCGTTTGGTCAGGACGGGGTTATGTATATGCTCGAATACGGATCGGTCTACGGAGCAGATAATGAAGATGCGCGGCTGGTAAAAATTGAATATAACCGGGGGAACCGGTCACCCGTTGCACGCGCCAGTATCCTTGATTCGGCCGCCTCAGCCCTGGCCGGTTCCCGTGCATTTCTGACCTCCGACAACCGCAATGCCCCCACGTTCCGTGAGGCGGCCGGTACAGCACCGCTCCGTGTCCGGTTCAGCGGCCGTGGCACCGATTTTGACGACGATGACCAGCTGACCTACCAGTGGCTGTTTGACGGAAAAACAGTCGGCTCCACCAAACCGGCGGCGACCTATACCTACACACAGCCCGGTACCTATAGCGCCGTTTTTGCCGTAGCCGACCAGACCGGGCGCGTCGGGCGGGATACGATTGTGGTGAATGTCGGCAATGCCCGGCCGGATCTTACCGTTCAGACCGCCAATAACAAGTCGTTTTACTGGCCGGACAAGCCGTTTTCGTACCGCGTGGTCGTAACCGACAAGGAAACACCAACCATTGATAGCCGCCGGATCAAGGTATCCTATGGCTATAATCCGCAACCGGCTACGATGACCAGTGACCAGCCATTGGGTCATCAGCAAGAGCTGCCCGCTAAAGAATTACCGGGCAAAGGACTCATTGCCGGCAGCGACTGTAAGGCCTGCCATACTATCGACAAGCCATCCGTGGGACCAACCTTTACGGCTATTGCCCGGCGCTATAAAACGCAGAACGGTGCGGTGGCAAAGCTTGGCAAAAAGATCATCGACGGCGGCGGCGGCAGCTGGAGCAAAGACCACGTCATGAGCGCCCACCCGCAGTTGTCATCTCAGGACGCGCAGGAGATGGTGAAGTACATTTTCTCGCTCACCGACGCCAAAAAGGCCGCCGCTACACTGGCTGCGACCGGCATCTTACCGCTCAACGAACACACGGCCGACGAGCCGCGGGGACAGTATGCACTCCTGGCAACCTACACCGACGAGGGGGGAAACGGTGTAGGCCCACTGACGGCAACGGAGCTGATTACCCTCCGTAACGCCAAAGTCATGGCTCCGTTTGCAGATGCACACATCGGTTTTCCCCGCTGGGGCAACCGCCTCAGCGCCGGTAACCACAAATCGTACCTGCTGCTTAAAAACATTGATATGACCAACCTGAAATCTTTTACGTACGACTACAGTTCCAAGGACAAGGACGGCGAAATTGAGCTCCGGCTGGATTCCTTCGCGGGGCCGGTCATCAGCCGGGTGGCCTACAAAGCCACGGGCGATTTTGGCAAAGCAGCGCAGGTGACGGGTATGCTCGACAAAGCCATTACCGGCCGGCATGACCTTTATTTCGTAGCCGTCAAACGCGACAAGCCGAATAACGAGATCATTCAGTTTAACTACCTGATTGCTAACGAGTGATCTGACTCCACTATACTCCACCTTCCAGGAAGGTCTAAACTTCCCGGAAGGTCTGACAACACGTCCTTTAAAACTGCATACCTACGTTAATCCCCGGCCACATCCGGACACGGGTGCGGTTGTTGACCAATTGATCATACACGCTCCAGGTCGACCATTTCGGGCCGATGGCGGTGCGCTCACGGGTTGGCAGCTGAGAAACCTGTACGTTGAATGTCGGGGTGACGGTAATGGCTACACGTTTATAGACTGGTACAATAAAACTAACCCGTGCCTGATTCAGCATATTCAGTTTATCCCAGCTTGTCGCTTCCTCGTGAATCTGGTACGACATGGCCTCCACACTCAGTTGCAGGCGCTTGCCCAGCGGCATGTTTGTACCGATCCCGTAGCCATAGCCCCATCGGGTATACGTCCCCGTTTTCGGCCAGTTGGCGCCTACGGCAAAGATGTTGTAAAACTGGCGGTTACCACCCATTTTAAGCGCTACATTCCCCAAAAGCGCATCGCTCGCCCAGACATCTACACGCCGGTAGCCGCCCGTCCGCGCGAGGCTGATGAGTCCGATTTGCGGGCCGTCGACGTGGTCAGCTACGTTGATCAGGCCGATCTGTGCGCCTTTTACGCGTTTGGCGGCATTCACAATGCCCGCAATCTGCACGCCTGTTACGTCGCGGCCCGCATTAACGATACCGGCAATCTGCGCGCCTTTTACCACGCCGCCGGCCAGATTACTGATGCCGGCCACCTGCGTACCCGTCACCGACTCGCGGACTACGTTGCTGATCCCGGCAAACTGCGCGCCATATACCGGCCCGCCCACGGCGTTGGCGATGCCGGCGAACTGGGCGCCATCAACCTCATGGCGGACTACGTTGCTGATCCCGGCAAACTGCACACCGGCCACATAGTCTTTTTCTACGTTCACCAGCCCACTGAATTCGGCTCCGTCGAGGGCCGCAGCATAGCTGCCAAGCGCATTTACCGACAGGCGGTTACTAACTTTACCAGCCTCCAGCCCATTGGTACTGACGGGCGAAATAAACCCGATCTGCACAGCACGTTTCGGGTAACGGCCCTGCCGGTCCCGGGCGAGCTGCTCACGCTGTGCATCCGGCGACTGCGCCTGCACGATGGATGATACTAAACATAACGACGTAAAAAATGAGAATATCCGGTTCATGGTATTTGTGTTTTTGCTGTTAAGCGGGGAGCATCCGGAGATGCCGTTTTCAACTGCTTCGGTACCATGACCACTCAACCGGCGCCCACCCCTATGCCCATCCTGATTTTTTCTCAATGCCTGCTTCTGCCAGTCATTTCTCCAATCAGTAAATCCGTACCGGCCCGGTGCTTTATCGTGTGCAACGTTCCGCAATTGATCTATGAATCGTTTTTTTCTTATGCTGGGGCTTTTGTTCACCAGCCTGACCGCCTCATATGCCCAGCAATCCGGCAACCTTACTGACCTGGCCTTTATCGAAGGCCACTGGCAGGGCACCCACAACGGCGGCCCTATCGAAGCCGTCTGGTCGGCGCCGGCCGGTGATAACATGATCGGGTTTATCCGCATGATGAAAGACAGTAAAATCACGCTGTACGAGCTGTTCGGCATCGAGCAAACCGAGCAGGGACCGGTGGTGCGGGTCCGTCACTTCAAACCCGGCCTGATTGCGCAGGAAGACAAGGACAAACCCGATCACTACACCTTTGTTGAAGCGTCGAAAGGGCGGGCAATATTCGAGAAAACCGGCGATGCCCTGCGTGTTCTGTACGAAAAGCGGGCGGCCGACCAGTTTGTCATCGCCCTCGGCCGCCAGCAGGACGGCAAATGGGTGTTCAAGGATTTGTTTACGTTTAACCGGGTGAAGTAGGCTAGCTCAGCACAATGCCCCGCATTCTCCGGATTATCCTTTTCCTGTTAGCAGGCTATCTGCCAGGTATGGCGGCAGGCATCCGTCTGTCGCCATCGGCCACGGTCAGTGTCCTGACCTGTGCACCGGGCAATGATGCCTATTCCCTTTTCGGTCATACGGCCTTACAGGTCGAAGACCCGGCTTCGGGCCTCAATCAGGTCTATAACTTCGGTACGTTTGACTCCCGCCAATCCGGTTTTCCGGTTTATTTTGTACGGGGTAGTTTGCAATATTGGTTATCCGCAGCTCCCTTCAACCTGTTTCTGTATAGCTACCAGCTGGAAAACCGGAGCATTTACCAGCAAACGCTGGCCCTTACGCCAAGGGAGGTACAAGCGCTGTACGACCAACTGGAAGCCCTCCTGCAATCGCCTGCCCGCTACTACCGTTACCAGTTTTTTACCGACAACTGCTCTACGCGCCCGTTACTACTTCTGAATCAGAGCCTTGCCGCACCCATCCAGCTTGATTCGGGCAGGTATACAACCCCGCAAACCCACCGGCAGTTGATTGCCCCCTATACCGCACCGCATCCGTGGATCGCCACCGGCATCAATCTGGCCCTCGGCTGGCCGGCCGATCAGCCGCTACCGTACCGGCAAACGCTTTTTCTGCCCGACGCGCTAAAAGACGGCCTTGCCCATAGCCGCCGGTATAGCCAGCCTTTTGTCCGGCAGAGCAAGCTGCTTTTTACCTCGTCAGCACCGGCAGATACCGCAGAAGGCGTGCCGGTCAAGCCCTGGTATGTCTGGTTCGGTATATTAGGCCTGACCGTTTTTGTCCGGATCTGTTCACCACACGTTTACCGTCTTTGGCGAACCACTTTATTGATGGCAGCGGGTTTGTCCGGTTGTCTGCTCACGGGAGTTACGCTGTGGTCACTCCATGTACCGCTGCAACAGAACTACCAGTTACTGTGGCTGTTGCCAACCCACCTGCTCCTTGCTTTTTTCAGGCCGGGCCTTCTCCGGCAGCGGCTTGCCACTGCCTCATTCATCGTTACCATAGCAGGCCTGATCATTGGCACATGGCTTTATTACGCAGCGCTCATGCCATCTATCTGGCTGCTTCAGGGCGTGCTGCTGACTTTACAGCTTTCACCGGTTAAGGCGCCGGCAAACAGGGGGCAGGGTTAATATTTCTATTTTTTGTTGTTTACGTTGCAATCAATACAAAAGAACACTATAAATAGACATGCAACAGGTACGTTTCTTTCCCGAATACTGTTGTTCGCCAATCTGGTTTATGAACCTAGAGGATACCAGGAGTATATTTGAAAATACGGACATTTCCGTATTACCAGTCAGTGATGAGTTAAAAATCAAAATAGCAGAGTTAGATAGTATCTTTCAATCAACCTTTAATGAGGCTTATCCTACCGAAATCAAGCAATTACCTGATCGTAAGCTATTATTATTTTTAAAGGGTATTCCTGAAGTAGTCAAAGCGCTTTCGGAGGAATTACCCTCTGACTATGAAGTACTATTTGACCAGAACCACTGGCAGAAACTACAAAAGCTTTTAAAAAAAGGTACGCAATATGATTTGTAACGCCCCTACAGGGCGGTTGGCCGGGACAGGATACATCGAGGCTACCGACGCTACGCTGTGGCGCTCCTACGGAGCTTTTTATAACCGTCCCGAAAGGCGGTTGAGGCCTACCCGAAATTTGTGCTTCTCCCCTTTGTCCCGTTAGGGACAACACAGCGCAGCGTCTGTAGCCCGCCCGTAAGGCTCCTAACCACCGTTTCGTGCCGTAGTTAACAGGTTCCTGCCAATGTGACAAAGACGCATACGCTCGGTTTTTCCGGCATTTAAAAACCTTGTGAACCGGCACCGGCTTTATCCGGAAACGATCCGGTTATGCAACACAATGAACGTAGTGGCCTCCCCGACGGGGAAAGCCATGCCCAGCAGGAAGCCCGCCGTGACTTTCTGAAGCAATCGACCCTGCTGACCGCCTTGTCGCTGACTCCTTCGGTAGTGGTAAAAGCCGCTGAAAACCATCTGGATGAAAAGGCAGCCGGCTATTTCGAGCAGGTAACGCTGAGACTGACCATCAACAGGAAAGCCTACTCGCTGTCGGTTGAACCACGGGTAACGCTGCTCGATCTGCTGCGCGAACGCCTTAACCTCACCGGCACCAAAAAAGGCTGCGATTACGGACAGTGCGGGGCCTGTACGGTCCACGCCGACGGACAGCGGATTCTGTCGTGCCTGACCTTTGCGGTAATGCACGACGGGCAGTCTATCACCACCATCGAAGGCCTCGCCGAACCGGGGCCACAGGGAAAACTGCATCCGGTTCAGGAGGCGTTTATCCGGCACGACGGGTTCCAGTGCGGCTATTGCACGCCCGGCCAGATCATGTCGGCCATCGGCTGTCTGCGCGAAGACCGCGCCAACTCCCCCAACGAAATACGCGAATACATGAGCGGCAACATCTGCCGGTGCGGGGCCTATAACAATATCGTCGACGCCATTGCCGACGTAAAGAAAGGAGGGCATAAGGTATGATTAACTTTCAGTACCTGCGGGCGTCATCGCCTAAAAGCGCCATTGACGGGGTGCGAACCGATCCGTCAGCACAGTTTATCGCGGGCGGCACCAACCTTATTGACCTGATGAAACGCGGCGTCATGGCTCCGCCAAAGCTGGTCGATATCAATAACCTGTCACTGCGCGACATTACCGACGCGGGGAAAGCAATCCGCATCGGAGCGCTGGCCCTGAACAGCACCGTAGCCAATCATCCGCTTATTCAGAAGAAACAACCACTGTTGACACAGGCGCTGAACGCCGGGGCCTCGGCCCAGATCCGCAACATGGCGACGGTGGGCGGCAACATGATGCAGCGTACACGCTGCCCGTACTTCTACGACCCGTCGCTGCCCTGCAACAAGCGCGAGCCGGGCAGCGGGTGCGGAGCCGTCGCCGGTATCAACCGTATGCACGCCATTTTCGGGCTGGAGACGGTACCGGATCAGCACCTCTGCATTGCCGTTCATCCGAGTGATATGTGCGTAGCCCTTGCGGCCCTGGATTCCACGGTTGAACTCTCGGGACCAGACGGCAACCGGACCATTCCCTTTACGGGTTTTCACCGGTTACCGGGCAGTAATCCGCAGCAGGATACCACCCTTCAACACGGCGAACTGATTACAGCGCTCCGGATTCCGGATAACCCGTTTGCGGCGCATGCGCATTATCTGAAAATCCGCGACCGGGCGTCTTATGCGTTTGCCCTGATCTCGGTAGCGGCGGCGCTCGACCTGAAAGGCAATATCATTCAGCAGGCACGTCTGGCGATGGGTGGAGTGGCGCACAAGCCTTGGCGGCTGACCGAAGCAGAAAAGATGCTGGCAGGCAGACAAGCCACCGAAGCCACGTTTCGTGAGGCGGCACAGGTAGCCATGCGGGGTGCACGTGCCTTTGAACACAATACCTACAAGCTGAAGCTGGCCCCCGCCGCCATTGTGGAAGCCCTGACCAGAGCAGCTGGTTAGCACCCCAGCCCTAACCCCTCCCGAATCGTCGGCCCCGCCTCAACAAGAGGAGGGGGGAACGTTACTTTTTCAACGCGGCAGCAGCAGCCGCTCTTTCATTCTTTCGCTCTTTCACTCTTTAAAGCTTATGATCGGTGATCCAATGAGCCGCGTTGACGGGCGGCTGAAGGTAACAGGCGGCGCAACCTATGCGGCCGATAATAACCTCACCGGCCTGTTGTATGGTGTACTGGTGACCAGCACTATCGCCAGAGGCCGGATTAAAACTATTGATACACGGGCAGCCCGCAAAGCGCCGGGTGTTATTGAGATTATCACGCATCAGAACGCGCCGAAAGTGCCGGGTTATGACGCAAAACCGACAGGGCAATCCCGCGTTGACGGGCAGGAATTCCGGGTGTTCTATAACGACGAAATTCTGTTCAATAACCAGCCGGTAGCGCTGGTGCTGGCCGATACATTTGAACGGGCCAACCATGCGGCTTCCCTGGTTTCGGTGCAGTATGCGAAAGCGCCTCATCAGACGGCGCTCCGGCCGAACCTGACTAAAGGCACGACCCCCAAACGGGCCGGCGACTACCTGCGCGGACAGGCCAACGCCTATACGACAGCCGCCGTGCGCGTAGAGCAGGAATATACAACGCCCATTAACGTCCATAACCCGATGGAGCCACATGCAGCAACAGCCGTCTGGAAGGATGCAGATAACGTAACGGTTTACAACAAGACCCAGGCCGTGAAGATCGCGCAGCAGGACATCATGAAGGCGTTCAACCTCAAAGAAGAAAACGTACGGGTTCATTCACCGTTTGTGGGTGGGGCGTTCGGCAGCTCATCGCGGGTATGGCCACAGGAAATGGCGGCTATTCTGGGCGCGAAAAAGACCGGCCGGCCGGTGAAAGTGGTGCTCCGGCGCGATCAGGTCTTTAACATGGTCGGGTACCGTCCGGAATCGATCCAGAAAATCGGCATCGGCGCCTCGCCGGACGGTAAACTGACGGGCATTACGCATGAAGCGTATGGGCTGACATCCAGCTATGAACAGTTTACCGAACGTATTGTCGACCCGACAAAATCGCTGTACAACTGCCCGAACCTCAATACTACCTACAAGCTGGTACCGCTCGATCTGAGTACGCCCTGCTGGACCCGTGGCCCGGGGGAATCGAGCGGGTCCTTTGCCCTTGAATCGGCGATGGATGAACTGGCTTATGCCCTCGGCATGGACCCAATGGCCCTGCGGCTGGCCAACTTTGCCGAAACTGACCCCGAAAACCAGCATCCGTGGACCAGTAATCAGCTGCGGGCCTGCTATGAACGCGGTGCCCGGCAATTTAACTGGGCCCGCCGGACACCCGCGCCCGGCTCTATGCGCGACGGCGACTGGCTGGTCGGGCTGGGTATGAGCGCGGGAATCTACAAGGCTGGCCGGTCGGCGGCAACGGCCCGGGCAACCCTGCTGGCCGACGGCTCACTACTGGTCCAGAGCGCAACGGCCGATGTGGGTCCGGGCACCTATACCATTATGACCCAGATTGCGGCCGACGTCATGTCGATGGACCCCGCCCATGTCCGGTTTGAGCTGGGCGATTCGGCCTTGCCTCCTGCTCCCGGTCAGTTCGGGTCACATACCACTACTTCAGTTGGCTCGGCGGTGTATGATGTCTGCCTGGCGCTCCGGCAAAACGTGCTGGAACTGGCCGGCGGTCAGGCCATCACCACCCGCGACGGCTACGTAGAACTACTCCGGCAGAAAGGCCTGCCGCAGTTGTCGGCAACGAAAGAGTCGAAGGGCGGCAACGAGGAAAAAACGCATTCCGGCAAGTCGTTCTGCGCCAATTTTGTGGAGGTACGCGTACATCTGCTAACGGGTCAGGTACGGGTTGTCAAGGTGGTATCAGCCCTGGATGTCGGAAAGGTGATCAATGCCAAAACAGCCCGCAGTCAGGTACTCGGTTCAGTAGTCTGGGGACTGGGCATGGCGCTGATGGAAGAAGGACAGATTGACCACCGCTTCGGCCGGTACGTCAACAAAGATCTGGCCGATTATCACCTGCCGGTCTTCGCCGACACTCCTGACATTGATGTGATCCTGATTGACCAGCCCGATACCATTCTTGACCCGATCGGCGCCAAAGGCATCGGTGAAATCGGTATGATCGGGTTTGCGGCAGCAGTAGCCAATGCGGTTTATCACGCCACCGGCAAACGCATCCGGAATCTGCCTATTACGCCCGATAAGCTGGTATAGGCATTCACGGGATGCAAGGGACGGAGTGTGAGGAAAGGGGCAACTGTAGTTTTAAATGGCCGCGGCATCGGCTATATTTAGCCGTTAAACCACTTCGCACATCGGTCCCTATGGCAACGTCCCCCTTTCCGGTTTTCCGGCATGTGTCTTTTCTAAGTATTCTGATGGCCTTGCCACTTGCTGTTCTGTCGCAGGGCAAACTGGCCGACTATCAGCGTGCCGAAGCCATGAACGGCGCGTTTCAGAACAAGATTTACCATGCGCCGGACAAGGTGCAGTGGCAAGGGCATACGTTCTGGTACCTGAAAACAACGGCCAACGGCAAGGAATTCATTAAGGTAGATGCCGACAAGCGCGGGAAGAATCCGGCGTTCGATCAGGCGAAGCTGGCGGCTTCGCTTGGCCGGCTGACCAACCGGCAGATCGCGCCGTTTCAGCTGCCGTTCAGTGAGATTACGCTGTTAGCCAACGAGGTATCGTTCAAAATCAATGATTCTACGTTTGTCTGTCCGCTCGACAGCTACCAGTGCCGGCTGAAAGAAGTGGCATCTCCGGCCGCTCAGGGCAGGTATTGGGGCAGCCAGAATGATGAACGGGACGGACGCCCGGTGCCTTCGCCCGACGGAGCGTATGTGGCGTTTATCAAAAACCACAATGTCTACATCCGGCCCACCCGTAAACCGGGCGACGAAATCGCCCTGAGCTTCGACGGGTCGGAAGGGGATTACTATTCGGCGCGGATCATGTGGTCGCCCGACAGCAAAAAACTGGCCGTGAACAAGGTCAGGGCCAACGCCCCTCACCTGATTTACCTCATCGAATCATCGCCGACGGATCAGTTGCAGCCCAAACTGCACTCCCGCCCCTATCTGAAGCCCGGCGACGCCCTGCCGCAGCGGATTCCGACCTTGTTTGTGATTGATACCCGGCAGCAGCTGGCGGCACCGGCTGCGCTGATTACGGAGCAGTATAACGTCACAACGCCTCAGTGGCGCCGGGACAGCCGCGCGTTTACGTTTGAATACAACCAACGGGGGCACCAGCGCTATACTGTTTTCGAAATGAGTACCGACGGCCGTACGAAACCGCTGATCGACGAAACCAGTAAAACCTTTATCCATTACAGCGGGAAATATTTCCGCTTCGACCTCGCCGACGGAAAGGAAATAATCTGGGCGTCGGAACGGGACGGCTGGAATCACCTCTACCTGTACGACGGCTCGGGCAAAGTCAAAAACCAGATTACCAAAGGCGACTGGGTGGTCCGGCGGGTGGTCCGTGTCGACGAAGCCAAACGCACGATCCTGTTTGAGGGCAGCGGCCGGGAAGCCGGACAGGACCCGTATCTCATTCAGCTTTACCGCATCAATTTTGACGGTACCGGCCTCGTCGCGCTGACACAGGGCAACGGCAATCACCGCACCTGGTTTTCGGATGACTATCAATACCTTGCCGACTGCTACTCGCGGGTCGATGAACCGCAGGTAACAGTACTGCGCGAGGCCGCAACGGGCAAAGTCCTGATGGAAATTGAGCAAGCCGATATCCAGCCCCTGCTCGCCACCAGCTGGCAACGCCCGGAGGTCTTTACGGCGAAAGGGCGCGACGGCAAAACCGACATCTGGGGCATCATCGTACGACCATCCAACTTTGATCCGGCCCGGAAATACCCCGTCATCGAATACATTTATGCCGGTCCGCACGATTCGTTTGTGCCGAAGAACTTCGTGACCGACTCGCGGGGATCGCTGCACGAAATGGCGGAGCTGGGCTTTATTGTCGTACAGTGCGACGGCATGGGTACATCGAACCGCTCGAAAGCCTTCCACGACGTATGCTGGCAGAACCTGAAAGACAGCGGCTTCCCCGACCGCATCGCCTGGATGCAGGCAGCGGCGCGGCAGTATCCGTACATGGATCTGAGTCGCGTAGGGATCTGGGGCAATTCAGCGGGCGGGCAGAGTTCGGCCGGGGCCTTGCTGCACCACCCTGACTTCTACAAAGTGGCGGTTTCGTCGTCGGGTTGCCACGACAACCGGATGGACAAAATCTGGTGGAACGAGCAGTGGATGGGCTATCCGATCGGCACGCACTATGCGGCGTCATCGAATGTAACCCATGCCGCGAACCTGAAAGGCAAGCTGCTCCTGATTCTGGGCGAGCTGGACGACAACGTTGATCCGTCATCGACCTACCAGCTGATTAATGCCCTGATTAAAGCCAACAAGAACTTTGATTTTCTGTTTGTGCCGGGCATGAACCACTCCCTCGGCGGCGACTACGGCGAGCACAAACGCCGCGACTTTTTCGTTAAACACCTCCTCGGTACCGACCCGCCGGAGTGGACCTGGACACCGGCCATTACGGTACCGAAGCCGTGAGGGGGCGGGGACATCGATGGCCTACCGACGCTACGCTGTGGCGCTCCTACGGAGCGAGCGGTACACCATAAATCGTCGTAATCCCCTTGTTGTCCCGTCAGGGACAAAATAGCGCAGCGTCGGTAGCACATCGGCAACAAATCATCACCACCATCCCCTTGTCCCGTCAGGGACAATACAGCGCAGCGTCGGTAGCCAATCGCACCAGCCATTTCGTGCCGTAGGTACGACACATATGCCGGTAATGCCCCTACAGGGCAGTTGGGGGACGGGATTTTGCTACCGACGCTGCGCTGTGAGGCTCCTACGGAGCATTCTTATGATTTTACCCGTGAGCTATACCGTTTGCGGGTTGATGCCGTTTAAAACATACCTTCAATTTCACATCATTTTTGCCCGCACCGCGCTGATATTTTTACCCCCGCTCTATCTTTGCCTTAAAAACACACTTTACATCTGCTACACGCATGAGAACTACCTTGCTCGTCGCCGGGCTGCTCGTTACCCTCTCTCCGGTCTTTGGCCAGATTACCCGGTTACAGGCTGAAATCAACCAGGTCATCAGCCCCAAAAAGGCAACGGTGAGCGTAGGTATCTACGATTTTGGCAGCCGGCAATCGCTCTACATTAATGGCGACAAGTACGCACCAATGCAGAGCGTTTACAAGTTTCACGTTGCCTTAGCCCTACTGAAGGCAGTCGATAAGGGGCAGTTCCGGCTCACGCAGAAGATGAAAATCAAAAAAAGTGATCTGATACCCGATCTGCACAGCCCCATCCGGGAGGCCCATCCTAACGGCGTCGACATGCCGCTGTCGGAAATTATCCGGTACATGGTCGCCGAAAGCGACGGCAGCGCCTGCGATTACCTCTTCCGGCTGCTCGGCGGCACAAAGCCGGTCGACGATTTCATTCATCAGCTCGGTGTCCGGGATGTGTTTATCACGGCCACGGAAGAAAAAATGCAGGCCAAAGGCAACTGGGACGTTCAATACACCAACCGGACTACGCAGAAGGCCATGATCAGCCTGCTGAAGCTATTTTACGAGAAAAAAATCCTGTCGCCTGCCAGCCACACCTTTTTATGGGACGTGATGCTGAGTACCGTGACCGGCCCTGACCGATTGAAAAAAGGCCTGCCGGCCGGTACACCGATTGCCCACAAAACCGGTACATCAGGCAAAAACAAGGAGGGTATGATGGGGGCCGTTAACGACGCAGGTCTGATTAAACTGCCCAACGGCAGGTACTACGCCATCAGCGTATTCGTCACCAACTCAACCGAAGGAGCCGAAGCAAACGAACGGATTATCGCCGACATCTCGAAACTGACGTACGATTATCTCGCCAAATCAAAGTAATATTGAGCTGACCGGCCTCCAAAAAGAATGCCCGGCACAAAACGGGCCGGGCATTAAAGGCTTGTTCAAGTGAATATTTATATGTTCGCTCAAAGAAACCATGTATTTACTTAGCGGCAAACGGCGGCAGGTGACCGTACCTAAGATTAACCAAACTTTAATCTTTTTATAAACACCGACCCAATAGTAGTTACAAATACCCTCACTTAAGTATTCATCTCCCACCAAAGTAACGACAATTCTGCCCGGTCAACTTTTTTGGTTTTCCTTCCCGAAACTGACTTACCTTTTTCGTGCTCACCGGATAAAGCGTAAACGATGCCGTCAAACGGCTCCCGGATAGTTATTGACCAAACCTTTACGCTCCTATGCTCAACGTCTCCCGGCCGTTCCTGACACGGCTGCTCATCCTGTCCGGCTGTATCAGCACAGCCTGTGCCCAGCAAGCTCCTATAGTGGAGTGGCAAACCAATGTACCCGAAGCGCCGTGGATTGTATCCTCACAGTTTACGGGTATCCGTTCCGCGCCGAACAGTGAATTTCAGACCATTGCCACGCCGCAGTCTGCCAACACAATGACGGTCCGCCTGCTCCCCGATGGTAAGTTTAAGGTAGCACGCGCTCTTCCGCATTTGCCGGGTTCGTACCGGGGAGACCTGTTGCTCAATGCACAGGATGGCGGTTTTATCGTCAGCGGAACCGTTCGGGAGAACAATGCGCTGGAACGGCCCTTTATCTCGAAACTGGATGCCGGCGGCGTTCCGGTCTGGAACAGCACAACCGGACCAATATCATCCGGCATAAGTACATCGCAGGTAGTACAGAAAACATTCGTGCTCGAACGGCCCGGCTATTACCTGCAATTCAGCAACTATAACACTACTGGTACGCGGACAGCTGTTCGCCGGCATTATGCCAAAAACGGAACCATTATTCCTTTCCGTGTTACCAGTCTGGACCGGCTATTGGGCTTTTCCGAAGAGGTGTGGGTCGCTGACATCTGTGAAGCGATAGATGGCGGCATAATCGTGGCCGTTGACAGCTACCTGAGTAATTCACTGTATAAAATTACAGACTCCGACTCAAGTTATGTACTGATGAACTACGCCGTTCCGCAACGCAACGGATCAATCCGGAAACTGATTCCGACACAGGCACGGGACGGGTACTACCTCCTGCATAAACCCTCGTCGGGGGCTGAACGCCTGCTCCGGCTCCGGCCCGACGGCAGCATACAGTGGGTGGTCGATCCGGGCCTTTTTGCGGCGGGCCAAACCGCGTTACTGGCCGAACCAAACGGGGTGGTGATTGCCGGTACCACCGGTGGCCAGGTATCGGTGCAGAAAATAGGCACTACCGGTGACCGGCTCTGGCAAACCGACGTAGCCACCGATACCTTTACGGATATCACCAAAACAGCCGACGGCGGCTATGTGGTGGCCACCAATGCGTCGCAGTTTATCAAACTCAGTGCAGAACGGTATAGTACTCCGCCGTCATCCACGTTTACGGTGCAAAAACCCACATTTGACTGCCTGACCGGCCGGCTGGCTATCTACACTTCCGGCGGCAACGGCTCTCCGGTAGAATACCGGATTTTGGGCGTGCGCGACTGGAGTACGGACAATGTCTTTACGATTCCGTCGTGGCAACGCAACATGACCGGTTTTAATCTGGAAGCCCGTCAAAGCGGAGTTATTTATTCTTATCCGGGATTTATCACGGATTGCGGTGGCTCACCGCCACCTGCCAGTACTGCCCTGACCTTCACCAACCCCGGCCTTGACTGCCCAACGGGCCGGCTGGTACTCACCACAACCGGCGGCGATGGCTCACCGGTCGACTATCGCGTGCCGGGCCTTCGCGACTGGGGCAGCAGTCCGGTGTTTATCGTACCCGACTACCAGCGTACCGGTACGACGTTTTCGCTCTATGCCCGGCAGAACGGCAACGTGATCAACATGACCTATACCGTTACCTGTGGCAGCGGCCGGCTGGCTACCCCTGAAAAGACCGGCAACTGGCATATCGCGGTCATGGGGAATCCGGTTGTCGATGAGACTTCCGTGACCATCAGCGGTCTGACCGGCAAACAGGCTACTATCCGGCTGACCGATGTATCGGGAAATAGGCAGCAGGAGCGGTCGGTGCTTATCCGGCAGGACAGCCAGCAGGAGACAGTGCGGGTAACTGGTCCCGCAGGGCTGTACCTGCTTCAGGTGATCAGCGGCGGCCGGCAACAAACGCTCAAAGTGCTGAAACAATAGGAAGGAACTGGTCCTGTCCTGCAAAACCGCTGAAAGTACCGTATTATCAGCGATTCATACCGCGATCTGTAAGCCCGTAAGGCGCACCTTTGTTCAGGAAAAGCGGCGGAGTTTCTCACCCGCAGGCACCTCAAACCAATAAACGCCAAAGTTATGCCTACGTTAAAACTGAAAGACGGTACCGAGCTTTTTTACAAGGACTGGGGCACCGGTCAGCCACTGGTATTTCACCACGGATGGCCCCTGTCGAGCGACGACTGGGATGCCCAGCTGATGTTCTTCCTGCAACATGGCTACCGGGTCATCGCCCATGACCGCCGCGGACATGGCCGTACGACGCAAACCACCGACGGGCACGACATCGACACCTACGCCGCCGATACTGCCGAACTGGTTGAATTTCTCGGCCTGAAAGATGCCGTTCACATCGGTCACTCTACGGGCGGCGGAGTAGTAGCCCGCTACACGGCTAAATACGGTCAGGGCTTAGTTGCCAAAGCCGTTCTGATCAGTGCGGTAACGCCGTTGATGGTACAGAATGAGAGCAACCCGGACGGTGTACCAATGGCTGTTTTTGACGACATCCGTGAGAATACCGCGACGCGTCGTCAGCAGTATTTCCACGAGTTCACGATCCCCTTCTACGGCTACAACCGGCCGGGTGCTACCGAGTTGCCCGGCATCCGGAACAACTGGTGGCGGCAGGGTATGATGGGCGGCATCAATGCCCACTATTATGGCATCAAAGCCTTCTCGGAAACCGATTTCACCGAAGACCTGAAAAGCATTGATGTGCCGGTGCTGGTGCTCCACGGCGAAGATGATCAGATTGTGCCGATTGACATTACAGCGCGGAAAGCGGTTAAGCTGCTTAAAAACGGCAGTCTGATTACCTATCCGGGCTTCCCGCACGGTATGCCAACCACCGAAGCCGCCACGATCAATGCCGACCTGCTGGCGTTTATCCAGTCGGCTTAACAGGCCCGTATATACAAACAAGCCCATATCCGGCGTTAATCCGGCCGGATATGGGCTTGTTTGTTAAACAGCATTGAGCCCACTCCGGAAAAACACCCGTATATCAGCCCAAATGCCTTGTCTATCGGAAACAGATGGGCTTACCGGCGATCAATATGCTATGTTTGGGTATACATTTACGCATCCATAGCGCCATGATACACTCGACAACAGGTCTTATCCACGTGATTTTTGCCGTAATCGCCATGCTGGCAGGCGGTCTGGTCATTGCATTGCCCAAACGGGGTACACTGCACCGGCGCGTCGGCTATGTGTATGTCTTCAGTATGCTGCTTACCAACGGCAGCGCGTTCCTCATTTATCGGTTGTTCGGCCAATTCGGGCCGTTCCATGCCCTGGCTATTTTCAGTACCCTGACCATCATAGGTGGCTTTGTGCCGGCGCTTTTCCGGAAACGGGTGAAAAACTGGCTGCACTGGCACTATTACTTCATGAACTGGTCGATAGTCGGACTGTATGCCGCTTTCTGGGCCGAGCTGACCACCCGCACGCTGCCGATGGGCCGCTTCTGGGTCCTGGTGCTGATGGCAACGGCCATCACTACCGGTCTGGGCTCGTTCTTTATCCGGAAACACGCTAAACGATTGATCGGGGGCTGATCATGGCAGCAGGAGACGCTATCCCCGGACCGTTAAATCAGGTTAGTAGTAGCTCAGCACACTTTTGTATACATTTAAACGGAAATAATAAACACACTATTCCTTCTATGTTCCGTTTCATTTGCTGCGCCGTCCTCTTACTGGCCTTCTCGTGCCATAAACCAGACCAGGACACGAATCGCTCCCGAATACCCGGACTGGTATACGGTCAAGGCTCCGATCGATGAAGAAATTTTTGGGGTATGGGGCGACTACGATAAAACGCTGTTGATTTCGACCATCACCTCCGTTTTCCGCTCGACCGATCAGGGCAAAAACTGGCAGAAAGTGACTCAGCCGACAGCATCCGTATTTGGGTTTGTAATGTACAGAGACACATTGTTTGCGTTTGACGGGCTGGTTACGCGAAACGGTCTGACACAATCGCTGAGCAATGCAGCCAGATTCAGCATTGATGACGGGGCAACGTGGCAGCTCTATCGCCGGTACAATCCTGACCTTGACGCATTTGAGAAGGCATCTCCTTCTCCCCTCGCCATCAGTCCGGTCAAATCAGCGGCCGGAACAGAATATACCATTAACCGTGTCTATTTAGACCCACCGACGCCAATCGACCCGCCGTTTTGAAACACCAGGCATTATTACCCAAACCGGCCGGCGTATTGACCTTCCTCAGTTGCATCAGCTGCGGGGTCTTTACCTTGATTCGCAGCAGCGGTTATACATTACGGGTACCGATGCCGTCTGCGGGAGAGGACATTCCGGCGAAAACTTTTTTTTCTGTAACAGCAAGTCGGGGCGGGGCGTCGTGTATATCTCAAAACGCCCGCAACCGTAACGGAAGCGCCTGATTACTCTTTCGGAAAATATACCCGTACCTCCGGATGCATACTATACAACCGGTACCGCGCCCCGTCATTGACCAGAATACTGCTTGACGCATTGTTGCCCATAATCGGGTTGCCCGGGTATTTCTTCCAGTGGATGAGGTCGGTTTGAGACCGCCACGTTGACCGACCATTCGCGCCAGTCCTTAAACGCACTGGCGTGGTAATACGCATAATACCGGCCCTTGTACCGGACGATCTGATTCATGGCCACGGCAAAGCGGTCGTAGTCGTCCGGGCCTTTGCCGAGCACCGGTTCGTCCTGCACGTTGGTCCATGTTTTCAGGTCGGTCGATGTCGCCAGCCAGACGGCTTCATCGTTCCGTTCGTAGAAGAGATACCAGCGTTTTCCTTCTTTCCAGAGCGTTGGGGTACCATACGGGCCTTTGCTGAGCGGTTGCCCGTTTTTGTAGCGGATGTCAATGGCTCCCTGATCCTGCCAGTGAATCCGGTCGGCAGAGGTGAGCAGATGAGCAATGTCGTCGCGGCTTTCGGCAGCCATGTAATACGTGTTCCCGTCTTTCAGGACGCACATATCTTCGACCCAAAGCCCCTGATGAATCGGGTTGGCCGGATAACGGGTCCAGTGCAGCCCGTCGGCCGAAGTGGCATAGCCTAACAGTTTGGTTTTGTCGTCGCTGTCTTTCCGGTAGCCCGTATACCACAAGTGGTACGTATTGCCTTCGTGCAGGATGTAGCCCCGTTCGCGGATGGTCTGGTCCCAGGTTGCCGGTTCGCCGGTGCCCGTAAAGACCGGATTGCCGGTGTAGGGCGTAAACGACACCATGGCGGCCGGGAATTCAGCATCAGCCGTAGTAAGAACAGGCATCCGGAAAGCGCCGGCCACGAGGCAAAGCCCCGATACCAGCAAAAGCGGTAGTTTCATAACGGTTTCCCCAAAAGGGTTATTTACAGCATTCAGCGTAAGATAACCATAATACGGGGCAAAACCGGCAAAAGGCTAGTCGGTAACGGACAAAACGGGCACCGGTATCCGAACCGCAGGCAGGTGACCAGTCCTGCCCGTTATCCGGACGACGATGCCCGTTTCCTTTATTTTTTCAGGGTAATGACCATATCCTGATCATTCGTATCCGAGACTTTGATTGAAATCTGGCCGTTACCGCCTTTCCCGAAACTATCGCCGTCCTTCACCAGATTTACCTCGCCATTGCCGGCATCAGTCACCGACACGCCGCCGACGTTGCCTTGCAGAAACTCGCCGTTGTCTTTGGTGGTAATATTGAGATCAATTCCGACCGAGGTCTCCGACTCGCGCACTACCTTCAGGCCACCTTTCAGGTTGGTCTGTACGGCCGGGTACGTTTTACCGCCGGTTTCGATACTTGAAATCGTGTAGGAGCCCGTTACGCGGGCCGAAAGTTCCGGCGACGGATCAGCTTCTTTTTTACAGCCGGTCAGAGCGGCAATGCATACCATGGCCGTTACGGCCGCACGGGTAAAGTAATGTGCTTTCATGTTCAAGTAGTTGTTGTTTGCTGACACAAAGTTGATACACAGCACCCGATCGCCGAACGCTGTCATCCGCCAACTGACAAAAGCAAAGCCTGAGGTGTTGTTTTAGCCTCTTTAACCGGATCGGGCGTATTTGTTTATATTTGCCTTATGTCAACTCGCCGTTCGTTCCTCAAACTCGCCTCACTGGCTCCTGCCTTCGGTCTGCCAGCGCTGTCTGCCGATACCCTCAAACCAAGCCGCCTGAAACCGGGCGATACCATCGGGCTGTTTTGTCCGGCGGCTCCGGCCTACAGCCGCGAGGAGGTGCAGATTGCGATCGAATCGTTGCAGGCGCTGGGGTTTAAAACACGGCTGGGGGCACACTTCTACGAACGGTACGGCTATCTGGCCGGACGGGATGCCGACCGCGCCGCCGACCTGAACGCCTTTTTTGCCGATCCCGACATCAAGGGAGTCGTTGCGATGCACGGCGGCTGGGGCTGTGCGCGTCTGTTGCCGCTGCTCGACTATGCCGCTATCCGGCGCAACCCGAAACCACTCGTCGGCTACAGCGATATTACGGCGCTGCTGCTGGGGATTCACGCCAAAACCGGCCTGATTACGTTTCACGGGCCGGTGGGGTCGGCAACGTGGAATGCGTATACCGTCGGCTGGTTCCGGCGGGTACTGATGGATGGCGAGGCCGTCACGATGCAGAACCCGACCGAAAAAGGTGACAATCTCGTTCAGGTCTCCGACCGCATCACCACCCTGACGGCGGGTACGGCCCGCGGACGCCTGCTGGGCGGCAACCTGACCGTACTGAGCCACCTGATCGGCTCAGCCTACCTGCCCGACTGGAAAAACGCCATTCTGTTTATTGAAGATATCGGTGAAGATGTGTACCGAATGGACCGGATGCTGACGCAGCTGAAACTGGCCGGCATTCTGGATCAGATCAGCGGCTTTGTGTTCGGGAAGTGTACCAAATGCGACCCCGGCAGCGGCGGTTACGGCTCACTGACGATGGAAGATATTTTTGCCGACCACATTACCCCGCTTGGCAAACCGGCTTTCAGCGGTGCCATGATCGGGCATATTAAAGATAAATTTACGGTTCCGGTCGGGCTGGAAGCCGAGATAGATGCCGGCAAAGGCACCATCCGGCTGCTGGAACCTGCCGTGCGGTAGGCATTACTGCCCGGTCCGGATCAGGGAAATTTCGGTCAGTTGCAAGCCACGTTCGCCCGCCTTGCAGTTCCATTCAAAAACGACCTTACCGTTTTTAACAGCGCCCGCCGGTACGTCAAATTCATATTCCGGCTGCACACCGGCTTTTACGTAGTCGTGTATCAGGATATTATCCGACGTTTTCATACGGATATTCGACTTAAACCGACCGGTATAGACAACCCGCACCTTGTAGGTAGCCTTGGGGTCAAGCTGATCGTAGGCTACCCGCAGCACGTTCTCATACAGCACTTCCATCTGGGTATACCACGCTTTCGGCGCTACCGGAACCGGCGTTGACACACCGGGAAACGTCCGGTAATGGTCTTTGCCGGGCAGGGTCACGGTATAGCTTACCCGTGGCGACCGCAGACTGCCGGGGTCCTCTGTGCGGGGCAGTTGACCGGCCACCCGCCGCCGGCTGACCGGATTCGCGAAGTGGTCATACAGTCCGCCTGTGCCGGGATAAGTCCGGCGGAGGAGTTTGTCCAGTTCCTTTTGCGCGGCGGCCTCCTCCATTTCCGCTGCTTTTTCCAGCGTAGTGAGCAGCCAGGGCGCATCATTGAGCGGATAATCGAGGTAATCGATGAAGTTCCCGCGCCCCGGCATGGCCCCGTGTTTCGCGACGGTCAGCTGTGCACCGATACTTCGGTACAACGAATCGGCCAGAGCCAGACACCGCGCTTTCAGCGGTGCGGCCACCGGCTTGTTCCAGGCATTACCAAGTATCGTCATCGCCTTCCGGGCTCGTATAGATGCACGCTCTCCAGGGGCCGCTAATGCCTCATACGCCTGCCGCTCCAGGCTGGTTTCGTAGATGGCCCGCTCGCGGATGTAGGCATCAAAATACGCCCGGATTACCCCCATCTGAAACCGCGGATTGGCCAGCAGCGACGGCGGGACTTTTTGCTCCATAGCCTGCCAGCGTGTCAGCGTACGGTCGATCTGTTCAGCCGCCAGTACCGGCCCTTTCACATTTTGCTCAAGGGCAGCCAGCGCCAGGGCACCTTCCGACGCCAGCGCAGGGCCGAAAAACAACCGGCTGTAATCGGCCAGCGTCTCGCGGGGATCGGTTTCAGGGTTCCAGTCCTGATCACTCCAGATAAACTTATTCACATCGTCGTTGGTCCCTTCGGAGTAGCTGATGCTGCCGATGCAGTACGGTGCCACCGCATTGTGAAAGAGCTTCTGATCAACCGGCCGGGGGTTGATGGCTTCGCGTCCCAGCGTCATGGCCCAGGCCGGGTCCCAGTCAGGTTCGGGATACTGGCAGGCAATGGAATGGGTGATGTCGGGATAATTCCGGATCGGGATGGAGGGTTTAACAATCTTCCGGATCTGCTCGATGGGCACCTTCACCCACGGCCCGAACACGATCCCGCCCAGCCACGGATACCCGCTGTTGACGTGTTTAAAAAACGCATCGAACCAGGCTTTTTCCGGTTTGAACGATTGGGGCGAAACCCAGATTTTCGCCTTTGGATGGTACTTTTTCAGCACTACAGCGACTTTCCCGAGCCACGTAAACAGCTCATCCGGCTCCAGTTCGCCGGGATCACCGCCCGGAACGAAAATAGCGTCAATCCGGGGTACGTTCCGGAACACCTGCTCCCTGGCCAGCAACTCCCGCCGGACTTTAGCAGGGTCCGAAAAGTCCTTCCCGATATTCGGGTACCACATCCAGCAATCCAGCCCGTATTTCATACAGATTTTCGACTGCGCGGTCACCATCTCCATGGCAGGCAGTTTCATGTGGCGGCTGGTCGAGTCGTCGTCAGTCCCCGACGGCATAATTTCAATGCTGTTGACCCCGAACAGCGCCAGTTCGCGGATGTACTGATCAAAGTCCGCCACCGTAAAGGCATCGTACGAATTGGTTTTGGGCCGGTAGCCCAGCTGATGCCCCCGGACTTTGTAGTGCGGGCTTGACGCCAGGGCCAACGGCTGCGGAACAACCATCCGTCCGCCGGTCATTTCGGCTTTCCGCAGCAGACGGCCAATGCCATACAGTAGTCCACGGGCATCTTTCCCTTCGATGGCAACCCCGTCGGGCAGGGTCACTATCCGGAAACCCTCCGCAGCGGGTGCCGGTAACTGATCGAGTGCTTTCCGCTGCGCCGCCGGTAACTGTCCCCGGGTCTTTTCCAGGGCCAAAAATACGTTGGTTCCGGCAGTGGCCTTACCCCCGGCCGACACCGGCAACAGTATTCCGGTCCGGCGGGCCACTTCTTCCTGCAACACGGTGATACTTTGGGTAATCCGGGGCTCACTACCGGCCACATTGCAGATGCCGGCGCGGGAAAGATCAACCTGCGCCAGCACCTGACTGACATCAAAAAGAATACAGAACAATACGAAAACAGCAAACGCTCTCATTACGGACTCCGGCTTTAATTCGTTTAATTCCAGGGCTTTCCGGTGCCCTGTATGACCCACATTTTTGCATAGGGGTGGTCTTTACTCTGCCCGGCAGGAATGTAATTGGTGGCTCCCAATCGCTCCACGGCCGCATTATAATTAGTCAGATACGACGGGTCCTGATTCGGTACCGGATACATGTACCGGACCGGTAAAACCTTGCCATACTGCGCCACTTCGCCTGCTTTCAGCGCCGGATAACCCGTTCTGCGCCAGTCGAACCAGGACTGGATGCTAAACCACGACGACAGCCATTTCTGCTCAATAATCCGCTCCTGTTTATTAGTCGCCGAAGCGTAGGCAACGGTAGTCTGGGCATAGTATTTCTCGAAATCAAACGATGCGGTAAACACACCGACCTTATCCATTGACGCCCGGATGGCCTTTTTGTAATGCCCCTCAGCGTCGGCAGCCCCGAAGTTGCCCGCCAGCGCGGCCTCAGCCAGGATAAATTCGACCTCGCTATAGGTCATCAGGTTCATCGGCACGTAGGTATCGGTGTTTTTCCGGTAGCGCTCATGCAGAAACGAGATGTACGGATTCCGTTCGTTGTTATACGCCGTGGCGTCGTTACCTTTGTTGTAGGCAATGGCCTGCGTAATCGGCAAGCCGATCGGTAACCCGACATACAGCGACGTATCGGCACTCGCCGTTGTAGCGGGTACATACACTACCGAATAGCTCTCGCCGTATATGTTCTTCACCGTCATGGTCGTTTCCTTCGTTACTTTCGTGTCCCATTTCCGCAGCACCGGCTGCACCCACCGGTACAACCGCGGATCGTTCAGCGCAAGCAGTTTGTCCACAAAAGGCTTACCCGGTTTTAGCAGGTAATTGGGGTTCGGGGAGTTAAGCGGACCGCCCGCTGCCGAATTATCCGCACTAATGCCCGGAAACGCCATTGAGGCATCATCGGCATTACTGGTGAAGGCATCGGCGGCAGCTTCAGTAAACTCGGTCTGTATGTTCACCTCCAGCGCCGACATCTCCGCCCGTTTGTCGGCCAGCCGCAAGGCATAGCGCAGCCGCAGCGAGTTCGCAAATTTCCGCCATTTTGCCCCGTCACCCTTGTAAAGAATGTCAGAGGTACTATTTACGGCATCCTTTGCCTCAAGGCTGTTCAGCAACGTCACGGCCTGTTTCAGATCGGTCAGCACCCCTTTGTATACAGCCGACTGCTCGTCGTACTTCGGAAAGAATACGCCGGAAGACGCCGTAAGGGCCTGTGAGTACGGAATATTGCCGTACAGGTCTGTCAGCAGACCGTATACCAGCGCCCTCATTGTCAGGGCAATCGCCTGAAAAAGCCGGTTATTTTCCTTAACGCCTTTTTCGTAGATCAGCTGGTTATTCCGGAGAATATCGTAATACGTATCCCAGCTTTCCTGCGTCCAGGCATATTGATTAATGACGGCCGCACCCTCGTTGGTACCAGCCTGCATATACTGCATCGCCGCCCCGATTTTGGAGCCGTCACGGCCCAAACTAAAGAAGGCTTTACCGGTATTAGACAGGACGTAGGTCATGATATAATTTGACGATACCTCCTCAGGGCTGTTCGGATTCTTATCGATGGTGGTTAGGTCCTGGCACGAGAAGAGCAGACAACCCATCAAAAAAACAGAGGCCAGCGGTTTTATTCCTGTGAATGTCATACGGATCAGTGGTTAAATATCTACATTCAGTTTGAAACCCAGCGAACCGGTCATCGGCATTACGTTGTAGTATTCGACGCCCTGCGACCAGCTCGTACCGGTCGGCCGGAATGCCCGCTCAGGGTCGAGGCCCTTGATACCGTGTCGGGTCCAGGTATACAGGTTGTTGCCGACAACTGAAAACGAGGCATTCTGTACCTTCAGGCGGCTGGTAATGCTTTTGGGCAGGATATAGGTGATGGCAATCTCCCGCAGTTTCACGTAGGTCGCACTGTAGAGATTACGGTCCGGAAACGGCCGGTTGGCATAGCGGTAGGCGCTGAACGGGTCGATCCATTTGCTACCGGGGCCGCCGAGATTTTCTACATATACTGTGTTACCGGCGGCGTCTTTCGTGGCCAGTACGCCCGGATTCAGGCTGGCGTCCTGCACCCGCTTTGCCGCTTCGGCACTGCCTTCCGGCCACGGTAATCCGCCGTAAGCGGCGTTCCGCCCACCGATCCACTGCCCCAGATACCGCTCCGGATCGGCTTTGATCTGCTCGGCCAGGCTCCGCGACCGGTCATAGGCTACACCCGACAGCGTTTCGTCCAGCATCCCGTTGTTGCCCAGGAACATCATGGTGTTGGAGTAAAACTGTCCGCCCTGACGCCAGTCAATGTTGGCAAACAGGCTGAATTGCTTGTACCGGATCGTCGGCTGAATACCCATCATAAACGTGTGGTTGAAGTTCCCGATCTTCACGAGGTTATTCGGGTCGTTATCGGTCTGATAGAGGCCGCCGCTGGTCACAATCGGGTAGCCGTAATACGGCGATGCTTTGTCTTTCACTTTCAGCATCGGGGCCATGTAAATATCCCCGATCTGCCCGCCTTCGTAGGTCCGGATTTCGGCCCCGCTGTAGGAGGTAAACGAGAAATACTTAATCCCTTCGGCCAGTTTGCGGATGTAGGTCCGGTTACGGGTCAGGGTAAAATTCATGTCCCATGAGAAGTTTTCCGTTTTAACCGGCGTCGTGACGATGCCCAGTTCAAACCCTTCACTTTCGACCAGACCGGCGTTAATCTGCTTATTGCTGGCTCCCGACTCAATCGGTGTAGTAATCGACAGTACCTGGTTTTTGTTGCCGCGCTTGTAATAGGTCGCTTCCAGCCCGAGCCGGTTTTTAAAGAATTTAAGGTCAACCCCGACTTCGTGTGAGGTCGAAATTTCCGGTTTCAGGTCCGGATTGCGGAGTACGCCCCCCATGTACATGCGCTTGGCGCTGCCCCAGTCGAGGGCAGTGCTGTAGGTCTGCGAACGGCTGTAGGGTTCGACATCGTTCCCCACCTGTGCGAAACCGGCCCGTACTTTGGCAAACGTGATCCAGTTCGGCATCCGCACCAGTTCCGACGCCAGGACACTCAGCGAGGCCGAGGGATAGAAGTAGGAGTTATTGCCTTTTTTCAGGGTGCTGGTCCAGTCATTACGGGCGGTCAGGTCCAGATACACCATGTCGCGGAAGCCCAGCGACGCCGAGCCATACACCCCATATAACATTTTCTGCGCCAATGAGCTAACAGGGTTAAATGTACCGGGAGCCCCGTTGGCAATGGTGTACAGGCCCGGCACCACCAGTTCGGTGGTTGCATTATAAAAAGCGCGGTAATACTGTGTCAGGCGGTTAGCACCCACCATCGCATTCAGGCTCCAGTCGTCCGAAAAGGTCTTTTTGTAGCTCAGCATGATATCCATGTTCTCCTCCTTGCGGTAGTCATTAGAAATCGTGTAGCCGCCCTTCAGCGCCTCGAAATTGCTGTACGCTTTTTTGGCCTCAAAGATTTCGTTGTAGGAGTCGCGGGCATATTTACCGGTCAGCATCAGGTCTTTACCAAGGTCGTAGTCGAGCTGAATCTTCGCTACGGTCCGGTCCCGGCCAAAGCCCGTGGTATTCTCATGCACCAGAAAAAACGGGTTATTCTGCTTGTCCTTGTATTTGCGCTGAGCAATACCCTCCTGCCCCGGCAGCCAGTACTCCCGCAGATCATTGATATTGACCTGCGAGCCGATTTCGTATACGCTCCGGACCGGGTCATTCCGACTGGCATCGATCATCGGCCGGTTGTCTGACCCCGACTGCGTCACGTTGAGGCTGACTGAGGTCCGGAAGCGGTCGGTGATGTTGTAGGCCGAGTTGAGCGCAATCGTAAACCTTGACAGATCGGTATTCGGAATAATACCGGTGTTTTTCATATTGCCCGCCGACAGCCGGAAGTTCCCTTTTTCGTAGTTGCCGTTGACCGACACGTTGTTGGTATTGGTAAAGCCCGTCTGAAAGAAGTCCTTAAACCGGTCCGGATACGATACCAGCGGCACCTTCTGGCCGTTGCTGTTCCACTGCACCCACATTTCGCCGGCATCCAGCTGCGCGCCCCAGCTTTCGTTTTCGGCTTCTTCCAGTACGTGAGCACCCGTTTTTCCCGAGCCGAACTTGTTCTGTACCTGTACATACTGGATGGGCTTATCCAGTACCAGCGCGGTATTAAACGACACCCCAAGGCCCTTTTTCGCTCCTGCGCCCGACTTGGTTGTGATCAACACCACGCCGCTACCGGCCCGCGAACCATACAAGGCGGCGGCGCTGGGCCCTTTCAGGATCGAAATGGCAGCAATGTCGTTTGGGTTAATGTCGGAAATCGGGTTGCCCATGTCGGCCCCCGAAAACGAGTTAGTTAGCTTGTTAGCCACCGGCACCCCGTCGATTACAAACAGCGGCTGGTTATCACTGTTGAGCGAGTTGGCGCCCCGGATAATCATACTGACCGACGAGCCGACCCCGCCGCCCATCTGCGAAATCTGCACCCCGGCTACCTTGCCCGACAGTGTATTGAGTACATTATTCTGCGGCGTCTGGGTCAGCGCTGTCCCTTCTACATTACCGACCGAATAGCCCAGCGAACGTTTTTCGCGCTTGATGCCAAGGGCGGTCACCACGGCTTCGTTCAGCATGGCCACGCTTTCTTCCATTACCACCTGCATCAACGACTGCCCACCGACCGGTCTTTCTACCGTCTGATAACCGATAAATGAAAACACCAGCACAGCATCCGGCGACGGTACTTCGAGCTTAAACGAGCCGTCGGTACCGGTAACCGTACCCGTCTGAGTGCCTTTCAGAATAACGTTTACCCCCGGTAACGGAGCACCGTCGGCCTTAGCCGTCACCTTACCGGATATAACGCCTGCCACTATACGCTGACTGGCTCCGGAGACGCCCGCATCCGGCAAAGACAGGCTTCCGGCAGGCAAGGAAGACGGCTGCACCGGCTCCTGCATCAACGCACTTATTTTTTTCAGCGGCGTCAGCACATACAGGTTGCCGCCCAGCTTTTCGAATTGTAAGTGGAGGGTAGTTGTGATAAACGTCAGTTCCTGTTCCAGCGACATAAACGTCTGCGTACCGTACTCAACTACCTTATTATCAATTGTCTTCCGGTCATACGAAAAGGAGACCTTGTATTTCGTTTGTAACTCCTGAAGCCTTAGCCGCAGCGATTTTGCGACAGTTGGTTCCTGATAGCGTTCGGATACCCGCCCGACGTGCCGGGAGGCAAGTATCTGCCCCGGCGACGGCAACGCAAGGCAACACAGCAGCAGGTAACAGGACCGGCATACCATTGCACGGATGGAAAGGTTTTTCATATACAGGTAAAGGATTTGGTATTCGCTTCAGCTTACTTCTGACCGGGTCGTACAAACTTCAGCCCGCCTTCTGTCCGGACCACCTGGCCGGGATACGTTTTTTCCAGCGCATTGATCAGCACCGCCGGGTCATCGGCCGGAAATACGCCGTTGAACTCGCCGGGGTCGGCGCCTTCTTCTATCTCTACAGCCATGTCGAACCGATCGCGGAAAACCCGCTGCAAGGCAGCTGCATCCGCATTTTCCAGGACAATTTTCCCGTCCTGCCAGGCCGCGTAGTTTTTCACGTTGATATCCGTTCGGGCCAGCCGCCCCGATGTCCGCGAGTACTCAACCAGCTCGCCGGGCTTCATAATGAGTCTGCCCGCCTTGTTGCCCGCCACCGACAGCTCCACACGCCCCGACTCCAGGGCTACGGCTGTCTGCTGCGGACCACTCTTTACCGTAAACCGGGTTCCCAGCACAACCACATCCACATCGCCCGAATGAACGATGAATTTCCGGTTGCCGGCCAGGTGTTTTACATCAAAAAAGGCCTCCCCGTTCAGCCATACTTCGCGGTTACCGGTTTCATTGGCCTCCATCCCCGACACCTTTATAGCTGTACCTTTATTGAGCGTTACCACCGTGCCGTCGGCCAAAGTGATACCCGTCCGCGTGTCTCCGGCCGCATAGCTTCCCACAGCCGGCCTGTTTTGCCGGAACCAGACAACGCCGAACCCTACCAGCACCAGGCAGGCCGCCAGTGCCAATACCCGCCGGTACGAAATCCGGAATCCCCGGCGCACCTGCTGTTGTTCTTCCCAAACCGCGATCCGCTGCATCAGCGTATCCCGCGACTGACCGATCTGCCGGTCGGTTACCTGCTCGTTTTCCTCCTGGTGTAACAGACGTAGTAAGAGCACCGCTTCGTCGGCAGCCGCTTTCAGATCGAGGTCTTCGCGCAGCCGCTGATTCCATTGGCTGACACAGGCCGCATCGGTCCGGAAGTACCAGGCCAGAAAGGTATCATCGGTAATTAGTTGTTCGGGTTTCATCACATTCAGTATCCTTACATAAACCAGTACCGGAAACCCTCACGGGATAATCATTTTTTTTCCTTTTTTTTTATCATTTGGTGAAAAGATAAAATTCTGCCGGCAGGAGTAGCCTGACCCTGCCTAATTCTTGTATATGCATAAATCCCCCCTTCTTACCTATGGAAGACAGTCAGCTATGGAAAGACTTCCGGAACGCCGACCGGCGGGCTTTTGAGACATTATTCACCAGGTATTACCGGGCGCTGTATCTGTACGGCCGCAAGACGGTAGCCAACGGGCAATTACTGGACGACTGTATTCAGGACCTTTTTTTCGAGCTGTGGACCAACAAGGAGAAACCGGACGAGGTAAGTTCGGTGAAAGGGTATCTGTTTAAAGCCCTGAAATACAAAATTACGCGGGAGCTCAGAAAGGTCGAAAAGTTTGAGGACATCGGCAACGAGCCGGATCATTGGTTTGAGTTCAGCCATGAAAGCCAGCTGATTGAGCAACAAACCCTGTCGGATCAGCAGGAGCGGCTTCACCATTTTATGAGTCAGCTGACACGCCGGCAGCAGGAAGCAGTTTATCTGCGGTTCTACAGTCAGCTGACGTACGAAGAAATTGCGGAAATTATGGCTCTGAGCTATCAGGCGGTGGTAAATCTGATTTACAAAGCCGTCCGGTTTCTTCGGGAGCACTTGGTTCCGCTGATTCTGCTGCTGATAATTGCCTGAAAACCGGCTGCTGCGCCGTAAAAAAACCACGCCGGACAGCGTGGTGGTATAAGCATCTGAGCGTAGCTGAACGGGCTGGTTACTACGGATAAGGCGGTGTTTCCGGTACAACCGACGGCGTTTGCTCATCGGGCGGTTTTATTTCCGGTATGCTGTTTCCCTTCCAGTATTCCAGCAGATTATCCATCATGCCTACCCAGCCGTGAAAATCAGCCGGTTTCTCAATAAATGAACTCGCCCCCAGTTCATACGCCTGTAGTACAGAACTTTCTTTTGCATAACCAGACAACACAACAACCGGAATCTGAAATTCGGCCAGTTGTTTTTTCAGTTCAGGCAGGAGTACAAAGCCATCTGACTCCGCAACCTCCAGAAAAAGGTCAAGCAAAATCAGCCGGGGCCGGATATTATCCGGTTTATGAAAATACGCAACTGCTTCGCCGGCGTTGCGGCAACGGATAAACAACGCCTCCGGAAAGTGCTTCTGCGCGGCCCTTGACATTATCTCGAAAATGTTAGGGTCATCATCAATCACTAAAACGGGAAAAATCTGAGGAAAGTCAGTCATGTACAATGTGTTTTATCACTGTTGCTGTTTTTCGAAAAACGCCCCAAAGGAAGCGGGAAGTGTGCGCGAAAGGTTAAGGACGGCCAGACCATCCGCTCAACCAGGAGTAGAAGGAGAAGTAGTCAGTTGTTAATTAAAACTTACCAAAAGTAGTCTAATTAACCTCAATCAGCCAACAAAGTTTATAGGTTTTATAAAAATACCCGGAAAATAAGCCACCTTTCTCTTTTTCTGCGAAAACATACTGTCAATACGTCTGCTGATAGTTAATTCTACTAAATTTTATCATATATTTGAGAAAAATCAGAATATTTAACTCCCTGTTCGTATACACTAATCATCAATCTGTACGTTCTTCTTATACAATTGCCGTTTCAGTTTGCGTAAGTAGCCTCACGCGTTACTGGTGAGCAAAACGGACTTACCCTACTTGTACTTTACCCTCTTAAACGGCAATATGTCAAACGCCCCCCTATCTGTTAAATTCCTGAATCTCGAAAAGTCCGGTTTCTTTCCGGTGCTTAAAAGCCGCGTTGAAGCCCATTTTCAGCAGCATACCCTTTGCAAGACCGGCGGACAGCCTATGGTCCTGAAAGCCGTGTTCATGCTGTCGCTCTACCTGATTCCGTACGGTCTGATTCTGAGTAACCGTTTGCCGCTGCCGGCTATGCTGCTTTGTACGATTATCATGGGTTTCGGGATTGCCGGCGTGGGTATGGCTGTCATGCACGATGCCAACCACGGATCCTTTTCGACCAGCAACCGCATGAACCAGGTATTCAGTGCCAGCTTGTTTTTACTCGGGGGTAATGTCTATAACTGGCGTATTCAGCACAACCTGAACCACCATACCTATACCAATATTGACCAGCTGGACGAAGACATTACCGGCAAACCTTTCCTGCGGCTGTCGACCTGTCAGCGCTATCAGTTTTTCCACCGCTATCAGCACCTGTACGCCTTCCTGCTCTATACGATGATGACGCTTTCCTTTCTGGTGAAAGACATCCGTCAGGTACGCACCTACCGGCAACAGTCACAATCAAAGCACAACAAGCCGTTCCCGCTGAATGAAATCCTGATTCTGATTCTCGGTAAACTGTTTTACGTAGCGTTTGTGTGCGTGCTGCCGCTCTGGCTGACCGACCTGACCTTCGGACAGTGGCTGACCGGTTATCTGGTCATGAACGCCATTGCCGGACTGATTCTCAGCCTTGTTTTTCAGGTCGCTCACCTTGTTGAAGGCATTGACGAACCCGTACTCAACCACAAGGGCTGCATCGAAAACGCCTGGGCCATTCATCAGCTGGAAAGCACCGCCAATTTTAAAAGCTCAAGGGCATTTTCGTGGTTTATCGGCGGGCTCGATCATCAGATTGAACACCACCTGTTCCCGACCATCAGCCACGTACATTACCCGGCCATTGCCCCGATTGTGAAGGCCACCGCCGAACAATTCGGCCTGACCTATCACCAGAAGCCGTCTTTTCTGGGCGCCATTTATGCCCATACCCGTATGCTGAAACAGCTCGGCAGCCGGTAGCGGAGCCAATGACTCCTCGCCGTAGCCTGACTCCGGCCGTCAATCAAAAAAACAACCGCCCGGGTCAGGCTACCTGATATTCTGTTATTTTTGCAGAATAATCTCAATTCACAGCGCATGGATAACCGGGCCGTCGAAAAAGCAACCAATGCCATTTCGGATAAATACCGGCTCGGTATTTTGCAGGCATTGGCCCAAAAAGGCTGCATGACCAACACCGATGTGCAGGAACTTACCGGCCTGTCGCAACCCTGCGTCTCTCATCACGTTAAACTCCTGACAGACAGCGGCCTTGTCGAAGCAAAAAAAGAAGGCCGCAACCTCCACCTACGCCTCAACAAAGAAGCTCTGCACGAACTTACGGCTTTTCTGAGCGGTCTGATTTAATTTTTTTACCTGAAACATTCAAACTTTTAAATGTTTGGAAGTGTTACCCCTCCGGATATTTCCCCGACAACTCAATTAAATTACCGGAAAACATGTCACAGAAGATTTTCTCACCGGCGCAGCTTGGCAGTATCACGCTGAGCAACCACCTTGTTATGGCGCCTATGACCCGTAACCGTGCCACTACAGATCACGAAGTAACTGACATCATGGCTACTTACTATGCCCAGCGGGCGTCGGCAGGGCTCCTGATCACCGAAGGCGTTGCACCATCGCCGAACGGTAACGGGTATGCACGGGTTCCGGGCTTGTACACCCCTTCGCAGGTAACCGGCTGGCAAACGGTTACGGACGCTGTACACGCCAAAGGCGGTAAAATCTTCGCGCAGTTGATGCACACCGGCCGTATTGGTCATCCGGCAAACATGCACGCCGGTGGCAAAGTCGTAGCACCGTCGGCCATCGCCGCAGCCGGTGACATTTATACGGATACCGAAGGCATGCAGCCACAACCAACGCCGGAAGCCATGACAACCGAAGCCGTTCAGGCGACCGTTGCTGAGTTTGTGCAGGCCGCTCAAAACGCCATTGAAGCCGGTTTCGACGGCGTAGAAATTCACGGTGCCAACGGCTATCTCGTTGAGCAGTTTATCCGCCCGACATCAAATACCCGTAATGACCAATACGGTGGCAGCACCGAAAACTTCGCCCGCTTTGCGCTCGAAATTGCGCAGGCAACCGCCGAAAAAATCGGCAAGGACAAAGTCGGCATCCGGTTATCGCCCTACGGTGTCTTTAACGACATGCCGTATTCCGCAGACTATGACGTTATTTACGCCTACTTGGCCGAGCAGCTAAATCCGTTTGTTACCTACCTCCACCTGGTTGACCATACCTCAATGGGCGCACCGGCTGTGGATCCGGCGATTGTCGATACCATCCGCGCGACGTTTACAGGAACTTTGATACTGAGCGGCGGCTACGACCTGGCCCGCGCCGAAGCCACATTACAGGCCGGTAAAGCTGACCTGATTGCCTTTGGCCGTCCGTTCCTCGCCAATCCTGATCTGGTTGAGCGGCTGCAAACCGGCGCTTCGCTTAATCACCCTGACTTCGGCACATTCTATACACCAGGCACCAAAGGATACACGGATTATCCAGCCCTGGAAGAAGTTGAAGCCTAAACTGCTGTCCTCCGGCTGCTCTCACAGGCAGCCGGATTTTTTTTTGCAGATCACTTGTCTTTTTATTTTTCTCAAATAACTTTGCATTACAAAGTACTTTAAGATCAACATAAAGACTATGCCCATTTCGACAACTCTTGACCGGCTTCATCCCTTAGTGAAGCAAAACAGGTGGTTCTGGTATTTTACGGTCTTTTGCCGGATTGCTCTGGCGGCAGGCTTTTTACCATCGGGGTTTGTCAAGATTATGGGCGAGCGGTTCACGTCGCTGTCGGTGAATCACCCGATGGGGCATTACCTGGAAGCATTGCATAAAACAGGCTTCTATTATCCGTTTATCGGTGTGCTACAGATGACAGCCGCCTCTTTCCTGCTGATCCCGCGCCTGGCCACCATCGGCGCATTAATTTATTTACCCATCATCTTGAATATATGTGTGTTATCAGTAGCTGTCCGGTTCGACGGCTCTCTGCTGACATCACCGTTAATGGTGCTGGCGAACCTGTACCTCCTGTGCTGGGACTACGATAAGCTGAAATACATTTTCCCCTTCAACCGGCTGCCGGAACCGGAGGTCAGGCCTGCCGCAAAGGCAACCTTCCGCACCTTCCCGTTACGGTTTTTCGCTGGTGTAGCGGCAACTGTTATTCTGCTGGCGTTCCTGCTGCTGACCGGCTTTGACCTGAAACCACGTAACCACACCCGGGACTGTCTGACGCAGTGTGCTGGCAGTGCTAACCCACAGGCCTGCGAGGAGTTCTGCGACTGTATCCACCGGCAGGGGCGTCCGCTCGATGAGTGTCTGGCCATCTATCACCGGCAGGGATCCGGAAAAAAATAGCCGGCTGTGCAATTGATATAGCTTTTTGAGATTCCCTGAATGAAGCCTGGCACCTCCTGCCTGAGCGTAAACAACAAGCCACTTACTTTGAAAATCAAAGTTCTTTTTTTACTACTTAAATGAAGTATGAACCAATAAACCAAATGAATATGTACCATCAGGATGCGTTTAATCGGGTCAACCGGAAATCAGTGAGTATCCGGGCTCTAATCGGTGCAGGAATCGGTCTGGCCGTAATCAGTCTTTTTCTGTCGGGGGTAAAGCACCCGCGTCCGGAATGGGGTGATTACTGGATGGTGAAGCCGTTGATTATTGTTCCGCTGGCAGGCGCCGCCGGCGGTATTTTTTCCGCCTTCATGGACTTTTTTACGCGTCTGAATGGCTGGAACAAACTGCTTGCCCGGTTTATCAGTGTACTGGCAGGTCTTATTGGTTTATGGTTAGGTATTGTTCTGGGACTAAACGGCACACTATGGCACTAAAAAACAGCTAAACAGTCGCTTACGCAGCGACGGACTCCCTGTACCCATCCGGAACACGTTTATAACGGGGCTTTTATGTTCCGGAGACGTACCAAAAACGGCCTGCGGCCCGTAAACTGACTTGATAAACAAGACGGTTCACGGGCCGCAGGCCGTTGTAAGCATATGGTACACAACAACAGGCGGCGCCGCCGTTTTTATCCGGCAGGCCTGTTGCCATATCGCAGCTTTTATTTCCGGCGCTCAGGAAGAGCGACGATTTCGGCGTTAATCCGGCTGCCTTCCAGGATATTTTTAGCAAAAATAGAATGTCCTTTCGGAGCCATCAGGAAGAGTTTTCCGCCGTTTATAATGGTCAGTTGGTGTAGCAGTTTGAGTTTTGCGGTCAGGTAGTCCTTATCGCTGGTCTTCAGCATGACTTCAAAGTATGTCCGTGCTCCTGATTGTATTCCTGTAACATCCGGTACAAACGATTCACCGTCCTGCTGACGGCCATAGCCTCCGGGCTTAGTAAAGCCCTCGGCATTTGCTTTGATATCAGTGTAGCCACGAATTCTGGCCCATTCAGCTACTTGCTGAATGAATTCCTGTTTGTTCATAGAGGATTTAATTATTTTAATAGAGCAAGCGAATGCTTATCACATGTGTTCAGTTAGCCGGCTTCCGGAATTGCGGGATCAGATCGAAACGTTTTGCGGCCTGCTCTTCCGTCAGATAAAGAATCGTTTTGGGCATATTCCGTACTAAGTAGGGCATTTTACTGGCTTCAACAGCCTGATGAGCAGCCTTCTGACGTTCTTTTACAGTTAGCTTTTGCATAAGTTTCGTTTGGTTAAAACAGAGGAAATGTAAACACATAATGTAGGCTACATATCGCTCTGTAACCCCGCCGGTAAGCACACCAACCCGCGTTATCAGCCGATTTTACGCACCTCAACGGCATTCGGGCCTTTAGGTGTCGTCTCAATCTGAAAACTAACTTTATCCTGTTGACGAATATCGTCAATAAGTCCGTTTTTATGAACAAAGATACTCTGCTGCGATTGAGTATCCTTAATAAATCCGTAGCCTTTTGTATCGAGCCAGGTTGTGACAACACCTTTACGCTCCGCAACAGACGGTGTGGCATCCTGCCGGTCAACACCGATTGAAATGCTTCCGGCATCTATTGTTTTCTTGTTACGTGGATCGGGAGGGGTCGTCGTCAGATTACCGTTTTCATCTACATACGCCAGCATCATATCCAGGCCCTGCCCTTTTGAGGCATTTGCCTTACGCTCTTCTTTTTTCTGTTCTTTATCCTGCCGCTTTTTATGTCTGGCTTTTTCTTTTTCTTTTTTTGAAAACGTTTCCTGCGATCTACCCATAAATACCTATATTGGTTTAATGAAAAACTACACTGCTGTGCATAGCAATGTGGCCCGCTCGGGTCGAAAACAGGTAACCGTGTTTTGACAGAAGCGGGCCACATTTATAGTACAACCACAAACTTAATAAATAAGTTGCGTCCGGGAGCTTTCATACTAAAAAATACCCTATAGAGTTGACACCCTTGACAATCAAATAAATAAAACTAAAAATTCCTGCCAAAGTATTAGGAAATATCGTTTATTGGTCCTTTATTTGCCGCAAACAATAAAAAAATGCAAGAAGGAACAGTTAAATTTTTCAATGAGACCAAAGGGTTTGGCTTCATTACCCCAGCTAACGGTGGCGCTGATATTTTTGTGCACGTTTCAGGTCTTATTGATGACATTCGTGAAAACGACAAGGTTAGCTTTAATGTTGAGCAAGGCAGAAAAGGCCTGAATGCAGTAAATGTAAAACGGGCTTAATTCATAAGATATAGCTAGTTAATGCAAAAAAGCATGCTTTGAGAAGCATGCTTTTTTTGTGCCCCTTCCCTCCCCACGCTATTCTTCTGTTACGTATCTTCGGGACATCAATGCACCTGTACCTCTCGTAACCGGCATGATTTTACCTAAACGACCCTTTCAGACTGAATCTGTTTCCGAAATTGGCCTTGGCACCTGGCAACTGGGCAGCGCCGACTGGGGAAATATTACGGAAGAAGACGCCTTCGCGATCCTGCAAGCCTATGCGGATCAGGGCGGAAATTTTATCGATACCGCCGACGTTTACGGCACCGGCATCAGCGAAAGGACCATCGGCCGGTTTCTGAAAGAAACCGCCTCGCCCATGCTGGTCGCCACCAAGCTCGGCCGCCGGTCGGACAGCGGGTTTGGCTGGCCGCAGAACTTTACCTACGACGCTATGCGCCGACAGGTAGAATCATCCCTCAGTAACCTGCAGCTCGATCAGCTTTTTCTGGAACAACTGCACTGCATTCCGACCGAAGAATTGCAGAAAGGGGGTGTATTTGACCATCTCCGCCGGTTGCAGGACGAAAAGCTGATCCGCCACTGGGGCGTAAGCGTCGAAACGGCCGAAGAAGCGATGATCTGCCTTAAACAGGACGGACTGGCTTCGCTGCAAATTATTTTCAACCTGTTCCGCCAGCATCTTGCCGACGAGTTCTTTGCGCTGGCACAGGAAAAAGGCGTGGCGCTGATTGTGCGGGTACCGCTGGCCAGCGGGCTGCTATCGGGGAAATTCACCAGCCAGACGCAGTTTTCGCCGACCGACCACCGCAACTACAACGCCAACGGCGAAAAATTCAATGTCGGCGAAACCTTCTCCGGGGTTACCTTCGATGAGGGCGTCGAACTGACCCGAACCATTGCCGGGCTACTACCCGATGACCGGCCGGCGCAGTGGGCCATCCGCTGGATTCTGGATCACCCTGCCGTAACAACCGTTATTCCGGGCGCCACTAAAGTGCAGCAGGTACAAACCAACGGAGAAGCCTCGCTCCTGCCCCCGCTCCCGGCCGAAACACACACCGCCCTCCGTACCCTGTACGACAGTCAGATCAAACCTAAAATCAGAGGCAGATACTGATCCTAAAGAGTGAAAGTGATAAAGAGCGAAAGAGCGATCATGCTCTTACTCTATCATTCTTTCAGTCTATCGCTCTATCACTCATTCGCTCTATCACTCATTCACTCTTTCACTCTTTATTCATGAACAAACTACTACTTACCCTTGCAGGCGGCTGTCTGATGCTGAACAGCTTTGCTCAGAAACCGGCAGCACCGGCCGCCGAAGCACCGGCTCCGAAAACCGAAAAAGCCGGTGCGTTAGCCCGTACCCTGAGCCTGGATGCCCAGGTTGTTACTAAAGGCGAGGTGACGATCAAAGGCCAGAAGGTGCCATACAAAACCACGGCCGGTACCATTCCGGTCTGGGACGAAGAAGGTAAAGCCATTGCCGGGGTCTTTTTCACCTATTTTGAGCGGTCGGATGTCAGTGATCGCTCAACCCGCCCTCTGGTTATCTCGTTTAACGGTGGCCCCGGCACGGCATCGGTCTGGATGATGATCGGCTATACCGGCCCGCGCATCCTGAAAGTCGACGATGAGGGCTATCCGGTGCAGCCCTATGGCATGCGCGACAACCCGAATTCGATTCTCGACGTGGCCGACATTGTGTACATTGACCCCGTTAACACCGGCTTTTCAAGGCCAGCCAGCAAGGACGTGCCGACGTCGAAATTCTTCGGTGTCAACGCCGACATCAAGTACCTGGCCGACTGGATCAATACCTTTGTGAGCCGGTATAACCGCTGGGCATCTCCGAAGTACCTGATCGGCGAAAGCTACGGCACAACGCGGGTATCGGGGCTGGCACTCGAACTACAGAACAGTCACTGGATGTACCTGAACGGCGTCATTCTGGTATCGCCGACGGATCTGGGCATCAAGCGCGACGGACCGGCGAAATCGGCCCTGATGCTGCCTTACTACGCCGCTACGGCCTGGTATCATAAGGCACTGCCTGCTGACCTTCAGAAAAAAGACCTGACTGAAGTGTTGCCTGAAGTTGAAGCCTTTACGGTTCAGGAATACCTACCCGCCCTGACGATGGGCGGCGCGTTGAGCGACCAGAAACGTAAAGATGTTACGGCAAAAGTTGCCCGGTACGCCGGATTGTCGGAAAAGGTGGTCAGTCAGCTGAATATGGATATTCCGGCCAGCTTTTTCTGGAAAGAACTGCTCCGTGAGCGCGGCTACACCGTTGGCCGTCTGGACTCCCGTTACCTCGGCATCGACAGCCGCGACGCGGGCATGGCCCCCGATTACAACGCCGAGCTGACCTCATGGCTGCACTCATTCACGCCCGCGATCAACCAGTACATGCGGGAGGAGCTGAACTACAAAACCGACCTGAATTACTTTATGTTCGGCCCCGTCCGCCCGTGGAACAACGACGGCAACCAGACCGGCGAGAACCTGCGGCAGGCGATGGCCATGAACCCGTTCCTGCACGTACTGGTTCAGTCGGGCTACTACGACGGCGCCTGCGATTATTTCAATGCCAAATACAACATGTGGCAGATTGATGCGGGCGGCAAGCTGAAAGACCGGATCAGCTGGGAAGGCTACCGAAGTGGTCACATGATGTACCTGCGGAAAGAAGACCTGGCTACCAGCAATGAGCACCTGCGTCAATTCCTGAAAAAGACCGCCACTACCGGTGCGAACCAGCCACAGCCCGCCAAATACGGCGGATCGAAATAGCGTGCACTATTCCTGATGGTTGCCGGTCATTACCGCTCGTTACGGTTAATGACCGGCAACCATTTGTTTTCACTAAGCCGTAGCAGCAAATAAAACTACATCCGGAATTTGTAAAATTCCGTTATCTTTGCCCCTGCTAATCTTAAAGGGGTGCCTTAATACAACGGGCTGAGATTATACCCATCGAACCTGATCCGGGTAATGCCGGCGAAGGGAAAGTAGCTACGTCTCGACGTATTTTCATGCGTTAGCTTGAATCAGAAGCCACGCAGAAATCGTCAGAGGCGGGACGATGCTGATTCCATCGTTATCTGGTAGCACTGCATACATCTGTTTTTTTACAAAACGATAGGTACAGCCCCTATACCTGTTCGTTGCATTTTTCATAGTCAATGAAAAACACAACAACCTATCGTCTGTTGCTCGCCCTGTGGCTTGGCGTGTTTGCGCTGCCGGCATGGGCTCAATTTACATTATCCGGAATAATCAGGGATGCCGAAGGCGGAACACTGCCCGGCACCGCCGTTACACTCGAAGGTACCTACAAAGGTACTACGGCCGATGCGACCGGGGCCTACCGGCTTACCAACCTGCCGAAAGGCACGTATCAGGTCAGATTTTCGCTCGTCGGCTACGAAGCCGTTACCAAACCGGTTACGATCGGTCAGAACCAGATGCTTGACGTATCGCTGGAGAAAAGCGTGGTTGCGGTCGATGAAGTGGTTGTGTCGGCTACCCGCGCCAACGAAAAATCGGCCGTGGCCTATACCAACGTCACCCAGCGCGATATCCGCAAACTGAATCTGGGACAGGACTTGCCGATGATGCTCAATTTTACGCCGTCGGTCGTAACAACGTCGGATGCGGGAGCGGGCGTCGGTTATACGGGCATCCGGATACGTGGTTCCGATGCAACCCGCGTCAACGTGACGCTGAACGGGATTCCGTACAACGATGCTGAATCACAGGGGACTTTCTGGGTCAATATGCCCGATTTTTCGTCGTCGGTCAGCAGCATTCAGATTCAGCGCGGGGTCGGTACGTCGACCAACGGAGCGGGTGCGTTCGGGGCTTCGCTCAATGTGCAGACCAACCAGCTGAACCGCGAACCGCTGGCTGAGGTAAATCTGTCAGGCGGTTCGTTCAACACCCGCAAAGCCAATATTCTGGCCAGTTCGGGGCTGCTGAAAGGCGGTTTTGTGATGGATGCCCGCCTGTCGGCGATCAAGTCGGACGGCTACATCGACCGCGCGTCTTCTGACCTGAAATCATTTTATGTATCCGGCGGCTGGTACGGCAAGAAAAGCTTTGTCCGCCTGAACGTGTTTTCGGGTAAAGAACAAACCTATCAGGCCTGGAACGGCATACCGGAGGCCATTCTGGCCACCAACCGGCGGTATAACGAATATACCTACGACAACGAAACCGACAACTACCAGCAGGATCAGTATCAGCTCATTACGTCGCACGAACTGAGCCGGAGCTGGCGGCTGAACGTGTCGGCGTTTTATACCAAAGGCCGCGGTTACTACGAACAATACCGTGAAGGCGAAACGCTGTCGAAATACGGGTTGCCGAACGTGATCATCGGCCGTGATACCATCCGGAAGACCGACATCATCCGCCGGCGCTGGCTGGACAACGACTTCTACGGCTCTGTCTTCTCCCTAGATTACAACAATCGCGGACGACTGACGGCCAACTTCGGCGGTGGCTGGAACCGGTACACAGGCAAACACTACGGCGAAATTATCTGGGCCCGCTTTGCCGGCACCAGCAACATCCGCCAGCGGTATTACGACGACGATGCAACAAAGACCGACTTCAACCTCTACGGAAAAGCCTTTTACCAGCTAACAACCCGGCTGAACGGCTTTGCCGACCTACAGGTCCGGACGGTTAATTATTCGTTCCTTGGTTTTAACAGCCGGTTACAGAACGTTACGCAGAATGCCAGTTTGTCGTTTTTCAATCCGAAAGCCGGTCTGACCTATACGCTCGACGATCAGAATACGCTGTATACCTCGTTCGGGGTCGGCAACAAGGAGCCAAACCGCGACGACTATACGCAAAGCACCCCAACCAGCCGGCCAAAGCACGAAAGCCTCTATGACTGGGAGGCAGGTTTCAAGCGGCAGGCGCAGCGATATGCCTTTACCGCCAATGCCTACTACATGAATTACCGCAATCAGCTGGTGCTGTCGGGGCAAATCAACGATGTCGGGGCGTATAACCGGGTTAACGTGCCGGAAAGCTACCGGGCTGGTGTTGAACTGGAACTGGCCACAGTATTGTCGCGGCAATGGCGCTGGAATGTCAATGCTACGTTCAGCCAGAATAAAGTAAAAACGTTTACCGAGTACCTCGACAACTTCGATACGGGCGATCAGCGGGCAATCACGCACAACAACACCGACATTTCGTTCTCGCCGTCGGTCATTGCCGGTTCGCAGATTATGTATACGCCCGTGAAAAATCTGGAGCTGAGCTTGTTGACGAAGTATGTAGGGAAGCAGTACCTCGACAATACGCAGAACGAGAGCCGCAAGCTGAATCCGTATTTTGTGAACGACATCCGGCTGATTTATACCCTGAAGCCGAAGTTTGCCGATACCATTGAGTTTACGCTCCTGCTCAACAACCTGTTCAGCGAGCTGTACGAGTCGAATGGGTATACCTATGCCTACGTCAGCGAGGGTAAGGTGCTGGCCGATAACTGGTACTTTCCGCAGGCCACCCGCAATTTCTTGGCCGGTGTCCGGCTGCGGTTCTAACGAAAAAGCGGGCTCATACGGGCCCGCTTTTTTTATGGTGTCTGGCACTATTATTTCGACGATAGCACCACCTGAATCAGTTCTTGTAGTAATTTATCAGGAATGTCTGCCCGTTCAGACTTATCATAGATTGAAAGCAGAAAGACCTCATTATCCTCATTAACAAAATAGGTAATCACTCTTGCCCCTCCGCTTTTGCCTTTGTTCTTTGATGCAATGGCAAGGCGTATTTTATAGGCATTTGCTCCCAACGATGTCCCAAAAGAAGGATTAACCTGTAGGGTTTCTATTAACTGCTTCAGATCGCTCGTTAACGAAGGATATTTTTTTACAAGTCGCTTAAATTCACGGTCAAAGCTATCAATAGTATAAATCTGTACCATCTTTCAGCCATCTAAGTCGTCCAGTAAATCCTGAACCGGACGGGCACGGCTTTTTCCTTGTTTAACCTCTTTAAGCTCCTCAAATCCGTTTTTGATAAGCTGCCAGGTCTCTTTCTGCGAGGCGGTCAACGTCATTTCCAATTGTTCAGGATCAGCAACCTCAACAAACTGAAGTGAGCTGACTAACTTCATGAAAAAAGGGAATTCACTGTCCGGTATATTGAGCGTTATTTGTCTCATAGACATTGCAGATAGGTTATACTAAGCTATTCAAAATAAGCATAAATAAAATGTGTAATCAAGTATCCGGCCGGATTTGTCACGTCTGGTGAAGAGGCTTGATTTCTTCTTTTTGCTTTCTGTTCCCTTAAAACAACTCCCGGTACCCGTTAGTTAGTCTTACAACTGACAATTCATTGCATCATGGCGCAAACCGTACTTTTAACCGGTGGAACGGGCACCATCGGCCATCGCTTAACCCAACTGCTTCAGGAAAAAGGCTATGCTGTGAGCCTGCTGAGCCGCTCGTCAAAGCCAATTGCAGGCACAACGGTCTATACCTGGGATATTAAACAGGGCAGCATTGACCCGAAGGCCATCGAAACGGCCGATTATATCATCCATCTGGCGGGGGCCGGTATCGCTGACGAACGCTGGACCGACGCCCGCAAACAGGAAATCATCGAAAGCCGGACCCAATCAACAGCCCTGCTGGCAACCGCCCTGACGAAGTACCGCCACCAGGTCAAAGCCTTTGTTTCGTCCTCGGCGATTGGCTACTACGGCGGTGATTCGGGCGACCGGCCGCAGGTCGAAACCAGTCCGGCGGGTACCGATTTTATGGCGCAGGTAGTACGGCTCTGGGAGCGTTCGGCCGATCAGGTGGCCGCCCTCGGCATCCGGACCGTTAAAATCCGGACGGGTGTGGTGCTGACGATGCACGGCGGTGCCCTCCCCAAAATTGCCCAACCGATTAAGTTAGGCGTAGGTGCACCGCTGGGGTCGGGGCAGCAGTACATGTCGTGGATTCATGTAGATGACATCTGCCGGATGTACATTCAGGCGTTGGAAGATACCAGCTGGCACGGCGTTTACAACGGTGTTGCCCCCGGACCGGTAACGAATGAATCGCTGACGAAACAGATTGCCGGTATCCTGCACAAACCACTGTTCATGCCCAACATTCCGGCCTTTGCCATTAAGCTGCTATTCGGCGAAATGGCGATTGCGGTGCTGGGCAGCAGCAACGTCCTCAACAAGCGGATTCAGGACGAAACGACCTTCCGCTACAGCTTCCCGAACCTACCGGATACGCTTCAGGATTTGCTGAGGTAATTTTTGTATTTTTGTTTAGATTACCACTCGGATTACCCCATCGTACATGCTACTTAAATCTGAACTTAAACGTATTGCAACGGCACGCTTGCAGGATGCGAGGTTATTGCTTGACAACCATCGCTATGACAGCGCTGCCTACTTATGTAGTTATGCACTTGAACTTAAGCTAAAATATCGCATCTGCGTTTCATTACGCTGGGATGGCTTTCCGGAAACGACCAATGAATTTAATGGTTTGCAAAGTTTCAAAACGCATGATTTAAACCTCTTACTAAAGTTATCTGGCAGACAAGTAACGATCCAGCAAGAGTTACTAACAGAGTGGTCACTAGTTAGTGCATGGAGACCTGAGTTCCGTTATTCAAGAATTGGCACACGAACACAACAATCTGCCCGCACAATGATCGAGGCAGTTCAAATCCTACTGCGAAAACTATGAAAGAGATGGTGAAAAAGTTAGGACAACTTGCCGGCAGACTTACGGCGCAAAAGGGAGAATTTACCCTGTTTGCATTAGTCTTACCAGAAGATACAATTGCCTGGGACCTGCTGGTGGCAGCTCCTTGGATTGATTATGCATCTGTTGAAACACTACGTTTTTTAGTTAGCGAAGTGCAAAGTACCTTATCGAAGGATGAATTATCTAACCTCGCAGCTATCAAAATGATGGATAACTCGCTTATGCCAAAGGATTCATTTATGAGTATGAGCAGTGATATGGGATGGTTAGAAACCGACATTGATTTTTATGGAGTACCTGTTAAAAAAGCATACATATTCGTGGCTCCTGTAGCAGATTTTCAGATTGCCCGCGCAGCATAAACGTATTTATGACAGATGCCTTTATTTTTGATGCCGTCCGGACGCCGCGTGGGCGCGGAAAAAGCGACGGTGCGCTGCACGATATTCAGCCCGTTCAGCTGCTGACCAGTGTGTTACAATCCCTGCGCGACCGGAATAACCTCGACACCTCACTCGTCGATGATGTGATTATGGGTTGCGTAACCCCCATCGGCGAACAAGGCGCTGACATTGCCCGGACAGCCGTACTGGAAGCCGGTTATGCCCAATCAGTCGCCGGTGTGCAGCTGAACCGCTTCTGCTCGTCGGGACTTGAAGCCATTAACATGGCGGCGGCCTATGTCATGTCGGGCCAGGTTGATGCCGTCATTGCGGGGGGCGTTGAGTCGATGTCGCGGGTGCCGATGGGCTCCGACGGCGGCGCGCTCTTTATGAATCCGCAGATTGTCGCCCGGCATAATATCGTGCCACAGGGTATCTCGGCCGACCTGATTGCCACTAAACAAGGCTACAGCCGTCGGGATGTCGATACGTTTGCCGCCGAATCGTACCGGCGGGCGGTGGCTGCGCAACAGGAGAACCGCTTTGACCGCACACTTGTCCCGCTTAAAGATTCAATCGGCATTACCGTACTCGACCGCGACGAAGGCGTCCGGCCGGGAACCACCGCCGACAGCTTAGCCGCGCTGAAACCTGCCTTTGCCAACATGGGGCAGGTGGGCATGGATGCCCTCGCTCTGCTGAAATATGCCGAAGTAGCCCAGATAAACCACGTTCATCATGCCGGCAACTCATCGCAGATTGTCGACGGCGCGGCCGGTTTGCTGATTGGCAGCAAGACATTCGGCGAACAAACCGGCCTGAAGCCACGGGCCCGGATTAAAGCCTTCGCCGTCGTTGGTTCGGAACCGACGATTATGCTTACCGGCCCGATTCCGGCCACGCAGAAAGTCCTCAGAAAAGCAGGTATGAACATTGCCGATATCGACCTGTTTGAAGTCAACGAAGCCTTTGCCGCCATCCCAATGCTGTTTATGGATGTATTCGGTATCGATCATAGTAAGGTCAATGTTAACGGCGGCTCCATTGCACTTGGCCACCCGCTGGGGGCAACCGGCGCCATCATCTCCGCTACTCTGCTCGATGAACTGGAACGCACCGGCAAACAGGTCGGTTTATCGACCCTCTGCATTGGTGGCGGTATGGGCATCGCCACGATTTTTGAACGCCTGAATTAGCCTGCCGGTTCGGTCTGCCATATTCGAATAGTATAAAACGGGTGTAGATACATCAATACTATCTTCACTCGTTTTATTACAAATTAGCCCATTCCCTCACCTTTTCCCGGAATTGTTCGTCTTTGATCGATTTTTGCGCTATCTTTATACAAGTTTTCAAAGACTCCGTATCCTGCATCGAATCAATGAGTAAAATAGTGGTTGTGACGAACAGAAACCGTCAAGAAGTCAATACCTTACGCCAACAATTACAAGCACAATATCCGGCACACGAATTAATCATGCAACCAACCTATACCTGCATGATGAAAGCATTACTCAGCCAACCGGCGGCGCAGTGGCCCCAGTTAATTTTTCTGGATCAATATCATACAAATTCCGATACGTTTTCGAGCCTGAAAGAACTAAAGGCCGATTCACGTTTTCGTCATATTCCGGTCCTTATGCTGGGAGCTATTGCCACCTATCATAAAATGCGGCAAAACCCGCATGTCATGGTATAAACCCCATAAACTGCAAACGAAAACGGGAGCTGTTCGAAACGGACAGCTCCCGTTTTCGTTTGCAGGCTGTCAGACGGCATCTACCAGTCCACAGGTTTCTTCCTGTGCCTTTGCCTCAGTAACCACCTCAATAGCCCGCTTTACTTTTTCGGTCAGGTGGACAATCAAACTCCCTGAACGGGCATGGCGGATGGCATAGGTCAGCGCTTCGAGTTCGTCCGGTATACAGCGGATCAGTTTCTGCTCATCGCCCGACCGGATACCATCGGTCAGCACCGAAATCAGGTCTTCAGACGAACGCCCCCGCCCGTCCTCATCCAGCCGGATGATAACCTCATCAAACAGGGTTGCGGCAATCTGCCCTAGTGCCACGATATCTTCGTCACGCCGGTCGCCGACGCCGGTGATGATACCTACCTTGTGGGTTGCCTCAACCTGCCGGATGTACTGCCCGAGCGCCTGCAATCCGTGTGGATTATGGGCGTAGTCGATCAGCACCGAAAAATCATTAAACTGAAACAGGTTCATCCGGCCGGGCGTATTCGTCCCCGACGGAATAAATGTCCGCAGGCCTTCGGCAATGTCTTCGGCGGTAAGCCCCTGGCAGTATGCCGCAAGCGTCGCGGCCAGTATATTTTCAATCATGAAACCGGCCTTACCGCCGAACGAGAGCGGTACCGCTACCAGCTCAATGAGTTGCGTAACCTGCCCCCCTTGCCGGATAGCGACATAGCCCTGGTCAATCACCGCCGCCAGACCACCCTCCCGGCAATGCTCTTCTATCAGCGGAGAATCCGGCTGCCTGCTGAACAGCGCAATCCGGCACCGCAACCGCTCCCGCATCCGGTACGTATACTCGTTATCGGCGTTCAGAACGGCATACCCGTCCGGTTTCACCGTTTCGGGTATCACGCTTTTGACATGCGCCATGTCTTCGAGCGTATTGATGTTGTTAAGCCCCAGATGGTCAGCCGCAACATTTGTGACCACAGCGACATCGCACTGATCGAATGCGAGTCCTGAACGTAGCAGGCCGCCACGGGCACACTCCAGTACGGCCATTTCTACCGAGCTGTCCTGCAATACTTTACGGGCACTACCCGGACCGGTACAGTCGCCCTGTTCGATGCAGTGCGGCCCGATATACACGCCATCGGTAGTGGTATAACCGACCTGTTTCCCTGTCTGCCGGAAGAGATGCGCCGTCAGCCGCGAAGTAGTCGTTTTACCGTTGGTCCCCGTGATGGCGATGACCGGAATCCGGCCATTTTCATTGTTCGGGAACAGCATATCGGCCACCGCCTTCCCAACGGGACGGGGTTTGCCTTCGGAGGGGTGGGTATGCATCCGGAAACCCGGCGCGGCATTCACCTCAATCACCGCCAACGAACCGGCTACGGGCTCCTGCGAAATGTCTTCTGCAATCAGATCAATACCACATATATCCAGACCGATCAGCCGCGCAATACGCCCGGCCATGGCCACAACGGCAGGATGCACGATGTCGGTAACATCTGCTGCCGTACCGCCGGTGCTGATGTTGGCGGTTTTCTTCAGCACCAGCACACTGCCTGCTTCCGGTATACTGTCCAAAGTAAGGTGTTGCCGGTGCAGCAGGGCCATCACACAGTCATCAATGCTGATCCGGGTCAGCACATTGTCATGATCATCGCCACGGCGCGGATCGTTATTGATCTGCTCAATCAGTTGCCGGATCGTCTGCTGCCCGTCGCCGGTAACGGAGGCCGGCATACGCAGCGAAGCCGCTTGTAGTTTATAGTCAATGACCAGTAACCGGTAATCGTTGCCGGTAATAAACTGCTCGATAATAACCTCTTCGCTATGGGCGCGGGCGCGGTGAAACGCTTCCAATGCTTCTTCGGCCGTTTCGATGCAGGTGGTTACGCCACGGCCGTGATTACCGTCGAGCGGTTTAACCACAAGCGGAAACGATACCCGTTTCAGGGCATCATTCAACGCATCCGGCGTATCAGCCAGCTCACCCTGCGGCACCGGAATACCTTCCTGATCGAGCAATCGTTTCGTTTCGGCCTTGTCACAGGCCAGCTCCACTGCAATCACATTCGTCTGACTCGTCATTGTCGCGCGTATCCGCTTTTGCCGGGCACCATAACCCAGTTGTATATACGAACCATTGTTCAGGCGTATGTGTGGAATACCTTTCGCGGTGCAGGCATCTACGATGGCTTGTGTGCTGGGACCCAACTGGTTTGCGGCACAGAGTTTTTTCAGCCGCTTAATATCCTCCGCCAGTTCATACGGTCGGTTATCAATCAGCGCTTGTGCAATCCGGACGGCCGCTTCGGCGGCATACCGGCCGGCTTCTTCATGAACATACGCAAATACAACCTGGTACACACCATCTTTGCCGGTGCCGCGGGTTTTGCCGAATCCACAGTCCATACCGGCCAGCGTCTGGATCGCCAGAGCAATGTGTTCAATCACATGACCCATCCAGGTCCCCTCCTGCACACGCTCAAAAAAACCACCGGGATAGCCTTTCGAACAGCGGTGTTCATAAAGCGATGGCAGCATCGTTTTCAGGCGCTCATAAAAACCCGGAATGGTGTTGGTCGGCGACTGTTCAAGTTGGTCAAGATCAAGGGTCATGGCCACCAGCTTCGGATGCCGGATCGACCAGTAGTTAGGTCCCCGGAAGCAGCGGATATCTACTATTTTCATGCGTTGAGTAATTTGGGCACTTTCGTCCTGTTCAAACTACCATTTGTGCAATTTGTTTAACAAAACCGGCTGAAAAGAGTCTGTAGAATAAGCCCGACGCCCGGAGATTGCAGATCGCAGGGCGGGCGGTTGGATAAGGTAACCGGCTAAACTGCGCTGATTGGCTGACCGGCGCTTTACTTTTGTAGCATGCAGATTAAAGGAACGTTGATTGCGATTGGCGGAAATGAAGCCAAGAGCCTGCGGCATAAACCCGTTCACGCACAGGACACCGTACAGAGCTTTATGACATCGGGCATCCTGCGCCGGATTGTGTCGGAAATAAAGAACCCGAATGCCTTCATTGAGGTCATCACTACCGCGTCGAGCATTCCCGAAGAAGTCGGGAGCCGCTACCAGCGTGCGTTCCGGAAGCTGGGATTTCCGAATGTCCGGCTGATGCATCCGACCAGCCACGAGCATGTCGACCAGCCGGAGTGTCTCGCCCGTATTGCGACGGCCGGAGCGGTGCTGTTTTCAGGCGGCGATCAGTTTAAACTAACTACGGTGTTCCGCGAGTCGGCATTTGCGTCGCTGCTGCATCAGCGCTATGTAAACGATGAATTTGTCATTGCCGGTACCAGTGCGGGCGCCATGGCCATGACCGACCTCATGCTGTACCCCGGGGCCGATCCGCTCAAACCGGATGTCTTGCTTTATCCGGGCCTGTCGCTGATTCATAACGCTATCATCGACACTCATTTTCTGGTACGGGGTCGTTTCCGGCGGCTGGCCATTGCCGTTGCCAACCACCCGACCCACATCGGTATCGGGCTGGAAGAAGACACCGGTATTCTGGTCCGCAAAGGCAGCAGCGTGGAGGTCATTGGGTCAGGGCTGGTGACGATCATTGACGGCCGGAGCCTCGACGATCCCAACAAAACTGTCGAACGGGCGCGCCACGACATTTTCATCGAAAACCTGCTCGTACACATTCTCCGCGACGGTAACCACTTTACGCTGAAGGATAAGAAGCTGACATAGGTATTCTGTTAAAGCTTCTTAACGCAGTGTTTTGCATTGATCCGGCGCTTATCTTTCCGGAAAAGAAGCCCATGATCCGGTTGCGTATCCTGCTGATTCTCTACAGAGAACTTTATCCGTTTACCGTTTTTACCTCCCTGCTGATATGGGTGGTTTCGGGATCACCGATTCTGTCGTCCGCCCGTTTCCTGTCATTCGCCGCTTCGTTCTTCTGGATACGGCTGATATGCCAGGCCCTGATCTGGTTTTTGTTTCGCTCTACACGGCGTCAAAGCTTTGTCTTTTTCCGGCATTTCGGCTTTTCTGAAACAGAACTGGCGGTTTATACCTATCTCTTCGACCTGATTTTCTTTTGTATATGGATTTATCTGATCAGTCAAATCCTGTAACCAACCGGTTAGAGGCGGACAGCATCTGGCTGGAATACGACAACCGCCGTATTCTGCAAAACATTTACCTTCAGGTCAATAAAGGGCATATTACCGGTTTGCTAGGCCGGAACGGATGCGGAAAATCAACATTACTGGAGGTTATTTACGGCATCAGATCTGCCCAAAACCGGTCGGTACGCATTGACGGGGTCTTTTACGAAAAAGTATATAAACACCGGCACCGGGTCGCCTACCTGCCACAAAAATCGTTTGTTCCCGGACATTTGCGCGTTGCAGAGGTCTTCAGGCTTTATCAATCCGACCTCTCTGCGGTCAGTCTGGTTTTTCCGGCAATTGCGGAACTGCTCCCATACCGAATCAGTCAGCTATCCGGCGGGCAGCAGCGGTTCGTTGAAACATTGCTGATAATTACCTCTCCTGCCCCATTTCTGCTGCTGGATGAGCCGTTTTCGAACGTGATGCCTTTACACGTTGACTGTCTTAAGCAACTATTGCTACAGGTAAAAGCGCAGAAAGGTATCCTGATCACTGATCATTTTTACCAGGATATTTTACAGATCAGCGATCAGGTTTACTTTCTGAGTACAACAGGATATACCGTTCCGCTAAAGCACCCGGAAGAAGAGCTTCGGGACCTGGGGTATATTCGTTAACCGGTACGACAGCTTCTTTACTTCGGGCTGCTCTCAAACAGTTTGAGGGCATCATCGTCGTTGTTTTTTACAATGTGCGCCTTCAACTGCGACTTCAGCGTTGCCGTAATCTGCTCATAGCCTTTAGCACCGTACAGGTTTTTCAGGTTCTGCGGGTCTTTCTGAATGTCATATAGCTCCCAGAAATTGTCCGGGCCATAGAAACGGGCAATCGTGTACCGGTCAGTCCGTAACCCGAAATGGGGCGATACACGGTGCGGCTCCGGATATTCGTAATAGTGGTAATAGGCCTGATCCTGCCAGGTGGCTTTAGCATTGGCCAGTACCGGCAGGAATGATTTCCCCTGAAAATCGCCGGGCACCGCCGTACCGGTAATGTTCAGCAAGGTAGGGGCCCAGTCAACATTTGAAACCACATGACGAACCTGTGTGCCGGGTTTGATCACGCCAGGATACCGGATCACAAACGGTGTTTTCAGCGATTCTTCGTAAATCCACCGCTTGTCGAACCAACCGTGTTCGCCCAGGTAAAAACCTTGATCGGAGGTATACACAACCACGGTATTTTTGGCCAGTCCGGTTTTATCCAGGTAATCGAGCAGTTTACCAATGTTGCGGTCCAGCGAGTTGGCCGTTGCCAGGTAATCGCGCATATACCGCTGGTACTTCCATTCGACGAGGGCATTGCCGCTCAGCTTTTTCACCTCAAATTCACGGCTGATACGGCCATAGTAATCCACATATGCTTTTTTCTGTTCGGGCGTCATGCGGCGATAGGTCCCGTTGCGCACCAGATTGTCCAGCTGCTTGTCCAGGGCCGGTGTCATTTCTTGGTTCGGGAAACGGGATTTATGTAAATCAGCCTTTTCCTGAGCGATCTTTGCCTCATCCAGCCCATAATCGGCATTTATTTTCAGATCTTCCTTTAACCGCATCGTTTTGTCAATGCTCATGTCCTGTTTTTGAGCAGCCAGCCGTCCGTCATACGTGTCATAAAACGTAGCCGGAAGCGGGAACGTTACCTTATCGTAAGCCCCCAGGTCTTCAACGGCCGGAAGCCATTCGCGGTGCGTCGCCTTATGACCCACAACGAGAAAAAACGGTTTTGCCGGATCGCGCTTATCGAGCCATTCCGTTGATAATTGCGTGATTACGTCAGTCACGTAGCCGGGATACCGCTTCGTCTGATTTTGTGAATTCACAAAATCAGAATTGTAGTAGCTGCCATGGCCGGGCAGGATGTTCAGGTAATCGAACCCGTGCGGCAGACTACCAAGGTGCATTTTACCGACCCACGCCGTCTGATAGCCGTTCTTCTGAAGTTCTTCAGGAAATACCGGTTGGTTGATATCGAACACCTTTTCGTTGAACTTATAGCCGTTGGTATGGCTGAATTTACCGGTCAGTAACGTAGCCCGGCTTGGTCCGCAGATGGAATTCGATACCACGTTATTATGCAGAATGGCGCCTTCGCGGGCAATGCGGTCAATGTTCGGCGTCCGCGCCAGCCGGCTGCCATAGGCACTGATCGCCTGCGAGGTGTGGTCATCCGAAATGATAAAAATAACATTGGGTCTGGCAGGAGCCGTCTGTTGCGGTATTTGCGGCACAAACGCCGTTACTACGCCCAGCAATAGCCCGGCCATTACAGTGCCTTGCACCCAATAGGGCAGCGGATTCTTGTGCATATCAGAAAGGTTAAGGGGTTAATAGAACTGTGGTCTACTGATACTAAAGTCACGCTTACCTGCTGTATAATGCTTTCCGGCACTCAAATTCCCGGAGCCACCCGTTCAGGGTAGCGGATACCGGTTTTCAGAAGATCGCGACCTGTCCGGCCTCCCCTTCACGCTGCCAGCCGCGATACATGCCTTCGGAGTTAAATACCAGCGCGACCCGGCCGGCCGGGTCAACGGCAATCAGCCCGCCTTCTCCGCCGAGAGCCGTCATTTTATCCTGAATGACCAGCGTGCAGGCCTCCTGTAGCGAAAGCCCCCGATACTCGATCAGGCACGACACATCGTAGGCTACTACCGAGCGGATGAAGTATTCGCCGTCGCCCGTACACGACACGGCGCAGGTGCGGTTGTTGGCGTAGGTACCGGCCCCGATCACCGGACTGTCGCCGATCCGGCCATAGCGCTTGTTGGTGGTGCCACCGGTCGACGTAGCCGCCGCCACATTACCGTGATGGTCCAGCGCCACGGCCCCGACCGTACCCAATGCCCGCGGGCGAGGCTCGGCCTGCCGGATTTTGCGCTGCCACTCCTCCCAGCGCATGTCGGTGTAGTAATAATCATCGGGCGCAGTTTCGATCTGCTGCTCACGGGCAAACTTTTCGGCACCCGTACCGGCCAGCATCACATGCCCGGAACGCTCCATTGCTGCCCGCGCCAGCGTAACCGGGTTGCGGATATTATGGACGCCTGCAATAGCGCCCGCATTCAGCGAGCGGCCACACATAATCGAGGCATCCAGTTCATGACGGCCTTCCGCCGTAAACACCGATCCGCGACCGGCGTTAAACAACTCATTATTTTCCAGCAGAATGGTTGTTTGTTCAACCGCGTCGAGGGCCGTACCACCACGGGCCAGTATGGCATACCCGGCATCCAGGGCCTGCCGCAGACCAGCGGTATACACACGTTCGCGGTCGGGAGTCATTTCTGAGCGGCTAAGCGTACCCGCTCCGCCATGCAGCGCTAAAGCAATCATATCGTTGAAAAGGGTTTGGGTAGGAAACCGGAAAAGGACCGGAAAGGTTATCCATAGCTAAAGAGTGAAAGAGCGAAAGAGATAAAGAGTGAAAGAGAACCAATGACAGCGCAGCGTCAGCCGCTCTTTCATTCTTTCGCTCTTTCACTCTTTGTAAATGCTCTTTCACTCTTTAATCCTTATCTTTGCCTCATGAAGTCCACGATGGCGTTGCTGCTGGGCGTGCTGATGCTCGCCGGAAGTCTGTTCCCGCAGACCGACGTGGAAGAAGTATATAAACTGCCCGGGCTGATTTCGCACTATCAGTTCCACAAGCGGATTTCGGGTCCTGAGTTTGATTTCTGGCAGTTTCTGGATCTGCATTACAACCCCGATTCGCCCCACGCAAAAACTCCGCACAAGGGGGTCGGCATTCCGTTTTACAATCACCTGTCAACTGGTTTTGTGTTTATTCTGAGTGTACCGCAACGCATGGTGCGTGTGACAGCGACCGTCACCACCCTGCCCGACCGGCCGTTTTATTACCAGAATCTCTATCAGTTTCAGCAGGCCACTACGCTCTTACAACCACCCCGCATCGGATAAATTACCGGAACCTTACGTAGTACGTTTCCCCGACCGTCCGGCCGGCAGAAACGCGTGTATTTCTTTTGATTTCATCCTACATGCTTCAGCAAATTATTCAGTTCAGCATCCGCCGGAAACTGGCAGTGGTGCTGGGGGTAATCGCTTTGATCGCCTGGGGCGGTTATGCCTTTACCCAATTACCCATCGACGCCGTACCCGACATCACCAACAATCAGGTACAGGTCATCACCCAAACGCCGTCGCTGGCGGCGCAGGAGGTCGAACAGTTTATTACGTTTCCGCTTGAATCAACGCTCCGGAATGTGCCGGGGGTTATCGAAATCCGGTCCATTTCGCGATTCGGCCTGTCGGTCATTACCGTTGTTTTCGACGACGAAACGCCTACGTTTCTGGCCCGTCAGCTGGTTTCGGAGCAGCTGAAAACCGCCGAAAAAGAACTGCTGGCCGGCTCACCGCAAATGGCACCGGTCACCACCGGCCTCGGCGAAATCTATCAGTATGTGGTCCGGCCTGCCTCCGGTTTTGAAGGCCGCTACTCCCCCACCGACCTCCGGACCATGCAGGACTGGATCGTGAAACGTCAGTTATCCGGGGTGCCGGGCGTAGTAGATGTCAGCAGCCTCGGCGGGTACCTGAAAGAATACGAAGTCAGCATTGACCCCGAACGGCTGCGGGCCATGAACACCACCCTGACCGAAGTGCTGACCGCACTCGCTGACAACAACGCCAATACTGGCGGCAGCTACATCGAAAAAGGGCCCGAGGCGTTTTTTATCCGCGGCGAAGGTACCGTACAGCAGCCCGGCGACATTGAGCAGATTGTCGTCAAAACCCTCGGTGCGACACCGGTTCTGATCCGCGATGTGGCATCGGTACAGATGGGTCACGCGGTCCGGTATGGCGCCATGACCCGCAACGGGCAGGGTGAGGTCGTCGGCGGCATAGTGCTGATGCTGAAGGGGGCGAGTTCTGAAAAAACCATTGCGGGCGTTAAGGAGCGGGTGGCGCAGATTCAGAAAACCCTGCCCCCCGGCGTAGTCATTGAGCCGTTTCTCGACCGGAAAGTACTCATTGACAAAGCCATTCGCACCGTGAGCCACAACCTGCTCGAAGGGGGTATCATTGTCATGAGCGTGCTGCTGCTCCTGCTCGGCAACTGGCGGGCCGGGCTTGTCGTGGCGTCGGTAATTCCGCTGTGTATGCTGTTTGCCCTCGGCATGATGCACGTCTTCGGCGTATCGGCCAACCTGATGAGTCTGGGAGCAATCGACTTTGGCCTGCTCGTAGACGGAGCAGTGATCATTGTCGAAAGTATGATTTTTCAGATTGTTCACACCTCGCTGAGCCGCCAGAAAAGCATGGACGACATCGCCCTGGAGTCGGCCAGCCGATTGATGCGGTCGGCCCTGTTCGGGCAGCTAATCATCCTGATTGTCTACATTCCGATTCTGTCGCTGACAGGTATTGAAGGTAAGATGTTCCGCCCGATGGCGCTCACGGTTGGCTTTGCCATTATCGGGGCCATGCTGCTTTGTCTAACCTATGTGCCCATGATGGCCGCCACCCTGCTCCGGAAAGATATTCAGGAAGAAGGTACTCTTGCCGACCGCATCATGAAAACGCTCCAACGCGGCTATACACCTTTGCTCGAAGGCGCCTTGCGGGCCCGCAAAACCGTTCTGGCGGGTTCGGTCATGCTGCTGGCAGGAGCCGTCTGGCTGTTTACGACCATGGGCGGTGAGTTTATCCCGAATCTCGACGAAGGTGATATTGCCATCAGCCTTACCCTCAAACCGGGGTCGTCGCTCTCGCAGTCGGTTGAAACCACCCGACGGGTCGAAACCATTCTGAAAAACGGCTTTCCGGAAGTCGTTCAGGTGATTTCGAAAATCGGCACGGCCGAGATTCCGACCGACCCCATGCCTATCGAAGCGGCCGACATCATGGTGGTCCTGAAAGAGCCGTCGGAATGGACCACGGCCCGGACCAAAGCCGAACTGACCGACAAAATGCGGCGGGCGGTCAGTGTGTTGCCGGGTCTCAACCTGGAGTTTACCCAGCCCATTCAGCTACGGTTCAACGAACTCATGACCGGCGTTAAGTCGGACGTAGCCATCAAAATTTACGGCGAAAATCTGGATACGCTGTTTGCGCGGGCCAACCAGGCAGCAAACCGGCTGAAGTCCATTCAGGGCGTCGGTGACCTCAAAGTAGAACAGGTGGTCGGGCTTCCCCAGATGCTGGTTTCCTACAACCGAGCCCGGCTGGCGCAGTACGGAGTTTCGGTCGCCAGCCTGAACCGCATCCTGAAAACCGCTTTTGCGGGCGAAACCGCCGGAGCCGTCTTTGAAGGCGAGCGCCGGTTTGACCTCGTTGTCCGGCTCGATAGTGCCTACCGGACCGACATCGACAACATCCGGCAGTTGTACGTCGACGTGGCGGGCGGGCAGCAGGTACCTCTCGCCGAACTGGCCAATATCCGTTACCAGTACGCGCCGATGCAGGTATCCCGCGATAATGCCCAGCGACGCATTACCATTGGCGTTAATGTCCGTGGACGCGACGTTGAAAGTCTGGTCAATGAGATGAAAACGGTACTCGAAAAGGATATGCCGCTGCCACCCGGCTACCGGTATACGTACGGCGGTCAGTTCGAAAATCTGGTTAAGGCCAAGGCGCGGCTGGGGCTGGCCGTACCGCTGGCACTGCTGCTCATTGGCCTGCTGCTGTTCTTTACGTTCGGCTCGGTCAGCCAGGCGTTGATGATTTTCAGCGCCATTCCGCTGTCGGCCATCGGCGGGATTGCCGCGCTCTGGATTCGTCAGATGCCGTTCAGCATTTCGGCCGGTGTCGGCTTCATTGCTCTGTTTGGTATCGCTGTTCTGAACGGCATTGTCCTGATCAGCTACTTCAACGAGCTCGAAGACGAAGGCGTCAGTAACGTAACAGACCGCGTCCGTCGGGGCACCAGCGTCCGCTTCAGGCCCGTTGTCATGACGGCCGCTGTCGCCTCGCTGGGTTTTCTGCCCATGGCCCTCTCCAGCTCAGCCGGTGCCGAAGTACAGAAACCACTTGCCACAGTGGTGATCGGCGGTCTGGTGTCGGCTACGTTGCTGACCCTGGTTGTGCTACCGGTGCTGTACAGCCTCGTTGCGTCCCGTAAACCATCGTCTTCACCAGCTCAGCCGGCGATATAGCCCTGAGCCGTAAACATCTTTATAGCATGCAATTGACTAATAAATTCGCCGTTTTTCCGGCCATAGTCATCTTCGCCGTTTTTTCGGCATGTTCGTCCAACGAACAGACTACAGACGAGACCGTAGCTGCGGCAGGCACCGAACCGCTGAAACAGACGGTACAGATTTCGGCCGAGCAGTTTCAGCAAACCGGCATTGTGCTGGGGCGTCCGGATACGCTGATGATGGGAAAAACCATTCAGGCAACGGGTAAGCTTGAGGCCCCGCCCGAACACTGGGCAACGGTCAGTGCCCCGATGGGCGGTTTTGTGCGGGCAACACGGCTGCTGGAAGGCGATCTGGTCCGGAAGGGCCAGGTACTGGCCGTGCTCGAACACCCCGATTACATTAAACTGCAGCAGGAGTACCTACAGGCGCAGGCACGGCTTCGTTTCGTGGGTCAGGAGCTCGACCGGCAGACCGAACTCAACCGCGAACAGGTCGGTGCCCGCCGTAATCTGGAGCAGTCGACCGCCGATGTGCAGACGACCAAAGCCTTGCTGGCCTCGCTCGAAGCGCAGCTGGAACAACTCCACATTTCGCTGCCGGAACTCCGCAAAGGACACATCCAGCGGACCATTCCCCTCCTGGCTCCGATCGGCGGTTACGTCGATAAAGTCAACCTAAAGATCGGTCAGTTTGTTAACAGTACGGATGTGCTGGTTGAAATCGTCAACAAGGAGCATCTGCATCTGGAATTACAGGTATTTGAGCAGGATGTGCCGCAGATCAGCGAAGGGCAGACGGTCCGGTTTATGGTTACCCAGCAGCAGACCGGCGAACTGACCGCCCGCGTTTACCGGGTCGGCCAGACGTTTGATCTCCAGACCAGAACCGTGACGGTCCACGCCAATCTGGTCAACGCGGATATGCGCCGGTTGTTTCCGGGTTCCTACGTCCGGGCCACGATCCTGACCGATCAGCGGCGGGTAACGGCTTTACCGGAAGATGCGGTTGTAAAAGAAAGTAACGGGGCGTATGTTTATGTAGAAGAGCCGGTTGCCGGCGCACACCGGTTCCGGCTGGTACCCGTACGGACCGGTATCCGCGAAAAAGGGCAGATTGAGGTAATGTTGCCGGCATCGGTACAGGCATCAGCCCGCATTGTCCGGTCGGGGGCTTATTTCTTGAGCGCCGAACGGGCAAAAGAAACCTGATACAGAATGGATAATGCGCAATGACTAATGCCGGTTACGCCAACGTGGCACTTAGTTATTCACTATACATTATCTATTATTCATTTTACATTACTTAGTATCCATTGCTCATTAAGATAAAAATGAATCCAGCAGATTTTCCGGCGGAGCCACACCGCGCTAAAAAAGGCGAACAGTCGACGCTTATCGGCATGGCGGTGAATGTCGGCCTGATGATTGTCAAGGGATTGGCCGGCTGGTTCGGCAACTCGTATGCCCTGATCGCCGACGCGCTTGAATCCGCCACGGACCTGGTTACGTCGTTTTTTGTGTGGCTGGGTCTGCGTACGGCCGCTCAGAAACCGGATGCGAATCACCCCTATGGTCACGGCAAAGCGGAGCCGCTGGCCGCCATTCTGGTGGCACTGGCCTTGTGTGCAGCCGCCGGTCTGATTGCCGTACAAAGCATCGAAAATATCCGGACACCCCACGAAATTCCGGCCCCTTTTACGCTGGCCGTGCTCGCAGGGGTCGTGATTATTAAAGAAGTGTTGTTCAGAAAAGTTACAAAGGTCGGTGAGGAAGTAGCCAGCAATGCGGTAAAAGCCGATGCCTGGCACCACCGCTCCGATGCCATCACGTCGCTGACGGCCTTCATCGGCATTTCGATTGCGCTCATCGGCGGCCCCGGCTACGAAAGCGCCGACGACTGGGCAGCATTGTTTGCGTCGGGCATCATTGTCTTCAATGCCTACCTCATCTTCCGGCCGGCATTCGGCGAGATCATGGACGAAGCCCCTCCGGGCGAATGGAAAAAGGAAATCGAGCAGATTGCCCGCGCCGTGCCGGGGGTGCTGGGTACCGAAAAATGCTTTGTCCGGAAAATGGGCTTCGAGTTTTTCGTTGATCTGCACGTCGAAGTATCCGGCGACCTGACCGTCCGTGAAGGCCACGACATTGCCCATGCCGTCAAAGCCGCGATACAGCGCGAAAAACCGTATGTATACGATGTGCTGGTTCATATTGAGCCGGCCTGATCAATAGAAATCAGCTATGTCGTTACGGCTTTTATTAGCTCATTGTTAACGTTGTAGCTGATTTTCGCGTTACTTTGCTACTGAGTACGGCAGCCATGTCAGCTCAGCCTATAAACTACTGTTTAGATGAACCGGACACTAATTACCCGCAGTAAGCGCATGCATGAAGCGCAGCTGATCATTCTGCGCCTTTTTGAGCGGGATATGACAGCAGCGGAACTCAGTCAGCTGAAAGAGACGCTCACCGGTATGCTGGACCAACAGCCGGTATCAACCCTGGGGCCGGCCATTCATCCGAAAAGCTCACTCCAGGAGATCGCTAACCTCGGCTACAGCCTGTAGCGTACGGTCAGTAGGCATATCATTCAGACATACACCTGAATGATATTGACCGGGCAGGCTTCGGCCGCCCGGACATTATCCTCATATTCGTCGAACAGAATATCGACCTGATAAATACCTTTCTTTTCTTTGGCGCCGAGCAGTACGCTTTTGCCGTCCTTCTTCGACATACGCCACCGGTCATAGGCAATTTCTACGCAGGCATTACAACCGATGCAGTTTTTCCGGAGATGAATAATTTTAGGCATACCGGCTACGCATCAACTACTTTATACAGCTTATCCGACGGCCGGATTTTAACGGTAACCGGCATCGAAATCGTCGCGCCTTTGGCGGCTTTGTCCACTGTCTCTCCAGTATCCACGCGGATTTCGGCGGCGGTCAGTTCCATATAGCCGGTTGTCGGGCCGGTTACGATCAGCTTATCGCCCTGACTAATGTCGTTTGCTTCGAGCAGAAACTCGCCGACCCCGATTTTTTCGAAGTACTTCACGCCTTTACCGATGTAGATTTTGCGTTTGGTTGCCACCGAACCATGTACGTTGCTCCATTCACCCATTTTCCGGCCCAGGTAATAGCCGTCCCAGAAACCACGATTGTAGACCGTTTGCAGCTGCTCTTTCCAGTCAGCGATTTTATCGGCGGTATACGTCCCGTTCTGAATCGCATCAACGGCTTCGCGGTAGCATTTGGTGGTGGTATATACATAATCAGCCGCCCGGCCGCGCCCTTCGAGTTTAAGAACCCGCACACCGGCCTCCAGAATCTTATCCAGAAAATCAATCGTACACAGGTCCTGTGCCGACATAATATACTCATTATCAATTTCCAGCTGATAGCCTTCTTCCTTGTCGGTGACAATGTACTCGCGGCGGCAGTTCTGAATACAGGCTCCGCGGTTGGCCGAGGCATTATGCGAATGCAGGCTCAGGTAACACTTGCCCGAAACGGCCATACACAGCGCCCCATGCGCAAACACTTCGATCTGCACCAGGTTACCCGACGGCCCCGTAATGTTACGGCGCTTGATTTCTCTGGTAATCAGCCCCACCTGCTGTAACGTCAGCTCTCGGGACGTCACAATCACATCGGCATAATCCGCAAAAAACTCGACGGTTTCGATGTTCGTCACGTTCGACTGGGTCGAAATATGGATTTCGACGCCTTTCTTACGGGCATAGTTCATGACAGCCAGATCCGACGCAATGATGGCCGAAATACCGCTTTCCTTCGCCTGATCGACAATGCGGCGCATCAGCGAAATATCGTGGTCGTAGATAATGGTATTGAGCGTAATGTAGCTCTTTGCATTGTACTCTTTACAAAGCGCGGCAATGGCCGGCAGGTCTTCGGCCGTAAAATTGTTCGTCTGCCGCGCCCGCATATTCAGTTGTTCAATGCCGAAATAGACTGAATTCGCGCCAGCCTGTAAACCAGCCCGCATCGCTTCCCACGAGCCGGCCGGTGCCATTACTTCGATACTATCCATCGCAACAAAAAGAGGTTAGCTCACCCGTCAGGTGCGGTGAGCAAATACGGCGCAAAAATAACTGATTCGCTGCGGAGATACACTGATACAGATCAGCTCAGAAAATACAAACGGGCGCAGCCAACCTGTGCTGACTGCGCCCGTTCATCGATGGCAAAGGCCTTATTTAGCAGCGAGTGCCACCAATGTACCCGGTTTAGCGACTACCTTTTTCTTTGCGGCTTTGGTCATGGCCTTGTCGGTCTGCTTTGTGCAGCAGGCTCCGGCTCCGCGATTCGACACGGCAGACACTTTGGCCGCACCCTCACAGGTTTTGGCTTCGGCACACTGGGTCTGGCAGCTGCCCGGCTTACATTTGTCTTTCGGGCAATCAGGCGTTTGCGCGAACAAAGGGGCGGTCAGGCCGGCCAGCAGGAACAGGGAAAGAGCTGTTTTTTTCATTTTGTTTACGAGTTTAGTGGCACTGGTAAAACCACGGTACAAAGGTCGTGCCTAAGCTGTCACCACCCTGTTATCAACTTGTTACCGACTTGTTAATCTCACGGCCGGCCACCCCTTTTTCCGCTATCTTTAGCCTATGAAAGTCATGAACCGGGAAATACCGCCCGTACTGATTGCGTCGGTGGTTGCCGTGATGGCGCTGGTAATCTCCCAGCTGATCTGGATGCGCCACTCCCAACAGTTATCGGATCAGTTGTTCAGTCAGCGTGTCAGCATGGCCCTGTGCTCAGCCGTTGAGCGGTACGATGACGGCGCCTTGTGCCGGAACGGCTGTCTGGCTACCCAACAGGGCACCATCACGATCCGGCAGGTTACGGGGCAGATTCCGACGACACTCACCAGCAGTCCGGCATTCCGGGCCGAACTCGACAAATCGCTCCGGTTTCACGGTATTGATGCCGTTTATGAACTGGCCGTCTACCCGTCCCGCCGCCAGGGTCCGGCTGTTTGTCAGTCGCCCGTTACGCTGCCGGATGCTCAAGGCCAGGCTGCCTTTCTGACCCTTACCTTTCCGGATAAAGGCGCCTTTATTCTGAATGGCATGAGTTTCATGCTGGTCGCTACCCTGTTAATTCTGGCGTTCATTACCACGGTGTTGCTACTCGTAAACTGGTCACTGATCCGGCAAAAGCGGTTATTGCAGACCAACATTGACTTTTTCAACAATATGGCCCATGAGTTCCGTACGCCGCTCAGCAGCATTGGTCTGGCGGCCAGCATGCTCACCAAACGCCATCCCGAACTGAGGGGAAAATCAGCTGGTGGACGTGATCCGGCGGGAGAATACCCACCTCCTGGGCGAGGTTGAGCGGGTGCTGCATCTGGCCAGTATTGAAAACGGCGACTATATGCTTCAGAAAGAAACGGTATCGGTGAAACAGCTGATCCAGTCGGCCATCAGCAGCCTGTCGATGGCAATCTCCGAACGACAGGCCACCGTCTGCGTTGAGCAGCTGACCGACCTGAGCGTAGCCGGCGACCGGCAACATCTCGTTAGTGTTTTCCGGAATATTCTGGACAATGCGCTGAAATACACCACCGGACAGCCCCATATCTCTATTGCAGCCAAACCGCACGAGCAGGGTGTCCTGATTTCGATTCAGGATAACGGCATCGGCATTCCAAAAGAGCAACGGGAGCTGATTTTCGAAAAATTTCAACGGGTTCATACCGGCGATGAGCAGCTCCGGAAGGGTTTCGGGCTTGGTCTGGCCTATGTCAAACGCATGGTTGAACTTCATAAAGGTTACGTGTTTGTCAACAGCGAATCCCATCAGGGAAGCCGTTTCGACATTTTTTTACCCGCCATGGCATGACGACAAAGTCTAAAATATTACTGGTTGAAGACGACCTGAGCATGGGCTTCCTGCTCAGTGAATATCTGGAAGAAAACGGTTTTTGAGGTGAAACTTTGCCGGGATGGGGAGAGCGGACTCTCAACCTTCCGCCGCAGCCATTTTGACCTCTGCATTCTTGACGTAATGATGCCACGCATGGACGGGTTTACGCTGGCGCTGGCCCTTCGCGGCGAAAACGCCTGTATCCCGTTTCTGTTTCTGACCGCCCGTTCCCTGAAAGACGATAAACTCAAAGGCTTTGCCCTCGGCGCCGACGACTACATCACCAAACCGTTTGACGAAGATGAATTACTGTGCCGCATCAACGTATTATTGCGGCGGCAGTCCGGTCCACCGGCGCCGGCCGAAGCGAATCGATTCACCATCGGCAGCTATACCTTTGACTACTCGCGGCGGGAGCTGAACTGGCAGCATGAATCGTGGCGGCTGACCGAAACCGAGGCCGAAGTGCTCCGGCTGCTGTGTATCAACCAGAATCAGATACTCCGGCGCGAAGATGCCGTTGAAGCCATTTACGGCAAAAAAGACTATTTCCTCGGCCGCAGTTTCGATGTATTTATTTCCAAACTGCGCAAACTCCTTCAGCATGACCCGACCGTCAGCATCGACAATGTGTTTCGTGTTGGCTTTATCCTGAATATTTCCGGAATACCGGTATAATTGGTTGGCTGTCTGTACAAAACTTTGCGGTCAGGCAGTAGAAGAGGGCCGGAAATATCTTTTGCAATCGGTTGCATTTGTACTGTTTCATAGATAGAATTGCACCCTGATCATTCCCTTTTCCTAAACCTTAGCGCATTAGTATATGAAACCTGTCTTGCTGACGGCGGTTATGCTCTGCTTGTTCGGGCAGCTGTTACCGGCCCGCGCCCAGCAAATTTCCAAAGAGGAATTGATTTTCCTGACCCCCGAATGGAAGGGCGAGCGCTATTCCGACGGGCGGCCCAAAGTCCCCGATGCGATCCTGAAACGGATGAAGCTCGTTACCCACGAAGAAGCCTGGGCGGTCCTGAAAGGCGAAAATTACAAGTATCAGTTTGCCGGTGGCTGGCAGCAAATCAACCCCGACAGTGTGCTGGTCGGCCGCGCCGTAACGGCCACCTTTATGCCCGGCCGGCCGGATGTTCACCGCGTGACGGACAAGAAAGGCCACGAAAAAGATGGCCGTGTGAAATCTCAGAATTCGTGGCCGATCGACCTGCTGACACGGGGCGATGTCTATGTCGTTGACCAGTTCGGGATGCACGAAGACGGGCCAACCATCGGCGATAATCTCGGCAACTCCATCTATGCCAAAACCGGCAACGGGATTGTGTACGAAGGTGCAGTCAGAGACATTGCCGGGCTGAAGGAAATCGGCGGCTTTACCTCTTATTTCCGCAGCTACCACCCGTCGCACCACCTCAACAACCCCGACGGCGAGCTGAACACAACCCTAGTCGGCATTAACCATCCGACCCGCATCGGCAAGGTGATGGTCATGCCCGGCGATGTTGTTCTGGGCCGCGACGGCGGTGTGATTTTCATTCCGCCCCACCTGGCCGAAAAAGTCGTCAAGACCTCTGAGATTGTGCGGTTACGCGACATGTTCGGCCACCAGCGCCTGCGGGAGCAGAAATATACGCCGGGGCAGATCGACAGCCGCTGGTCGGAGGAGATTGAACGCGATTTTTCGAAGTGGCTCAACACCTACATCGACCGCCTGCCCGTACCCAAAGAACAGATTCAGGACTATCTCAAAAACCGGACCTGGTAACTAACTCCTAACCTCCTCCATTCATGACAACTACGTCGCGACGGTCGTTTCTGACCAAAACCGCACTGGCCGGTGCCCTGACAACAACAACCTTAAACAGCTTCGGTGACGGACTGGAAAAAGCCATCGACCGGACACCGATGTCGTCGGCTCCCTCCGACCTGAAAATTACCGACATTAAATGCGGCTACATCCGCAACGGGCACAGCCTGTTCGTAAAAATCCACACCAATCAGGGCATCTGGGGTTGTGGCGAAGCAGTAGATGCCACGCCAGGCACCTACCATCTGGTGAAGCTGATGGCGCAGCGGATTAAAAACAAAAGCCCGCTGAATGTAAACCGGCTCTTTGAAGACCTCCGCAAGGGCGGATTTTTTTGAAGGCGCGCAGGCAGGGATGTACATCGGCGTGCTGTCGGCGGTCGAGACGGCTCTATGGGACCTGACCGGCAAGGCACTCGGGCTGCCGGTATACCAGCTACTGGGCGGCAAATACCGCGACAAACTCCGCGTTTACTGCGACACCGGTGCCTACCGCGAAACCAATCCGACCGCTGACTCGTTCGGCCGCAGTGCCAAACGGGCGGTCGATATGGGCTTTACCGCCGTAAAATTCGATATTGACGAACGCAACGACCCCAACAAATACGACGCCTATAACTGGACCGCCAGCCCCGGCGAACTGGAGCGGATGTTCAACCAGATTGACAGTGTGCGTAAGGCCGTCGGCCCGAAAATTGACATTTGTGTAGATATGCACGGCCGTTATGATGTGACGACCGGCCGGCGCGTCGCCAAAATGATGGAGCCGCTCAACCTGATGTTTCTGGAGGAACCGATTCCGGCCGAAAATCCGGATGCCTACCGGCAAATCCGTGAGTCGACCAACACGCCGATCTGCGCGGGCGAGAACCATTACCTGGCCCCACGGCTTCCGGCGGCTGCTCGAAATCGGTGCGGTCGATATTATCATGCCTGACCTGCAGAAGGCGGGTGGTCTGGGTGAAGGACAGCGCATCGCCAACCTGTCGAATCTTTACTACGTACCGTTTGCGCCGCACATGGTTGCTTCCTATCTGGGGGCAATGGCCTCCTGCCACGTGTGTGCATCAGTACCGAACTTCATGATTCTGGAATGGCAGATTTATTTCCACGAAGAACCCATGTTTAAGGAGATTGTCACGTTCGACGGCCCGATGGTGAAAGACGGCTTTATTCCGCTGTCGGAAAAGCCGGGCATCGGCGTCGAAATCAATGAAGAGGGCATGAAAAAGTACGCCACGAAAGATATGCCTTTTTTTGAATAGATTTACGGCATCACCGGCGGGGAGCGGCAACCCTCTCCGCCGGGCTGACCGATGTCCACGATTATTCTGTCTGTTGCCGGGACGTTTTTTCCTGCTCCGTAGGAGCGACACAGTGCAGCGTCGGTAGTACCCGGCAGCCAAATCCCCATTCCACCCTGTAGGGGCAGCACATGCAATCGAATGTGTCGTACCTACGGCACGAAAATGTAATACCACCAAAATTCATCTACCGACGCTACGCTGTTATGTCCCTGACGGGACACTGGATGGATGGACATGCTAGTACCGACGCTGCGCTGTTATGTCCCTGACGGGACACTGGATGGATGGACATGCTAGTACCGACGCTGCGCTGTTATGTCCCTAACGGGACAACGTTGATCGCACGACACAGTTAATCTCTCCTATCAATAAGCCTGCTGACTATCGGAAATAACAGCCATCATGCTGCTCCAGACAGGTAGGCCACCATGAGCGGCTGCTTTTAAAACTGACCTTGTTGTTGACGCGATGAAAAAAAAGCTGATTCCCCATTCCCATACGCCTGATTCTATCTTTCGTTTTCCTGTGCCTGTGGTTGCCATCAACCGTACACGCCCAAACCATAATCCCCGGCAAAACCGAACGCCGGTATGGGTTCGATAAGGTAAACTTCACCTTCGATGGCCTGCCTGCCTGGTACGTCAAACCGGCGAAACCGCTGCCGGGCAACCCGTGGGTCTGGCGCGCCCACTTTCCGGACTGGCATACGACTATGGACAGTCTGCTGCTGCAACGCGGATTCCATGTCGCCTATGTCAATACCAATGACCAATACGGAGCGCCGGTAGCCATGATGGTCTGGGACCGGTTTTATCAGTACCTGACCGACAAGCTGGCCTTTGCGCCCAAAGTTGCTCTGGAGGGTGTCAGCCGGGGCGGGCTATACGTTTACGGATGGGCGAAACGCAATCCGGAAAAAGTCAGCTGCATTTATGCCGAAGCGCCCGTCTGCGATTTTAAAAGCTGGCCGGGCGGAAAAGGCAAGAGCAAAGGCGATGAAAAATCATGGAAACAGTTGCTCGGCGTTTACGGATTCACCGAAGAACAGGCACTAGCCTACACTGACAATCCGATTGACCACCTCGACGGGCTGGCGGCGTACAAAGTACCCATTCTGCACGTAATCGGGCCGAAAGATGCGCTGGTCCCCAACAACGAAAATACCTACATCCTCATCGACCGCTACCTGAAACTGGGGGGGCCGGCCACAGTGTATACCATGACACGCGGGGCCCAGCAACTGGAAGGTCACCACTTCCCGATTGAACACCCCGACTGGTGGGCCAATTTTATCGAACAGGCCTCGGTGCCGGTGGTAAAGCCGTTACCGAAAACACCGTATTTTCAGCTACGGGGTGGTTTGCCCCATATTACGCAGGCAATCCGGCAGCAGAAAAAGGCTACTGTCGCTTTTCTGGGAGGATCGATAACGCATAATCCCGGCTGGCGCGATAAGGTAAGCCAGTTTTTACAGGAGCGCTTTCCGGATACGCAGTTTACGTTTATCAAAGCCGGTATTCCGTCGCTGGGTAGCCTGCCGCACGCCTTCCGGTTTCAGCAGGACGTGCTCGACAAGGGCACACCCGACCTGTTGTTTCTCGAAGCGGCCGTCAACGACCGCGGCAACGGTACCGACAGCCTGACCCAGATCAGAGCGATGGAAGGCATCATCCGCCACGCGCGGAAAGCGAACCCTGCCGTCGATGTCATCCTGATGTCGTTTGCAGAACCTCACAAAACCCGCGACTATCAGGCCGGTAAGGTCCCGCTCGAAGTAGCCAACCACGAGCGCGTCGCGGCCTGGTATAACCTGCCGTCGATCAATCTGGCGCAGGAAATTCACGACCGGATCAAGGCCGGTGAAATGACCTGGGAGTACGACTTTAAAGACCTGCATCCGTCCCCGTTCGGACAGGAAATTTACTACCAGACCATCAAAGCCTTACTCAGCAATGCTTTCGATGGTATAGCACCGATTCCGGCAACGGCCTCCGTTAAGCCCATGAACGCCCGCAGCTTTGAGCGCGGCCATTACCTGCCCATTCAGAAGGCAACGCTCAGCAACGGCTGGACACTGGCAGACAACTGGCATCCCGACGACAAGACGCCGACCCGCGACGGCTTTGTGAACCGGCCAATGCTGGTAGCGACCCAACCGGGTGCGACCCTAACCCTTTCATTTACCGGCACAGCCATTGGTATGGGCCTGATCTCAGGGCCCGACGCGGGTAAAGTCGAGTACCGCATCGACAAAGGTCCTTTACAGACCATGGATCTCTACACGCCCTGGAGTAAACAGCTGCACCTGCCGTGGTATAAGCTTTTCGCCGGCGACCTGGCAGACAAAAAACATACACTGGAAGTACGTATCAGCTCAGCTAAAAACGAAAACAGTGCCGGTACTGCCTGCCGGATTGTGTATTTCCTCGAAAACTAACCGGCTCATTTTCTGAACATTCCCCCCGACTATCACAAATGGGACAACGCCTGTCCCATTTGTGATAACAGTCAATAGGGCTTTTGTACGTGCTTTGCCGCATGACCCTTAAGCCCTGATTGTATGGAAAACTATTATCGTTATCCTTTCCGCTTTTTTCTGATAAGTATACTTTTTTGTTACCTGCCCCTCTCCGTTTGGGGACAGATTACGGTAACCGAAGATTTTGATTACGGTACGACGGCCGGTGGTTTATCCGGCCGGAATGGCGGCACCGGATTTTCAGGTGCCTGGTCAGATGGGGTTGGTGCCTACACCCCGACCAGTCTGACCTTCGGAGGTCAGATACCTATCGGCGGGGCAATGATTGTCGGAAGCGGTAAGAATGCCAGCCGGACATTTACCAACACATTTTCCGGCTCGGGTACCGTCTCCGGCAGTTTTTTATTTCAGGTTTCATCTGTCTCGGCCAATAGTGTACTCATGCTGGGACTCGGGGCAAGCGGAAGTAATAATCAGTCCTATCAGATGGCTTTCCTGGGCGCACAGGATGGGTTTGGCGGCAAACCAGGCATTGGTGCAGCCGGTGTCGGAATGAATGCACTGACCAGTAATAACCTAGCTGCCAATACAACGTACATGTACCTGTTCTCGTACAATAACGGGGACCTGTCGGCCTGGATTCTCAGTCTGAGTCAATATAACAATTTTTTCACTAACGGTACCATTAGCCAGACTGCCCTCAACAACGCAACGATTGGCCCGGGCGCAACGAATGTAACCGGGAAGACCAGTATGAGTAAAACCGGCACGCTGGCAGGGGCCATAAGCGGTTTGTTTTCGTATTACTTCGGAAGTGGTCAGATGATTGTTGATCAGATTCGTCTCTCCGGAACAACCACGTTTATGAATCTGGCGTCTACCGCTGCGCCTACCATCAGCTTTGACTGTGTATCGGGTACCATCGGCAACTATTACAGCGGAGGGGCCGGTCCGAATCTTGGCATCAGTTTTTACAGTGGTTCGGCATCAAACGGAGCGCTGAACACCGACCCCGGGCCCGGCATTAATGTGCCCGGAGGGTTTACAACCGGCTTTGCGCTCAACTATACACTGTGTATCGGGTTCGGCATTACGATCTACGACGGACTGAACGGGACAGGCAATATTCTGAACTCCCTTGCTGTCAGCGGTAATAGCGGAGTTGCCTCACTTACGTTTACCGGTACGGCCAGATCAGTTACCCTCAGCCGACACAGTTGTCCGGGTGTCTTCGACAATCTTACATTCGGTTCGGCCACGATAGGAACACCGGTGCCCGAGTCAACGGCCGAAATAGATGTTCAGGGCAATACGATTACCATTCCTGACGGCTCGGCAGCTGCTACCATTACGACCGGTACAAACTATAGTCTGGTGGCACTGAATGCCCCTGTCTCCCGTACGTTTACGATTCAGAATACCGGTACAACCAGCCTGACCGTAAGCAGCCTTACGGTTACGGGAAACAATAAAAGCGAGTTCGTCTTATCCGGACTATTAACACCGGTAACCATTGCGACAGGCAGTTCAGAATCTATAGTGGCAACGTTTACGCCCACTGCACCCGGTTCCCGTAGCGCCGTTATCCACATTCTGAACAGCGATTGCAGCGAAGCTGATTACGATTTTATCGTTCAGGGAAACGCAGATCCAGCCAGTGTGGGTGGCACCATAACGGGTAGTGCAACGGTTTGTACCGGTATAAACAGCGTGGTGCTGTCTCTGACTAACTACACCGGCATTGTACAAAAGTGGCAATCCGCCCCCACTGCTGATTTTACCAGCGTTACCGATATACCAGCTTCTGCTTCACTCACCAGCCTGACGATTAGTAATCTGACCCAAACGACCTACTACCGCGCCGTTGTACAGAACGGTATCAATACAGCCGCAAACTCTGCCACAGCCGTCATTACCGTTAATCCGTTGCCGACCGCCGGTATCAACCCGGTTCCGGCGCTGACCATCTGCCAGGGAGAAAGCATAACCCTGATCGGGTATTATTCGACACCGGCACCGCCACCGGGCAATGACCCGAGTCCGGCACCCCCACCATCACCAACCCCGCCGGGCGGCGGAATAACTCCGGCACCGCCACCCGACCCAACCCCGACAAACCGCTCCGGTGCTGCCCGCCGCGCCGCCACGCCCGAATACATGTGGTCGACCGGTGCCTTTGATCAGTCGATTACGCTGACTCCGGTCAGCAGTACCGTTATCAGCCTGACGGCCTACAACGGTACTTGCTTCGCAGACCCGGTTTCGGTCAGTATTACGGTTAATGCCCTGCCGTCACTGACCATAACGGCTACGCCGGGTCTGACCATCAGCGCTGGTCAGGCCGCAACCCTGACGGTTTCAGGCGCTGACAGCTATACATGGTCAACCGGGGCGGAGACAACCGATATAGTGGTGAATGCTGCTACTACGTATTCTGTAACCGGCATTACCGAGGGCTGTGCGGCTACAACCAGCGCGGCAATCAGTTTCTGGTCAGCAGCGAACCCGGGCGCGGCGCTGTACTTTGATGGCAGCAATGACATTATCAGCGCGACGGGGCTAACCAGTGCCCCTCCGGCTGAATTTACGGTAGAATTCTGGCTGAATCCGGCCAGCCTGAGTGACTACAATCAGGAAATTTCGATTGGCAAACCCGGTGGCCTGGACAACAATGCCTGGCAAGGTTTCACTTTCCATTCAACAGCGGGCGGAGCCGTTTATGTCGGTACTGATATGAGCAGCCGCCTGACGCCTGCTGAGCTGCCACTCGGGACCGTTGAACTGAATAAGTGGCAGCATTTTGCCTACACCTTTAAAAACGGGACCGGCAGCTTCTACAAAAACGGCGTTCTGCTGGCCTCAAAAGCCAACAGTGCCCCGGCCAATTTTAATCGCCTGCTGATTGCGGCGGGCTGCTGTATGCCGGTACACGGCTCAATCGACGAGCTCCGTATCTGGACTGTAGCCCGGAACTGCGACGAAATCAGCCAGCAACGTGCCTGCGAACTGACGGGCAACGAAGCGAATCTACTGCTTTATTATACCTTCAATCAGGGGGAGGCCGATGGCAATAATGCCGGAATCACCACCGTTCTTGATGCCGCCGGCGGTGATCATAACGGTACCCTGACCAACTTCGCGCTTTCCGGCAGTACCTCAAACTGGATCGGCACCGGGGCCGTTGTATCGGGTAACGTCTGCGGCGCGGTCGTTTATCCGGAAATTAACCTGACGGCCAATAGCCTGACCATTACAGATGGGACCACAACACGCTCCGGAGCCAACAACACCGATTTCGGGTCGCTGACCATCAATGCAGCCCGGTCGCTGACCTATACAATTGAAAACACGGGAGCATCCCCATTAACCGTTACCGACATTACCCCGACCGGATCAGGCAGTGCAGCCTATGCCATCTCCGGAATTTCTCTGCCAGCCATAATCGGTGCCGGTTCATCAGCCATCTTTACGGCAACCTTTTCGCCGGTCAGCTCCGGCACATTCAACGCGACCATCCATATCCTGAGCAATGACTGTGATGAAGCGGACTACGATTTTATGGTACAGGGCATTGCCGATCCGGCGAGCGTTGGCGGTATTATCACCGGCAGCACAACGGTTTGTTCGACTACCAATACCACAGTGCTGACTCTCACAAACTATACCGGCACTGTCGTAAAATGGCAATCATCGACCACAAGCACCTTCAGCGATCCGGCTGATGTGGCCGGTTCGGAGGGAGTCAGCAGCCTGACCATTACCAATCTGACCGAAACGACCTATTACCGGGCAATGGTCCAAAGCGGCGTCAGCTCCGCCACCACATCAGCGTCAGCGGTGATTACTCTCGGGACGGCGGTTACCGTCAGCCTTTCGGCCAGTAGCCTCAGCTTCTGTCAGGGGCAGAGTGTGACCCTGACGGCCAGCAGCGCTGTGGGCGTTCCGCTGACGTACCGCTGGAATACCGGCCAGACAACGCAGACTATCAGCACCGGTAACGGACAGCCGTTTTCCGTTACGGCAACCAGTGATTTGGGCTGTTATGGCACCGCCTCTGCCGATATCACCCGCCGCGTATTGCCGGTGGCGTCCATTACCCCGATTCCGGGCTACACCGTTTGTCAGGGCAGCAGCGTTACGCTGGTCGGAGCATACGGCGGTCAGAATGCGCCGCCACCGGCTCCTCCCGGTCCGCCATCGCCCCCTCCGCCGCCGTCGGCACCAACCGGCAGCGGCATGGCCGGACGACTGGCAGCTATTCAGCCGGAATACCTTTGGTCAACGGGTGCGCAAACCGGTACTATATCGTTTATCCCCACCAGCAGTACGGTCGTCAGCCTGACCGTTTACGATGGTTTTTGTATCTCAGCACCGGCGATGGTTAGCATTACGGTACAGACCACGCCCGTTACCCTGACGATTAGTCCGGGCCTGAGCATCTGTGCTGGCCAGACGGTCAGCCTGTCTGTAGCAGGAGCCAGTAACTATGCCTGGTCAAATGGAGTATCAACCGCAACACATCCGGTTTCACCAACGACCACAACGTCCTATACGGTTGTCGGGCAAAGCGGCAGCTGTTCGGCATCGGCGGTGGTTACGGTTACGGTAAACCCGATCCCGCCGGTGAGCATCACACCGGCCGTAACAACTGTCAGTGGCGGAGAAACGATTACCCTGGTTGCAAGCGGTGCTACCTCGTATACGTGGAGTACAGCGGGGAATCCGGTAACCGGCAGTATTGCGGTGGCCCCGGTCGAGACCACGGTTTATTCGGTAACAGGAAGCGATAAAGGCTGCCGTCAGACCAATACGGCCACGATTTTTGTCAACTGCGGTGGGCAGCAACTGGCAGATGCGGTGTCAACAACGGTTACGGCTCAGTTAGGCCCCGGCAATTGTGCCGTTGTACTCGAAGGGCAAGGCTATGGTACTACCTTCACCGTTACCGGCCCGAACGGCTATGTATACAGTACAGTTTACCGGCAGTTTGGCTGGCATATGGTCAGAGCACTTCATGTGACACAGCCGGGTACGTACACATTCAAGGTAAGTCATACCGACGCCTGCGGCCGTAGCAGTACCGATACCATTACGTATCTGGTAACCGGCCAGGCCTGCCGTTGAAACAAGTAATGGATAATGACTAATCGACAATGAACAACGGGCTCCCGCCTACCCTCATTAGCCATTAGTCATTGTCCATTATACATTACTCAATTCCTTTCTCTTTCTTCCTTGCCAGCTTCAACAGCCTTTTATGGGATTGTTCGGGGGTTTCGTCACCGAGTAGAATGCCCCATGGTTTCAGCGAGTCAACGCGGTCGAAAATAACTTTCAGCATCGCAATGGCCGGTATTGACAGAAACATACCCGACACGCCCGCCAGTGCCCCGCCAATCAGTACACCGATAATGGACACCAGGGCATTAATCCGGACCTTAGACCCGACAATCAGGGGGACCAGCACATTGTTATCAATAAACTGAACGATCAGGAAAACCACTACAACGCCGCCCAGTATTTCAAGATCGGGCGTATTGATAAAGGCGACCATGACGGTCAGTGCCGTAGCAACGAGGCCACCGATGTAAGGTACCAGGTTCAGAATGGCTGCCATTACGCCCAGCAGGACGGCATACTGCACGCCCAACAGTAATAAACCAACCGAATTCAGTACGGCCACACAGGCGGTCTCGAGTACCAGCCCCACCATATAACTCTGAATCACCGCTTTGATTTCCTTCATTACCTCATGCACTTTGGCCGTATGCTGCTCGGCAAACAGCGCTACCAGAAAGTGCATCAGCATGGTGCGGTAATAGAGCAGTAAAAACACGTAAATCGGAATGAGCACCAGCGTGCCGAGCGGCCCCGTCACCATACCAAGTGTTTCCGGCCCCTGTAAGGTATCAAGCGTCTGGGTCTGTGCCTTTTTCAGGTATTGCTCCTGCTGCCGGTAGCTGACCTTGTACTCCTGACGGATCCAGCGCCGGACATCGTGGTAAAAATCGTTGATGTTCCGTTTCAGCTTAGGCAGGTCGTCGGCAAAATCGGCCAGCTGCATTGACAGGAGCACCGCCAGACCGGCCAGTACCACAAACGCCAGCGTCACCGTCAGGCTGATGGAAATGACCTTGGGCACACCAATGCGCAGGAACAGGTTTTCGACTGGCCGCAGCAAGACGGCCAGCAACCCCGCCATAGCCAGCGGGACCAGAATGTCCTGACCAAAGTAGATGGCTACCGTAAGCAGCGCCAGGGCCAGCAGCGCATGTGAAAACTGATGATAAAAGCTCTGAGTCGTCGGTTGGTTCATATCGTTTGTATCAATTTCCACGGGTAAGTTGGGTAAATTTGAGTTAAATGTCCCTTAAACAGCATATCTTACATAGCAAGTAGAATGATTTATAGCCTATTTGCGTTATAGTGTTTATATAAAAACCACATATTACATGTTTCTAAACAAGCCAGGCATACGCCTGCTCGGTTGCGTGGTTGCCGTGATGATTTCGTCGGCAACCAGTCAGGCTCAAACCAAACAATGGTTCCATCTGGACCCAAGGTCTGACAGTTCGCTGGGGATAAGCACGGATCGTACCTACAGTGAGCTCCTTAAAAACCGCAAAGCGACACCGGTCATTGTTGCCGTGATCGACGGTGGTATTGACTCAACTCACGAAGACCTGAAACGCGTACTTTGGACAAACCCGAAAGAAATTCCCGGCAACGGTATCGACGACGATAAAAACGGCTTTGTCGATGATGTACACGGCTGGAACTTTCTGGGAAACAAGAACGGGAAAAATATTGAATTTGAAACCGCAGAGGTAACCCGCCAGTACATCCGGCTGAAACCACTGTACGACGGCAAAAGCCGTTCGTCGCTGAACCCTACCCAGCAAAAAGAATTCGACCAATACCAGACGTATAAGAAAGAAGTCGAAAGCAAACAGGACGAATACAAGCAGCAATATGAGTCGATCAGCCGCTTCAACGAGCAGTATCTGATGCTGACCGAAAGCCTGCTGAAAACACTGGGCGTCAGTAAACTCGATACGGCTACGCTGGCCAACGTGAAATCGGACGACCTGATGGTGCGTAAACAGGCCGGACTGTTGTATAAAATGCTGACAGCACAGGGCTATACAGAGGCCGACGACGTTAAAAACGAACTGAAAAGTGCGTTGCAGGAATTGAAAGCACGCGCTGAATATGCTTATAATCCGAATTATTCGGCCCGCCAGATCATTGGGGATGATCCGGACAATACGGATGACAAAAACTACGGTAATGCCGATATTACCGGTCCTAACGCGCGGCACGGTACCCACGTTGCCGGGATTATCGGTGCCGACCGGACCAACAATCTGGGTGTACTGGGCGTAGCCGATCAGGTTAAAATTATGGCTGTCCGGGCTGTTCCGGATGGTGACGAACGCGATAAGGATGTTGCCAATGCGATCCGGTATGCGGTCGATAATGGTGCTCAGATCATTAATATGAGCTTCGGCAAGGATTATTCGCCGCAGCGCAAAGCCGTTGACGACGCCATGCGGTATGCCCTTCAGAAAGGCGTATTACTGATTCACGCAGCCGGTAACGACAGCAAACTGCTCGATACAACAGCCAGCTATCCGGCAGCAACATTTATCGACGGCAGCGCGATTCCGAACCTGATTACGGTTGGCGCAACCACCCAGCAGGGCGACAAAAACCTGGTGGCTCCATTCTCGAACTACGGCCAGAAAACCGTTGATGTGTTTGCACCGGGTATGTCTATTTACTCGACTACACCCGGCAGCCACTACGAAAGCCTGAGCGGTACCAGCATGGCGGCACCGGTTGTATCAGGCATTGCAGCGGTCCTGAAATCGTACTTTCCGAAACTGACGTATTCCGATATTAAACGGATTATCGAAAAATCAGCGACGGTTACGAAGCTACAGGTTATCCGCCCCGAATCAGAAGACATGGTCAACTTTACCGACCTCTCGAAAACCGGCGCAATCGTGAATCTGTACGATGCTGTCAAAATGGCCCAAATGGAAGAATCCGGCGCTAAATAAGACCGGCTGTCACTCCGGACACTGCTTACAAGCCTGCACCCTGTGTGCGGGCTTTTTTTATGCTCTGCCTGAATAAAACGAATACAGGAAAAAACGTAACAATACGAAGCTGTCATTTTTTGTTTCTTCCGTTTAATTGCACATTACAAGTAATTTATTTTGAGTTTTATATAATTATAAAAATTATATTTCAATTAAAAACGCGATTACATACATTTACAACACTTGTCCATTGTGACTTGCCTACGGTACAACAAAACCTCTCATAAGCTTCTTCAGGTAGCACAAACTACCGGCATGCCTGTACCTGTACAGGCCATCTGATCTTATCGTACGTACTAGTTCCGCTATTGGCTCCCTCACCATTGCATGGCCGTGCCTTACTGTCTTTTATCACTATCTATTCGCTGTTGTTGTATGAAAAAAGTTTACGTTTTGTGGTTTATCTGCTTATTAATGAGCGGATTCGGGCAAGTTATAGCGCAAGACCGGACCATCACCGGTAAGATCACAGCTAAAGCCGACGGAGCGCCTGTGCCGGGCGTTAATATCGTCGCCAAAGGCTCAACCAAGGGGGCTGTTTCGAACGCTGACGGTGAATATTCCATCAATGTACCGGCAACGGCAAAAGTGCTGATTTACTCGTTTATCGGCTACACGATGCAGGAAGCTCCCATCACCAAATCAAATGTGATGAATATCGAGATGGCGGAAAGTGTACAGAACCTCGACGAGGTTATTGTATCCGGTCTGGCCACGAGCGTTAAGCGCAGCAACGCCGCCAATGCCATCACCCGCCTAACCGCCGATGAGCTGATTGGGAAAACCAAACCCGTCACCATCGACGGCGCCATGAGCGGTAAAATTGTCGGAGCCAATATTGTACAGAACAGCGGCGCGCCGGGCGGCGGTATTTCGGTAAAACTACGGGGAATTTCCTCGATCAACGGAACATCAGAGCCCTTGTATGTCGTCGACGGGGTGTTTATCAACAACTCGCAGTTTGCAACCGGTGCCGGAGCGGCGGCCTTTAGCGGCGCAGGTTCTAACCAGGATCAGGCCCCGAACCGCCTGACCGACATCAACCCCGCTGATGTTGAGTCGATTGAAGTCCTGAAAGGCCCGAGCGCCGCCGCCATCTACGGAACACGCGCCAACGCCGGGGTGATCATCATCACGACCAAAAAGGGGAAAGCCGGTAAAACCAAGGTCAGTTTCGGTCAGGACATCGGTTTCTCGTCGGCCATCCGCCTGCTGGGTGCTGAGGGCTGGAGTCTGGACCCGATCGGTCCGCAGGGGCAAAATAAATTTGATTATGTATTCGGCAACGGAAATCCGGGCAGCGGCAGCGCAACCGAAATCGAGCTGTGGAAAAAGGCAACGGCCGAAGGCAAAATCTATGATTATGAGAAATACATATACGGCAATACCGGCCATATCAGCAATACGCGTCTGAGCGTTTCGGGCGGTAACGACAAAACCAAATTCTACGTGGCAGCGGGGGTTAACGACGAGACCGGTATTCAGAAACGGACCGGCTATCAGCGGAAATCGCTCCGACTGAGCATTGACCATAAACTGGCGAAATGGATTGATTTCTCGTTCGGCTCAAACTACATGCGGACCGGTGCCCAGCGTAGTTTCAGCGGCAACGATAACCGGGGCGTTTCGGTGGGATATGTACTGGCCTACATCCCGAACTATGCGCAGCTGTTTCCCGTAAACGGAATTTATCCCGACTCCCGTTACACCGGCGATAACCCGCTGGCCATCGTGGACCGGACCATTAACGACGAACAGACAAACCGCTTTATCCAGTCGTTTACAAGCAACATTTACTTCCTGCAAAAGCCGAACAGTACCCTGAAACTGGCCGTTTCGGGCGGGCTTGACTACGTAAACACCGAAGCAAAGGTTTACTTTCCGGAAGATTTACAGTCACAGCGGACACGGGCCACACCGGGCGCATCCCGCTTCTCTAAATCGCGCAGTTTCAATACCAACCTGCAGGCATTCCTGATTTATAACTGGAAACTGGCCGGCAAAATTGACATGACCTCACAGGTCGGTACGGTACGGCTGACAACCGACAACGACCTGAGCTGGATTCAGGGCGAGGGTATGCTACCGAAGCAGATTAACCCGAATAACGGTAGCGTACGGTCGTTCAGCGAGGCGTTTCAGCGCTGGCAGGATGTAGGTCTGGTCGCCCAGCAGGAAATGAACTACGAAGACAAGGTGATCGGTACGCTGGGCATCCGCTTCGACAAATCGAGCCTCAACGGTGACAATAAAAAATGGTACGGATTCCCACGGGCATCGGTAGCCGTAAACCTGACCAAATTCGGTTTCTGGGCCTATGAACCCATCAGCCAGTTTAAACTGCGCGGTGCTTTCGGCCGTACGGGTGGCGTGCCGGCCTACGGTAACCTGTTTACGTCGATGTCGACCACCATCATTGACGGACAGCTGGGTGCGGTTTCGCCGGCCTCCATCGGTAACCCGACCATTGAACCGGAAACCGCCCAGGAGATCGAGTGGGGTGCCGATTTCGGTTTCCTGAACAACAAGGTGACTCTGGAAGCAACCTACTACGACAAGAAAGTCTTTAACCTGCTCAATCCGTATACGCTGTCCTCAGGAACGGGCGTAACCCAGTTCAATGCCTATCCGGTGGGTGATCTGCAAAACCGTGGTGTTGAGCTCGCATTGGGTACCACACCGGTGCAGACATCGAATTTTTCCTGGACAACCCAGCTACAGTACTGGTTCAACCGCAGCAAGATTACCCGTCTCGACATTCCGAACACAACCGTCGGTTCCGGCTTCAGCATCTACGGGCGTAACCAGCTCCGGTTAGGCGAGTCGCCAACGCGCTGGTTCGGATCGCCAAACGTGCTGGATGCGTCGGGTGTGGCACAGGCTACCCGCTACGAAGATGCGCAACCGAAATTTCAGATGTCGTTTTCGAACCAGTTCAAGCTTTTCCAGAACTTTGATTTCTCGTTCCTGCTGCACACGAGCCAGGGCAACTATAACTCCAACCTGACGATTAAGCAGAAAGATACGGGCGGTACAACGGTTGACTGGAGCAAAGTGGATAACCTGTACGAAAACGTTGGTCTGCCCAACGGCCGGGCCCGGCTTCCGACAAACCCGAACGTAACGGCCCGCGAGTTCATCCAGAATGCGAGCTATGTGCGTCTGCGCGAAGTATCGCTGTATTACACCTTCCCGAAATCGCTGATGACATCGGCTTTCGGCAATGTGGTTTCGAACCTGCGGATCGGTACGTCGGCCCAGAACCTGCTGACCTTCACCAAATACAAAGGCTATGACCCCGAAGTCTCCAATTTCGGCAACCAGTCGGTTGGTGCCAGTGTCGACAATGCCGCCTTCCCGAACAGCAAGCGTATTTTCTTCCACCTGGCGGTTGATTTTTAACCCTAACTACTCCGAAAACACTCATGAAATTTTCTATAAAACACCTTGTAGTACTGGCCGGTCTGGCGTTTACGACGCCTTCATGCAGCTTTTTTGAGGTCGAAGACTCCATCGACCCCAACAACCCGGCCATTGAATCGTTCATCACCAATGCGTCACGGATTCAGATCAACCAGTTGGGTATCGGCGTACAGTCGGTGATGCGGAACGGCCTTTCCAACTTCATTCTGGTGACGGGCTCCATAGGGCGCGAAGCCTATAACCTCGCCTCAACCGAGCTCACCTGGACGACGGAACTGCTGGGTTCGACCAACGGCGGATTCAGTGCCACGACCCTCTTCAACGGCTATTATGCTGATTATGCACAGACCCGCCGCCGGGCCGAAATATTCAGAATTTCGGCCGAAAATGCCGCTCCCGGTGCCCTCACCGAGGCAGAAAAGCAGGGCATCCGCGGCTATACGGCTACCGTAAAAGCCTACGTCATGCTGAACATGCTGAACATGCAGTATAAAAACGGAATCCGCATCAAATTCAGCGACTTATACAGTCCAGGCGACATGCTGAAGCCGGGGCCGTTTGTCTCATATGAAGAAGGACTGGCCGAAATCCGGCGCTTACTCGATGAAGGCGCCACGCAGCTGACAGCCGGCGGCGCCGCTTTCGCCTTCACCATGACCAGCGGTTACGCCGGTTTCAACACGCCGGATACATTCCGCAAATTTAACCGGGCCCTGGCCGCCCGCACAGCCATGTATCAGCAGGACTGGGCAGCGATGACTACGCTTCTCAACGACTCGTTTCTGAGCCTGACCGGCTCCCTGACGACCGGGCCTAATTTCACCTACTCAACTACATCCGGCGATGCGACCAACCCCCTGTTCCAGCAGCTCAATACCACGGCCTCGCCACGGGTAGCGCAGGATCTGTTCATCACGCAGGCCGAAGCCAACGACAGCCGGGTGAAGAAAGTGGTCAAGCGGACCTCATCCAGAGCCTTGAGCGGCATCATCGGCAATTACGATGTGTATCTTTATACGACCAGTACCGCCCCGATCTCGATTATCCGGAACGAGGAGCTGGTGCTGATGTATGCCGAAGCCATGATCCAGACCGGTAAACTGGCTGATGCCGTATCGGCCCTGAACCGCATCCGTACGTCAGCCGGTTTACCGGCGCTGGAAACGGCCAAACCGGCTATTATCAACAGTAAAGACGGCCTCATTGACGAACTGCTGACCCAGCGCCGGTACTCGCTCTATACCGAAGGGCACCGCTGGTTCGATATGCGCCGGTATGGCCGTCTGGCTCAGCTGCCAAACGACCAGCCAAACCATAAGGTCTATGATCAGTTGATCCGGCCGTTTGCCGAAATCCAGTGGGATGCCAAAAACCCGCAATAATCGTTTTCCTGGCCTTTTATCCTAAAACACATGTATCTAAACAAATCCTTATTCCGGTGGCTGCTTATACTCACGCTGTTTGGTCAGCAGGCATGGGCACAGTCACCGCTCCGGTTCGAGATCAGCTTTCCGGCCTCCGTATCGGCGACGCCGCTCACCGGCCGTATGTTTCTGATCATTGCCCGGAAAGACAGCCTCGAACCACGGTTGCAGGTGGGCCGTTACGGCACCCAGTTCTTCGGTGTTGATTTTGAGAAGTTAGCTCCCGGCAAACCCGTCGTGATCGACGGATCAACGCTCGGGTATCCGGTTAATGCCCTGGCTGATATTCCGAAAGGCGAGTATTTTATTCAGGCAGTGCTGAATAAGTACACGGAGTTTAAACGGGCCGATGGCCATACGGTCTGGATGCACATGGATCAGTGGGAAGGTCAGGACTGGCGCCGGTCACCGGGTAATATCTACAGCGCGGTCCAGAAAATTACCATTGATCCGGCCAAAAGCGGGACGGTGAAACTACAGGTTTCGTCGGTGATTCCGCCGATTCAGGTTCCGGCCGATACCAAATGGGTAAAACACATTAAGATACAGAGCCCGAAACTGACGAAATTCTGGGGCCACCCGATCTACATCGGCGCAACGATTCTGCTGCCCAAAGGCTATGAATCAGAGCCAGGCCGGTATTATCCGACGGTGTATCAGCAGGGGCATTTTTCGCTGGCACCGCCTTTCCGCTTTGCCGAGGACCCTAAAAATGACTTCTATCAGGCCTGGGTGTCCGACACCTTACCCCGCTTTATCGCTATTACACTGCAACATCCGACGCCTTATTTCGACGATTCATATGCGGTCAACTCGGCCAATAACGGGCCTTTCGGCGACGCCATTCACGAGGAGCTGATTCCTGAGATCGAAAAGCAGTTCCGCTGCATCCGCGAAGGATATGCCCGTGTGCTGACCGGCGGCTCGACCGGTGGCTGGGAGTCGTTTGCGCTCCAGGTGTTGTATCCTGATTTCTACGGCGGTACCTGGTCATTTGCCCCCGATCCGCTCGATTTCCGCAACGTGGAGGGCATCAACATTTACGCCGACAAAAACGCGTTTTATAAAGAACACGAATGGTACCGCGTACCAACCCCGAATACCCGGATTCCGCCCACGGGCGAAGTCCGGCTGACTTCGCAGCAACGCAATACGATGGAACTGGTCAACGGTACCAAAGGGCGTTCGGGCGGGCAGCTCGATATCTGGAGTTCGGTATTCGGGCCGGTGGGGTCAGACGGCTATTTCAAACCGCTGTTCGACAAGAAAACCGGCGTCATGGACCCGTCGGTAGCACAGTACTGGAAAGAGCATTTTGATATGCGTTATTATCTGGAAAAGAACTGGGCTGCTGTCGGACCGAAACTGGTTGGAAAATTAAACGTAATTTGCGGACGGATGGATGACTTCTACCTCAATGTGGGCGTGTATCACATGGAAGACTTCCTGACAAAAACGAAAAATCCGGCATTTGAGGGGTCATTTACCTACGGCGAACGCGGGGGTCACAGCTGGCGGCCGTATTCAAATGCGTATTTATTAAAAATTATGGATGCCCACATTAAGGCGCGGGCCGCCAAAGGTGCATCAGCTCCGGCGAAAGCCACGTCAGGCAAGGCAGGAGACAAATAACCCAAACGTTTACATGAATTTCATCAGCACAAAACGTAATCTCCGGAAAGCGCTTTCCGGACTTGTGCCGGGGCTGTTACTGACAGCCGTCAGCCTCTCTGCGGTCGCACAGCAACGGCCGGGCTCACTGGTCAATAAGGAAGATTCCATCTATGTCCGGCAGCATTACACCAAAATCGAACGGATGGTCCCGATGCGCGACGGGGTGAAACTGTTTACGTCGATCTATCTGCCGAAAGACAGTTCGAAGACGTATCCGATTATGTTCGACCGGACACCCTACAGTGTGGCGCCTTACGGAGAAGCCTACAAGACCTCACTGGGGCCGTCGATGCTGTTCGCCAAAGATGGCTATATCTTTGTTTATCAAGACGTTCGCGGCCGATACATGTCAGAAGGCACCTTCGTAGGCGTGCGGCCGCATAACCCGAACAAGCAAAAGCCAACCGACATCGACGAAAGCTCGGACACGTACGATACCATTGACTGGCTGCTCAAAAACATCCGGAGCAACAATGGCAAGGTTGGGACATGGGGGATTTCGGCGCCGGGATTTTATACGACCATGACGGCCATTGAGGCCCATCCGGCGCTGAAAATCGCCTCGCCGCAAGCACCGGTTACCGATTGGTTTATGGGCGACGACCGGCACCACAACGGCGCGTTTTTCCTGATGGGTACGTTTGCCTTCCTGTCGTCGTATGGTCAGCCGCGTCCGGAACCAACGCCTAAAGGTGCACCGGCGTTCTCAGCGTATGTTACGCCCGATTCCTACAAATTTTACATGGACCTCGGGCCGATTAAAAATGCGAATGAGAAGTATTTCAAAGGGCAGAACATTATCTGGAACGAGATGATGAACCACGGGACGTACGACGACTTCTGGCAAGCCCGTACGCCGGTTCCGCATCTGAAAAATATCAAACCGGCCTTGCTGACCGTGGGCGGTTGGTTTGATCAGGAAGACCTGTACGGCCCGCTGAAAACCTACGCCGGGGTAGAACGTAACAATCCCGCCTCGCCGAACCTGCTGGTGATGGGTCCGTGGATTCACGGCGGCTGGGCCCGCTCGACCGGCGAAGCGCTGGGTAATATTAAGTTTGGCTCCAAAACAAGCCAGTTTTACCGCGAAAGCATCGAGTTTCCGTTGTTTAACCATTACCTGAAAGGCACGCCCGACCCGAAACTGCCGAAAGCGTATATTTTCGAAACCGGCTCAAACGAGTGGCGAAAATACGATCAGTGGCCGCCGAAAAACACGGAAGAAAAAAGCCTGTATTTCCATCCGAACGGCAAACTATCATTTACGCCCCCGGCCGCTGCCAGTGCTCCCGATGAGTACATCAGCGACCCGAAAAAGCCGGTACCGTTTACCAACGAAATCCGGATTATCCGGGGCAGCGATTTTATGTACGAAGACCAGCGTTTCGCGGCTGTCCGCCCCGACGTGCTGGTGTATGAATCCGACGTGTTGACCGATGATGTAACGATTTCCGGTAACGTCATGGCCGACTTGTTTGTATCGACCACCGGTACCGATGCTGATTTTGTGGTCAAACTCATCGACGTTTACCCCGACAATGCCCCGAACGACAGTCCGATTCCGGCTACCAAAATGGGCGGTTTTCAGTTGCTGATCCGTGGAGAGGTGATGCGGGCTAAGTTCCGGAAAAGTTTTTCAAAACCTGAGCCAATGGTCCCGAATAAGGTAACAGAAGTGAAGTTTGACATGCAGGATGCGGCGCATACCTTTAAGAAAGGACACAAAATCATGGTTCAGGTTCAGAGCTCATGGTTCCCGCTGGTGGATCGCAATCCGCAAAAATTTGTTAACATTTATGAGGCAACCGAGGCTGATTTTCAGAAGGCTACCCATAAAGTATACATCTCGAAGCAGCAGCCATCACGGGTAGTTGTGCGCGTTCTGAACAAATAAGGGCACATTTTTTGCAGTATAAAAGACGAAGCAGCTGGCATGCTTCGTCTTTTTTCGTTTAAATCAACAGTGACGCATTTTATCATAAATCGTCAAAAAAACTTGAACTGCGAAAATCTAAATGCCAACAAATACGTATGTATGTTCAATACAGCTACAAGACTATGGAAACGTTCATGACTCAATCGAAGAAGCTTTTCACCTCTGACGTGTATCTGCAACGCATCAGTGAATTAACCAAGGCTCCTGTTTCAAGTGTCCGGCAAGCCCATCATTTATTGACCAATCTGGTAACTGCCTGTTTGCTGAAACAGTTATCTACGGACATTGGCCGTAACCTGTTTTACAGTACTACCCTCAAACGTGCCATAGAACTGGAGACCAGTCTTCCGGCCAATGATCTGATGGCCATTGCCGACCGGGGGGACAGATGGTTTAATAATGTGGTGCCCGGTAAAAAAAGCGCTGTTGTCCGGATCACGGCTCAGTACACCAAATTGCCTTTTGCCAGCATTTATCCGATCCTGGGCCTTTGCGCCGATGCGTTACTGAATGAGTTATACCTGTCTATCAAACAGAACGCGGTGACAGCCAATACCATCTCGCAGTTATTACCCCGTCCGAACGAGTTGCAGAAAATGGCTCCTGAGCTGGCTACCAAAGATTACGAAACAATCGGCGTCCGGTCGCTGATGGTTCAGGCCTGACCGGACGCCCCGGAACGGCTAGGAGGTTGTGTAGGTATAATCAGCGTTCAGGGTCCCGCCTGCTCCGGATTCTGTGTGCGTCAGGACATACCCTTGCGCGTTGTATGTATATGTATACTGCTTCCGGCTGGCCGTAATTTCCTGCCCGTTTGCGTCATAGAACGTAACAAGGCCCGGATTATTCAACCGGAAGACTACACCCGGCAGGTACGGATAAACCGTGCTCAGGTTCTGAACATGCTTTTTCTGATCATACCGTGCATACCGGGTAACCAGGCCCAAGCTATACTCTCCTGCTTTATCCGAACGCTCCTGCAACTGCCGCATCTCCGTCAGGTTACCGGCTTCATAGTCAAATTCGTAACGCATACCGGTTTTAGCCGTTCCCTGAAACTGGTACTGCTGAATGCCGGTCAGCTGTTTACCATCAGCGCTGTACGCATAATCGCGGGTGGCCAGTAACTGGCCGTTGGCGGCAAATTCCTCGGTATGGCTGATCTGACCCCCGTAGTAGGTATAGGTCACGTACGCCCCGTTGTCCAGAATCATCCGCTTCACTTCCTGTTTTTCGTTGTAAACAAAGTCGTAAAAACGCAGCTGCAGCTTATCAGTGCCCTGCACATAGATATACTGCGACCAGTAACGCAGAGGCTTATCACTTCCGTCCATCGTGTATTCCACATAATCCGACTTTGACCAGGCAATTTTAACCCGTTTGTAGACACTTACCTCACCGCCGTTGTTCGGGTTCGGCTTTACGGTGTCCTTGGGTGGCACTTTCCCTCCGCCCGGGTCTGGTGAGATTGTTTTCTGATCCGGCTGGCAGGCGGCCAGCGTCAATACAGCGGCGACAGACAGTGCCGCTATTGCCTTCGATAAGATAGTCTGCATCGTGAATGGTTGTTGTTTACCACAGGCACCTGTTCGTCAGGTACTATCACAAAGAGCAATTTTGGGGCCTTGGCATCGCGAGGGAAAACACGAACTGTAAAAAAAGCGGTATGAACTGTCAGAAACGGCGGATGAGATGTACATTCAGTCGGTAAAGGAACCGGCTTCATCGATAAATACGACGCTGTGGTCGACTACAGGCTACACACCATTAAACGCGGCAGGCAGAAACGCCTCTAACCTTCAGAAACAACAAAAAACGAACAGAAATCATGAAAACGACCATGTTAACCCTCGCCCTTGTCAGTACACTTGCTATCGGTAACGCATTTGCCCAGCGCGGCTATAACCAGCCGGCTCAGCAAGGTAAAGTCAACATAACCCGGCAGATCGACAACAAACTCGATCTTTACAAACTGGACCAGTTAGACCGCGTGGTCAACCTGTCATTCCAGCAGGAAAAAGCGATCAATAAAATTGAGAACCGCTACGATAAAATGGTCGTAAACAAAGGCCGGTTTATGTCAGAAAGAAATCTTCGTGAACTGGAGCAGAAAAAACAACAGGAGATTTTCGGCGTATTAACACCCGTACAGCAGCAAAAACTGCTTGCGTTTCAGAGCAACGCCAACCGGTATGACCAGAAAGGTGGATACGGCCCCCGTGGATACGGCCGCAGTTAAACGCCCATTCCGGGTCCCTGCCTTTACTACATGAACGTGCCCCGGTCAGCTGACCGGGGCACGTGTGTTTATGACAATCCGTTCTGTCAAGGCAGTTTTTCCAGCTCAATAACCGGTGCTTTTCCGGTGGCGGGGCGGGTAAATTCCGTTTTCAGCGGTACGTTTTCGTTGAAGAATCCGCAGTTTTTCAGAAAAAAGGCTCCGCTAGTTAAGCCACCGGCATAGTCGAGCCGATAGCCTTTCTGCGCAGTAGCATCGCCGGTGAAGCGGGCCTGCGTCAGTTCGTGCCACACGCCATCTGTGTCCCGCACCCACTGGTTGCCGTAGCGGGCCATGCGGCTGTGGTTGCCGGTTTCGGGAATAAAGTTTTCCAGAAACGAATGCAGCCGCATCAGGTGGGTCGATGTAGCGGGGCGTTTAAAGCTGGCAATCACCTGCCACTTCCCTTGTTCCGGCGCGTAAAAATAAGCGGTATAGATGGTGCTGTTGTTCTCAACCGGCTGGCCACGCAGCAGAAACCGGTAGGTGTTGCCTGCCTTCCAGTTGTAGCGCAGAAAACTTTGCCCGCCTGCCCCTTCGTTACCGAATTCGCCGGTGTATACGCCTTCGCCTTTTTTGAGCATCACGATTTTCTGGTCATCAGGAATGCTTTTCGGATCATCGGTTTTAAACGGGCTCCACACCGAAAACAGAATCCGGCGCTCAGTCGGGGAGTTGACCTGGATGCCGAAGTAGCCTTCGGCAAAACCGTTTGCCATAAAATACGAGCCGATCACATCCTGCCCTTCCGGCACAGTCAGTTCGTTGTAAAACCACTCGACCGGCTTACCGGCAGGGATCGGGTAGTTCAGATGTACCGACGGGCCGCGACGGCCCCAGTAAAAATAGTTGCCTTCGTTGTTCCGGACGAATTGAGCCCCTTTCGACGCCGGACCGCTCAACCGCAGATGGCTGACATCGGCAAAGACCCGGCCGGTTTTCGTGAGCCCTTCCATTTCCATGAGCACATAGCCCGCCGTCGGAATGTCCCATTCACCGGCAGAAACCTCCCCGGTTTTACCCGCCGTCATGGTCAGTTGCTTTCCCTGTCCCAGCACCGAGACCCGCAGCGTACTGGTTCCTTCAGGCACCGAGCCACCTACTGCTACTTTCAGCTTACCGGGATTGGCTACCCATATATAGGTTTGCAACCAGGTATTCGGGTGTAGCCAGTCAGTCAGGCCGGTATTCCGGATTTTTTCCGTGCCGGAAGGAGTCATCCACGAATTACCGCCAACCGGCACCACTACCGATGCCGTGTCGGACTGAGCCGGCAGTATATGGCTGAACAGCGTCAGCGCAAACGTAAAAAAGAAAATGTGTTTCATTTGGTTGATTAATGCATGCATCCCGCGTTAAAAATACGAGTTCTCTGTCTTATAAAGGTAAGGCTCTCTTGTCGCTTACTTACTACTCATGATCTCCCTCAAACACGCTCTGACTGCCGGTATGCTCGTTGCCGGTATGCTTTTTTCATTTACAAGCCACGCCCAGGAGGCGATTCCGCTATACGCCGGCAGCATACCGAATAATACCGACGCTCCCGACGAAGAGGTCGTAAATGCCGGTCAGGGTGCTTCCAAAGTATCCCGCCCTACGCTGACTATTTTCCTGCCGCCGCGAGACAAAGCCACCGGCGCGGCCGTGGTCGTTTGCCCGGGCGGAGGCTACGGCACGCTGGTTATGAAACGCGAAGGCTATGATGTGGCCAAAGCGCTGAATGAGCT
>CBDFHU010000114.1:0-9404 GCA_965247375.1 Arsenicibacter sp.
CACATGGACATCCGTCGCCGTGTTGGCCTCAATGTGCAGTATTTCCGCAAGGAACAAGGCTGGTCTCAGGAAGACCTAGCCTTCGAATGCGGTTTGCACCGCACCTATATCAGCGGGGTAGAGCGGGGTATCCGCAATCCGACTGTGCTCATCCTGCATAAAATTGCCGCGAGCCTGGGAATCCCAGCAGCCCGACTGTTGGACGAAACCAACCTCCGAAAATAAGCCCATTTTGGCCAAGCGAATCGATTCGCCCTGCCAGCTCTAGCCTTTTGTCAAGAACATCTGGGAATCCCCTCATGTTCTTGCAACGGACAAGAGATATGGCATGCTGAGCAGATGCCAAGAAAACCCAAGCAATCTTCTTTGTACAATACCGCACCCAGCGCAAAGCAGCTCTGCACCGCCTGGGGCCTATACAGACGCGATGAGGATTCCTCTCTAACACGACCGGACTCTCTTACCGCCCCCGCTGAGCTTCTCCGATTATGTGAAAGCTACGCCAAAGATGGTGCGTTGGTTGAGAATGCCGTTTCCAGAATCATGGAATCTGTCGACATATACATTGCGGATTCTCTGTGGAGGAGTAACGAGGAGCGGCCCGTCCTACGTCGAATCGCAGCAGAACGATTCTCTCATGCTGTGGCAAATGGGGGGCCGCCCCAACCTCTAGATCCCGGAACTGAAGCCAGCATTCTGGACTATTGTCAAAAGCACCGTGGTGCAAACAAGGAACTACTAAAATTATTCACTGATCCTGGCGATGCTGACTCTCCAACACGAAAGACTATTATGGAGAAATTCTCCGCACTTATTCTGGCGGGAGCTACGAAGCTAGCCACAGAGCGTAACACTCCAGGAAGAAAAGAAAATCCATCCGTCCAACAATTAGGCTTTGGCTTATGCAAAGCCTATGAGGAATTGTCAGGGAAAAAGGTTACCCACAACCACAATGTGAACGAACGCCACAAAGCGTCTGACGCCAGCGAATTTGTGGGAAAAGTACTCGGCGTTCTGTTTCCATTTATAGAAAACCCCACACGGCGCAACCGACTCAATGGATTACACATTATCAGCGCCGCACGACACAAGTCCGACCGATTTAGCATTTCAACAAGCAATGTACGATGAATTGATATTATTTGATGGCGTCGTGCGCCTCTATGCAAAAAACGAAAAGTCCGAAAAAAACTAGATTGGGTGCATTCTTGTCCGTGACCTTTGAGGGCAGGTTCGTAACACTGCCTCCATGCAAAACACACCAACGTCACAGACACACCAAAGCCACTCAGCCGACGAAGCACCCCGCACCCATAACTCAGCCTGGGTGGGAAACCGCCGGCTTTGTCTACTGGACGCCGATCGAAGCGCTGAAGCTCAACCCCAAGAACCCTCGGCGCCACTCCAAGCGGCAAATTGCTCAGCTAGCCGCTGCTATGAAGAAATTCGATTTCATCAACCCGGTGATAATCGATGAGGATGACACCGTTCTGGCTGGCCATGCGCGAATCGCTGCTGCCAAACAGTTGGGGGAAGGAATCGTCAAGACCATCCGCGTTGATCATCTAAATGCTGAAGATAAGAAAGCATATATCATTGCTGAGAATCAACTGGCTGCACTGGCCGGTTGGGACCAAGAGCTTTTAAGGGAAGAGCTCGCCGGCCTTGTTGAAATAAACTACGAGGTCGAGCTAACCGGCTTTCTCACAGTCGAAATCGACAGGATCCTCGAAATATCGCCTGGCAGCGCGGGCCATTCGACCGCGAGGGAAGAAGAAAATACTGAACCTCAGCCGGGCCCTGCAGTTAGCCGTCATGGCGATCTGTGGCAAATCGGCCCACACCGCTTGTTATGTGGTAACGCGCTCGACTTAGCCGATTACCAAACCCTGCTGCAAGGTGAGAAGGCCGAGATGATCTTCACCGACCCTCCCTATAATGTTGAGATTGCCGGAAATGTTTGTGGCTCCGGGCAAATCAAACACCGAGAGTTCATGATGGCCTCGGGAGAAATGAGCCAAGCCGAGTTTGCACAATTCCTCGAGCAGGCGTTCCGAGCAATGGCTCAGCATAGCATTGATGGTGCGGTTCACTTCATTTGCATGGATTGGCGCCATATCCAGGAAATCACTGCCGCTGGCAACAAGGCATACACCGAATTGAAGAATCTTTGCATCTGGGCGAAGACTAATGGCGGCATGGGCACATTCTATCGCTCCCCGCCATGAATTGGTGTTCGTTTACATAAGCGGCAACGGCAAGCCAATCAATAACTTTGGGCTGGGCGAGAATGGCCGCTACCGCACCAATGTTTGGGAGTATGAAGGGGTTAATAGCCTCGCCCATGGCCGGCGTGAAGAGCTAAAGCTTCATCCTACCGTGAAGCCAATAGGACTGGTGGCAGACGCGATTCGTGATTGCTCAAAGCGTAAGGGCCTGATCCTCGACCCCTTCGCCGGTAGCGGCACAACTTTACTCGCCTGCCACAAAACTGGCCGGATGGCCCGCCTAATGGAGCTAGATCCACTCTATGTCGATGTGATCATTAGGCGCCAACAGGCAATCACCGGCATAGAGGCACGCCTAGCCTCTAGCGGCAAAAGCTTTAATCAAGTCGCCGCCGAACGCCTAAAGGAAGCAACCTCCACCTCGTCTTCGGAGCTGGATTAGCCATGCCGTCGAATACAAAAAAGGCCAAGTCAGGCTCTGAAGTTGGCTACAAGAAGCCGCCGCGCAATACGCAATTCCAGCCCGGCCAATCCGGTAATCCACGTGGCCGGCCAAAAGGGAGCGTCAACGCCAAAACCCTGTTGGCCAAACTGCTCAGAAAGCCAGTAATCATTACAATTAATGGAAAACCCGTCAAAGTTTCTATGCTCGAAGCACAATTTGAAAAGATATTTTCGGATTCATTGCATGGGAAACCATCCGCCCAAAAGATTATTATGCCGCTTCTCCTCGATCTCGCGGATGCAGAAGCAATTCCGTCAGCAGAAGAAGATCGCTGGATACTGGAACGTTTCCTTGAGCGAAACGCCAGAAAACCATCCTCATGAAGAGGGTTGAAGTTGGGGCTGCTCTTCGGAGAGACCCCGCGATCTTCTTTGAGGCTGTCCTGCGCACGCTACATCCGCAATTCACCCCCCTCACGCCCTGGTATGTGGAAACAATCATACACCACTGCCTGAATGGCAAGGCAGGGCACAGGCTCATTACTGTTGCGCTGCCACCTCTGTCGCTCAAAAGCACGCTATGTTCAGTGGCCCTACCAGCGTTGCTGATAGGGCGCCTCCCTGGCTTCCGTGTCCTTGTGTGCGCCGCTGATCGAGCCGCCGCAAGGCGGATACAAGCATTATTCACCACGACCACCACCTCACCCTGGTATCAGCACGCGTTTGGAGGCACTCGTTTTGCTGAGAGAAAAAGCCGGGGTGGGGCCACCTCACGGATGCCCTCGTTCACCTGTATAACCACACGTGACGATGCACCGAATTCGCTGTTTGACCTTATCGTTATAGATGACCCCTACGGCGGCACAGCGGCCAACCCTATCGAATTTGAGCGCGTCAACGCACTCTTCGACCAGGCCCTTATGCTTCGAGTGCGCGATCCCGCGGATCCTTTCGTGCTGGCCGTTATGACTCGCGCCGGCACAAGGGATTTGCATGCCCATTTGCGCTTGCGGCGAAATGCCACAGCGCTCGAGTTTCCTGCTATTGCCACTGAGCGGAGTCGTTGGCCGCTACTAAATGGAACACACCATATTCGCCGTATAGATGAAGTATTGGCACCCGAGATTCATAGCAGCGCCGCGCTTGAGCGGGTTCGATTGTCGATGACCAGATCGGAGTTCAACCAGCGCTTTCAGCAAGATGTATCACCGCCCCCTCTCCTGGCGTTTGGTGACACGCCTGAAAAATGGGGGGAACGACTTTAACTTCGATCCAGGCTGACACCATATACTGCGGGCTCCGGCATAATATTGGCTTACGTAGCGCGGCATTGAATTTGCTGGACTTCCCCTCTCTTTCGAGCAATCAGTGGGCTCAGGAGGTCAAGCTGATATGCACTTAAATCCATCAACTATGCGCTTTATTAGGCTCGGGCCAGACGGGCCCTGGTTAGCCTGGTCTCTTGCTACAGGCACCAGCCTCTTCGGCTCGATCAGGAAGTAGCTGTGGCATGCCAGGTTAGGAAAGCCGGCGTCACGATGAAACCATTATTCCCAGCATCTGAGCGCCTAAGCCCGAAAGCCTTCGCCAAGATCACCGCCACGCTTGAAGACGCCACTATTTTGGCGGTTAAAGGACAATCACATCGGCTGACGCCCATGCAACGGCAGAGGATTGCTCGTCAGCTGTTTTTGAAGATCAAAGCGGCTGGAAAAGCCATAGCACCCTGATCCCCTAAGGGCGCAAGCAGAAGATATGCTTTCTCGGGCTAGGCGAGAGCTAGGATACGATCAGCTAATAACTCATCGCTTTTCACTGGCGCGCGAGAGTGTGTGGCGGCACCGGAGGAGCAATTATGTGCCCGCAGTACTTTGCCCCTCTTCTTTAAGATTTGGCGTAAAGGCCACGCTAAATTCAACAATCTTTCCGTTCGGCACGCGATCGACAGGTTCTCCCGATTGGTCGCCACTTACCCGCCAAACCGAAATATTCGGCAAGTAGCCAACAGCCACTACCATTGAAATAAGCGCGAAAATCTTTGGGCCAAACGGAATAAGTATGGGACGACCAACTGCACTGGCATGGCTCAGAAACGACTCAAGCCGAAGGAAACAGTCATATGGGTCATCGACGCGATATGTGTATATCCGCTCCTTGCCGATGAGATTAATCATATCACGATTAATAGACCAAACCTTATGGTCATATTGCGGATCCTCTCCAGTTGGGAAGAATGCCCATGCGTCATACGGCTCCAAGTATTCAAGTATGCCGTAGGAGTAATCGTATTCATAACCAAGACCTACGATTGCCAAGGCTGGCTTCGAAATATCGGAGTACCATCCCGCAAAGTCCGGCGTTACAGGCTCCGAGATTGTAATGGGGCTGTGTTCCTGACTAGGGGCGACAAACTTTGCCGGACTATAGAAGAAGGTTACGTTAGCTTTAGCACCTTCGCCATTTAAGAGGTGTACTAGCGTTGCGATCATTGGACGTGACATTGATGATATGTCGATACCTATTTCCAGTTGGTTGCCCTGCGCATCCATCGTTTGGATTATTTCCGAAATTCGGGCCGTGAATCCCACGCCGGCCTTACTCACAATCTCGAACTTCGCCTGCTCATACCAACTCTGGTTCCGTTGGAAGTTCAGAACATTTCGTTCAATGAATTGAATTGCGACGCCCTTCTTTATTTTCGGAAAGACAGTTTGGGAAACGGTAATTGCGCGCTTCTCGTAGCCTAGCGCCGCAATAAACAGGTCAAACTCTTGGCTCTTGTGGTTGCGAATTGGCGTAATCATCGATCCACTCCATCAACAAAACCGAAGAGGTCGACGGGGGCTTCATCTCGCAGAATGGAATGCAGGCTTATCTCTCGCCCGAGGTTTAAGGGCAACCTATAGTACGTCGCAAGCATATAGGAGAGCCGGAACCTCTTGCTTTTGAGCGAATTAAACAGCGGTTCGTCCAAACTGTCATCACCAACAACTATGGCTCCAGCGTTTAGGGCCTTGCCTAGTGCCACCTCAAGGTTTCGCGATGTGTTTGAATCCACGACGAAAGATAGCGGCGGCTCAGCTTGGAAGTCAGCACGTACAAGCCCATCGAAAAATATTCTCCTATACGATCCAGGAGAGTAAGGAGGCCGCGCTGGCCAGGTTTAGAACGCGACTCATTGACGTATGGGACCGTTTTAAGCAATGCGCGGAAGCGATGAGAGGCTATGGCAATTGCCTTCGTCTGAGCAACCGCCGAAATCTGCACTTTGTCCCTGGCATATTCCTTAAGAAGCGGCGCGACAACGCCGATGAACCAGCGCGGATTTCCCTCGACTACCGCAAACAGCGACCGATATCCGAGATAGAGCCTTGGATTTTTTCGACTCCGGAGCCCACTAATGAATCTGCTGCGTAGCGCGACTCTGATAACAACCAGAGGGGTGACCTTTCGGACATTCTCTGCGCGGTCTTTTCTTTCATCTTATCAATGGCATTGATGTCAACTTTCCTGGACTTAAGGAAATCAGCGAATGATGAGTCACTATCAGCCAACTCTTTAAAAGCTCGCCAAAGGGGCGAATTGACCTTATAGGCAGGCGCGCTGCGCGCGCCCTCTGGCGCCTCTAAAGCTGAGGGAGCAAATATGTCGCTAAGCTTAGTATCTTTGCACCCGTATGCGCGTAGCATGGCATTTGCAAGTTCGGTCGAGAACTGCAGGCCATCCTCTTTTCTGGTATACCACAGAAAAATAGGGTCATAGTCGTTGCTGGGCATGGGCGCTGCAGCACCCTGCATCGGTTCCAAACCCTCGCTGTATGGGCTGATAGAAAGTTTAAAAAGCAATTTCGGGTATGTACTACGCAACGCCGCCAAAAGCGTTCGTCGAATACTAGCTGGCGCAATCTCAAGCTCATCGAATAGAAGGCCCCACTTCTGCCATTCCTTGCCAACGATTGTGTTGAAGGCGTCAATGGCCAGGCTAGCAGATTCCAAGAATGGGATATGCAGTACTTGATTGGCACGGATGCGCTCTACTGAAGCAGTAGAATCCCTGCCGGATTCCTGTTGAGCTACCTCGGCAATATCTGAAAGCCGCCTCCTTAGCGCTAAGCGAAGACCAAGGAAGCTGCGCACCTGAATGCTAAGCTTCCAAGCATCTGCCAGCAACTGTACCAGTTCTTCCTCCTTCTCCCGCGGCAAGTCGCAATATAAATGAGATAAATGGCGATGGTCTTTCAACCTCGGCATTGCCGCCTGTTGCATGGCTTCCACGAGAGCGATAAGCACATGATTTGTGAATGCCGCATTGCCTAGTGTATCCGCTACATAGCTGGCGAGAGGCCGCGACGACAGCGCGCCGAGTTGGGCACTCCAGCTGAGTCCGCCGGAATAAAGACACCAATAAAGTCGATATCTTTTTTGTCACTCCCAGAACTTTCATCATTCCAAGCCATCAAGGCGGGCACCTGCAACATCTTCAGCAATGTCGTTTTGCCACTACCGCGTGGACCGACAATCAATGAGTGTCGACGCAATATGAGCTTTCCGAAGTCTGGAGGAGCAATGAAGGTCGCCGCCACCTGACTAGGCTCCAGATTTCGGGCATTAAATGAGTCGAAAATGGAGGGCGCAATCATTTGGCCAACTGAAGGTTTGGAAGCAGATTTTCCGAGTCGACAAGCACCTTGATGGCATGCTTCTCACGAAGAACCTTTAATATGCGCTTCTTGTCGATTGGCAGAACATATTTCCAATCAGGAAACTGGGAGATTAAGTCTGCTAGATCAACATAGGCTGATTTTTCCATAACGAAAGCTGCAATCTGGCTTGCAAAATAATCAACATTCCCACGATATCCGAATCCAGCATGGTCAGGGATTTCCGCATCATTACTCGCTGCCACCCAACCCTTAAGATCGTACCAGTCCCAGGCACGCACAGTCCCACATAAGGCCGATGAGGTGCTGCCAATTGAGTGTAACTCGAGTTCGAGAATATAGAATTGATTTCGGGTACGGCTCGCGAGTCGCTGTACAGTTTTGCACTGAAACTGCCGAGGGAAAAATATTATCGGAGGCGCCGCCCCCTCCGGCGGCATAAACAAGATTTGGATAATGCTTGTGACCATGAGCTATAAGCCATGGGCCAGCATCACACTGGTGAGCCAAACGCATTGATCAGTTTATCGCCACCATCCATTTCACTGTAGTCGGCTTCCTTGATCTGATTGTTACGCGCTGGATGGTGATGGCAAATCAGCATGTTCACCGACTTTTTCGACCTGCCATTCAGGTCCGCAATAATCTTCATAATTGTCCGCTCGCTCACCCGACCATGTAGGTATTCAGGCGGGTCACCATTGGCGCCGGTGGCGCCGTGATAGGCGCTGCTGTTCAGAACGAGAATTCTGAATTCCGGATTGATTTCGAGAATGCAGTAGTGGCGCGCCCAATATTTATCCGCATCTATCTGCCCCTTAACAGGAAACAGTGGGATCAGGTCTTGGAGATGACCTTTTGCATCATGGTCGTTGTGCTTGTGGCGCGAGTCTATGTCGTGATTACCAGCGGTACCTATCAGCATGTCGGCACCGAATTCCGTGCGGAGGCTTTCCAGCCTCTCCCAAGCATGCCTGACACCTGCCGGATCGGCTTCTGTCGCACATATCACCACAGCAGACCAATATGTCGGCTTTCAGGACCTGCCTCTTTATCAGGTCGCGCAAACCTACAATCGGGGTGTGTGGTAGGGCTGTCCTCGGCGCCAGTTGTAGAAATCCGTGAAGGGTCTCCACTTGTCGAACTGGGCTGATAGACATGGAGGTCGCTCAGCATTGCGAGCTTTATCGTATTAGATGCGGACATCTTTTTTTGAATACTCGTTGATGGTCCCTATTGCCCCATGATGGCGCGACCGCTGGCATCCCCCTCCTCACTGCGCCCCTAGATTGCCAACCTATCCGTGACTATGAGCTGTATCAAACGTTAGATTTCTCGTTTCCATTAACTGAACCACAAACCCACTTACCCCCTTTGACGATTCCACCCAGCGAATGACCTATCCACATGCCCTCTGCCCTATCCCGTGTGTGGTTCAATCACAGCTCAAAGGCACCGTGATAGCCATTTGTCAAATTATCGCTCCAAATCCCGGTGATATAGCGGCTATCTTTCATTGAAGCTCGCACCTGATATCGAACAGTTTGGCCAGATAATAGTGTTACATCGAATTCCGCGACGCAGTAGTCAGAAAATGTATAGAGCTGTGAATGCTTGTAATGATTGCATGAAAGCGCGAACTCTTTACATGCCACTCCTGATGCCACTGCGTCAGAAACACATCGTTTCGGGCCCAAGGACACCAGTTGGAGAGAGTCTTGACCAAGCTATATCCGCGACTCCTCTTCAGAAATGGCTTGACAATAAGGCCGCCAACCAGCGCACCGAGCCCGCCCTTTACTAACGCAACCAGCCACTCCAATCTCGCCCCCCTAAATGCGATTTTATGCCATATTATCGCTTTTTTATAGTTGCAATATCGCGCCGATGCCTCAAGTATTTGTATTATACTTTGGCATAACGAAGTGAATAGAACAGCTTTTATGTGAGTGCGGCGAAAGATTGGTACCAGAGCACCGGCATGGAGAACGTATCAGGGGCGTATCCTAGGGTCCCTCTGCATGACTGGGGTAGACCCCACTTACAACCGATCGTCACTTAAGGCTTGATGA